>DASUUH010000030.1:0-7143 GCA_036374175.1 Jiangellaceae bacterium | reverse complement strand
CGTCCACCATCTTCTGCAGCCCGCGGACCTGGCCCTCGATGCGGCGCAGCCGCTTGAGGTTGCGTGTCTTCGCATCGGGATCGACGCCGACCGCCTTGCGACCGTCGGCGTCATGCACCGCGCACCCACACCCCGCGGCGTGCCCGGTCGCCACCACCGCCGATCGCTGGTCGTCCGCCTTTCCGCGCGACGCCGTCGCGCGCGTCATCTTCGGCTCCGCCATTCCGCGGTCTCCTGTCAGTGGGTTGCTCACGCGATGCGCGCGCCGCGCAACCGCAGCGAGTTCGTCACGACGCTCACCGAGCTGAACGCCATCGCCGCGCTGGCCAGAATCGGACTGAGCAACAGTCCGAACGCGGGATAGAGTATGCCCGCCGCGATGGGAATGCCCACCACGTTGTAGATGAACGCCCAGAACAGGTTCTGCTTGGTCGTCCGCATTGTCCGGCGGGACAGCTCGATCGCATGCGCCGCGCTGCGCAGGTCGCCGCGCATGAGCACCACGTCGCCCGCCTCGACGGCGATGTCGGTCCCCGTGCCGATCGCCATGCCGACGTCCGACTGCGCGAGCGCAGGGGCGTCGTTGATGCCGTCGCCGACCATGGCGACGAGGTTGCCCTCGTCTTGGAGTCGGCGGACTTGCAGTGCCTTATCTTCAGGAAGGACTTCGGCGAGCACGCGGGCAATTCCGACCTGGCCGGCGATCGCCGCAGCGGTGCGCCGGTTGTCACCGGTGATCATCACGACCTCGAGCCCCGGCCGCTGGAGTGCGGCGATCGCGGCGACGGAGTCCTCCTTGACCGTCTCGGCAACGGCGATGATGCCAGCCGGCGAGCGATCAACGGCGGCGAGCATCGGCGTCTTACCAGCGGGGGGCATCTCGTTGGTGCGGCCGGCCGGCTCCGGCACCAGGGCCGCCCCGTCGCCAGCGCCGTCCGCCTCGACGACCAGCGTGCCGTGCAGCATGTTTCATCCCGCAGGCAAAGCCGAACTCGCCGGTCCGCTCCGGTAAGAGCTCCACCACAGTCTTGCCGAACGCCGGTAGCGCCGTGCTCACCCCGAGGTCAGGGAACACCACTCGCGCCGAGCAGTCGCCGGCCTCTCGGCGATCAAAGGTGAGGCGCAGCGGCACGCCCTGGCGGCCCCGGATGACCGAGGGATTCGCACACTCCTTTCGCGGGCGCTCACTCGACGTAATTGATCAACGTGTGCATGCCGGTCTCGGCGTGGTAGATGTTGTGGCAGTGGAGCATCCACGTGCCCGGGTTGTCGGCGACGAAGTCGATTGTCACCTGTTCGAACGGGGCGACGTTGACGGTGTCTTTGACCGGCCCCTGGCCGCTGGCGACCTGGACCTGGAACGGCTGGCCGTGCAGGTGCATCGGGTGCCACATCATCGTGTCGTTCTCGAGGATCAGCCGCACCCGCTCGCCCTCGCGGACCGGCATCGTGACGCCATCGACGTGCTCACCCTCGACGCCCCATTCGTAGCCGTGCATGCCGCCGGTCAGGGGCACTTGGTAGGTCCGATCGGGCTCGCCGCCGCCGAGATCGACGGCGGGCGAAGCTTCGAGCTGGTCGAGCGCCAGCAGCCGGCCGGACAGTTCGGCTGGCTGCAGATCAGCGGCTTCCAGCCGCCCTTGTCCCGATCTCAGCACCGCGAGCGCCTGGCCGTCCTTGCCCTCGGCACTTGCGACCAAAGGTAGGACGCCTGAGTCAGTGATGGTCACCAGCGCGTCGTACCGCTCACCCATGCCGAGAAGTACGGCGTCGGTCTCGACCGGGAGCACCGGCCGGCCGTCGGTGTGGGTGATGGTCAGCTCGGCTCCGCCAAGAGCCACCCGGAATGCCGTGTCGGACGCCGCATTGATCACTCGCAGCCGGACCCGTTCACCCGTCGTGACCGCGACCTCCGGCGGATCGTCCGGCATCCGGCCGTTTGCGAGGAAGTAGGGGTAGTCCACGTCGCCGGTGTCACTGCCGAGTGGGCTGTCAGCGGTCGGTCCCATCGAACCGTGATCACCGTGCATGCCGTGTCCAGCGCTTCGCTGTAGCTCGGACAACGTGTCGTCCGGCGTTCGGCCGAGCCCGTCGAGCCAGTCGTCGAGCAGCACAGTGACCTCGCGGTCGTAGTCCAGTTCTTCAGCCGGGTCATCGACGATCAGGGGTCCGTACAGGCCCCTGTCGAGCTGTACGCCGACATGGGAGTGGTAGAAGTACGTGCCGGCATTCGGGACGGCGAACTCGTAGGTGAAGTCTTCGCCAGGCGCGATGGGTTCCTGGGAGACCTCAGGTACGCCGTCCATGTCGGCCCGCAGGTCGATGCCGTGCCAGTGGATCGTAAGCGGGTCCGCCAGCCTGTTCTCCACGCGAGCGCGCAGCACGTCACCGGCCTTCAGGCGCAGTTCGGGGCCGGGCACCTGGTCGTTGAACGCCCAGGTGTCCACGTCTCGATCGCCGATGCGGACGGTGGTTGGCGCAGCTCTGAGGGTCACCTCGACGACTACGGCGTCGGGAGCCCGCCGCTCGTCTTCAGCAGCCACTACGACTGCATCGCCGGACGCGACGACGCGCGACGGGGCAGAGCGCATTGTGACGACCGCGATTGCCGCGATGGCGAGAACCATCGCGACGCCCGCGGCCAGCACGATGTGCCACCGCTCAAGCCTGCGTGGCATCAATCAGTCGCCCCATCCATGCATCGGACCGGCGCCGCCGCCGCGGTGCATCTGGCCCATCATCTGGCCCATGTCACCCATGTGAGACTCCATCTCCGCGTGCATCTCGTCGCAGACCTCCCGCGCCTCGTCGGGCATCTGGTCGCGCCACTCACGCATTTGTTCGGAGTTGTGCATCCGATCCATCTGCGTCCACGGCTCGGTGTCGTCCGTCTGCGCCTGTGCCGCCGCAGCACTCGTGATCAGAACTCCCGCAGCTACCGCCGCCAGCGCAATCGCACGCTTGTTCATGATTCCTCCTTGCATCGATGCCTCGATGGTGGCCGGCCGATGTGGAGATCCCGTGAAGACTTCGAGCCGACGCTGTGCACATCTGCGCTCACCCCGGCATCTCGGCGAAGAACTGTTCGGACGGGACGAACATCTCGACGTAGTGACGCACCCACGCCAGCTCACCGCTTTGGCGGACGAGGGCGAAGCTGTGGCTCGGCCGGTCGCCGTGGCCGTGCTGGCCGACCATGTCGTATGCCTCGGAGACACTTCGGTCCGGATCCACCACTATCGGCATGCCGACTTGCAGCCGCTCGGCCTCGGCCGCAAGCCAGTCCGCGCGGTCGACCATGATGGGCAAGAACTCGATGTCGCGGGTCTTCAGCTCCGCCGCGATCTCGGGAATCTGTAGGAAGCAGCCGTCGCAGCCGACGCCCATCGAGAAATAGAGCAGGGCGTCGCGCTCCTCGAGGACCTCCGCGAGCTGGACGGTGTCACCTTCGGTATCTGTGAGGGTGAAGTCCGGCGCAGCGTCGGCAGCAGTTGTGGGCTCGTCGTCGGAGCCGCTCAGCGCACCCGCCGCGATGATGATTCCGGCGATGGCGAGCGCTGGGGCGAAGAATGCCACCCACTGGAGGCGTTGTCCGCGCCGTTTGGCTGGTCGTTTCTTAGTCATGGCAGCTGTCTCCTGGAGTGTGGACGTGCGCTTCTTGCGGGCTAGCCGTCCGCGGCCGCCGGGCCGATAGCACCAGCGCCGTCGCAGCCAGGGCGATGAGGCCCAGCCCGATCACCACGTTCGGGATCGGATCAAGGAAGGCGACGATTTGTTCGAACCAGTTCGTGATCGTCAGGCCGATGCCGACCTGGAACGTCGGCGCCAGGCTGGCGCCAGCGGCCGCCACGATGAGCAGGAGGACGCCCATCGCGGCGAACATCGCGGCCACGCCGAGATCGAGTGTCGTGGTGTGAACCTGGCGACCGGCGAGCCGGTAGTTCACCGGCCGGCCGCGGAAGATCTTGACATCGCGACCGCCGAGCCGGTCCCACAGTGCGGTGATGATCACGAGAGGAAACACCATTCCGAATGTGTAGGCCAGTCCGATGGCGATCGAACCGCCGGCGCCTGGCGTCACAGCCGACAGGGTGACCACACCGGCGAGCACCGGAGCGCAGCACGCGCTCGCAGCGCCGGAGAAGACGCCGAGGGCGAACACCCCGCCGGAGTCGGTGCGCTGCAGGTCGGGGGCGCTCTTGAACATCGGCAGTGCCCAGTGCAGGCCCAGCACGACCACGGCGGCCAGTCCGAGCATGAGCAGGCCACCAAGGGCATAGACGGCCGAGTGGTACCTCAGCAGCGCGTCGGTCAGCACTCCCACGCCGAGCGTGATCGGAACGAGAACCACGGCCAGGCCGGTGGCGAACACGAAGGTGAGCGGGACAAGCCGCCAGCGCCGGTTCCTCACGGCGGCGGCGAGGTACGCCGGAAACAACACGGTGATGCAGCACGGAGCGAAAAGCGCCACCGCTCCAGCAAAGAAGGCAGCGGCCAGCGAACCCCCGAGGAAGACCTCACTCATGGCCGACCGCCAGTGACGGCGACGGTCCGATCGGCAAAGAACCGGTCCAGGCTGCGCTCTGACAGCCGGCCGTATCCGGCCAGTTCACCGTCGACGAGCAGGATCGGCGGGTACGGCACCTGCCACTTGCTGGCGGCCGCAAAACCTTCCGGTGACGCAAGCTCGACGTCGCGGACCCGCAAGGGATAGCGATCAGCAAGGTTGGCGAGCACCGCGCGCCCCCGTTCACAGAAGTGGCACATGTCGGTGGTCACGTAGACAACATCGAACTCCGTCATTCGTGCAGCGTCGGGCGGTGGTGTGAACGCCGTGTGAAGGACTCGTGCGCACAGCGCGATGACCGGTGAACGCGAGCCGTTTGTCATCGCGCCAGGGGACCTTTGACCTATGTTCATATACCCCTAGGGGGTAATAGTGGAGGTGTCTTGCCAACTCACGCACGATCGGAGACCGCCGTGTTGAAGGATCTGCGCACCGATACCACCGTGCTTGAGGCTCGCGGGGTGACCAAGACCTACCGGCGGGGCGTGTGGCCGCGGCGCCGCTCGCTGGCGGTGCTTCGCGGCGCTGACATCGTGATGTACCCGGGTGAGGTGGTGGGCCTGGTCGGTGAGAACGGTGCGGGCAAGAGCACACTTATGAAGATCATCGTCGGCGCTCTCAGTCGTGACGGTGGCTCAATCCAGCTGTCCGGAAAGGTGGGCTACTGTCCGCAGGAGCCGATTCTGTATGCCCGGCTGACCTGCGACGAGCATTTTGCGCTTTTCGGCCGTGGGTACGGCATGCCCGCTGCCGACGTGGGTTTGGCGAGCGCGGCCATCTACGACGCACTCGGGTTCGGTCAGTGGGCCGATGCTCGCGTGGAAGAACTGTCCGGCGGCACCCGCGCCAAGCTCAACCTCGGCCTGGCGTTGCTGCCCGATCCGGAACTTCTCTTGCTGGACGAGCCGTACGCCGGCTTCGACTGGGACACCTACCAGCGGTTCTGGGAGCTTGCCAGGCAGCGGCGCGACAGTGGCCGGGGCTTGCTGATCATCAGCCACTTCATCACTGACGAGGAGCGGTTCGACCGCATCTACGACCTCCGCGATGGAAAGGCGCTACCGCGATGACCGCGACACTCACGCTGCGCGGGTTGCAGGAGTACGCGCGCCGGCCGCTAAACCTGGTGCTGCTGGTTCTCGTCCCTGTCATCTTCGTAACGCTCACGGCCGGTGCGTTGGCCGATTTTTCCGCCGCGCTGGGTAGTGGCGGAGAACGCGGTGCCATCGAGGCGGCAAGCGCGGGCTGGGCGGCGGCCGTCCTGGCAGGGATCGCGGGCTTCTTCCACATTTCTGGCTCCCGCGAGCCGGACCGCCGGCTCGCCGCCACGGCCGCCGGCACCGTGCGCGTGGTTCTGGCTCGCACCTACTCGGCCGTGATCCTGGCGACAGCGGCAGCCGCAGGGGCCCTGGTGGCCTTGGCCGCGCGGACCGGCTTGGCTGACGCACCGCGTGCGGTAGGCGCAACCGTGCTGTTTGCGGTGATCTTTCTCGCCGTCGGCATGACCGTCGGAGCGCTGGTGCGTTCGGAGATGAACGGCTCGCTGCTGATCGTCTTCTTCTGGATCTTCAACGTGTTCCTCAGCCCCGCGATGGGCGTCGATTCACCGGCGCTGCGGGTCTTGCCGCTGCACTTTCCCAACCAGGTGATCACAGACGTAGCCTCCGGCCACGCCGGGCCACTCGGTGACTTAGGTATCTCACTGGCGTGGGCTGCGTTCGGCACGGCAGTCGCGGTCGCGGCGTTGGTGATCACCACCCGACCGGCCCGCGTGAACCGCGACGCCCGGCCTGGCTCGCTTGCGCGGCTTCGGGCCGGGCTGCGCTACGGCTTCCGCGAGTACCGGCGGAACGTGGTGCTGTGGGTGCTGCTCGTCGGCCTACCGGTGTACTTCATCACCGTCTCGATGGCGACGACCCCTGACGATCCGGTGCCGGTCGAGGTGGCGGACGGCGGGGCGCGGGTGACACAGGTGCTGCCGATGTCGGACGTCCATGGAGCGATCATGGTCGCCATCACCGTGGCCTTCCTGGCCGGGCTGGCGGGATTGTTCGTCGTGACCGGATCGGTGCAGGGTGATCGCCGATTGGTGCTCGCCGGGTTCCAGGCTCGCGAGGTGCTCGGGGCCCGGCTCGGCATTGTCGCGTTCGCCACGCTGCTTACCACGGCTGTGTCGCTGGCGGTTACGGCGTTCGGCTTCCAGCCGCGCAACTGGAGCGTCTTCACCCTCGGCACCGTGCTTGCCGCGTCCACCTACGCCATGTTGGGCGTGCTGATCGGCCCGCTCGTCGGCCGCCTGGGTGGCCTTTATCTGATGATCCTGCTGCCGTTCATCGACGGGGGGATCGCCCAGAACCCGATGTTCGACGCTGCACCGCCGGCCTGGGCGGGCTTCATGCCGATTCATGGAGCGACCCGAGTCCTACTCGACGGCGCCTTCACGGGCACATTCGATGAGACTGGCGGGCTCGTTCTTGCGATTGGCTGGTTGGCGGCGGTCACTGTTGCTGCGGCCGTGGTGTTCCAAAGATTGGCGACACCGGCTCACGCTTAGCGCCCGCGGTGCTGGTTTCCCC
>DASUUH010000029.1:0-4041 GCA_036374175.1 Jiangellaceae bacterium | reverse complement strand
AAGGCCGCCGAGGCACCCGGTGCGGAGCGTGTCGCCGCTGGCATCCGGGAGGTCGGGGCCGCTGAACCGGGTCCAGTCGGCACACTGCCCGCCACGGGTGGCTGGTCGGTCGCCGGTTACGAGCGCACCACCGCCCCTGCCGGCGCCGACGAGAGCTCCCGCGCGCGGGTGTGGATCCGGCGCCTGTTCACCGACCCGGTCACCGGCATCATCATCGACTGCGACCCACGCCGCCGCCGCTTCGACGGCATACTCGCCAAGCTCCTCGTCTACCGCGACCAACAGTGCCGCGACCCCTACTGCGACGCCCCTATCCGGCACCTCGACCACATCGCGCCACACGCGGCCGGCGGACCGACGACGTCGATCAACGGACGCGGTGTCTGCGAGCGGGGCAACTACGTCCGACAGATGCCGGGCTGGGCCATCAAACTTATCGACCCGGATGGCCACATCGTTGAGACCACTACTCCCACCGGACACACCTACCGATCACGAGCACCAGCAGCACCGGGAACTCGGCGACAACCCGTCCCGGTCTGAACGACCGCGATGGGGCTGGACAACAGCCGGGCGCTCGGAGCGCTGCGGTTGTCGCTTGGCCGCTGGACGACACCCCACGCATCGAGACCGCCTCGGAATGGCTGATCGACGCCGTACCTAAGGCGAGGGCGTAGTCGCAGCGCGAAACGCGAAACCCCCGGGTCCACTGATGGACCCGGGGGTTACGGCAGACGTCTGAAGGATCAGATGTCGTAGTAGAGCTCGAACTCGTGCGGGTGGGGACGCAGCTGAACTGGAAGAACCTCGTTCTCCCGCTTCCACTCGACCCACGTCTCGATCAGGTCCGGGGTGAACACGTTGCCGGCGAGAAGGAACTCGTGGTCCTTCTCCAGCGAGTTGAGCACGGCGGGCAGCGAGGTCGGAACCTGCTCGACGGCGGCGTGCTCCTCGGGCGGCAGCTCGTACAGGTCCTTGTCGATCGGCTCCGGAGGCTCGATCTTGTTCTGGATGCCGTCCAGGCCGGCCATCAGCATCGCCGAGAACGCGATGTATGGGTTGCAGGACGGGTCCGGTACCCGGAACTCGATGCGCTTGGCCTTCGGGTTGGTGCCAGTGATCGGGATCCGGATGCAGGCCGAGCGATTCCGCTGGCTGTACACGAGGTTGATCGGCGCCTCGAAGCCGGGTACGAGCCGGTGGTACGAGTTGACCGTCGGGTTGGTGAACGCCAGCAGCGACGGCGCGTGCCTGAGCAGGCCGCCGATATACCAGCGGGCGGTGTCGGACAGGCCGGCATAGCCGAGCTCGTCATAGAACAGCGGCTGGCCATCCTTCCAGATGCTCTGGTGGCAGTGCATGCCCGAGCCGTTGTCGTTGAACAATGGCTTGGGCATGAACGTAACCGACTTGCCGGCCTCGAGCGCGGTGTTCTTGACGATGTACTTGTACTTCATCAGGTTGTCGGCCTGGGCCAGCAGCGTGTCGAACCGGATGTCGATCTCACCCTGACCGGCCGTCCCGACCTCGTGGTGCTGCATCTCGACTTCGATGCCGGCGTTCATGAGGTTGACCAGCATCTGCGAGCGCAGGTCGGTGAGGTGGTCCATCGGCGGCACCGGGAAGTACCCGCCCTTGTACCGCGGCTTGTAGCCCAGGTTGCCACCGTCCTCCTCGCGGCCGGTGTTCCATGCCGCCTCGACCGAGTCGAGGAAGTAGTAGCCAGAACTCTCGCTGGTCTGGAACCTGACGTCGTCGAAGATGTAGAACTCGGCCTCCGGACCGAAGTACGCGGTGTCGCCGATGCCGGTGCTCTTGAGGTACGCCTCGGCCTTGGCGGCGATGTTGCGCGGGTCGCGGCTGTACGGCTCGTCGGTGAAAGGGTCGACGATCGAGAAGTTCACGACCAACGTCTTGTGCGTCCGGAACTGGTCCAGATATGCGGTAGACGGGTCGGCGATGAGCTTCATGTCCGACTCATGGATCTGCTGGAAACCGCGGATCGACGAGCCGTCGAACATCAGCCCGGTGGCGATCGATTCGGCGTCGACTGTCGATGCCGGCACGGTGAAGTGCTGCATGATGCCGGGAAGATCGCAGAATCGCACGTCGATGAACTCGACGCCCTCCTTCTTGACGAACGCGAGGAGTTCGTCGGCGTTGCTGAACATCCAGCCTCCCTTGGGCTACTGGCCTGGGTATGTGCATGCGGTTGAATTGGACGTTATGGGCGCATGGTTTCCCGGCCATGTCTCAAATGTTTCGGCTGCGTTACGCCCGCTGGGGTCAAGCCTAGTCCGCTTGTGAAGCGCGCGCCCGATAGCCTGAGCCGGTGACGAACGGCAATTCGGATGTGAACGCCCGGGCGTTTGGCCTACCTGCGTCCGGGCCCGGATCGCGTGCGGGGTGGGGACGGCGGTTCGTCGCGCTGTTCGTCGACTGGATGATCGCCAATATCCTCGTCATTCTCACCGTCGGCCTTCCGCCGTGGGGCGGCTTTGTCGCGTGGCTGCCGCTGCTGTACTGGTTCGTCACCGTGTCGCTGTCGACAGCCCTGACCGGCGCGAGCATCGGGCAGCACTGGCTGAAGCTGCGGGTGATCCGCCTGGACCGCCGACCGGTCGGATTGCTCAGAGGTGGACTGCGGACGGCGCTGATCGCGCTCGTCATACCGCCGCTGGTGCTGGACGGCAATGGTCGCGGGCTGCACGAGGTGGCGACGGGGACGGTCGTCGTCAATGGCCCACGTGCTCGTCAAGCGTCTCCATGATCATGAAGGCGATTCACACAGAAACGACCAGTTCAGCTTCATGATCTAGAACATGATCAGCGCTGTTGCTGGGGCATCTGGCCCTGCGGCAGCTTCATGCCCTTCGGCAGCGGCCCCTTCGGCATCGGGACGGACGAGGTGCGCAGGGCGCGCAGCCGGGAACGCAGTTCGGTGAGCTCGGCGCCGCGCAGCTTCTTCGGAAGCTTGCCGACGTGCTTGGCCAGCTTGGGCAGCGGGACCTGGCCTTCGCCGCGGCCGACGATGATCTCGTGGACCGGGGTTTCCGGGGAGATCCGCTCATGGCGGCGGCGTTCCTGGGCCAGCAGATTCGTGAGCCTGGCGTGCGACGAGCCTTCGCCGACCAGGACGATGCCCGCCTTGCCGACGGCGCGGTGGACGACGTCCTGCTGCTTGTTGATGGCGACCGCCGTCGTGGTGTCCCAGCCGCGCCGCAGCGTCCCGAGCGCGGCCGTCGCAGCGCCCGGCTCGCCTTCGATCTGGGCGTACGCGGCCCGTTCGGCCCGCCGCCCGAACAGGATCGCGCCTGCTAGCAGCGCCGACGGCAGGGCGATGATCGCCCATGTCCACAGCGGCCCGATGAGGAATCCGAGGCCGATGAAGGCGGCCAGCACGAGCAGGATGAGGCCGAGGCTCAGCCATCCGATTCGGGGATCGGACCGCTTGGCCATGCGGTACGTCTGCTTGATCTGTGCGATGCGCCCCTTCTTCTTCGGGGCACCGTCATCCTGCTTGTTGCGCGCCATGGTCTATAGGGTACGGGTGCGCGCCACCGCGCAGGAAATCAAGCGCCGGATCGTCACCTGATCGCGGCTTGTCCATCTGATCGCCGGGTCAAAGAACGATCAGGTGGACAAGTGGCACGTCCTGCACCTGGTTTCACATCTGATCGTCAGCCCGATGTGACACCGGAAACGATCAGATGAGAAGTCGGCACGACTGCGAGTCAGTTCGTCACCTGATCGCCTTTGCGGCGATGATCAGGTGAACAAGCGACGATCAGGTGAGGAACGGGCCCGTGAGGAGCAGGACGCGGGTCCGGTACTGGCTGATCAGGTGGGCGTTGGGCGCTCGGTGAGCACCAGCGGGCCGTCCGCTGTGATCGCAACGGTGTGTTCCGCGTGGGCACCGCGTGACCCGTCGGCGCTTCGCAACGTCCATCCGTCCGGGTCGGTGTAGATCGAGCTGGTGCCGGCCATGAACCAGGGTTCGATGGCGATGACCAGGCCGGGCCGCAGCGGCAGGCCCCGGCC
>DASUUH010000028.1:0-42924 GCA_036374175.1 Jiangellaceae bacterium | reverse complement strand
AGTCGGGCTGAGGTACGCTTTCGGCGGTTCAGGGGCGACCCTGGACGGGCCGTGGCCTAGCTTGGTTAAGGCGCCACACTGGGGGTGTGGAGATCGCGAGTTCAAATCTCGCCGGCCCGACTTCATTGATCGTTAGAGTTGTCGGCGGCTCGCACTAGTGTTCGGATATGGACACGCGCGGCTGGACTGACGAGCAGCTGGTCTTCGCTGTGGCAAACGCGAAGTCCTGGCGAGGAGTGTGCCGAGAGCTCGGTTTGAAGGCCACATCCGCCGGCATGCTGCGGTCCGTCAAGCGGCATGTTGAGCGGCTCGGTCTCGATACGACGCATTTCACGCATCAGCGCGCATGGTCTGATGCAGATCTCCGGCAGGCCGTAAACGGCGCCAGTACATGGACCGACGTGTTGGTTCAGCTCGGCCTGACCGACCGGGGCGAGTCGCGCGCGCGGGTCAAGGGCCACGCCCTCCGGTTGGGCCTAGACACAGCGCATCTTCAGCCACCACCGAATGCCCCCTGCCGTCCGAGGTACATCGCCTGCGTCCGATGATGAACAAGCTTCGAGTCGCGGCCGAATCCATTGCCATCGCGTGGTTCACTTTCCGCGGGGTGCCCGTGGCGCACCGACGGAACCGCGTTCGTACGATTTCCTCGCGACATTCGCCGGTGTTGTCAACCGAATCCAGGTCAAGAGCAGCACGCAACGATCGTGTGCCGGCGGGTACCTTGTGGCGGTCGGCCACCGACCATACTCGGCCGAGAAGGAGGGCGGCCTTGTCCCATACGATCCCGATGAACTCGACTTCTTCTTCATCGTCAGTGGCGAAGGCCGTCTGTTCCTTATCCCGATGAGTGTCGTGGCGGGCAAGGTCTCCATTGAAACGTCCGCATACTCGAATTACCGAGTGGGCGATGCGTCCAGCTTGTTCGAGGTGGCGGCCTAGCTTCGCTCGGTATCGCCGCACGGTAGCGATTCCCTGTGGACCGCAGAAAACCGATTGCGGCCCTCGGGCAGACTGGGCGCGTGTTCCTGACCGTCTCGACGACCCATTACCCGGCGACCGACCTCGGGTATCTCCTGCACAAACATCCGGACCGGGTCCAGGAGTTCAAACAGTCGTTCGGCGTTGCGACGGTCTTCTACCCGGAGGCGACCGACGACCGCTGCACAGCGGCGCTCGTCCTCGAGATCGACCCGGTAAAACTGGCGCGGTCGCGGGCCCGCAACTCCGCGGACTTCAGCCTCGCGCAGTACGTCAACGACCGCTCGTACGCCGCCTCGTCACTGATGGGCGTCGCACTAGCCGACGTGTTCAGCACGGCCCGCAGCGGACGGTGCGCCGC
The DNA here is from genome assembly GCA_036374175.1 of Jiangellaceae bacterium. Taxonomy (GTDB): domain Bacteria; phylum Actinomycetota; class Actinomycetes; order Jiangellales; family Jiangellaceae; genus JASLBX01. The sequence goes on along the minus strand of DASUUH010000028.1, from coordinate 41,582 downwards.
ACGTCAGGAACTCGCGGATGCAGCCATCCCGTTGGAGATCGCCATCCCCGTTCTGCCGTGCCGCGGTGGGCCGGACGTCGCACACCGGCTGTTCGAGCCACTGGGCTGGACAGTGGACGCGACGCCGATCGCACTTGACGGCAGCTTTCCCGAATGGGGCGATTCCAGGTACGTCCGGCTCAACCTGACCGGCACGATCCGCCTGGCTGACGCCCTGAACCAGCTGCACGTCCTACTGCCCGTCCTCGACGAGTCCAAGCACTACTGGCAGGGGCTGGACGAGATCGACAAGCTGATCCGCTCGGGCGAGGGCTGGCTCGCCACCCACCCGGACCGGACCCTGATTACCCGCCGCTACCTTGGCCGACGTGGCCGTCTGATCAGCGTGGCTCTCGCACGTTTGGCCGAACTCGGCGACGAGGTCGAAGACGCTGTCGAACCCGCCGAGGACGAGGAACTCCTTTGGCCGGAGGAGCAGCGCGTCCCGCTCAACGCTCAGCGACACGACGCGGTCATCCAAGTGCTCCTCGAGATCGGCGCCGAGTCAGTCATCGACCTGGGCTGCGGCTCCGGGCAGTTCCTCGATCGGCTCGTGAAGACGCCGGCATTCCGCCGGATCGCGGGTGTGGACGTGTCCGTGCGTTCCCTCCAGTACGCGGCGCGCCGGCTGCGCATTGAGCGGATGAGTGAGCGTCAGTCCAGCCGCGTGACGCTGTTCCAAGGAGCCCTCACGTACGAGGACGACCGCCTTGCCGGCTTCGACGCGGCGGTGCTGATGGAGGTCATGGAGCACGTCGACCCGCCGCGGCTGGCTGCCCTTGAGCGGGTTGTCTTCGGCGTGGCGAAGCCAGATGCGGTCATCGTCACCACGCCCAACAGCGAGTACAACGTCAACTACGAAAACGTCGTCGGCAGGCGTCACCCAGACCACCGATTCGAGTGGGAACGCGCCCAGTTCGCCGACTGGTCGGACAGGGTCGCCGCGACGTACGGATACACCGTCGAGCGCCGCGGCATAGGCGACATCGACGAGGCCGTCGGCACGCCTACCCAGATGGCGGTGTTCAGCCGTGACGCATGACGTGGTCGAGCCGGTGCAGATCACCGTCCCGTCGATGGGGCTGGTGGTGCTCGTCGGCGTCTCCGGTAGCGGAAAATCGACCTTCGCGCGCAAGCACTTCAAGCCGACCGAGGTCATCTCCAGTGACTCCTGCCGGGGGTTGGTTGCCGACGACGAAAACGATCAGTCCGCAACGGCGGACGCATTCGACGTGCTGCACTACATCGCCGGCACGCGCCTGCGGCGCGGATTGTTGACGGTCGTTGATGCCACGAACGTGCAACAGGCTTCAAGAGCCTCTCTCATCAAGCTCGCCCGCAGCCACGACGTACTGGTGGACGCCATCGTCATCGACGTGCCCGAGTCGGTCGCCGTCGAGCGCAACCGCGAGCGCCCGGACCGCGAGTTCGGTAGGCACGTCGTCTCGCGGCAGCATCGCGACCTCAAGCGCTCACTCGGCCGGCTCAAGAAGGAGGGCTTCCGGCGGGTCCACGTGCTGCGCGGAGTCGACCAGGTCGAGGCGGCACAGGTATCCCGCGAGCGGCCCTGGAACGACCGCACCGACCTGCACGGACCGTTCGACGTCATCGGTGACGTCCACGGCTGCGCCCTCGAGCTGCGCAAGTTGCTGATCGAACTTGGCTGGCGGCTTGAGCTCGATGGCGACGTTGCCGTCGGCGCGTCTCATCCCGAGGGCCGCACCGCCGTCTTCCTCGGCGACCTCGTCGACCGCGGCCCGGACACACCCGGCGTCCTCCGGCTGGTCATGGGCATGGTTCAGGCCGGGACTGCTCTCTGCGTCTCTGGTAACCACGAGGTCAAGCTTGTCCGGGCGCTCAAGGGTGCCAAGGTGAGCGTTTCGCACGGGCTGGCCGAATCGCTCGCTCAGCTCGGCGCGGAGCCGGCGGATTTCCGTGCGGCGGCACTGGCCTTCATGGACCGTCTCATCAGCCACTACGTGCTCGACGACGGCAAGCTCGTGGTCGCCCACGCGGGCCTGAAGGAGGCCTACCACGGACGGTCGTCGGGGCGAGTGCGCTCATTCGCGCTGTACGGCGACACGACCGGCGAAACCGACGAGTATGGGCTGCCGGTCCGGTATCCGTGGGCGGAGGAGTACAGGGGCAAGGCGGTGGTCGTCTACGGCCACACGCCGGTACCCAAGGCCGAATGGGTCAACAACACGATCTGCCTCGACACGGGCGCCGTGTTCGGCGGTTCTCTGACCGCCCTGCGCTACCCCGAGCGCGAGCTCGTCCAGGTCGAAGCTGAGCAGGAGTGGTACGAGCCGGTGCGGCCGCTGGCTCCGGTTACCGGTGACCGCGAGCGGTCGGTCCTGAAGATCTCTGACGTCGCCGGCACGCGCTGGCTGGAGCGAGCTCACGCGGGCAAGGTGAAGATTCCCGAGGAGAACGCCGCCGCCGCGCTGGAGATCATGAGCCGGTTCGCCGTGGATCCGCGGTGGCTGATCTACCTACCACCCACCATGTCGCCCGCGGCCGCCTCGAAGTTGGACGGGTTTCTGGAGCATCCGGAGCAGGCCTTCGACGAGTACGCCGCGGCCGGCGTCACCCGCGTGGTCTGCGAGGAAAAGCACATGGGCTCGCGCGCCATCGCCGTGATAGCCAGGGACGAGGCAGGAGCCGAGCGGCGGTTCGGAGTCGCGGACGGCACCACCGGCACGATCTACACCCGTACCGGACGGCAGATCCTCGACACCACGGGCGAACTGGTCGACCAGCTGCGAGAAACCGCCACGCCGTTGTTCGAGTCCCTCGAGACGGACTGGCTCGCGCTCGACTGCGAGCTGCTGCCCTGGTCCGCGAAGGCGATCGAGCTCATCAAGGCCCAGTACGCGTCGGTCGGAGCCGCGGCACGAGAAGCCCTGCCCGCGCTGCTTGCGACGTTGGACACGGCCGCCGAGCGCGCACTGGATGTCGCCGACCTGGTCGCACGGACCCAGCAGCGGTTGAGCAACGCGACGGCTTTCCGGGACGCCTACGCGGCCTACTACCGCCCGACGCAAGGCCTTCGCGGGATCACCCTGGCGCCGTTTCAGATCCTGGCCGCAGAAGGTCGGGTGCTTGCTCTCACCGAGCCGCACGAGTGGCACCTCGCTGAGCTCTCGAAGCTCAGGGGAGACCTGATCACGCCTACCCGGCACCGCTTCGTCGATCTGGCCTCGGCAGATCAGCGTGCAGCAGCGGCCGACTGGTGGCTCGAGCTGACCGGGAGCGGGGGAGAGGGCATTGTGGTCAAGCCGGCCCACCTGACCAGCGGCAAGGTGCAACCCGGACTCAAGGTGCGCGGCCGGGAGTATCTCCGCATCATCTACGGACCCGACTACACCGGCTCGCTCGACATGCTGCGCGATCGGCACCTCGGCAAGAAACGTCAGCTCGCGCTGCGTGAGCACGGTCTCGGTTTGGACGCCCTCGCCGGCTTCGTCACACATGAGCCGTTGTGGCGGGTGCACCAGGCGGTCTTCGCCGTGCTCGCCCTTGAATCCGAACCTGTCGATCCTCGGTTGTGACCCGGGCCCAGCCGGCCACGCGGCCCGGACCTTAGGTCGCTGCCATCGTGACGCCGCCGTCCAGGACGATCGTCTGCCCCGTCACCCACGCAGCGTCGTCCGAGGCCAGGTACGCCACCGCGGCCGCGACGTCCTCCGGCACACCGAGCCGCTTGAGCGGATAAAGCTCGGCGACCTCCTGCTCACCGTGTTCGTACAGCGCGCGGGCGAACCGAGTCTTGACCACCGCGGGTGCCACCGCATTAACCCGTACCGAGGGGCTCAGCTCGAAGGCCAGTTGTTTGGTCAAGTTGATCAAGCCGGCCTTGCTGACGCCGTACATTCCGATGCCGGGCGAAACCCCGACGCCCGCGGTCGAGGCCATGTTGACGATGGCGCCGTCGTGGTCCTTCCACCACGCGCGGTAGATCTGCTGGGACCAGCCGAGCGCGGCGAGCAGGTTGATCTCCAAGATCTTTGCTGCGGCCGGCATCTCCAAATCCATCAGCGGGCCCATCACCGGGCTGGTCCCGGCGTTGTTGACCAGCACATCGATCCGGCCGAAGCGGTCGATCACCTGCGCGACCGTGTCCACCTGGTGCTGCGGGTCATGCGCCTTGCCAGACACGCCCAGCACTCGGTCATCACCGCCGAGTTCGGCCACTGCATCGGACAGCCCATCGGGTTTGCGAGCCGTGACGGTCACGTGTGCGCCCTCGTCCAGCAGGCGCTGCGCAACGGCCAGCCCGATTCCCCTGCTGCCGCCGGTGACGATCGCCACCTTGCCGGCCAGCCGTTCGGCCATCAGCTCAGCCTCTCGATCACCATGGCCATACCCTGCCCGCCGCCGACGCACATCGTCTCGAGCCCGAGTTCTTTGTCATGGAACTGCAACGAGTTCACCAGGGTCGTGGTGATCCGCGCGCCGGTCATGCCAAAGGGGTGACCCACCGCGATCGAGCCACCGTTGACATTCAGCCTGTCCAGATCGATGCCAAGGTCCTGGTAAGACGGGATCACCTGGGCGGCGAACGCCTCATTGATCTCCACCAGGTCGATGTCGTCGGTGGTCAGCCCGGCCAGCGCCAGCGCCCGATTCGACGCCTCGACCGGCCCGAGTCCCATGATCTCAGGGGACAGCGCCGACACCCCGGTCGAGACAATCCGTGCCAGCGGCGTGATGCCGAGAGACCTAGCCTTCGTGTCCGACATGATCACCACAGCGGCCGCACCGTCGTTGAGCGGGCAGCAGTTGCCGGCGGTCACCCGGCCGTTCGGCCGGAAAACCGGCTGCAGCGCGGCCACCTTCTCCAACGTCGTGCCAGGCCGCGGCCCGTCGTCGGCTTCGATCACTCGGCCGTCCGGCAGGGTGACCGGCACGATCTCACGCGCCCAAAAGCCGTCCGCGATGGCCTTCTCGGCCAGGTTCTGAGACCGGACGCCGAACTCGTCCATCTCCTCTCGTGTCACACCTTTGGCCAGTGCGAGATTCTCGGCGGTTTGGCCCATCGCGATGTAGACGTCAGGCAGGTTGCCGTTCTCGCGCGGGTCGTGCCACGACGTCGCATCGCCCTCGGCGGCCGCGGCCGTGCGGGCCCTGGCGTCGTCGAACACCGGGTTCATGGTGTCCGGCCAGGTGTCCGAGTTGCCTTTGACGTACCGCGAGACCGTCTCGACCCCCGCGGAGATGAACACGTCGCCCTCGCCGGCCTTGATCGCGTGAAAGGCCATCCTGGTGGTCTGAAGGCTGGACGCGCAGTACCGCGCGACGGTGCAGCCGGGCAGGTGGTCGTAGCCCAGCATGACGGCGACGACCCGCGCCATGTTGAAGCCCTGCTCACCACCGGGCAGGCCGCAGCCGAGCATCAAGTCGTCGATGTCCGCGGGGTCGAGTTGCGGCACCTTGTCCAGAGCCGCCCGGACGATCTGCGCGGTCAAATCGTCCGGCCGCATCTCGACGAGGGATCCTTTGGCCGCGCGCCCGATGGGGGAGCGGGCCGTGGCGACGATGACTGCTTCAGGCATGATCAGCACTTTCCTTCATTTCGGAGTGGTCGAATCGGCGCAGCTCGCGCCCGCCGAGCGACGCCTTGTGCACCTCGTCCGGGCCATCGGCGATCCTGATCACCCGGGCTGCGGTCCACAACTCGGCGAGGGGGAAGTCCTGGCTCACCCCCGCGCCGCCGTGCACCTGGATCGCCTTGTCGATGACCCATTCCACCATCGACGGCACGGCGATCTTGATGGCCTGGATCTCGGTCATGGCCTCCTTGTTCCCGTACGTGTCCATCAGCCAGGCGGTCTTGAGCACCAGCAGGCGGGCCTGCTCGATGCGGATCCGCGCCTCGGCCACCCACTCTCGGATTACGCCCTGTTGGGCGAGCGGCCGGCCGAACGGCTCACGCTCGTTGGCCCGGCGGCACATCAGCTCGAGCGCGCGCTCGGCCATGCCGATGAGCCGCATGCAGTGGTGGACGCGCCCGGGACCCAGCCGGGCCTGGGCGATGGCAAAACCGTCGCCTTCGCGGCCGATGAGGTTGCTCGCGGGCACCCGAACCCGATCGAAGTCGACCTCGGCATGCCCGCCGTGCGACCGGTCGTCGTACCCGAAGACGGTCAGATTGCGGTGAATCGTTACACCCGGCGCGTCCCTCGGCACCAGCACCATGCTCTGCTGACGGTGCCGGTCGGCCGACGGGTCGGTCTTGCCCATGACGATGAATACCCTCGCGCGCGGGTTCATCGCACCGGAGCACCACCACTTGCGGCCGGTGACAACGTATTCGTCCCTACTGCGCTCGATACGCGTGGCGATCGTCGTGGCGTCGGAGGACGCTACGTCAGGTTCGGTCATGCCGAAGCCCGAGCGGATCTCACCGGCCAGCAGCGGGTGAAGCCACTGGTCCTGCTGCTCGGCCGTGCCGAACAAGGCCAGCACTTCCATGTTGCCGGTGTCCGGAGCCGAGCAGTTCATCACCTCGGGCGCGATGTGCGGGCTGCGGCCGGATATCTCGGCGAGCGGTGCGTACTGGAGAGTCGTCAGGCCGGCACCGAGCTCCCCAGGCAGGAAGAGGTTCCACAGTCCGCGACGGCGCGCCTCGGCTTTGAGCTCCTCGATGATGGGCGGCTGGGTGAACGGCTCGGCGGCGGCGAGTTGCTCGGCGTGCACCGGCTCGGCCGGGTAGACGTATTCGGCCATGAACTCGAGCAGGCGCTCTCGAAGCTCCTGCGTACGTTGATCGAACTCGAAGTCCATCATGCCTCCCGAAGCGTGGTGCGGCCGAGCGCGGCAAGCCTCGCGGTGAACTCGCCGATCCCTTCGAAGCCGGCGCCGACCGTCTGGCCGTGGACGTACCGGTAGTGGATGCCCTCGGTGATGACGGCGAGCTTGAAGTACCCGAACGCGACGTACCACGGCAGGGCCGCCAGGTCCACGTCCCGGTGCCGGGCGTACATGTCGATGACCGCTGGCGCCCGAGGGAACGGGGACGCAGGGCCCACCGCCTCTGAGACCGAGCCGGGCACCGCCGACATCCCGTCCCAGTAAACGACCAGGATTCCGAGGTCGGTCAGCGGGTCGCCGAGCGTGGTCATCTCCCAGTCCACGACGGCGGCAATAGCCTGGTCGGCGTCGACGATCAGGTTGTCCAGCCGGTAGTCGCCGTGCACGATCGCGGGCGCCGGAGAAGCCGGGACGCGTTCGCTGAGCTCGCCCTGCAGCTCGTCGATGTCCGCGATGGGACGGCTTCGGGACGCGTCCAGCTGGGCGGCCCAGCGGCGTAACTGGCGCTCCAGGAATCCCAATGGCCGGCCGAAATCGGCGAGCCCGACGGCGGCCGGGTCGATAGCGTGCAGATCGGCCAGGACCCGCATCATCGACTCGGCCAGCGCACCGGCCTGCTGGGACGTCAGCGTCGCGGACTGCCGGGCGGTCCGGTAGACCGTGCCGTCGACCCGCTCCATCACGTAGAAGGGCGCGCCCAGCACGGACTCGTCCTCGCACAACGCGATCGGGGTAGGGACGGGGACGGCCGTGGGTGCGAGCGCGCTGATGGCCCGAAACTCCCGCGCCATGTTGTGCGCGGTCGGCAGCACATGACCGAGGGGTGGGCGCCGCAGTACCCACGACCCGTTGGCCGCGCTGACGACGTAGGTGAGGTTCGACCGGCCGCCTTCGATGATGCTGGCCGAGAGCGGTCCGTGGGCCAGACCGGGACACTTCGAGTCGAAGTACGCACGCAGCCGGCGCAGATCGAGGCCCGGTGGATCGGACGTCATCCCACCTCCACGACAGATCTGCCGACAGTGTCGCCGGCGGCGAGGCGAGTCAGGCCGTCCGCCGCTTGGTCCAACGTCAAACGCGCGCCGACCAGTGGGGTGACCACACCGTCAGCGGCGAGCGCGGACAAGATCTTGTGCGCCTCCGCCACGGCGGGCGGATCGAGATCGCGGTAGAGGCCCCAATGCAGGCCGAGCAGCGAGTAGTTCTTCACCAGCGCATGGGACAGGGGCGGGGCCGGGATGGTCCCGGAGGCGAACCCCACGACCACGATGCGACCTTCGAAGGCGACGCAGCGGGTCGCGGCAGCGAACCCGGCACCGCCGACCGGGTCGAACACCACGTCCGCACCGCGCGGGCCAGTGACCGCCTTGAGCGTGGTGACGAGGTCCGAGTCGGTGCGATCGATGACGACATCCGCTCCGAGATCGGTGGCCACCGTGGCCTTGTCCGGCCCGCCGACCACCGCGATGACGCGTGCTCCTGCGGCCCGGCCGAGCTGGACGGCGGCACTGCCGACCCCGCCGGCGGCGGCGTTGACCAGTAACGTCTCGCCCGCTCGCAAGCCGGCTCGGCGGTGCAATGCGAACCAGGCGGTCTGGTAGGCGATGTGCATTGCGGCTGCGGCGGCGTCGTCCAGCGAGGGTGGCGCGGCAAACGCGTGATGGGCCGGGACGAGGGTGAGATCGGCGAGCGCACCGTGGGGGAGGACTGGCGTCCCGATGATCCGGTCGCCAGGGGCGAAGCTGTTCGCCGGGCCGGACACGACTTCACCGCAGAGTTCGATGCCCGGCATGAACGGCAGCGGAGGGCGGATCTGGTACTCGCCACGGCACAGCAGGACATCGGGAAAGTTGAGGGCGACCGTGCGTACCCGGATCAGCAGCTGGCCCGCCGCCGGCTCCGGCTCGGGAGCATCGACCAGCGCCATCACGTCCCGCGGCTCACCGTTGCGCGAGATCTGCCAGGCCTTCATCGTCGCCGCTGCTCCTCACGTTTTCGGTCGGGGTCTTAACGATCAGGTGACCAATCGTTTTCAGAGGTATAGCCGCGACACCGTCTCGGCCACGCACGCCGGCTTGTCGCCGCCGTCGCGCTCGACGGTGATGCGGCAGATGAGCTGGACACCGCCAGGCACGTCGTCCACCGACAGCAGCTCAACACGTGCCCGCACCCGCGAGCCGACGGGTACCGGTGCCGGGAAGCGAACCTTGTTCAGCCCGTAGTTGACGCCCATCGTGACCCCGTCGACTGAAGTAATGCCGTCCGTGAGCGCAGGAATCAGCGAAAGGGTCAAGTAGCCATGGGCCACGGTGCCGCCGAACGGCCCGGTCGCTGCCCGCTCAGGGTCGACGTGGATCCACTGGTAGTCGCCGGTGGCCTCGGCGAAGCGGTCGATGCGCTCCTGGGTGACTTCGATCCATGGCCCGTGTCCGATCTCAGTTCCGGCCGCCGCCCGGAGGTCGTCAAGCTGTGCGAATGCCATGAGCCGCTCCTCTCAGCGGGGTCCGCCGTCGACGTAGATGGTCTGTCCGGTCACAAATGAAGCGTCCTTGCTCACCAGAAATGCGATCACATTGGCGATGTCCTCCGGCTCGCCGATGCGTCGCAGCGGAACGGCGGCGGCCGCGGCCTCCCGGAACTGCTCCGGCTCGACGCCCATCCGGCGTGCGGTGGCATCGGTCATGGCGGTGGCGATGAATCCGGGCGCCACTGCGTTCACGTTGATGCCGAAGGGGCCGAGTTCGATCGCCAGGGTCCGGGTGAACCCCTGGATGCCGGCCTTGGCCGCCGAGTAGTTCGCCTGGCCGCGGTTGCCCAGAGCCGATGTCGAACTCAGGTTGACGATCTTGCCGGACTTCTGGACGACCATGTGTTTCTGCGCCTCGCGGCTGCACAGGAACGCGCCGCGCAGGTGGACGCTCATGACGGTGTCCCAGTCGTCCTCGGTCATCTTGAACAGCAGGTTGTCGCGGATGACCCCGGCGTTGTTGATCAGGATGTCCAGCCCGCCGAGTTCGGCCACGGTTCGAGCGAAGGCGGCTTCGACCTGACCGGCGTCGGCCACGTCACACCCGACCCCGATGGCCGTTCCACCGGCTTGCTCGATCGCCGCGACCGTCTCCTGCGTGTCCGCCTCACGCAGGTCGATGGCGGCCACGGCGGCGCCGTCCGCGGCGAGCCGGCGGGCGGTGGCCGCGCCGATCCCGCGGGCGGCTCCTGTCACGACGGCGACCAGGTCAGCAAGGTGACTCATGAGGCAGGTATCCCTTCGGTGGTGTCCGGGACGTCCGGACGGAGCGCCGCGAGGACGAACTCGCTGGCCTCATCGGCGATCTCGAACGGTGATTTGGGGCCGTCCGGCCGGTACCAGCTCGGCAGGCTGGTCGTGAACCCGAAGATCATCCACGACACCACTTCTGCGCTGGCGCCGGCGCTGAACATGCCGTTCTGCTGAGCGTCGCGGATGAGCCCGCGGACCACGTCCTGGTAACGCCGCCAGTCTTGCTGGAGGGCGTGCCACCGCTCAGGGGACAGCCGCGCGCTCTCACGGCCGAAGACGGTGACCTCGCGGCGGTATCTGCTCGTCGTGACGACAAGATCATTGATGACCGCTCGGAGCGCGCGGGACGGGTCCGGTTCCTCCGTTGTGATCCGGTGCAGGTCCGCGAGTTGCTGGTCGAGCAGGCCCCGGTAGATCTCGTAGAGCAAGTCCTCTTTGGCCGCGAAGTAGTGGTACAGCGCGCCCTTGGTGACGCCGGCCCGGATGACCACCTGGTTCACCGACGTCGCGTCGTACCCCTGCTCGGCGAACAGTTCGAGCGCGGCCGAGAGAATGCGGGCCCGCAGGTTCGGGTTCGGGGGCCGCCCCCTCCGTGGCCTTGCGGCTGCGCCGACCATCATCGTCCCGTCAGAACGCCGTTGCCGGGACGTCCATCAGAGCGCCGTCAGTCGTTTCGAGAACCTGCCTGCGGGTGGCGAGTTCGGGCAGCACGGTGGTCGCGAAGAACCGCGCGACCGCAACCTTGCCGGCGTAGAAATCCTGGTCCTGCTCGCCAGCCGGGCCCGTGGCGGCGTGCGCGACGGATGCCTGCCGGGCCAGCAACCAGCCGACGATAAGGTCTCCGGTACTCATGAGCAGTCGGGTGGTGTTCTGGCCCACCTTGTAGATCTCGGCGGGGTCTGCGGCGGCCGCTGAGTCCCATTCGCACATCGTCGTGACCATAGCCCGTACGTTGGCCAGGGCCTCGGACAATGCGTCGTGCTCGACCTTCAGCCGGTCGTCGGAGCCGATCTCGATCAGGAATTCGTCGAGCTCGGCGGTGAGCGTGTCGAAGGCGACCCGGCGGTCCCTGGCGATCTTCCGGAAGAAGAAGTCCTGGCCCTGGATACCGGTGGTGCCTTCGTACAGTGAGTCGATCTTTACGTCGCGGATGTACTGCTCGATCGGGTAATCCTGTAGATACCCCGAGCCGCCGAGAGTCTGCAGCGACAGGGTGAGCATTTCGTACGACCGCTCCGCACCGAACCCTTTGACGATCGGCAGCAGCAGGTCGTTGACGCTGCGAGCCAGGGTGTCGTCGGCGCCCTCGTGCCCGGCCCGGTTGGCGCGGTCGAGCCAGTCCGCCGTATAGAGGTAGGTCGCCCGAAGCCCCTCGGCGTAGGCCTTCTGCAGCATGAGCATGCGGCGCACGTCGGGATGCCGGTCGATGGTGACCCGTGGGGACGTCCGGTCGCTGCGACGGGTCAGATCCGGTCCCTGGGTCCGGTGGTGGGCGTAGTCGGCCGCGTGCAGGTAGCCGGTCGAAAGTGCGGCGACGGCCTTCACTCCCACTTGCATCCGGGCCTGCTCGATGACCTTGAACATCTGGGCGATGCCGTCGTGGACGGCACCGACCAGCCAGCCGATGGCAGGTTCTTGCGCGCCGAAGCTCAGCTCGCACGTCGTCGACACCTTCAGACCCATCTTGTGCTCGACGTTCGTGGCGTAGACGCCGTTGCGTTCGCCCAACTTGCCGGTCACGGGATCGAACCGGAACTTGGGGACGATGAACATCGACAGGCCTTTGGTGCCGGGCCCGTGGCCCTCGGGCCGGGCGAGCACGAAGTGGACGATGTTCTCCTCGAGGTCGTGTTCGCCGGAGGTGATGAAGCGTTTGACGCCCTCGATGCGCCAGCTGCCGTCGGGTTGCTGCACGGCCCGAGTGCGACCGGCGCCGACATCGGAGCCGGCGTCCGGCTCGGTGAGTGCCATGGTGGCGCTCCATCTGCGTTCGAGCATGATCTCGGCGATGCGCCGCTGCTCGGGCGTGCCGATCGTGTGCAAGAGGCCGGCGAAGGCCGGGCCGCCACCGAACATGTACACGGGTGCCTGCGCGCCCTGGACCATCTCGATGAGTGCCCACCAGAGTGAGCGCGGCGCAGGGTTGCCGCCGGCCTCGGCCGGCACGTCCAGGCGCCACCACTCGGCGTCCATGTACGCCTGGTAGGAGCGGCGAAACGGCTCAGGCATGCGCACTGAGCAGGTGGCGGGGTCGTAGCGCGGCGGGTTGCGGTCGGACTCGGTGTAAGAGGCGGCTATCGGGCCGGTGGAGAGGCGTTCGACCTCGGCCAGCATCTCGTTCGCGGTGTCGGGGTCGAACTCGGCGAACGGGCCGCGACCGTACGTCTGGTCGGCGCCGAACACCTCGAACAGATTGAAGCGCAGGTCGCGGAGGTTGCTCCGGTAGTGGCCCATGGACGCATCTCACCCGCGCCCGCCTCCGGCGTCAATACCGACCAGCCGGTATGTAACCCTTCCGTTACATCACAGGCCGTCGAACAGGTCGCTGAGTACCCGGCCCGGGCGCTCTTTCGGCCACGCGATAATCGCGGCCTCCATGCTGACCGCCTTGAGGTGTTCCTCCGGAGTGAGCGAACCGTCGTTGACGTCGTGCCATTGTGAGCGGTGTTCGAGCAGGGCGGCTCGCACCCGCGGTGCCACGGAGGTGGTGTCTACGAGGATGCCGAACTCGTCGTCCGGAACCCCCCGCAGGTGGTAGACCTTGGTCGGATCCCACGGCTCCAATCCCTGTGCGATCCGGCGCTGGCTCCAGTTGTCCACCACCGACTGGCGGATGGCGCCGTAGAGCAGCCGCTTGAACCCTGAGCCACCATCGCCGACGAACCGGTGAAACGCTTCCGTGGCCGCCCGCCCGATCGTGATGTGGTCGGGATGGCCGGTGATGCCGTCCGGGCCGAAGGTGAGAACCACGTCAGGTCGCTCCTGGCCCAGGATGTCCGCCACTCGGTCGACGAGGGCGTCGTACGGTACGCCGGTGAGTCCACCGTCCGGCAGCCCCAGCCACTCGTGCCGGTCCGGTTCACGACCCAGGGTCCGCCAGCCCCGGCGGTCCTCTTCACGGCGAACGGCGCCGAGGGTCTCACGGGTGGCACCGCTCGCGGGATGGATCTGGCCGGCCTCCCCGTCGGTGGCGTGCACCAGCACGAACCGGAACTCCGGGTCGTCGGCGTGCAACGCAACGGTGCCGGCGACCCCGTAGGCATCGTCGTCCGGGTGCGCGACGACCATCGCCAAGGTTCTGCTCACTCCAGCCACCTCCGCGGCCCTCAAGTACGCCTCACCAGGGCCGGTTGCCGCCGGTGCTTGCCTGTCGGGAGCGTAGCCGCTGCCAGAAGGTGCTCGAACTTAGCTGGCCCAGGGCAGCAACGTGGCGTGCCGTTGGGGGTCACGCAGCTTGGCCAGCGCGTGCTTCTCCAACTGCCGGACGCGCTCGCGAGTCAGGCCGATGCGCTCGGCCACCTCGGCGAGGGTGTGCTGCTTGCCGTCGTCGAGCCCGTACCGAAGATTGATGATCGTTGCCTCACGCGGCGGGAGGGAATCCACGAGTGAGCGCAGACTGTTGATCATGTCGTGGTGTTCGGCAACCTCCGCGGGCTGCAGCACGTCGACGTCCTCGATCAGGTCGCCGATGCGAGTTTCGCCATCCTCACCGATCGGCGTGTCGAGGCTGACCGCCGAGCGGGTGAGCTCGCGCAGCTGCTCGATCTGCTCAACGGTCAGTTCGGCCTGCACGGCGACTTCTTCGATCGTGGGGTCGCGACCGAGCTCGATGGCCAGGTTGCGCTCGACCCGGCTCAGGCGGTTGAGCTTCTCAACGACGTGGACCGGTAGCCGCACGGTGCGGCTGCGGTCGGCCCGGCCCCGCTCGATGGCCTGGCGGATCCACCACGTCGCGTACGTGGAGAACTTGAAGCCCTTGGCGTAGTCGAACTTCTCGACCGCACGGATCAGGCCAAGGTTGCCGTCCTGGATGATGTCGAGGAAGGACAGGCCGGCGTGCCGGTAGTACTTGCGGGCCACGGATACCACGAGGCGCAGATTCGCCCGGATCATGTGATCCTTCGCCTCATCACCGTCGCGTACCAGCGCCTCGAGCTCTTCGCGGGGCTGGTCTGGCGCGGTGCCGGTGGCATCGGCAGTGCGCAGCAACTCGGCGGCGTACAGGCCGGCTTCGATGCGCTTGGACAGCTCGACCTCTTGCGCAGCCGTCAACAACGGCGTGGCGCCGATCTGGCCGAGGTACTGCCCGACCAGGTCGACATCGTCACGCTCGCGCTGGGAGCTGCGCTGCGCCGTTGTCACATTGGTACCAACGTTCGAAGCGCCCTGATCCTTCCCGAATGACGAACCCGGCATACCCCGGTCGACGGGACGTACACGTCGGCTAGGGTCGGCTGCAGACGTCGGCGCACTCACCCATGCGGCCGGCAGCGTAGGGAGGTGCCGGTTGGACGTTCAGGAGTCCCGGGTACAGACCGATCGGATCCTCACGGTGCCGAACGTGCTGTCTGTGATCCGGCTGCTGGGTGTCCCGCTCTTTCTCTGGTTGGTTCTCGTGCGCGAGGCCGACGGCTGGGCGGTACTGGTACTCGCCGTATCCGGCGTCACGGATTACCTGGATGGCAAGCTCGCTCGGCGGTGGAACCAGGTCAGCCGGGTCGGCCAACTGCTGGATCCCCTCGCCGATCGGCTGTACATCCTGTCCACGATCGTCGCGCTGACCCTGCGCGAGATCATTCCGGTATGGTTCGCCGTCCTGCTGATCGCTCGCGACGTCTTCCTTCTGTTGCTCGTGCCGGTGCTGCGCCGGCGCGGCCTTACCGCCTTGCCGGTCCACTTCCTCGGCAAGGCGGCCACGTTCTGCCTGCTGTACGCGCTGCCGCTGCTGCTGCTCGGCGACGGTGATTCGACCGTCGCGCTGCTGGCCAGGGTCTTCGGCTGGGCCTTCGGGTTCTGGGGTCTGGTCCTGTACTGGTGGGCCGGAGTGCTGTACGCGGTGCAGGCTCGGCGGCTGCTGAAGTCCATGTCGTAACGGCCGGGTAACAAATCGCGGGGGATGCCTCGGGCCATTGGGTGGCGCGAGACACGCCCATGCGACCATGTGGCCTGTGGTTCTCGGGCAAGCACCGCGCAGTCAGCGCAAGGCGCGGCCCGACGCCTCCATGTCGTTGATCAACGACCTCTTCCAGCATCCCATCGACGAGGGATACGCGGAGGCAGCGGCCCGCCGCGCGGCCGCCGGCGAGCCGGCGTCTTCTGGATCCCTGCCGGCCAAGTCGCCGGCATTGATGGTCGGACTCCTGTTGATCGGCTTGCTGTTCACTATCGCGGCCATCAACGTCCAGCGCGACGCCGGCGTGGTCTCCGCGGAGAAGACGTCGTTGATCGAGCAGGTCAACCAGGCCATCGGGCGCAGTACCGAACTCGAGGACGCAGTGTCGGATGTGGCGGACGACATCCTCAAGATCGAGACCCGCGCCGGGCAGAACATGGCTGAGGGCGAAGAGCTCCGCCAGCTGATGACGGCCGCCCAAGCCGCCGTCGGCACTGCTCCCGTCACCGGGCCTGGAATCGTGGTCACGGTCGAGAACGCGACGAACGGAGGCGAGTTCGACGAGTGCGACCCGAGCCTGCAGGTTGTGCTCGACTACGACCTGCAGCAGGTGCTCAACGGACTGTGGGCGGTCGGCGCGGAAGCGGTCAGTATCAACGACGAACGAGTGACACCGCTGACCGCCATGCGGTCCGTCAACGACGTGATCTTGGTGAATATCAGGCCGATCGCGCCGCCCTATGTCATCAGCGCCATCGGGGACCCGCAGCGGCTGGCCGGCGACTTCCTTAACGGCCCGGGGGGCGCCTACCTACAGCAGATTTACCAGTCCTGCGGCATCCCGTTCACTATCGACAACCGGGAGTCCCTTAGGCTGCCTCGGGGTGCCGCGGCCCTACAGGTAGCGCAGCAGCCATGATCAGCGCAGAAGGGAGGAGGCTCAGGTGATCCCGGCCATCGGCCTGCTGCTCGGCATCGCCGCCGGGCTGATGCTCGACGTGCAGGTGCCGCTGACCCTCCAGCCCTACCTGCCCATCGCCGTGGTGGCGGCGCTCGACGCCGTGTTCGGCGGGGTGCGTGCGGTCATGGACGGCGTGTTCGACGACAAGGTCTTCGTCGTCTCGTTCATCGCCAACGTGCTGATCGCGGCCTTCATCGTCTTCCTCGGCGATCAGCTGGGAGTCGGTGCGCAGTTGTCCACAGCCGTGATCGTCGTCCTCGGAATCCGGATCTTCACTAACGTCGCCAACATCCGCCGCCATTTGTTCCATGCCTGAACCGGCCGAGCGCAGATTCGTCCCGTCCAGCCCGCAGAGCGGGCCGCGGCGGTTGTGGAAGGCGTTCACTTCCCGGCCCGACGGCGGACAGGTCGTCGTGGCGGTGCTGATCGGCGCGTTGGGTTTCGGCGCGGTGCTGCAAGTCCGTGCTGACGAAGGTGATCAGCTGTCTCAAGCGCGCCGATCCGAGTTGGTGCAGATCCTCAGTGACCTGAACCAGCGCAACGGCCGACTGGAGGACGAGGTCGCCGAGCTCCAGGCGGCCCGTCGCGAACTGCAAAGCGGCGCACAGTCCGAGGAGGCATTGCTGGAGCAGACGGCCATCCGGGCCCGTCAGCTGGCCATCCTGGCCGGAACCGCGCCGGCCACGGGGCCCGGTGTCGTGGTCACGATCCAAGACCCGCAAGAGCGGGTCCAGGCCCGCCATGTCATGGGCGCCGTCCAGGAGCTTCGGGTCTCCGGGGCAGAGGCGATCCAGCTCGAGGGTGGCAACGGAAACGTGGTACGCATCGGAGTCGACTCGTACTTCCTCGAGTCCGATGGCGTCCTGACCGTCGACGGCGTAGCGATCACCCGTCCGTACACGCTCACGGTCATCGGCGATCCCGCAGCGCTGAATGCGAGTGTGCTGTTCCTCGGCGGGAACAAGGAGATTCTGGAAGAGTCGGTGGTCGAAGAGCGAGACGAGTTGCTGGTCGACGCGCTGCGGGAGCCCTCGCGGCCGCAGTACGCTCAGCCGGTCGCCGACGAGAACTGACCATAAGCGGACGAAGGGCGGAATCGGTGTATCCGGAAGATCTGAAGTACACCTCCGAGCACGAATGGGTCCGTGACCCGGGGGAGACACCGGGGACGGTGCGGGTCGGCATCACCCACTACGCGCAGGATCAGCTCGGCGACATCGTGTATGTCCAACTGCCGGAGGTCGGCGACAAGATTGCCGCCGGGCAACCCTGCGGCGAACTCGAGTCGACCAAAAGCGTCAGCGACCTCTACGCCCCGATCAGCGGCACGGTGGCGCGGGTCAACGAAGAGCTGAGCAGCCGCCCGGAACTGGTCAACTCCGATCCCTACGGTGCCGGCTGGCTGATCGACATCACGCCCGCCGACATGGACGCCGCGGCCGGGCTGTTGTCGGCCGCCGACTACCAGGAACAGATCTCGGCCTAGATGGCAGCGGCCTCGGGTGACCGGGCGCCGCAGACTTATCCAGGTTGCCACCACCAACCATCAACCTCAGGTTCCGGTCGAGGGTGAGAACTGACATCCTTAGACGGGCACCACTGTTGTCGATCCGCGAGGCTGCTCGCGGCGGGAGGACACTGCCGATGCCGTTCTGCACCCAGTGCGGTCACGAGAATCCCGCAGACGCGAAGTTCTGCTCCCAGTGTGGGTCGCGTCTGGTGACTGCGCCTGCTGCCGAGCCGGCCGCCGACGTCACGAGCACTATGGCGCTCCAGCGCGAAGACGTCGAGCGGGAAGAAGTGGGCGATCTCGGGCCTGCCGACCAGGCGGCGGTCGACGCCCTGCCGGCCGGCAGCGCGCTGCTCGCCGTCCTGCGGGGGCCGAATGCCGGCAGCCGGTTCCTGCTCGACACTGACGTGGTCAAAGCCGGTCGCCACCCGGACTCGGACATCTTCCTGGACGACGTCACGGTGTCGCGGCGGCACGCCGAGTTCCGGCGCACCCCCGAGGGTTTCATGGTCACCGACGTGGGCAGCCTGAACGGAACCTATGTGAACCGCGACCGGATTGATGAGGTGCTGCTCAAAGGCGGCGATGAGGTCCAGGTCGGCAAGTACCGGTTGGTCTACTACGCGAGCCAGCACGGGTTCGGAGGCGGCGTGCGGTGAGCGCGCTGCCGGCGCGCCGGACGATGAGCATCGGGGAGGTGCTGGCGCAGCTGCGCACCGACTTCCCGGACGTCACGATCTCCAAGATCCGGTTCCTGGAGTCCGAAGGTCTGGTCGAACCCGAGCGGGCGCCGTCCGGTTACCGCCGGTTCAGCCACGACGACTTGGCGCGGCTGCGCTACGTGCTCACCGTCCAGCGTGACCATTACCTGCCGCTTCGAGTGATAAAGGAACAGCTCGAGCAACTCGATCGGGGAATCGAGCTGGAGGCCGAAGCGGTCGACGGTAATCGCGGCGGGCGATCCGGCGTGCCGCATGTCGTGGCCGCCGTGGCGGCCGATCCGCGCGAGGTGCGGCTCACCCGGTCTTCCCTGGTCGAGGCGGCGGGCATCACCGACGAGCTGCTGGCCGAGCTCGAGTCGTTCGGCCTGGTGGCGGCCCGCGGCGGCGCATTCGACGCCGACGCACTGGTGATCTCACGCACCGCCGGGGAGCTGTCCGAGTACGGGATCGAACCGCGGCACCTGCGCACCATTCTCAGTGCGGCCGAGCGCGAGGCCGGCCTCGTCGAGCAAGTCGTCGCCCCCATGCTGCGCCAGCGCAGTGCCGAAGCCAGAGGGCGGGCGAACGAGGTGGCACGCGAAGTCGGGCGCCTGACGGCACGACTGCACGCCACTCTCGTCGAAACTCGGGTCCGCCAGCTCGGCGGGCGCTGAGTCACCTGAACGGCGAACCGGCGCGCCTCCGCGGTGCGAGGCGCCTGGAACTCGGAGTAACGTTGAACGCGTGAGAGAGCTCGACGTGGTCGGTGTCCGGGTGGAGATGCCGTCGAACCAGCCGATCGTTCTTCTCCGGGAGAGCGACGGCGAGCGCTACCTGCCCATCTGGATCGGCGCGGTGGAGGCCACCGCCATCGCGTTCGCCCAGCAGGGAATGACCCCGCCCCGCCCGCTCACCCACGATCTGTTCAAAGATGTGCTCGACGCCCTCGGTGCCCGCCTGGAACAAGTCCAGATCACCGAAATGCGCGACAGCACCTACTACGCCGAACTCGTCTTCAGCGGCGGCATCCGGGTCAGCTCGCGCCCGTCGGACTCGATCGCCATCGCGCTGCGGACCGGCACGCCGATCTTCGCCGCCGAACCGCTGCTGGACGAGGTCGGCATCTTGATCACCGAGGGTGCCGACGTGGATCGCGAGGACGAGGTCGAGCGGTTCCGCGAGTTCCTCGACCACGTCTCACCGGAGGACTTCGGCAGCGAACGGTGACGGAGCACCTGAAGTTCAGGTTGAGGCTTGTCCCGCGTGTTGCATTGACCGACGTCGGGTCGCGCCCTAGCGTCACAAGTGGTCAAGTTCAATCCACGGAGGGGTCGGCGTGAACGGAGACAGCACACGCGGAGCTGGTCCGGCAGGGGGCGCTGATCGCGACGCCGCAGCCGAGGTCAGCCGACAAGGGCTGTTGTTCGAAGGCATGGTGGGGCCGGTCCCGGAGGACGTCGGCTACCGTGGGCCGACCGCCTGCGCAGCGGCTGGTATCACCTACCGGCAACTGGACTACTGGGCGCGTACCGGACTGGTCGAACCATCGATCCGTCCCGCCCACGGATCCGGCAGCCAGCGCTTGTACTCGTTCCGCGACGTGCTTGTGCTCAAGATCGTCAAGCGGCTGCTCGACACCGGCGTGTCACTGCAGCAGATCCGGCAAGCCGTCCAGCACCTCCGCGAACGGGGGGTCGAAGACCTCGCCGGGATCACTCTGATGAGCGACGGCGCCAGCGTCTACGAGTGCACGTCGGCCGACGAGGTAGTCGACCTGGTCCAGGGTGGTCAGGGTGTGTTTGGCATCGCGGTGGGCCGGGTCTGGCGCGAGGTCGAAGCCACTCTCATCGAACTACCGGCCGAGCGCGCAGGTGACGACGCCGCCGAACACCCGGGCGACGAACTCGCCGCCCGCCGCCGCAACCGGGCCGTCGGCGGCTGAGCCACCCTCGCCGTTCGATCACGTTCAGCAGGCACCGCCCTGCCGTACCATGCGCGTGCGGGTGGTACAGCGCCGAGATGCCTGGTGGAGAGTCCACCGTGTCGCCGCTCGCACCACTAGGCCCGCCCGCGTTACCCTACTGTCGAGCCGTCGAACCCGGCCGGGAGAGACCCCGCAGCGTGTGGGGCGCCGAAGGGGCAACACCCCGCCAACCTCTCAGGCACGAAGGACCGGTCGGGCGAGGCAACTCTGGAGGGCATCCGGACGCCCGACAGAGGGGGACACCAGAGCCCGCGAGGAGCTATGCAGATGTCCCAGTCGCTGTCCGAGGTCAGCCTGTCCGCCCCATTTGCCGCCCGTCATATCGGACCGCGTGACCACGAGATCTCGCGGATGCTCGAGCGAGTGGGGTACTCGTCTCTGGACGCGCTCATCGACGCCGCCGTCCCGGCTGGCATCCGCCAGGCCGGCGAGCTGGACCTGCCCGCCCCCGCAACGGAGCAGGAGACGTTGGAGGAACTCCGCGGCCTGGCCCGGCGGAACCAGCGGCACGTCCAGATGATCGGTCTGGGGTACTACGACACTGTTACCCCGCCCGTCGTGGTGCGCCGGGTGTTGGAGAGCCCGGCCTGGTACACCGCCTATACGCCGTACCAGCCAGAGATCTCGCAGGGCCGCCTCGAGGCGTTGCTCAACTTCCAGACCATGGTGGCCGACCTGACCGGCCTGCCCACCGCCAACGCCAGCCTGCTCGACGAAGCGACGGCTGCGGCGGAGGCGATGACGCTCATGCGTCGATCGACCCGGACTGAAAGCAACCGGCTCGTGGTCGACGCCGACTGTCTGCCGCAGACCATCGCGGTCATCCAGACCCGGGCCGAACCGCTCGGCATTGAGGTGGAGGTCGCCGATCTGGCCGCCGGCCTGCCCGACGGCGACCTGTTCGGCCTTGTTCTGCAGTACCCGGGGGCGTCCGGCCAGGTGCGAGACCTTCGAACGCTCATCGACGCCGCCCACGAGCGATCCGCACTGGTGACCGTGGCGGCGGACTTACTAGCCCTGACCCTGCTCGTGCCGCCGGGCGAGCGGGGTGCCGACGTCGCCGTAGGATCGTCCCAGCGCTTCGGGGTTCCGCTCGGTTACGGCGGCCCGCACGCGGCGTTCATTGCGGTCCGTAGCGAGCTTGAGCGGGGGCTGCCGGGCCGCCTGGTAGGGGTGTCGGTGGACGCCGAGGGTTCGCCCGCGTACCGGCTCGCCCTGCAGACCCGCGAGCAGCACATTCGCCGCGAGCGGGCCACGTCGAACATCTGCACCGCACAGGTGCTGCTGGCGGTCGTCGCGTCGATGTACGCCGTGTGGCACGGGCCCGAGGGGCTCGGGGAGATCGCCGGCCGGGTACACCGGCACGCCACGACGCTGGCGGCGGGCCTGCGGGCCGGTGGCGTGGAGGTTGTCCACGACGCATACTTCGACACCGTCCTGGCCCGCGTACCCGGACGGGCCGAGGCCGTGGTCGCCACGGCCGCGTCACTCGGCGTGAACCTCGGGCTGGCCGGGACGGACCTGGTCCGGATCGCCTGCGACGAGGTCACCACGTTCGCGCACCTGGAGCTGGTGTGGAAGGCGTTCGGCGCATCCGGTGTCGACCAGCAGGTCGAGCCGGCCATACCGGCCGAGCTGCGCCGCACGAGCGCGTTCCTCACCCACCCGGTGTTCGGCGTGCACCGTTCGGAAACCTCCATGCTGCGGTACCTGCGCCGACTCTCGGATAAGGACTACGCGCTGGATCGCGGCATGATTCCGCTCGGGTCGTGCACCATGAAACTGAACGCCACGACCGAGATGGAGCCGATCACTTGGCCGGGCTTCGCCGACATCCACCCGTTCGCGCCGGTGGAGCAGGCCCAGGGGTACCTGGAGCTGATCCGGCAGTTGGAGACGTGGCTGGCCGCGATCACCGGATACGACGCCGTCTCGATCCAGCCGAACGCCGGCTCGCAGGGTGAGCTGGCCGGGCTGCTGGCGATCCGCGCGTATCACCGCTCCCGGGGCGACGAGCAGCGCGATGTCTGCTTGATCCCGTCGAGCGCGCACGGCACCAACGCCGCGTCCGCGGTGATGGCCGGAATGCGCGTGGTCGTCGTCGCGGCCGCGGAAGACGGCACCGTCGAACTGGACGACCTTCGAACGAAGATCGCCGAGCACCAGGATCGGTTGGCCGCGATCATGGTGACCTACCCCTCCACCCATGGCGTTTACGAGGAAGGCATCACAGAACTATGCCGTCTGGTGCACGAGGCCGGCGGCCAGGTGTACGTCGACGGGGCGAACCTCAACGCCTTGGTCGGCGTGGCCCGCCCGGGTGAGTTCGGCGCCGACGTCAGCCACTTGAACCTGCACAAGACGTTCTGCATCCCGCACGGCGGCGGTGGCCCAGGGGTGGGACCGATCGGCGTGCGATCACATCTGGCGCCGTTCCTGCCGAACCACCCGCTGATCCCAGAAGCCGGGCCGGCAACCGGTGTCGGGCCTATCTCGGCAGCGCCGTTCGGCTCAGCGCTGGTCCTGCCGATCTCGTGGGCCTATGTGCGCTTGATGGGCCCGGCAGGACTGACTATGGCGACCCAGGTCGCCGTGCTGTCGGCCAACTACATCGCCGCCCGGCTGGGTGAGCACTACCCGGTGTTGTACACCGGTGCGAACGGACTCGTGGCGCACGAGTGCATCGTCGATCTGCGCCCGCTCACCAAAGCCACCGGCATCACGGTCGAGGACGTTGCCAAGCGCCTGATCGACTACGGGTTCCACGCGCCGACGATGTCGTTTCCGGTCGCCGGGACGTTGATGATCGAGCCAACCGAGAGCGAAGACCTGACCGAGCTCGACCGGTTCTGCGACGCCATGATCGCCATCCGCGGTGAGATCGACAAGGTGGCGTCGGGGGAGTGGCCGAACGACGACAACCCGCTGCGTCACGCGCCCCACACCGCCTCGACACTTGTTTCGGAGTGGACGCACCCATACGAGCGGGAGACCGCGGTGTTTCCGGTCGAGGCGGCCCGCGAGGACAAGTACTGGCCGCCAGTCCGGCGCATCGACGGGGCGTACGGCGACCGCCACCTGGTGTGCACGTGCCCCGACCCCTCGGCGTTCGAGTAGTGACCGGAGGGTGAACCCTCCTCGATCGGGCGGCCGGTGTGCAGCGTTGCGAGGTCGGCAGCGGTGCGGACATGGTGCCATCCGGTCGCGCTCGACACCGCCGGCCGTAATGGCCCGGCAGCCGTTGGCCCTGGCTACCGCACCGACGAAATTGGTCTTTGCGGACACGTAGGGTGCGTCGAGCCAGATGCGCCGCGCGGTCGGGGTGTCGAGCGGCCGGGTTGTCTCTGCGCCAGCCTCCACCAGCGCACGGTCCAACGAGAACTTGGCCATCAGCTCCTGTGCCTTGGCCGACAGTGCGTCCGCCTCGCCGGCGAATTCGGTCGATTCAGCCTTGGCCAACAGGCTTCTGATCCGGCTGAGCATCTTGTGGTCGACGCTCGAATGGGCCGTACGCTGACCCGCCCGGGCGGTACCGGGAAGCGGGAGCAGGCGCGGCAGTGGTGGAAGTTCGACGCAGAAGCCGACAATCGACACAATGCCGCGCAGTTGCTGCCGACGACTGGCACCGTTGTGGTCGACCCATTGGGTCAACAGCGGACCGTCACGATGGTGTGTCTGCCGCGCAACAAGATCGTCCACCTGGGGGCGAACCCCGAGGAGATGTCGGGGAATGTTCACCCTCAAGTGCGACGTTTGGTGCTGTGGCGGCGCCTACGATCAGAGGCCAGGGCGCATTCCGAGAGGGGGACCACGTGATCGACGGACTCGTCGAGGCCGCTGAAAACGCGATGGGCTCGCCGTGGATCTACGTGGCGTTGCTGGCCTTCGCGGCGATCGACGCGTTCTTCCCGGTGGTGCCCAGCGAGACGCTGGTGATCAGCGCGGGTGTGTTCGCCGCCACGAGTGCCGACCCCAACCTGCTGCTGGTCATCCTCAGCAGCGCGGCCGGCGCGTTCATCGGAGATCACATCTCGTACTTCATCGGACGGCACGGCGGCGCGCGATTGGTGGCAAGAGCCGGGGCTGAATCGCGCTCGCGCAGAGCGTTCGACTGGGCGGCACGCACTCTCTACAAGCGCGGCGGACTGATCCTCGTGATCGCCCGCTACGTGCCCGGCGGCCGGACGGCGACGACGCTGACCTGCGGCACGATCGGGTACCCGCTGCGAAAGTTCTCCTTCTTCGACGGCATCGCCGCGCTGTCGTGGGGCATCTACGCGGCCCTGATCGGCTACGCCGGTGGCCAGGCGTTCGAAGACGATCCGTTGCTCGGCCTCGCGACCGGCCTGGCGATCGCCATCGGCATCACTGTCGTGGTCGAACTCGTCCGGTACGTTCGCGAGCGCAGGTCTCGAGCGTCGATCAGCCAGGCCGTCCAGCCGGCTGAGGTGGTACCCGCTGAGTCGGAGCGTTAAGCAGCCTGCGATACCGAGGACATGTTGAAGTCCGGGACCCGCAGCGCCGGCATGGCGGTACGAGGGAAGTAGTCGCCCCATTCCCGGCTGAACGCCGGCTCGGTCGCACCGGCCGCGGCGAACCGGTCCAACAACGCCACCGGACTCTCGTTGAACCGGAAATTGTTGACGGCCGCGACGACCTCCCCGTTTTCGACCAGGTACACGCCGTCCCTGGTTAGTCCCGTCAGGAGAAGCACCTGCGGGTCGACCTCGCGGATGTACCACAGGCAGGTGACTAGCAGGCCGCGGTCCACGCCGGCGATGAGCTCGTCGGTCGTACCAGTTGCTCCGGCCACGCTCATGGCCAGGTTGTCGACCACCGGTGTCGTACCCAACCCGGTCAGCCGTGCGGAGTGCCGGGTTTGCTGGAGCGCGGTCAGCGTCCCGCCGCTGATCCACTCGGTGCGCGAGATGGGCAGCCCGTTGTCGAACACGCTCTGGTGCGAACCGGACGCGTGCGCGACGACGAACGGGGCGCATTGCAGGCCCTTCTCTGCCGGATCGGACCACAAGGTGACCGGGTGCCGGGACAGGACGTCGCCGACGCGCGTGCCATCGCCGGGTTTGGCGAACACGGTCCGACCGTCATGGGCGTCGCGCGCACTCATCGTCCAGTAGGCGTAGATCATCAGATCCGAGACCGCGGTGGGCGGCAGCACGGTGTCGTAGCGGCCGGCCGGCAGATCGATCCGCCGCTCGGCCCACCCCAGCCGGCGCGAGAGCTCAGCATCCAGGCTCGCCACGTCCACGTCGGTCATCTCGCGTGATGCCTGGCCGACCCAGGCCGACCGGGTCAAGTCGGCGGACTTTCCGGTGATGCCGATGTGGCCGGTCGGTTGGACGTGCCGCAGCCGCAGCCCGGCCGACGAGCCGACGTACGTCGAGGTGACGTCGTGCTCGACGTATCCGTACAAGACGCGGTCGGATGCGCGGGCCCGGCCGAAGGCGTCACCGAGGCCCGGCGCAATCTGACCGAACACGTTCATCGACGTCTCGCCCGGCTCGTCGGACCAGTCGGCGGCCGCATCGCCTGAGATGAGGGGCTGGGCGTCGGCGGCGGGCCCGTTGTCGCGGGCCGCCTGCTCCGCGGCCCGCACGAGCGGTTCAAGTGTGTCGGGCGTCACGGCGCTGCGGGCCACGACCCCGGAAGAGGTGCCGGCGCCGCCGTCGATCGTCGCGATCACCGTGACCGACCGCGACCGCATGATGCCGTTGGTGGTAAGGGTGTTGTTGGCCCAGCGCAGGTTGGCGCTGTGACTTTCGTCGACGAGGACGACGCAGCCGTCGCTCTTGGCCAGCTCGAGGCAGCGGTCGACGATCTCCTGCGGGGTAATGGTCACTGAGCTGCCTCCTGCGCGGTGTTGAGGATCCGGACGCCCCGGAACAGAGCTGACGGGCAGCCATGGGATACCGGCGCGACCTGTCCGGGCTGCGCCTTGCCGCAGTTGAACGCGCCGCCGAGCACGTAGGTCTGCGGGCCGCCGACCGCCTCGAGTGAGCCCCAGAACTCGGTCGTCGTCGACTGGTAGGCAACATCGTTGAGTTGTCCGGCGAGCTGACCGTCGACGATCCGGTAGAACCGCTGCCCGGTGAACTGGAAGTTGTGGCGCTGCTGGTCGATCGACCAGGACTTGTCGCCGACGATGTAGATTCCGTGCTGCACCCGGCTGATCAACTCAGCCGTGGACGGGCCGGCAGGCGCCGGTTGCAGCGACACGTTGGCCATCCGCTGCACGGGAACATGACCGGCGGAGTCGGCGAACGCGCAGCCGTTGGATCGCTTGACGCCCAGGGTGCCGGCCATCATCGCGGCCATCCGCCGGTCAAGCTGGTAGCCGACCAGGACTCCGTCGCGCACGATGTCCCACTGCTGGGCCTGCACGCCTTCGTCGTCGTAGCCGATGGTGGACAGCCCGTGCGGAGTCGTCCGGTCGCCCGTAACATGCATGGCGGGCGTCCCGTACTGCAGCGATCCCAGCTTGTCGATCGTCGCGAACGACGTACCGGCGTAGTTGGCCTCGTACCCCAGCGCTCGGTCGAGTTCGGTGGCGTGGCCGATCGACTCGTGGATGGTCAACCACAGGTTCGTGGGGTCGATCACCAGGTCGTACGTGCCGGGCTCGACACTGGGTGCGGCCAGCTTCTCCGCGAGCAGCTCAGGCAGCTGGTCCAGCTCCTCCGCCCAGTCGACGAGGCCGTCGGCGCCGGTGGCGTACTCCCAACCCCGGCCGGCGGGTGCGGCAAGTGTGCGCATCGTCTCGAACCGGCCCGAGTCGGCGTCCAGGGCCAGCGCCTCGATTTGCGGGTGGATGCGAACTCGCTGCTGAGTCGTCATCGTGCCGGCTGTATCGGCGTAGAACTTTCCTTCGATCACCTGGCTGAGCGTCGCTGTGACATGGTCGATGCCGGAGCGATCGAGCACCCGTCGCGAGTAGTCGATCATCAGGGCGAGCTTCTCGCCGTCCGGCACTTCGAACGGGTTGACGTCGTACGCGGAGACCCAGGTGACATCGTCGTACACCGGTTCGGGGGCCAACTCGACCCGCTCGGAGCTCATCGCTCTGGCAACTTTGGCCACCTCGACGGCCTGTTCGGCCGTCCGGGCCGCCTCGTCGGGTGTGAGATCGACGGCGGCGGCGAAGCCCCACGTCCCGTCCCTGACGACGCGGACCGAGAAGCCCACGTCCTCCCCGTCGTGGCTGCCATCGACGCTCCCGTCGCGGAGCGAGAGCCCCTGGCTGCGGATGCGCTCTAATCGGAACTCGGCCCGGTCGACTCCCAGCTCGCGCGCCCGCTGGAGCGCGGCGTCGGCAAGCGCACGCATCGGCAGCACGAGGAAGTCAGGATCTATGTGCTCGACCACAGCCGTCGAGCCTAACTGTCTGTCACGATGGCAGGGTGACCCAGGTCATCGCCGCGGCCACTGCTCTACCGCCGCATCGATACGAGCAGGCGGAGATCACGCGAGCAGTCGCTGACATGCTGAATCTTCGCGGTCAGCGGCGTGAGTTGCTGGAGCGGTTTCACGCGGCAAGCGGGGTCGAGACCCGCCACCTGGTGCTGCCCCTGGACGAATACGCCACTTTGCCGGACTTCGGTGCGGCGAATGACGCTTATCTGCGGTTCGCGGTGGAGTTCGGTGCCGAGGCCACCCGGGAAGCGTTGGCGGGGGCCGGGCTGGAACCGGCTGATGTCGACGTGCTGATGACGGTGTCGGTCACCGGAATCGGCGCCCCGTCGGTCGACGCGCGGCTCGTCGCGGCCTTGGGATTGCGGCCAGACGTGCGCCGAGTGCCGGTTTTCGGACTCGGCTGTGTCGCCGGCGCAGCGGGACTGGCGCGGCTGCACGACATGCTGGCCGGTGACGGTGACGGGATCGCCGTGCTGCTCGCCGCGGAGGCGTGTTCGCTGACCGTCCAGCGCAACGACGAATCGATCGCGAACCTGGTAGCGAGCGCACTGTTCGGCGACGGGGTCAGTGCCGTCGTGCTGGCCGGCGAGGCCCGAGCCCGGGAGCTGGGCCTGCACGGCCCTGAAGTGGTGTCCACCCGCAGCCGGCTGTACCCGGACACCGAACGTGTCATGGGATGGGACGTGGGCGGCAGCGGCTTTCGGATCGTGCTGGCGGCGAGTGTGGCCGACGTCGTCGAAAAGTACCTGGGGGAGGACGTCGCCACGTTTCTCGACGAGCACGGGTTGGAAATTGACGACATCACGTCCTGGGTGGCCCATCCCGGCGGGCCGAAGGTCATGGACGCGATGGGCAGCGCACTCGGCCTTGCCGATGGCGAGCTGAGTGCGGCGCGCCGGTCGCTGGCCACTGTCGGCAACCTGTCGTCGGCATCGGTCCTGCACGTGCTGCGCTGGACGTTGGCGCACCCTCCACCGCCCGGCTCACCCGGCCTGATGCTGGCGATGGGCCCGGGTTTCTGTTCCGAGCTCGTCCTGTTGAGGTGGCCTGAGTGATCGCGTACATCCTGCTCGTGGCTGCGGTGGCGGGGGAGCGGATCGTCGAACTCGTCGTGGCCAAACGGAACGCGGACTGGGCCTTCGCCCGGGGCGGCGTCGAGCACGGGCGGGCGCATTATCCCGTGATGGCGGTCATGCATACGGCGCTGCTTGTGTCCTGTGTCGCTGAGGCGGTGCTCGCCGACCGGCCGTTTCTGCCGTGGCTGGGCTGGCCGATGGTGATCCTTGTGCTGGCGGCGCAGGCGCTGCGGTGGTGGTGCGTGACGACCCTGGGCAAGCAGTGGAACACCCGCGTGATCGTGGTGCCTGGCCTTCCGCTGGTGACGAGTGGGCCGTACCGGTGGCTGCGGCATCCCAACTACGTGGCCGTGGTTGTTGAAGTGGCGGCCTTGCCGCTGGTGCATACGGCGTGGGTGACGGCGGTGGCATTCAGCATCGCGAACGCGATCCTGCTGTTCGGATGGCGGATCCCCGTGGAGGAGCGGGCCCTCGCCACGGTCGGGTCACTTGATCGTCGATAAGTCACCTGATCGCCGAGCGGGATGAACCTACGATGACCGCGATGGTCGATGCGGACGTGATCGTGGCCGGTGGCGGGCCGGTCGGGCTGGCCGCTGCCATCGAGGCCAGGCTGGCCGGTCTGTCGGTGATCGTCTGCGAACCACGGTCCGGCCCGATCGACAAGGCTTGCGGCGAGGGGCTCATGCCAGGCGCAGTCACCGCGCTGGATCGGCTGGGGGCACGCGTCGACGGGTATCCGTTCGCCGGCATTCGGTATGTGGCCGATCGCCACGTCGCCGACCACCGGTTCGCCCTCGGTCCAGGGTTGGGCGTGCGGCGCACGGTGCTGCACCGGGCACTCGCCGACCGGGCGCGCCAGGCAGGAGTTGACATCACGCCGGTCCGCATAACGGACATTTCCCAGTCCGCCGAGTCCGTCGCAGCAGCGGGTCTGCGGGCCCGGTGGCTGTTCGCGTGTGACGGTCTGCACTCCCGAATCCGCCAGCAGCTCGGGCTGGTCCGTGACGTCCGTACCGCCCCGCGGTTCGGTCTGCGCAAACACTTCAGGGTGGAGCCGTGGAGCGAGTTCGTGGAAGTTCATTGGACACCCGCTGCCGAGGTCTACGTCACTCCGGTGAGCCGCGAGTTGGTCGGTGTCGCCGTCCTGGGCCGGCCGAGCCTGGACTACGCCGCCACTCTCGACGCAACCGCCGTCGGCCGCCGGCTGGCCGGTGCCGAGCCGGTCTCGGCTCTGCGTGGCGCCGGACCACTGCGGCAACGGACGGCCCGGCGGGTCTGTGGCCGGGTGCTGCTGGTTGGTGACGCGGCAGGGTACGTCGACGCGCTCACCGGCGAGGGCATCCGGCTGGGCCTGGCGGGGGCTCGAGCGGCCGTCCGGGCAGTCGCGGCCGGTAACGCGTCCCCGTATGAGGCCGACTGGCGGCGCATCACCCGCGATTACCGGCTGCTGACGACGGCGCTGCTCGCCGCCGGGGGCCGTCCGGCGATCCGCACCGGAATCGTGCCGCTGGCCCGCCGCTTGCCCCGGGTGTACGGTGCGATCGTCGACCGGCTGGCCGGTTGATCCGACGAGGGATCGTCCCTATCGCTCGACAATCCACACGGCGGGACGGTGTGGGTTGTCGCAAGATCGACGAGGCGTCACCGTACCCGGGGCTGCACCAGGCCGCTTTCGTAGGCGTACACGGCGGCCTGTACCCGGTCGCGCACGCCGAGCTTGGTCAGCACGTTGCCGACATGGGTCTTGACGGTCGTCTCAGATACCACCAGCTCGGCGGCGATCTCGGCGTTCGACAGGCCGCGGGCCACCAGGGTGAGCACTTCACGCTCACGTTCGGTGAGCAGTTCGAGCGCAGCGGACTCGGCACGCTGGTCGGCGGACGGGACGTGTTGGGCGAACATGTCGAGCAGCCGGCGGGTCACGCTCGGTGCGACGACGGCATCGCCCCGGGCCACCGTCCTGATGGCGGCCACGAGATCGTCGGCGGGAGCGTCTTTGAGGAGAAATCCGCTGGCGCCTGCCCGCAACGCCTCGACGATGTACTCGTCGAGGTCGAAGGTGGTGAGCACCAGCACCCGGGGAGTGTTGTCGCGGGCCGCCCCGGTGATCGACCTGGTCGCCTGCACCCCGTCGAGCCGGGGCATTCGGATATCCATCACGACGACGTCCGGCTGCAGTGCACGGGTGTCGGCCACGGCCGCTTCGCCGTCGCTACTCTCGCCCACGACCGCGATGTCCGGCTCACCGTCGAGGATCATCCGGAACCCGGTACGCAGCAGTGGCTGGTCGTCGACGAGCAGCACCCGAATCGGAGTTTCCATCGCAAGCCACCCTATGCGTCGTCGCGGAGCGGGATCCGCGCGTCAAGTTCAAAGCCGCCGCCCGGGCGGTTACCGGCCGAAAGTTCCCCGCCGTACAACGCAATGCGCTCACGCATACCGAGTAGGCCGTGGCCGGGTGGCTCAGCCGGCGACGGGACCCGTCGCCCGGCGCCACTGTCGATCACGCGGACTTCCAGCTTGGCCGGAGCGTAGCGCACCAGCACGTCGGCGTAATCCGTACCGGCGTGTTTGAGCGTGTTGGTGAGGGCCTCCTGGACGATCCGGTAGGCCGTCAGATCGATACCCAGTGGCAGCGGACGCTGGTGCCCCTCGACGCTGACCGTCACCTTCAGCCCGGCGATGCTGAGCTGCTCGACGAGCTCTGGCAGTTCGGCCAGTCCAGGCTGCGGGCCGCGCCTTGGGTTGACATCACCGTCCACCGTGGCCGGACCCCGCAATACACCGACGATGCGTCGCATTTCGGCCAGTGCCGAGCGGCCGGTGGCCTCGATAGCGGCGAGCGCCTCCTTGGTGCGGTCAGGATCGCGGTCCAGCGTCCGGCCCGCGCCGGCGGCCTGCACGGTCATGACCGAGACATGGTGTGCCACCACGTCGTGCAGTTCGCGGGCGATCTGCCCGCGCTGCTCGGCCAGCGCCGCGCGCACTTCCGCTTCACGGGTGCGCTCGAGTTGATCGGCCCGCTGCTGTTGTTCGCGCGCGTGGATTCGCGGGGCGCGCACAGAGTGCCCGATCGCCCATGCGCCGAAAAAGCCGAGAGTGACGAAGGCGACGCCGATCGCTCCGACCCCTTCCGCGTCGGGGTACCGGTCGGCGGCGGTCACAAGATAGAGCACCGTGGTGCCGTACAGCGCCGCAAGCCCGATCAAGCCGCGGACGAACTTCGCATAGGCGCCGAGGCTGTATACGGCGATCAACGCAACCACCGCGGCGGTCGGTGCGGAGTAATCGCGGTAGAGGAACGGCAGGTTGAGAGCCGCGAGCACGAGCGCTACCGGCAGCGGGGCGACCCGGCGGAACACAAGCGGCACCGCCCAGCCGACGACCAGCAGCACACCTAACGCGTCAGGTTCGGAGTAGTCGATGCCGTCGTCCGGCCGGTAGGTGAAGAGCAGGACGATGCCAGAGATGAGCAGCGCCACCGCAAGCGCGATATCGAAGTCCCACGACCGGCGTTGCTGACGGTACCCCCGGATGTGCACGACCCCAGGCTAGGCGGCGACCGCCGGGTTGCGGCAGCCTACGCGTCGACCGGCGACATCCGAGGTGAGGGTGCTTCGTCGGTGCCGTTGCCGGGCCCGGCGTTCTCTGGCAGTGGCGGCGGCGTGCCCCCGTAGGCCGGGCACAGGGCCTTGTGGTCGCACCAGTCGCACATCCGCGTCGGGTTCGGCCGCCAATCGCCGGACTCGATGGCCCGCTCGATGGCCCGCCACAGGGCGGCGAGTTTGCGTTCGGTGGCGCGCAGGTCGGCCTCGTCCGGCTCGTACCGCAAGATCTCGCCGCTGCCGAGATAGATCAGCTGCAGCAGTTTGGGCACTTCGCCGTGCAGCCGCCACAGCACCAGCGCGTAAAACCGCATCTGGAACATCGCCCGCTGCTCGAAACCCTCGCGGGGAGCGTTGCCGGTCTTGTAGTCGACGACACGCAATGCTCCGGTGCCCGGCGCTCGGTCGAGGCGATCGACGTAGCCGCGCAGGCACAACCCGGACTCGAGGGTGGTCTCGACGTACAACTCACGCTCGGCCGGCTCGAGACAGGTCGGATCTTCGAGCGAAAAGTACCGCCGGATCAGAATCTCGGCGCTGGCCAGCCAGCCACCCAGCGCCGAGCCGTCGGTGTCGTTCTCGAACAGGGAGGCGACATCGGGCTCGACCGAAAGTAACTCTTCCCATTGCGGGTATAGCAGGGCAACCGCCTGCTCAGGCGTGCGCTCGGCCGGGGGCAGGTCGTACAGCCGCTCCAGCACGGCGTGCACGACGGTGCCGCGGGTGGCCTCCGGGCTCGGCCGCTCGGGCAGCCGGTCGATCGTCCGGAAGCGATACAGGAGAGGACAGGTCATGAAATCCGACGCACGCGACGGCGAGAGGGTCAGCCGGACGGCCGACTCTTCGACGGTGGTGTCCGCAGCAGTCCTCATGCCCCGCGACTCTAGGGCACACCCCCGACAATCGTGCATGGTGAACTAGCCTGATCAGGTGAGCAACGGACGGTCACGCCAGGTTCGCCGGCAGTTCACCCTCGGCCGGGTGGCGGGCATTCCGGTGCACGTGAGCCCGACCTGGCTCATCGTGGCAGCCGTCATCACTGTGGGGTTCGCGCCGAACGCGGAACGGAACCTGCCTGACCTGGGCGCCGGAGTCTACGCGGTGACCTTCGCGTTCGCCGTGTTCCTGTACGGCTCGGTGCTGCTGCACGAGATCAGTCACGCTCTGACGTCGCGGGCGTTCGGGCTACCCGTGCGCGGCATCACGCTGCATTTCCTCGGCGGTCACACCGAGATCGAGCGTGAATCTCCGACGCCGGGCCGCGACATCGTCATCTCAGCGGCCGGGCCCATCGTGTCGCTGGCCGTCGGCGGTGTCGCCTATGTGGCGTACCAGCTGGTCGAACAGCCGGTCGCGGAGTACATCCTGTGGGGCCTGTTCTTCGCCAATCTGATTGTCGGGATCTTCAACCTCCTGCCCGCGCTGCCGCTGGACGGCGGACACATCCTGCGCGCACTGGTCTGGAAGGTGAGCGGCAGCGAACATCTCGGCACCGTCGTTGCTGCCCGCGCGGGGCAGGTCCTCGCCGCCGCCGTCCTGGTAACCCCGTTCATCCTGGCCGACGGCCGGCCCAGCATGTTCACGATCGTGTGGGCTGCGCTCATCGCGATGCTGCTGTGGTCCGGCGCCAGCCAGGCCCTGCTGGCCGGGCGGTTGCGCCGGCAGGTGCCGAAGCTCGACGTGCGAAGCCTGGCCCGCCGGGCGGCGCCGGTCGCCGCCGACACGCCGCTCGCCGAGGCGATCCGGCAGGCGCGCGAGGCCGGCGTCCGCTCGCTCGTCGTGGTGGACTCGGCCAACCAGCCGACCGGTTTGGTGAGCGAAGCCGCCGTCGTCGCCACCCCGGAGGATCGACGGCCCTGGATTCCGGTGCACCAGGTGGCGCGATCGATCCGGCCCGGCATGATTCTGCCGGCCGATCTGCCGGGCGAGCAGTTGGTGGCCGCGGTCCGGGCCACCCCGGCCTCGGAGTATCTCGTCGTGGACAACGCCGGTGCGGTGTACGGCGTGCTCGTGACGTCGGATATCGACAACGCCCTCAGTGCGTCCTGACCGGGCGTACCGCTCTACGCTGGCGTGCCGTGACCACCGACCCGAGGAACCGTACCGGCCCGTTTCGCCCCGGCGACCAGGTGCAGTTGACCGACCCGAAGGGCCGCCATCACACCATCACCTTGCAGCCCGGCAAGTCGTTCCACACCCATAAGGGTTCGTTCACACACGACGATTTGATCGGCAGGCCAGAGGGGACGGTGATCACCTCGACCGGCGGGACGACGTACCTGGCCCTGCGTCCGTTGCTGGCCGATTACGTGTTGTCCATGCCTCGAGGCGCGGCCGTGATCTACCCGAAGGACGCCGCGCAGATCGTCGCGATGGCCGACGTGTTCCCCGGAGCCCGAGTGGTGGAGGCAGGCGTCGGCTCCGGCGCCCTCACGATGTCCCTGTTGCGGGCGGTGAGCGAGCAGGGCTTGGTGCACTCCTACGAGCGGCGCCCCGAGTTCGCCGCCGTGGCGACCACCAACGTGGAGCAGTTCTTCGGCGGCCCGCATCCGGCGTGGCGGCTCACGGTCGGTGACCTGGCCGAAGAACTCGACGAGCGTGACATCGACCGGGTGATCCTGGACATGCTCGCGCCGTGGGAGTGCGTCGAGGCGGCGGCTTCTGCATTGGTGCCCGGGGGAGTGCTGTGTTGTTACGTCGCGACGACGACCCAGCTGGCTCGCACCGTCGAGGCGGTACGCGAACATGGCGGGTTCACTGAGCCCGCCGCGTGGGAGACGATGGTGCGCACCTGGCACATCGAGGGGCTGGCCGTACGGCCGGATCACCGTATGATCGGTCATACCGGCTTCTTGATGACATCGCGTCGGCTCGCCCCTGGTGTGACCGCCCCGCCTCGGCGGCGGCGTCCCGCTCCCGGCACTCAGCAGCCGGTTTAAGTTGCTGATCGTAGTGATCGAGCGGTTTGAGGTGGACCCGTACACAACGGTGATCGGCAGCGGGTGAGAGAAGCGTGACGCGCGCCACGTCGGCTGGACGTCGCTAAGGAGTGGCGCCGTCGGCTCCGGCGGGTAGGGTCATGGCGTGGAGGCCTTTACAGGCAGCTATGGGAGGTGAGGGATCGTGTCTCACGATGGCGGCAATGAGCGTTCCCGGCGTATGCCGGAGCCCGACGATTCTGACACGTCCGCGCAGGTGTCCTTCCTCGAGGAGGAGGTAGCAGCCCTGCGCCGCCGGCTGGCCGATAGCCCGCGCAGCACCCGCGTGCTCGAAGAGCGGCTCGCCGAGACTCAGGCGCAGCTGGCCACCGTCACCGCCCAGAACGACCGCCTGGCCGCCACGCTGCGCGAAGCCCGCGACCAGATCGTCGCGCTCAAAGAAGAGATCGACCGGCTGGCCCAGCCGCCCGCCGGGTTCGGCGTGTACCTCTCCACGTACGAGGACGGCACGGTCGACGTGTTCACCGGTGGGCGCAAGCTGCGGGTCGCCGTGAGCCCCGAGGTCGATCTGGAGTCCCTCCAGGTGGGCCAGGAAGTCATGCTCAACGAGGCCCTTAACGTGGTGCGGGCCATGGAGTTCGAGCGGGTCGGCGAAGTGGTCATGCTCAAGGAGCTGATGGACGCCGAGCGCGCCCTGGTGATCGGGCATACCGACGAGGAGCGGGTGGTGCGCATCGCCGAGCCGCTGCGGGGGTCGGTCATGCGAGCCGGCGACTCGCTGCTGCTCGAGCCCCGCTCCGGCATCGTCTACGAGCGCATACCCAAGATCGAGGTCGAGGAGCTGATCCTGGAGGAGGTTCCCGACATCGACTACTCCGACATCGGCGGGCTGGCCCGGCAGATCGACCAGATCCGCGACGCGATCGAGTTGCCCTACCTCCACGCCGACCTGTTCCGCGAGCACAAGCTACGCCCGCCGAAGGGTGTGCTGCTGTACGGCCCCCCCGGGTGCGGCAAGACTCTTATCGCCAAGGCCGTCGCCAATTCGCTGGCCAAGGAGGTCGCCCGCAAGACCGGTGGCAGTGAGGGCAAGTCGTACTTCCTCAACATCAAAGGCCCCGAACTACTGAACAAGTACGTCGGAGAGACCGAACGGCACATCCGGCTGGTGTTCCAGCGGGCGCGGGAGAAGGCCAGTGAAGGCACGCCGGTCATCGTGTTCTTCGACGAGATGGACTCGTTGTTCCGCACCCGCGGTTCGGGCGTGTCGTCCGACGTCGAGAACACGATCGTCCCTCAGCTGCTGTCCGAGATCGACGGCGTGGAGTCGCTCGAGAACGTCATCGTCATTGGTGCGTCCAACCGCGAGGACATGATCGACCCGGCCATTCTTCGGCCGGGGCGTCTCGACGTCAAGATCAAGATCGAGCGGCCGGACGCCGAGTCGGCGCGCGACATCTTCTCCAAGTACCTCACCACGGATCTTCCGCTCCATCCTGAAGACCTCTCCGAGCACGGCGACGACCGCGAGCGCACGGTGGCGGAGATGATCCAGCGGGCCGTCGAGCGGATGTACGCCGAGACCGAAGAGAACCGGTTCCTCGAGGTCACGTACGCCAACGGTGACAAGGAGGTCCTGTACTTCCGCGACTTCAACTCCGGCGCCATGATCCAGAACATCGTCGACCGGGCGAAGAAGATGGCGATCAAGGACTTCCTGGAGACCGGGGCGAAAGGCCTGCGGGTTCAGCATCTGTTGACCGCGTGCCTCGACGAGTTCAAAGAGAACGAGGACCTCCCCAACACGACGAACCCGGACGACTGGGCCCGGATCTCCGGCAAGAAGGGCGAGCGAATCGTGTTCATCCGCACACTTATCTCCGGCAAAACAGGATCCGAGGCCGGCCGGTCGATCGACACGGTCGCCAACACCGGCCAGTACCTGTAACACCGGTCGATCACGTTCAGCATGCCGGTGGGTGCCGTACCATGCGCGCGCGCCTGGTACGGCACCGCCATGCCTGGTGGGATCGGGCCGTGCTGCGAGCGGACCTCAGTCGGCACAATCTCGAGCGGGTCTACTTCTTGTTGCCCGCCCCACTCAACGTAGTCTCGTGACATGAGCGCTCGTCGGATCGTCGGGATCGAGACCGAGTACGGGATATCCGTGCCCGGCAACCCGGCCGCCAACTCGATGCTGACCTCCTCGCAGGTGGTCAACGCGTACGCCTCGGCAACGGCGCGTGCCCGCCGGGCGCGGTGGGACTTCGAGGAGGAGAGCCCGCTACGCGACGCGCGCGGGTTCGAGCTGTCCCGCGAGGCCGCCGACCCGAGCCAGCTCACTGACGAGGAAATCGGGCTGGCGAACGTCATTCTCACCAACGGCGCCCGCCTGTACGTGGATCACGCCCACCCGGAGTACTCCTCGCCCGAGGTCACGAACCCTCGCGACGCCGTGGTGTGGGACAAGGCGGGGGAGCGGGTGATGGCCGAGGCCGCCCGGCTGGCCGGGCTGACCCCGGGCTCTGCACCGATCCAGCTCTACAAGAACAACGTCGACAACAAAGGCGCTTCGTACGGGTGCCACGAGAACTACCTGATGAACCGGTCGACACCGTTCGCGGAGATCGTCCGGCACCTGATCCCGTTCTTCGTCTCGCGGCAGGTCGTCTGTGGCGCCGGCCGGGTGGGACTCGGGCAGGACGGCGGCAAGGACGGATTCCAGTTGTCGCAGCGTGCCGACTATTTCGAAGTCGAGGTAGGGCTCGAGACGACTTTGAAGCGGCCGATCATCAACACCCGCGACGAGCCGCACGCCGATCCAGAGCGGTACCGCCGCCTGCACGTGATCATCGGGGACGCTAACCTCTCGGAGATCTCGACGTACCTGAAACTCGGCACGACGGCGCTCGTGCTCTCCATGATCGAGGACGGCTTCCTGCGGGTCGACCTGTCGGTGGAACGGCCGGTGACCTCACTGCACGAGGTGTCCCACGACCCGTCCCTCGAGTACCTCATCACCCTGAAGGACGGCCGCAAGCTCACCGCGGTGCAGTTGCAGATGGAGTACGCCGAGCAGGCCCGCAAGTTCGTCCAGGACCGGTACGGGCAGGACGTCGACCCGGTCACCGCCGACGTGCTGGAGCGCTGGGAGGCTGTGCTGGCGGCGCTGGAACGTGACCCGATGGAGCTGTCCGGCCAGCTGGACTGGGTGGCCAAGCTGGCGCTGCTGGAGTCGTACCGCGAGCGTGACGGCTACGACTGGTCGCACTCCAAACTGCATCTTGTCGACCTGCAGTACTCCGACGTTCGGCCCAACAAGGGTCTCTACCACCGGCTGGTTTCGATGGGCCGACTGGAAAGGCTCGTCGACGACGCCGAGATCGCCCGCGCAGTGCACGAGCCGCCCGAGGACACCAGGGCCTACTTCCGGGGCCGGTGCCTGGCCCAGTACGCACGCCACGTGGCCGCTGCGTCGTGGGATTCGGTCATCTTCGACCTGCCGGGCCGCGACGCCCTGCAGCGGGTACCAACCCTGGAGCCGCTGCGCGGCACCAAGTCTCACGTCGGCTTGTTGCTGGATCGCTGCCGCACGGCCGACGAACTGCTGCACGAGCTCTCCGGCAGCTGATCGACCCGTCCCGCCGCGCCGGTCCGGTTCGCCGTGGATCACCTCGGGCCGGTCTATGTCGTGACGCTTCGCTCAGGGCGGACGGTTCCGGGCACATAACGATCCCGCGAAACGTCGGTCGTGATAGGTAGGGTCATGGCATGAGACTGCGCGTGATCTCGGAGGTGAGCTATGGCGCGTGACACCAGCGGCGGGCAGCAGCGCAAGCAGCCGCGCCGGAACGAAGACGTCGAAGCCAACGAGTCGGCCGAAGTCTCCGAAGACGTCAAGGAGCGGCAGGACAAACTGGCCGAGGATGTCGACTCAGTCCTCGACGAGATCGACGAGGTGCTCGAAGAGAACGCGGAGGACTTCGTCCGCGGGTTCGTGCAGAAGGGCGGAGAATAGGTGGATCTGTCGGATTCGACCGCGCTTCCGGCTGCCTTCATGCGGCCGGGAACATCGTCGTTCACTGACTTTCTGGCCAGCTACGCGCCGGAGTTGCTCCCTGGGCGGCGTACGCCGCCGAGCAATGTGGTCAGCACCGACGTTCCCTATGGCACGACCATCGTGGCGGTGACGTACCCGGGCGGTGTCGTGATGGCCGGCGATCGGCGCGCCACCATGGGCAACATCATCGCCCAGCGCGACATCGAGAAGGTCTTTCAGGCCGACGAGTACTCGATCGTCGGCATCGC
This sequence comes from Jiangellaceae bacterium, assembly GCA_036374175.1. Classification (GTDB taxonomy): domain Bacteria; phylum Actinomycetota; class Actinomycetes; order Jiangellales; family Jiangellaceae; genus JASLBX01. The sequence continues at coordinate 1,819 of DASUUH010000028.1, read as the reverse complement.
CGGCACGGCCGGGCTTGCGGTGGAGGTCGTCCGGCTGTTCCAGCTCGAGCTCGAGCACTACGAGAAGATCGAAGGCGCCGTTCTGTCGCTCGAGGGCAAGGCCAACCGGCTCTCGCACATGATCCGCGGCAACCTTGCGCTGGCGATGCAGGGGCTCGCTGCGGTGCCGTTGTTCGCGGGTTACGACCACGCCGAGAACGACGGTCGAATCTTCTCGTACGACATCACCGGCGGGCGGTACGAAGAGCATTCGTACTACGCGGTGGGGTCTGGTTCGCTGTTCGCGCGCGGTGCTCAGAAGAAGTTGTACCGGCCTGACCTGACGGCCGACGAGGCCGTCGCGGTGTGCGTGCAGGCGCTCTACGACGCCGCTGACGACGACTCTGCGACCGGCGGGCCTGACCTTCAGCGCCGCATCTTCCCCGTCGTCTCGCTGGTGGATTCAGACGGCTACCGCCGGCTCGACGACGCCGCCGTGGGTGAGGTCGTGGAGCGCGTCGTTGCCGGCCGCTACGAGCGCCCCGACGGCCCGTACGCTCCTGCCGAGTAACTCCACACGTATCCGTCACCACTAGCCGAAGGGACCTGAGCATCCGTGTCGATGCAGTTCGGTTACGTCTCGCCGGAGCAGTTCTACAAGGACAAGGCCGACTACGCCCGCAAGGGCATCGCACGCGGCCGGTCCGTGGTCGTCATGCAGTACGAGCACGGCATCTTGTTTGTGGCCGAGAACTTGTCCCGGTCACTGCACAAGATCAGCGAGATTTATGACCGCATCGCGTTCGCCGCGGCCGGGCGTTATCCAGAGCTGGAGAGCCTGCGTATCGCCGGCGTACGGCTTGCCGACCTGCGGGGTTACTCCTTCGACCGGGCCGATGTCAACGGCCGTGCGCTGGCGAACACCTATGCCCAGACCCTCGACGCGATCTTCACGACTCAGCCTAAGCCGTACGAGGTCGAGATCGCCGTGGCCGAGGTCGGCGACAGCACCGCTGAGGACCAGATCTACCGGCTCACCTACGAAGGTTCGGTGGTGGACGAACACGGGTACGCGGTGATGGGTGGCGCGGCCGACCTGGTTAACCGCTACTTGTCGGAGAACTACCGTGAGGGCATGAGCTTCGACGATGCTACCCGGCTGGCGGTCGATGCCCTCGGCCGCGACAACGCATCCGGCGAGGTGCGCCGGCTGACCACCGAAGCCCTCGAGGTGGCAGTGCTCGATCGCAACCGGCCGCGGCGTAAGTTCAAGCGCATCACTCCCGCAAGCCTTCGCGATCTGCTCGGCAACGGCCATGCCGACGGTTCGCCCGCGCCGAGCGCGCCGGACGATGGGGCCGGTTCTTCGGCCGAGCCGACGCCGGAGCCACCTGCGAGCTAGGCACCGTCACCTACACGTAGGCTGGTGCCATGGATCGCCGCATTTTCGGGCTCGAGAACGAGTATGGCGTCACGTGTACGTTCCGTGGCCAGCGGCGACTGTCGCCGGACGAGGTTGCTCGGTACTTGTTCCGCCGGGTCGTGACGTGGGGCCGGAGCAGCAACGTCTTCCTTTCCAACGGCGCGCGGCTGTACCTGGACGTCGGCAGCCATCCCGAGTACGCCACCCCCGAGTGCGACTCCCTGGTCGACCTGGTCACGCATGACAAGGCCGGTGAGCGGGTGCTCGAAGGGCTGCTTGTCGACGCCGAGAAGCGGCTGCGCGAAGAAGGCATCGCCGGCGATGTCTACCTGTTCAAGAACAACACCGACTCGGCCGGCACCTCGTACGGCTGCCACGAGAACTATCTCGTGAGCCGGCACGGCGAATTCTCCCGGC
>DASUUH010000027.1:0-3661 GCA_036374175.1 Jiangellaceae bacterium | reverse complement strand
GAGGCGATCTTCAACTGGCCCGGCATCGGCAAGTTGATTCTCGATGCCCTGAGCAGCCGCGACTTCCCGATGATCCAAGGTGGTGTGCTCGTCGCCGCGGTGGCCTTCGTCGTGCTGAACTTCGTCGTCGATCTGCTGTACCGGCTGCTCGACCCTCGGGTGCGGGTAGGTGCGTCATGAGTGATGCGCTGCCGGCCGTCGAGACCGCCGCTCCGGTACCAGGGCGCGGCCGGCTCACCGTACGCGCGGTTGCCCGGCGCCGTACAGCGGTTGTCGGCTCTACAGGCCTGGTCGTCATCGCGGGTTTCGCCGTGTTCGCCTCGTGGGTAGCGCCATACGACCCGGCAGCCCAGGATCTCGGCAACATTCTCGCGCCACCGTTCTGGGACTCGGCAGGCTCCTGGGAGCACCCGCTCGGCACGGACGCGCTCGGCCGGGACGTGGCCAGCCGGCTCATCCATGGCGCGCGCAACTCATTGCTGATCAGCTTTTGCGCCATGCTGATCGGTTCGCTGCTCGGGCTCACCGCAGGCATCGTGTCGGGATTCTTCGGCGGGAAGGTCGACGCCGTGACGATGCGGCTCGGCGAGATACAGCTGGCCTTTCCGTTCATCCTGCTGGCCATCGCCATCCTCGGTGTCATACCCGGCCGGACGCCGCTCCACCTCATCCTGGTACTCGGCATCCCTGGCTGGATCGTCTACGCCCGGGTGGTGCGGAGCCGGGTGCTGGCCGAACGGGAGCGAGACCACGTGCGGGCGGCCGCGGCGCTCGGTGCCAAGCGACCTAGGCAGCTGTTCCGCTACGTACTCCCGTCGGTGTGGCAGGTGGTGCCGGTCATAGCCATGCTGGACATCGGCTTCCTCGTGATCATGGAGTCGATGCTCAGCTTCCTCGGCCTCGGCCTGCCGCCGCGGTTCCCGTCCTGGGGCGCCATGCTTGCCGAAGGCCGGCGAAACATGATCATCTCGCCGTGGCTGTCCATACTGCCTGGTCTGGCGATCATGATCACGGTGTTGTCAGTCAACCTGACCGCCGACGGCCTCGCCGACGTCTTCGACCCCAAGCTTCGCAAGGGCACCCTCCGGCGCGCCGTCCTCCGGTTGCCGGTGGCCGAGCGAGCCGGCACGGTTCCCTCACCCGAGCGTTCTCTCCTGCAGGTGCGTGACCTCAAGGTCGAGTTCCCGCTACCCGGCCGGACCATCAAAGCCGTGCGCGGCGTGAGCTTCGACCTCGACCGCGGCGAGACGCTCGGGATCGTGGGCGAGAGCGGCTCGGGCAAGTCCGTGACCGCCCTGTCGATCGGCCAGCTACTCGACTCCCCCGGCCGCGTCACAGCGGGCGAGATCGTGTTCGACGGCCAGGACCTCACACGTATCTCGGACCGGGAAATGGCCGCCTTGCGCGGTCGCCGGCTGGCGATGATCTTCCAGAACCCGTCTGCGTCCCTCAACCCGGTTCTCTCCATCGGCTTCCAGATGCGGGAGGCCATCCACCGGCAGGGCAGGCTGGCGCACCACGATGCGGCGCGGGTCGCGCACGAATCACTCCGCGCGGTCGGCATCGGCGACCCGGACCGGGTGTTGGGCCAGTACCCTTTCCAGCTCTCGGGTGGCATGAACCAGCGAGTCATGATCGCGATGGCCATGGCCGCCCGGCCCGACCTGCTCATCGCCGACGAGCCGACCACGGCACTCGACGTGACAACCCAGGCCCAGATCCTGGAGCGGCTGCAGGACCTCATCCGGGCCGAGGGCACCAGCCTGATCTTCATCACCCACGACATCGCACTTGTCGCTCAGTACGCCGACCGGGTGGTCGTGATGTACGCAGGGCAGGTCTGCGAGAGCGGCCCGACCGATCAGGTGATCAACCAACCGCGGCATCCGTACACCCAGGCGCTCATCGAGTCGGTTCCCCGTCCCGAGTTGCCGGCCGGCATGCGGCTGGAGGCCATCCCCGGCGAGCTCCCGGATCCGGCGTCTAGGCTGGACGGCTGCCCGTTCGCCCCGCGGTGCCCGCACGTCATGGACGTATGCCATTCGGTCAACCCGGACCAGTTCCCGGTGGCACCGGACCACCGCGCCGCGTGCCACCTCTGGTCGCCGGACCGGACCAAGGCGGGGACGCCATGAATACCCCCCTGCTCGAGGTCCGTGACCTGCACCAGCACTACACCAGCCGGTCCGGGTGGCTGACGCGGCGGTCGCGGACGGTGCCGGCGGTCAACGGCGTCTCGTTCGCCATCGACGAGGGTGAGACGCTCGGCCTGGTCGGAGAGAGCGGCTGCGGCAAGTCCACCCTGGCCCGCACCCTGCTGTTCTTGGAGCAGCCGACCGCCGGCGAGGTGCTGTTCCGCGGTGAGGTGCTCGATCACGCGGCCACGGCCCGCCTTCGCCGGCGGGCCCAGATCGTCTTCCAGGACCCGTACACCTCGCTGCCGCCACGGATGCGGGTCGGCAGGATCCTGGCCGAGCCGTTCCTGATCCACGGGATCGGCGAGCGGGCCGACATTCCAGAACGCGTCGCGGATCTGCTGCACGACGTCGGACTCGGCGCCGATCTTGCCCGGGTGCTGCCGCACGAGCTGTCCGGCGGCCAGCGGCAGCGAGTCGGGATCGCTCGCGCGCTCGCCGTCCAGCCGGCACTGATCATCGCGGACGAGGCCGTCTCGTCCCTGGACGTGTCCGTCCAGGCTCAGATCCTGAACCTGCTCAAGGATCTGCAGGCGCGGCACCGGCTCGCGTACCTGTTCATCTCCCACGACCTCGGCGTGGTGAAGAACATGAGCCACCGGATCGCGGTGATGTACCTGGGCAAGATCGTCGAGCTCGCGGACGCCGAGGAGCTGTACGAGCGCCCGCTGCATCCCTACACCCGGGCTCTGCTATCGGCCGTGCCGTCGCTGGCGCGCACCGGCGACGTCCGGATCAGGCTGTCCGGCGAACCGCCCGACCCTGCCAAGCCGCCCCCGGGTTGCAGCTTCCATCCGCGCTGCCCCCTGACTCAGCCCCGCTGCAGCGTCGAGACACCGGAACTGCACGAATGGTTACCGGGACGGGTCGCGGCCTGCCACTACGCACTGTCTGACCTACCAGGCCAGGCACCCGAATCTCCGTCCCAGGGTGCCGCCGAGGTCGAAAGGAGCTGATGTGGCGCAGGTGCCGACCGCCGTGATCGGGCTCGGATTCATGGGGAGCCGGTGGGCCCGCGTACTCGCCGAGCACGACGGCGCCCGGCTCGCCGTGGTCTCGGACCTCCGCGAGGACCTCGGCAGGGAGGTGGCCGAGCGGTACGGCGCAAAGTTCGTCCTCGACCCGCTGGAAGCCGCCGCCCACCCCGGCGTCGTCGCCGTAGCCGTGTGCACGCCCGAGGACGCACACGCCGATCCGGCGACGACCGCAATCGTGGCCGGGCACGCGGTGGCGGTGGAGAAGCCACTGGCCCATACCGTTCCTGTCGCCGAGTCGATCCGCGATCAGGCCGCCAAGCAGGGTGTGCCTGTGCTGACCGGGCACATTCTGCGGTTCGAACCCCGGTACGCGGCGATCCACTCCGCAATCAAGGCCGGTGAGATCGGAGCGGTGCAGGCGGTGCGGAGCGAGCGGATCGGCCTGATCTCCGACCAGCGCATCCTCCAGGGTCGGACCTCGATCGCGCT
>DASUUH010000026.1:0-4739 GCA_036374175.1 Jiangellaceae bacterium | reverse complement strand
CCCTACGCGGCATTGAGGACCCCCGAGGTACCTCGCCGGACATCATGGGCAGCCCCGTCCGTCGTCTCTCAACCCGATTACACGCTGTCGGGCACAGCCCGATTCACCGCTATGCAGGGACAGACGACGGACGAGGCACCGACCAGATGCTTGACACAAACCGCCTTACGCTGATGTCCGGATGGCCGCAGCGCACGCTATCTGCGGCATGTGCGGATGGCCGCGAGCGCACGCTGCTCGCACCAGATCCGGGCGGTTCTCATCAGCCGAGGTCCGATCGAGGAACACTCCTTGAGACGGCTGTACCTGTTCTGCCGAATCCTGGCTGCTACGGATGGTATGTGCCGTGCTTCGGGATCGGGACGTTCGGCGAGGACGAAGGCCCCATGACTCTGGGACGTTCGGCCCGCCCGAGGCAACCTGCAGGCAAAGGGGCGTGCAGTGGAGTCCGCGCGGACCGGTCCCGGCCCGACTGCCTCCAGCATCACGCCGGCCATCCATGGGGAGGGAACACGGACATGAAGAGACCAATCCGACTTGCAGCCGCTGTGCTGGCGGCCATGACCCTGACCATCCCACCGGCGTCGGCGGACACGTCTCGCGTCGGCTTCGAGACTACGGGCGTGACCTCGGGGGGGCCGATCTTCGACCCGGATCAGGTGTCCCAACGCTGTCCCGACGGATGGGTCGAGCGGATGGGCGTCATCCTTGTGGTGCAGGGAACCGGCGAGCTGACGACTGAGCTCTCCGATGAGCCGATGACGGTCCAGTTCGAGGACACGCACTGCAGTGTTCCGCGGCCGCCAGCGGAGACCTGGTTCCCGCTATTGGGCGGGGACCGCAACTACGCGACTCCGATCCAGATGGAGTCGGGCATCATGCAGTTCACCACGACGGATGGGCTCAGCACGTTGACCGTCCACTACCGGGGGCCCGGCGTGATGAAGGGTGACATCTTCCTGCTCGAGCCCGGCGACACGAACACCCACACATTCAACGGGCCATACGAGATCGTTGACGGGACCGGGATCTTCGAGGGCGCTTCGGGTCACGGCAGGATCAGTGGGACAGCCGTCGCCACGCATGACGGGACGCTCTTCGGCGCGATCGATTTCGAATGGACGATGGACGGCACGCTGCGTCTGCCATAGTGACGCGCGTGCAGGCAACGGGGCGGTGGCCGGGGCAACCGGGCCCCGATCTCGAACACGAACGGAGGAACGTGATGAACATGCGCAGGCCTGTGCTAGCGATTCCGGCCGCGGTGGCCGCGATCGGTGCGTCGTTCGCGCCAGCTGCCTCGGGAGCAACGCAGGTGGACCACAGCAACGATCACGGCCTCGTGGTCTTCGAAGATACCTTCGTGCCGTGCGTGGGGCCGGCCGACTCGATCACGCTCGACATCAACCAGATGTACCACTCGACGGAGAACAAGAACGGTTACCACGAGCGTTGGGTGTTCACCGGCACGTTTGAAGCGGTTCTGACTGAAGGTGGCATCTCGGCCGGACGGGTCACGTTTACCGACGTGGCCGACAACAGCCGCAGGGACCAGTACATAGTCGAGACCGACGGATGGTCCGGCCGGGTCCTCAGCGGTGTCGGTGCCGGAACCAAGTGGAACTGGATCCAGCACTTCACCGGCCCCATGGACGAAGAGGGCGGCTGGATTATCGACGAGGCCAAGGCCTTCTTCTCCCGGGCTCGCTGCCGTTGACCAACGAAGACGGGACGGCTGCGGGTGGTCAAGCCCTGCAGCCGGCAGATCTGGCCACGGCCGCGAGGTCGGTGATGGGCCGCCGGTCGAGGTGGGTGCGGATGCGGGATGCAACGGGCCTGAATGTCCGACACTGATGTGCCCTCATTTCGGCAGATCCGTGAAAGTCGGCCCGGCGGACACGCGGCGGAATGAACGCACATCCTGATGCACTGGCCGCCAGAGTTGGTTTTCGGTCTGCACGTAGCTCTTGCAGAGGCTCACGATCTTGTTCTCTCCACCTAAGGGCACCCGGGAGCGAGCGCGCTCGACCTACCCCTGGTGGGTGGAGACCCCTCCCCGCATCGGGGAGGGGTCTGTGAGTACCGACGCCGCCCTGTCGGCCGTCCGGTCTGTGGCTACGGTTTGAGAGTGACAGGGGGCGAGTAACTCGAGACGGGGCCTAGTCCAACGCTGTTCTTCGCGGCCACTTTGAACACGTAGGTGCGGCCGGTTGAAAGGTTGTCATAGACGTAGCTGGCGGCCGCTGAGCCGGTCAGCACGGGCTCCGAGGTAACCGGTTCATAGATGGGAGGCGTCTTCTTGCTTCCCTTGGTGTAGTAGAACGCCTGGACTTCATGATCGGTGATGCCTTGCCCATGATCGACCCAGGTGAGGCTGACCGAAGCCGGTTTGATGACCTTGACCTTCAGATCGGTAGCGGCACCGGGAGCGCTCAGCTGTGGGTGGCCGTTCATCGCGATGGCTAGCGGCTGGAAGAATCCTGCATCCGTGATCGTCGCCGACACCGTGTCTGTGGCCGTGTCGATGATCCCGATCTTTGCGTGGTATGGGTCCGTGACATAGGCGCTGCTGCCATCGGCGGTGATCGCGATGCGGTAGGCCGCGAGGTCAGCGTTCGTGATCACCTTGGTCATCGTGTTGGTCGCTGTGTCGACGACGGCGATCCCAGCGTTACAAGTGACGTAGAGCTTGTCGCCATACGGAGTCAGTGCCGCTGAGAAGGCTCCCGAAGCGGGGATCGTCGCGGTCACGGTGTTGGTCGAGGTGTCGATCACCGAGACGCCATCCGAACCCGAAGCATAAGCGTGGGCACCACTGGGGTCCAGGATCACGTCATAAGCCATGGTGGGAATGGTGGTGGTTACAGCGCGGGTAGAGGTGTCGATCACCGAGACACCGGCTTCGGTGGCCACATACGCCTGCGAAGCTGTCGGGTGGAATACGACACCGCGCGGAAGGATGCCCACGCCGGTGATTGTCGCGATCACGGTGTTGGACGACGTGTCGATCACTGAGACCGTGTGGTCGTCGCGGTTTGCCGCATAGACTTCGGTGTCAGAGGGGTTGACCGCCACCCCGCTTGGATAGCGCCCGACGGGGATCGTCGCGGTCACGGTCTTGGTCGAGGTGTCGATGACCGTGACGCTGCCGCCGGGATCTGTCTGGTTCGCCAGGTATGCATGGGCACCGGTTGGGTCCAGCGCGATGTCCCACGGGTTGTCGCCGGCGCCGGCTATCCAGTCGGTCACGGTATTGGTAGCGGTGTCGACGACGGCAACCCTGCCGGCATCAGTCACATATGCGGTGGTCGTGGCCCCGCCGTCGGCGGCCGGCGCGGGTGCGACAGTCACGACAGTGCCAGCTACCGCTACGCCGAGTGCGCCGATAACGGCCGTAGCGACCCGCGTAGCCCGGTCCCGGAGCCGAATGTTCATCGAAAGCCACCTTCTCCCAGGGCCGGTCCGCCTCTGGGCCGCAGCCCTCTATATCGACACTCTCACCACCCGAGTACCTGCCGGTAGGTAGGAGGTCCCGATGCAGACAACGCGGGCGACCACTCGACTACCCAAACCGGGCCGTTTCGCTTCCCGCCAGCCCACGACAGGTTTGGAGCGTCTGGCTCTGGGCGCCCGGCCCCCGTACCAGTCACCTGAACATCCTGCGTCATTCGTCGAAGCGGTGGCCGAGATGTCAAACAGGAGGCGCGTCGTTCTGGGCGGTAGGACGCAGGGGTGAGACCTAACAGCAGGGTTTGCGCACCCCATAACCGCCTGGCGCGCTCGCCGTCCGGCGCAGGCGCCGCTGGAAGACCGGCCGACGCTCCAGGACAGTAGGACGTCCCGGAGGGCTGTCTCGAGGTCGACCAGGTCGCGATCGTAGACGCGACCCCGATCCAGCTGATCGGCGAGTTCGGCGAGGACCCCCGGCCATGCCCGACCGGAGGGAGGGGCGGGCACTCGAACCGGTTGCACGACCGTCACCTTGACGACCTTCTCGAGCTGGACGGTCTGCCGCACGACTTCGACCGCCGTCACGCCGGACCGGGCGGCACGACGATGTTCCCAAGCCCGCTGGCGGCAGGACTGAGAACACCACTTCGGGAGGCGCCCGCGGGCAGAAAGCGGGAACACTCGTGAGCACCAGGCACACGCGATCGTCTGTCCCGGGACTCGAGTCGGCGTCTTCGGCATGGCGGCCTCCCTCCCGCCCCCCGTAGGCATGCTTCCGCAGTCCTCGTGGACTGCCGCGGAGCCCGAGGCATTTCGTCACGACGCTGTGACACCTCGCATGTGCGCTCAGGCAATGCACCAGGTGTGTGGTGTTGATCGCCGAGGCGGCGGAGTACCTCCAAGTTTCCGAGCGCTGGGTAAGAGAGGCCGTGCGGCTGCGAAAGGTGCGGTGCACCCGCTTGGGGAAGCACGTTCGGTTCCGCGTCGAGCATCTGGATGAGCTCGTTGCGGCGGGGGAGCAGCCCGTGACGGCGCCGGCGGTCCGGTTGGGGGCGGTGCCTATCCAGGACCGGCGCCGCTCACGCCTGTGAGGCGGTGACCAGCCGCATCGCCGCGGCGGGCCGGATCCGCTGACCCCGGAGCGCCGTGTCGATGATCTCGGAGATCAGCTCGTCACCCGCTGGCAGCAGGTGCCCGTATGTGTCGATGGTCGTGGTGATCGACTCGTGGCCGAGTCGGGCCTGGATGTGGGGGAGTGGCGCACCACCGGCGACCAGCCAGGCCACATG
>DASUUH010000025.1:0-76672 GCA_036374175.1 Jiangellaceae bacterium | reverse complement strand
GTCGTGATGGGCGCTGATGGTCAGCCTCCGCTCACGGTCACTGTGGAGCTGGGGGTGCAGATCGACAACCTGTTCACAACGGCGCTGCTCGTGCTCGCCGTCGGGCTGGGATTGATCCTCATCGCCGTCTTCGCCCTCCGGCGACGGCGCCGGCGCCGGACGCGATCACCTGCCGAGCACATCACCGAACCGGCGGGGCACGGGGAGAGGTAACGGTGAAGATTCACACCATCGGTGCCTTGCTGGCCGGTTGCCTCCTTGCTGCGGGTTGCGCGTCGATCCCGGAGGCCCGCCCGGAGGTTCCCGCGGGCAAGGTGGCCGCCACGAATGAGCAAGCCGCCGGGTTCTTGAGCCGGTATGACGAGGTCAACAACGCCGCGAACGTCGATCGGGACACCGACGCCATCGCCACCGTCGAGACCGGGCCGTTGCTCGAGACCTCGCTGACCAGCTATGAACTGGCCGAGGCCAACGCCGCTGAACCGCCGAGCCCGTATTACCACACCGACGTAGCGGCATACTCGCCGCGTTTCACCGAGTACCCGATGTGGTTCGTAGCGACGTCGCGCATTAACAGCGATCCAAACCGGATCGCGGTCCTGACCGTCAGCCGCGAGAGTGCCGCCGACGAGTGGTTGGTGGAGCAGGGGGGAGCACTCGGGGCGGCTGAACTGCCAGAGATCCGGGTCGAGGCCGGCGGGACCTCGGAGGTTCCGGGGGCGCAGGCCGGGCGAGTCGCCAGAGCGCTCGACAATGTCTACGGATACCTGGCAGGCGGTGAGGAACCGATCGGCGTCGACGTGAGTGCTGACGGGTTGGCGACATTTCGCGACTGGACGCAGAACTCCACCATTCAGCTTGAGGAGGTCACCGAGCCCGAGGTCACTTGCCAGACCGACGAACAGTCTGAGGTCCGCATGCTGCCGACGACCGATGGTGTGTTAGGGATCGCGACGGCTCGATGCGTAATCAGGCAGTCGCTCCGTGACGATGTGCCGGGTGAGATGACGCTGGGCGGCGAGCTGAGCGCGCTGGCGCCCGAAGCCGGCCGGTCGGTGGAGTTCGTCAGCTCGCACCCGCTGGTGGTTCATGTGCCCGAGGATGGCGACGCTGTGGTTCACGCCGGCAGTTGGCGGTGGGCCGACGTCACGATGTCGCAGTGACGTCCCCCCGGTTACGACTTGCTTTTTCGGGTCCCGCCAGTGCGGCGCGAGCGGCGTGAAGCCGGCTTGGTTTTGGCCGGCTCCGGTTTGGGCTCGGGTGGTGCGGTAGCGGCCGGGCGCAACCACAGCGTGCCGAGCGGCGGCAACTGCAGCGACGTGGACACCGGCTGGTTATGCCAGGGCACGTCCTCGGTTTCGATCAAGCCGAGATTGCCAACACCCGAACCGGTGTAGACCGTCGCGTCGGTGTTGAGTACTTCCTCCCAGCGGCCGGCCAGCGGCAATCCGACCCGGTATCCGTGGTGCGGAATGGCCGCGAAGTTTGTGATGCACGCCATGACCAAACCGTCGTTGCCCCAGCGCAGGAACGACAGCACGTTGCCGGCGGCGTCGTTCGGGTCGATCCAGCTGAACCCCGCCGGATCCGCATCTTGGGACCACAACGCTGGACTCTGGCGGTAGATCCGATTGAGGTCGCTGACCAGCTGCTTGACACCGGCGTGGTCGGCGTGATCCAGCAGCCACCAGTCCAGTTCGCGCCCTTCGGCCCACTCGGCCTCCTGAGCGATCTCGCCACCCATGAACAGCAGCTGCTTGCCAGGGTGCGCCCACATATAGGCGTAGAACGCGCGTAGGTTTGCCAACTGCCGCCACCGGTCGCCGGGCATCTTGCGCAGCAGCGAACCCTTGCCGTGGACGACTTCGTCGTGCGAGAGCGGGAGCAGGAAGTTCTCGCTGAACGCGTACATGAGCGAGAACGTCATGCGGTGATGGTGGTACTGCCGGTAGATGGGATCGAGCGACATGAACGCAAGCGAGTCGTTCATCCACCCGAGGTTCCACTTCAGGCCGAAGCCCAGGCCGCCAAGGTGGGTGGGTTGGGTGACCCCCGGCCAGGCGGTGGATTCTTCAGCGATCATCACGGCGCCCGGAACGGACTTGTACACCGTCGCGTTCGCCTCCTGAAGCAGCGAGATGGCCTCCAGATGTTCATTGCCGCCGTGCACGTTCGGCAGCCACTGGCCGTCGTCCCTGGAGTAGTCCAGGTAGAGCATCGAGGCGACGGCATCGACGCGCAATCCGTCGACGTGGAACTCCTCGAACCAGTACAGGGCGTTGGCGACGAGGAAGTTCCGGACCTGTGGCCGGCCATAGTCGAACACGTAGGTGCCCCAGTCGGGATGCTCTCCGCGCCGCGGGTCCGGATGTTCGTACAGCGGAGCGCCGTCGAACCGGGCCAGCGCCCACTCGTCCTTGGGGAAGTGTCCGGGCACCCAGTCCAGGATCACCCCGACGCCGGCCTGGTGCAGGCGGTCGATCAGGTACCGGAGATCGTCTGGTGAGCCGAACCGGGCAGTGGGCGCGTAGTAGGACGTCACCTGGTATCCCCAGGAACCGCCGTACGGGTGCTCGGCCACCGGCATCAGCTCGACGTGGGTGAAACCCATGTCGGCCACGTAGCCGGAGAGCTCGTCGGCCAACTGCCGGTACGACCGCCCGCCCCGCCATGAACCCAGGTGCACCTCGTAGACCGACATGGGCCGCTCGTGCGCATGCCAGGTAAGCCGGTCGGCCAGCCAGGCGTCGTCGCCCCATTCGTAATCTGAGGCGTACACGACCGACGCGGTCGCGGGCGGGTGCTCGGTCCGGAACGCCATGGGGTCGGCCTTGAGCCGCCACACGTCATCGCGGCCGAGGATCTCGTACTTGTACCGGTGACCCGGGGCGGCGGTGGTGACCACGGTCTCCCACACCCCGGTGCTGCCGTGCGGCCGCAGCGGATTGGCCTGGCCGTCCCAGTCGTTGAAGTCACCGGCGACGCGGACCGCTTGGGCGTTGGGCGCCCACACCGCGAATAGCGTGCCTTCCTCGTCCGGGTGGGCGCCGAGCACATCCCACAGCCGTTCATGTCGGCCTTCGCCGATCAGGTGCAGGTCAACCTCACCGAGGAGCATGATCAGCGCACTCCTTCCGCGAGGCGTTCTGCTGCGGCAAGCGGAATCGGCAGCCAGGCCGGCCGGTTACGCGCTTCGTACACGGCTTCGTAGATCGCCTTGTCGGTTTCATAGGCCCGCAGCAACACCGCGTCCTCGCGCGGGTCGCGGCCGGCGGCGCGGGCGTAGCCGTTGCAGAACGCGGACCTGTTGCGGGTGGCCCACTCGCTCGCCCGATAGGTGATCTGGTCATCGCCTGGGTGATCGGCGACGAGTAGGTGCCAGGCCGCGTAGTCGAACGAGCGCAACATCCCCGCCACGTCGCGGATGGGCGAGTCCAGCGCGGTGCGCTCGGCAAGTGACTTCTCCGGCTCGCCCTCGAAGTCCACGAGCTTCCAACCGACCACCGTGCGGAGCACCTGACCGAGGTGGTAGTCGCCATGGATGCGCTGGGTCGGCACGTCGGTGTCGATCTCGGCCAGTTCGTCGAAGGCCGTCTCCAGCGCGGGTGCGTGTTGGGTCAGCTCAGGCACCGTCACGACGGCGGCCTTGAGCCGGGCCCGCATCGCGTCAGCCAGGTCGATGAGGTCGTCCGGGGTCATCGTGCCGACCGGAAGCACCTGGGCCAGCCGGGAGTGCACCTGCGCGGTCGCCTCGCCCAACCGCTCGGCCTCGCCGGCGAAATCGCCGCCGACCTCGTCCGCATGCAGGTCGCCTTCGGCGAACAGGTCCCGAACGCTCGCGCTGGCAAATGCCCAGCCGTCCGTAGCCGTGGTCAGGAACGACTGGAGCATCGCCAGGCTTGCCTCCTGCAGGCGCCCGTGCCGGTCTTCCCAGGTGCCTTCGATCCAGCCCAGCAGCGGCGCGATATTGCCGCAACCGGCCCGGGTAAGCGCGTCGTGGATCTCCACATCGGGGTTCAGACCGGGCTGGATGCGGCGGAAGACCTTCAGCAAAGCGACGTCACCGTAGGCCAGTGACGTGTTGCTCTGCTCGCCCGTGAGCACCAGTGACGCCTCACCGAGCGGCAGCGCCGCACCCGGTTCGGTGATGAACCGGAGCGAGCCGATGGCGTCCTGGCGGGCGAACCGCTCCAGGACGTCAGCGGTTGCCGCCTTGTCGTGTAGTGCGTCGTAGACGTACCCCTCGTCGATCCGGCCGAGCAGCACGTGCTCCAGCCGATCGTCCGGTTGCGGGCGGATCGACAGCGGCACCTGGTACAGGTCGGTTTGCGGGCCCTGAGAAACCTCGACGAGCAGGTGCCAGACGGCCGGGTCGTCGGCGCGTAGCCGGGTGGCAGCCAACACATGTAGGTCGTCGACCGGCCGGTCCTTGCCGGCGAACCACCGTTGGTGCCGCAGCCAGCCGGAGAGTAAGGCGGTGGCGTTCACGAGCCAGTTCTCTGCACTCACGGGAGTGCCTCCCCCAGCCGAAACCAGTAAAACCCGTGCGGCGCGAGGGTCAACAGGTACGGCAGTTCGCCGATCGGCGGAAACCGGACGCCGCCGAGCAGCTCGACCGGCTGCGTGCCCTCGAATCGGCGCAGGTCAAGCTCGACCGGCTGCGGGAAGCGCGACAGGTTGTTCACGCACATCACGATGTCGTCGCCGAACACCCGGACGTACGAGATCACCGACGGGTTCGAACCGCCGAGGTCGGTGAAGTCGCCGAGGGAGAACGCCGGATTCTCCTTGCGAATCTGAATCATGCGTTGAGTCCAGTGCAGCAACGACGAGCTGTTCTGCAGCTGCGCCTCCACGTTCTTGACCTGGTAACCGTGCACGGCGTCCATGACCACCGGCAGCGTCAGCCGGCCGGGGTCGGACGTGGAGAAGCCCGCGTTGCGGTCGGGTGTCCACTGCATCGGTGTGCGGACGCCATCGCGGTCGCCGAGCCAGATGTTGTCGCCCATGCCGATCTCGTCACCGTAGTAGAGGACCGGCGAACCGGGAAGCGACAGCAGCAGGGCGGTGAACAGTTCGATCTGGTTGGTGTCGTTCTCCAGCAGCGGGGCGAGCCGGCGGCGAATGCCGATGTTGGCCTTCATTCGCGGATCCTTGGCGTACTCCGCCCACATGTAGTCGCGCTCTTCGTCGGTGACCATCTCCAGGGTCAGTTCGTCGTGGTTGCGCAGGAAGATGCCCCACTGGCAGTTGGCCGGGATGTCCGGAGTCTGGGCCATGATCTCGCTGATGGGATAGCGAGACTCGCGGCGCACCGCCATGAAGATGCGCGGCATGACGGGAAAGTGGAAGGCCATGTGGCACTCATCGCCGCCGACCGAGTAGTCGCCGAAGTACTCGACAACGTCGGCCGGCCACTGGTTGGCCTCACACAGCAGCACGGTGTCGGGGTACTCGTCGTCGACCATCTTGCGGATGGACTTCAAGAACCCGTGTGTCTCCGGCAGGTTTTCGCAGTTCGTGCCCTCGGCCTCGTAGAGGTACGGGACGGCGTCCAGCCGGAATCCATCAATGCCGAGGTCCAGCCAGAACCGGAGGGCGTCCATGATCGCCTCGCGAACGGCGGGGTTCTCGAAGTTGAGGTCTGGCTGGTGGCTGAAGAAGCGATGCCAGAAGTACTGCTTGCGCACCGGGTCGAACGTCCAGTTGGACGTCTCGGTGTCGACGAAGATGATGCGTGCATCGGGATAGCCGGTGTCGTCGTCCGCCCATACATAAAAATCACCGTACGGACCGTCCGGGTCGGTTCGGGACGCCTGGAACCACGGGTGCTGGTCGCTGGTGTGGTTCATGACGAAGTCGACGACCACCCGCATGCCGCGGTCATGGGCGCGGCGGACGAATATGGTGAAGTCCTCGAGAGTCCCGAACTCGGGCAGCACACCCTTGTAGTCCGAGACGTCGTAGCCGCCGTCGCGCAGCGGTGACGGGTAGAACGGCGGCAGCCACAAGCAGTCGACGCCCAGCCAGGCCAGGTAGTCGAGTTTATCGATCAGCCCGCGCAGGTCACCGGCACCGTCGCCGTTCGAGTCCTTGAAGGACCGCACGAGCACCTCATAGAAGACAGCGCGCTTGAACCACTGAGGATCCGTGCCGGGGGCAGGGATCGGGTGATCGAAGGTCACGGGCCCCACCGCCGGACCGTCAAAATGTGGGCGGGCTCGGCGGCCGGATCGAGGCGGACATAGTTGTGCTGGCTCCACGGATACGTGGCACCGGTGAGTTCGTCGTGCGCGCTGAACGTCTCGTGCCAGTCGAAGCCGACGGCGGGCATGTCAAGGCTGACCGTTGCCTCGCGGGCGGCGTGCGGATCGAGGTTGACCACGACGATCATGCAGTCTTCGCCCTCTCGCTTGGAGAAGCAGATGAGGTCGGGGTTGTCGACGTAGTGGAAGCGCAGGTTGCGCAGCCTCCGCAGGGCGGGGTGGGCCCGGCGGAGGTCGTTGAGTCTAGTGATGTACGGCGCGAGCGTTTCACCGGCTCGGGGCCCTCCCGGCGCGTACGCCGCCCAGTCGCGAGGCCGGTACTGGTACTTCTCCGAGTCGAGGTATTCCTCGCTGCCCGGCCGGACGGCGACGTGTTCATACAACTCGTAGCCCGAGTAGACGCCCCATGTGGGGCTCAGCATGGCCGCCAGCACGGCCCTGATCTTGAACGCGGCAGGGCCGCCGTACTGCAAGTACGCGTTGAGGATGTCCGGTGTGTTGACGAACAGATTCGGGCGCATGTGCGGGACCGAGTCGCGCAACTCGGTGAGGTAGCTCTCCAGCTCGTATTTGTTGTTGCGCCAGGTGAAGTAGGTGTACGACTGCTGGAACCCGATCATGCCGAGCGCATGCATCATGGCCGGCTTGGTGAACGCCTCGGCCAGGAAGATCACGTCGGGGTCGGTCTGGTGGATGTCGGCCAGCAGCCGGTGCCAGAAGGTGACCGGTTTGGTGTGCGGATTGTCGACCCGGAAGATCCGCACGCCGTGGCTCATCCAGTGGTGGACGATGCGCTTGACCTCGGCGTAGATGCCTTCGGCGTCGTTGTCGAAGTTCAGCGGGTAGATATCCTGGTACTTCTTCGGTGGGTTCTCCGCGTAGGCGATCGTCCCGTCCGGCCGCTTGGTGAACCATTCCGGATGCGAAGTGACCCACGGGTGGTCGGGAGAGGCCTGCAAAGCGAGGTCGAGGGCGACCTCCAGGCCGAGTTCGCCGGCTCTTGCCACGAAATCGTCGAAGTCCTCGATCGTGCCGAGGTCCGGGTGGATGGCGTCGTGCCCGCCGTCTGGGCTGCCGATGGCCCAGGGGACGCCGGGGTCGGTCGGACCGGCCGTCAGTGTGTTGTTGGGTCCCTTGCGGAACGTCGTGCCGATCGGGTGGATCGGCGGCAGGTAGACGACGTCGAAGCCCATCTCGGCGATGGCCGGCAGGCGTTCGGCGGCGGCCTTGAAGGTGCCGGACGTCCAGCTGCCGTCCTCGTTACGGCGCGCGCCCTCGGAGCGGGGGAAGAACTCGTACCAGCTGCCGTAGAGCGCACGTTCGCGCTCCACCTGTAGGGCGAACGGGCCCGCCTCCGTGACCAGATCGCGGAGGGGGTACTCGTCGAGGATGGCCGCTACGTCGGGCGCGAGGGCGGCGGCGAGCCGGACTTCCGGCGGGCGGCGCTCGTCCCGCATCGCCTTGACGGTGTCGAGCAGCAGTTCACGCTCGTTCGTCTTGCCGCGAGGGAGGGCGGCAGCGGCGCGTTCGATCAGGTCCGCGCCCTCCGTGAAGACGAGGTCGACGTCCTGAGCGGCTTCCACCTTGATGTGTGCGGTGTGCCGCCAGGTGTTGATCGGATCGGCCCAGCCCTCGATGAGGAAGGACCAATCGCCTTCTGAATCGGGGGTCAGACTCGCCGCCCAACGGTCCTCGGCGATGCCGTGCATGCGAACCCGTTGGCGGTCCGTACCAGCAGGGTCGCGGAGGACCGCGGTGGCGGCCACGGCGTCATGGCCTTCGCGGAACACGGTTGCGGTGACGTCGAATGTTTCGCCCACGACAGCCTTGGCGGGGTAGCGCCCGCACTCGACGAGGGGCGAGACGTCGAAGATCGGGATGCGTCCAGTCATCAAGGTCAACGCTACTGCGACCCGGCGGAGTTCGCGGATCCCTGTCCGCCCGAGTACATCTCGGGGCGTGCGCAGCATCACACGTCTCGAAGGACGGGCAGCGTTGGACTTGACTAGTCAAACAGATACCGTTTCCCGTCGTGCGTGCCATTCGACGACTTACCGTTCGTACTGTGCTGCCCCAGGACCTGGAGCCGCTGGGCGAGCTGGTTTCCAATCTGCGCTGGTCCTGGCATCAAAAGACGCAGGACGTCTTCGCCACGGTCGACCCTGATCTGTGGGAGCACGTCGGGCGCGATCCGGTCCGGCTGCTGGGCGAGGTTCCCTCCGACCGCCTGGCCGAGCTGGCGAAGGACGAGGTCTTTCTCGCGCGGGTTCGTGAGGCGCACGACGATTTGCGCCGGTACCTGACCGACGACCGCTGGTACCAGGAGCACGACGGCGACTCGCCGAAGGCGGTCGCGTACTTCTCGCCCGAATTCGGCATCACCCATGTCTTGCCGCAGTACTCCGGCGGTCTGGGCATTTTGGCCGGCGATCACCTCAAAGCGGCCAGCGACCTCGGCGTGCCGATAGTCGGAGTGGGCCTGCTCTACCGGCACGGGTACTTCGTCCAGTCGCTGTCGCGCGAAGGCTGGCAGCAGGAGCGTTATCCGCTGGTGGATCCGAACAACCTGCCGCTCACCCTGCTGCGAGAGGCGGACGGTTCGCCGGTCCGCATCCACATCGGGCTGCCTGGCGGTGCCCAACTGGCGGCCGCGATCTGGGTGGCGCAGGTGGGTCGCGTCCCGCTGCTCCTGCTGGACTCCAACGTCGAGGAGAACGGACCGGCGGAGCGTGAGGTGACCGACCGTCTGTACGGCGGCACGGGTGAGCACCGGCTACGGCAGGAGATCCTGTTGGGGATCGGCGGGGTGCGGGCGCTGCGGGCATACAGCCGGGTCACCGGCGCACCCGCGCCCGAGGTGTTCCACACCAACGAAGGACACGCCGGCTTCCTGGGACTCGAGCGCATCCGCGAACTGATGCACGAGGAGGGTCTCGAGTACGCGGCCGCGCTCGAGGCAGCCCGTGCGGGCACCGTCTTCACGACGCATACCCCCGTGCCGGCCGGCATCGACCGGTTCGCCCGCGACATGATCCAGCAGTACTTCGGCGGTGACCACGCGCTGCCGGGGGTTCCGCTGGACAACATCCTGGCGCTGGGCGCGGAGGACTACCCGGGCGGTGACCCGAACATGTTCAACATGGCGGTGATGGGCCTTCGGCTGGCACAGCGGTCGAACGGTGTGAGCCGCCTGCACGGATCGGTCAGCCGGCACATGTTCAGCGGGTTGTGGCCGGCCTTCGACGAGAACGAGGTGCCGATCACCTCGATCACCAACGGCGTGCACGGGCCGACCTGGGTCGCCCCGGAGATGATGGCGCTGGCCGGCGGCGGCAACGGCCCAGAGGTGGCCGAGCACGGCGAAGTCTGGGACCAGGTCCGCGACGCGGAGATCTGGTCGGTCAAGCGCAAGCTCCGCGAGCGCTTGGTGCATGAAGCGCGTCGCCGGCTGCGTACGTCCTGGCGCGACCGCGGCGCCAGCGAGGCCGAGATCGGCTGGGTGGACGGCGTTCTGGACCCGGACGTGTTGACCATCGGCTTCGCCCGGCGGGTCCCGTCGTACAAACGACTGACGCTGATGCTGCGCGACCGCGACCGGCTCAAGTCGCTGTTGCTGCACCCGACCCGCCCGGTCCAGCTCGTTATCGCCGGTAAGGCACACCCGGCAGACGACGGCGGCAAGCGGCTGATCCAGGAGCTGGTGCGGTTCGCCGACGATCCGGACATCCGGCACCGCATCGTGTTCTTGCCCGATTACGACATCGCTATGGCGCAGCCGCTGTATCCGGGCTGCGACGTGTGGCTGAACAACCCGCTGCGCCCGTACGAGGCGTGCGGAACGTCCGGTATGAAGGCCGCCTTGAACGGGGCGCTGAACCTGTCGATCCGGGACGGCTGGTGGGATGAGTGGTACGAGCCGGAGTTCGGCTGGGCCATCCCGTCCGCGGAAGGCGTCGACGACGTCGACCACCGGGACGACCTCGAGGCGGCCGCCTTGTACGACCTGATCGAGAACGAGGTGGCGCCGCGGTTCTACGATGCCGGGTCCGACGGCGTGCCGCGGCGGTGGCTGGAGATGCTGCGCCAGACTCTCATGTCCCTCGGCCCGCGGGTGCAGGCGACGCGCATGGTGCGGGACTACGTCCAGCTGCTCTACCGGCCGGCCACGGCTTCGGGCCGGGCCCTGAACTCTGACTTCGACGGCGCCAAGGAGCTGGCAGCTTGGAAGGACCGGGTTCAGTCGGCCTGGGGCGGCGTGACCATCGAGCACGTTGAATCGTCGTCCACGGCGGACGCCTTCGAGATGGGTCAGCCGCTGTGGCTTCGGGTATTCGTCTCGCTGGGTTCGCTGACCCCGGACGACGTCGACGTGCAGGTGGTGCATGGCCGGGTCGACGACTCGGACGAACTGCGCGAGCCCGCCGTGACATCGCTGGCGGTGGGGGAGAGCTACGAACACGGCCGCCACCGGTTCGATGGCGAGATCCGGCTCGAGCGCACCGGCCCGTTCGGTTACACCGTGCGGATCGTCCCGAAACACGAGCGGCTCGCCAGTGGAGCCGAGCTCGGCCTCGCCGTCCTCCCGTAGCCGCGAGGGGGTTTACCGGGCGCGGAGGAGGAGGCAGCTGCGGCCCGGCAAAATGACGGCGTCGCCGGCGGCGTATTCGGTCGGCGGTGCGTCCGGGTCGGTGGTGATCATGACGCGCTCGAAACGCTCCGCCCAGATGCCGCCGGGCAGTTTCACCTCGAGTGGGTCCGGCGCGGCATACAGCCACAGCAGGAACGAGTCGTCGGTGATCCGCTCACCGCGCGGGCCTCGGGCCCGGATGCCGTCCCCGGCGAGGAACATGCCAAGCGCCCGCAGCGACTCGTCGTACCACCGCTCGTGGGTCATCTCCTGACCGTCGATGTCGAACCAGGCGAGGTCTTTGCGCCCGTGCGGGACCACCGGGCGGCCCTCGAAGTAGTGCTGCTGGCCGAAGACAGGATGGTTGCGGCGTAGTTCGAGCAGCCGGCGGGTGAACGCGAGCAGGTCACCGTACTCGTCCCGGAGTGACCAATCGAGCCAGGTGAGCTCGTCGTCGATGCAGTAGGCATTGTTGTTGCCGCCCTGCGTCCGGCCCATCTCGTCGCCCATGACCATCATCGGCACACCCGTGGACAGCAGCAGCGTCGTCAGGAAGTTGCGCATCTGCCGGCGCCGGAGGCTTCGGATCGCCCGGTCGTCGGTTTCCCCTTCGACTCCGCAGTTCCAGGACCGGTTGTCGTCCGTGCCGCCGTCGCTGCGCTCGTTGTGTTTGTGGTTGTACGAAACGAGGTCGCGCAACGTGAAGCCGTCGTGCGCGGTGACGTAGTTGATCGACGCTGACGGGTGCCGGCCATCGTCGGCGTAGAGGTCAGACGAGCCGGAGAGACGGTACGCCAGGTCGCGGACGCCGGGAGCATGACCGCGCCAGTGGTCGCGGACGGTATTGCGGTAACGGTCGTTCCACTCCGTCCACAGGTGGGGGAACTCGCCGACCTGGTAGCCGCCAGGGCCGACGTCCCATGGTTCGGCGATCAGCTTGGCCTCGCGCAGGACGGGATCCTGCTCGATGACGGTCATGAACGTGCTCAGCATGTCCACGTCGTGCATCGAGCGGGCCAAGGCGGACGCGAGGTCGAACCGGAAACCGTCGATGTGCATCTCCCGCACCCAGTACCGCAGCGAGTCCATAACGAGCTTGAGCACGTGCGGGTGCATGACGTTGACGGTGTTGCCGCAGCCGGTGTAGTCGAGGTAGTTGCCCTTGTCGTCCAGCCGGTAGTAGGCGGCGTTGTCGATGCCGCGGAATGACAGCGTCGGCCCGTTGGCGTCCCAATCGGCGGTGTGGTTGTAGACGACGTCAAGGACGACCTCGAGCCCGGCTTCGTGCAGGGCGCGGACCATCTGCTTGAACTCGGTGACCTGCTGGCCGAGCGTCCCGGACGCCGAATAGGGCCCGTGCGGGGCGAAGAACGCCAGCGTGTTGTAACCCCAGTAGTTCTCCTGGCCGCGGGCGAGCACGGGCGGTTCGGTGACGAAGTGGTGGACGGGCAGCAACTCGACCGTCGTGACGCCGAGGTCGAGCAAGTGCTGGATCGCGGCCGGGTGGGCCAGGCCCGCGTAGGTTCCGCGGATCTGCTCCGGCACGTCGGGATGGCGCATGGTGAACCCGCGGACGTGCATTTCGTAGACGACGGTGTCGCTCCACGGGATGCGGGGGTGGTCGTCGCCCTGCCAGTCGAAGTTGTCGTCGCCGACGACGACGCCGGTCGAGTGACCGGTGACGGCCCGGACGTACGGGTCGACCAACAGCTTGGACGCGTCGAACTTCAGCCCCCGACGCGGGTCGTACGGCCCGTGGACGCGGTAGCCGTACCGCTGGGCGGGTCTCACGTCCGGAACCCGGCTGTGCCAGACGTCGAACGTCCGCTCGGTGAGCGGGATCCTTGTTTCGTGTCCGGCGTCGTCCAGCAGGCACAGCTCGACCCACTCGGCGCGGGGCGCCCACAGCGCGAAATTGGTGCCTTCGCCGTCGTACGTGCTGCCCAGCGGCGACCAGTGGCCTGGCCAGGTTGGCTTGGTGTTCGTCATTCAGAACGGCATGTCGATGAACGGCGACGAATACACCGGTTCGGCGCTCAGCACGCCCTCGGCGGTGTTGGCGTCGAGCGCGTGACGCTCCTGCTCGGCTTGGATCATCAGCGAAAGCAGCCGGACGTCACTCGGGGTGGCAATGCCGGTAGCCTCCTGGTGATCCAGCACCCAGGCGACGGCCGCGGTGATCTGGTGCTGTTGGTCGAACGGCTCGTACCAGGTGGTGTAGGTCTTCGCAGCCAGGTCTGGCCAGTTCTGCTTGGCCACCGCCTTGATGATCATGAGGCCGGCATCCTGGTACTCGACTTCGTCGACGAGCGCCTCGTACGCGTTCAGGTAGTTGGCGTCGCGGGCGAGCACCGGGTTGAGCGGGGTGAGGACGGTGGCGAACGGGTACCGCTTGAGTGCCTCGAGGTGGGTCGCCGGCGCTTCGTGGCCGTGTCCGGTGATGCCGACGGCGCCGACGAGCCCTTCTTCCTGCGCGCGGATGGCCGCGTGCAGGGCGCCGTCTGACCCGGTGGCGGCGTCGAGTTCGGCGCGGTGGCCGATCGCGTGCAGCTGGAGCAGGTCGACGTGGTCGGTCTGCAGCCGTTCCAGGGACATGTTGATCTGGCGCCAGGCGGCCTCGCTATCGCGTTGCCCGGTCTTGGTGGCTAGGAAGATCTGGTCACGGATGTTGGGCATGACCGCGCCGAGCCGCAGCTCGGAGTCGCCGTAGTCCGCGGCCGTGTCGAAATGGTTGATGCCGGCGGCGATCGCCTCGTTGATGGAGGCGTCGGCGACGTCCTGCGTCACGTCGGACAGGGCGGCCCCGCCGTAGATCAGGACGGAACTCTCGTGGCCGATCCGGCCGAGTCTGCGTCGCTCCATGGCCACCAACTTACTTGCCGATCGTGCGCTGGTGGCGTTGGCTCGGCTGACTCGACCGGACCGGCTACCTTCGGGGCGGTCTACTCGTCAGGCTCTTCCTGCCAGACGGCGGTAAGGCGCTCGTCGTCGGCGGGCACGGGTTGGACACTGCGGGCGATGGCGAGCAGGTTCTCCTGCCCGTCCCGGCCCGTGTGGTTCAGCTGGACGAGTACCCCATCGCTCGTCACCCAGCGGAGCTGCCCCGAAGGACCGGTCCTCAACACGCCTGGCTGGCCGTTGATGTCGACAAGCTGGTCACCAACATCCACGTCGTCCCAGTGGGCAACCCCAGAGAACGGACCCTGCCAAGCCCAAAGGCTAAGCGGCCCGCCTGTGAGGTTGAACGAGGTCAAGGTGTCATCGGGGTCAGGTTCAAGGTCGCTGGCCTGCAGGATGACTGTGCGGTCAGTGGCGCCGGACCACGTCGAAATATCAACCCTGCCATTGCCGAGCGTCACGGATTCGGCCATCTCGATCAGTTCGGCATCGCCTATTTCGCCGTGAATCCAGCTGACCCAGTAGCCTCCGTCGTTTTCGGCGGGCCATACCGCTTGCTGTCGGTCGTAGCGGGCGGCGCTGAGCACGAGCGGGCCGACCGCCGTCTCGATGACTCTGTGGCCGTGGTACGCCTGGGGTGCATCGGGACTCGGCCCGGAGACCGAGACCATGCGTGTTACCACGTTGTTCTCGACATCGAACAGCCGCACTTCGGCCAGCTCGTCGTCGGTGTGCGGGGCGTCCGGAATGACGCAATCTTTCGGAGTGCGGTCGGTGACGGTCGCTTCAGTGTCGCTGAAGTCGACCAAGTTCCCCTCCGTGGGCGGCGGGGCGCCCTGCGTCCACAGGAGTCGCATCTGGTCCGGGACTTCCGTGAGGGTCAGGAAGTCGCCTTGCTGCTCGCTCGTCAAGGAGTCGCAGGCAGGGGCCGAGTCAGTGGTAGCGGCAGCATCTGGTTCGACGTCGTTGGTCAGGCCGCCGACGGTCGTCGCAAGCGAGGGAAAGGCAACACCGACGGCCGCCATGAGAGAGATACCGGCGACGGTCGCGCGGCGGCGGTGGCGGATGGTGCGGGCGCGGCGTTCGATAAGTTCAAGGGGACGCTGGCCATTGGTGGGCACCTCGCGGAGCGCCCGGGCCAGGGGATCTTCGAAGTTCGTCACGACATCTCCTCGCGGATTGCGGTGGGCGCCGGCTCGGACCGGCTGGGAGCGAGGACGGAGTTCAGCTGCTGGCGCGCCTTGCTCAGCGTGGACGCGACCGTGCCGCGGGTGACGCCGAGCATGCTGGCGATCTCGGCCTCCGGCAGATCAAGCACGTAACGCAGGGCCACCATTTGCCGAGCCCGATCTGGCAGGGCGGCAACAGCGGACCACAGGGCGTCGTCCCGGAGCTCGGGGCTGACCGTGTGGTGTTGGGGGTGCGCCCGCAGCCGTTCGAGTGCTCGATGCTCCAGTCGCGACCGCCGCCACCGGGTCCGCACCTCGTTGACCGCCACCTTGTGCAGCCAGGCGGCCGGCGAGTGCAGCTTCGCCGGACCAGGCCAGCGGGCGAGCGCCCGGGCGAACGCCTCCGCGGTGGCTTCCTCGGCGAGGTCCCGATCACCGACGGCGATGGTTACGGCGCGCAGCACCCTCGGCCACAGCGCGCCGTACCAATCGGCGAACTCCTCGTGCATCGTCCTCACGGTGACATGACGCACGGGCCGTGCGAAATGTTGGTCGGCGGCCACGGCGGAGCGCGGCGATTGACGGTCGGCCGCGGCGG
Source organism: Jiangellaceae bacterium (assembly GCA_036374175.1). Taxonomy (GTDB): domain Bacteria; phylum Actinomycetota; class Actinomycetes; order Jiangellales; family Jiangellaceae; genus JASLBX01. The sequence goes on along the minus strand of DASUUH010000025.1, from coordinate 61,114 downwards.
CCGGTTAGGCTCCGCGCCATGAACTTCGTGACGCTCGAGGTCGAGAACGCGATCGGGACGATCCGGCTGGACCGCCCGCCGATGAACGCCCTCAACGCCGAGGTGCAGGACGTCCTGCTCGAGGCCGCCCAGGAGGCCACCACCCGCAAGGACGTTCGCGCGGTGGTCGTCTACGGCGGCGAGAAGGTATTCGCGGCCGGCGCGGACATCAAGGAGATGGCGGCCTGGTCGTACACCGACATGGTCGACCGGTCGACCGCGCTGCAGGCGGCATTCACTGCCGTCGCGCGGATCCCGAAGCCGACCGTCGCCGCGATCACCGGCTACGCGCTCGGCGGCGGCTGCGAACTGGCGCTGGCCTGCGACCGCAGGATCGCCGGCGACAACGCCAAACTGGGCCAGCCGGAGATGCTTCTCGGCGTCATCCCCGGCGCGGGCGGCACCCAGCGGCTCAGCCGCCTCGTCGGCCCGGCCAAGGCGAAGGACATCATCTACACCGGCCGCTTCGTCGGCGCCGATGAAGCGCTGGCGGTCGGCCTCGTCGACCAGGTCGTCGCGCCGGACGAGGTATACCCGGCGGCCGTCAAATGGGCATCCCAGTTCGCGAACGGACCCGCGTACGCACTCCGGGCGGCCAAGGAGGCTATCGACCGTGGCATCGAGTCGGACCTCGACACCGGCCTGGAAATCGAGCGGCAGCAGTTCGCCAGCCTGTTTGCCACTGAGGACCGCGTGATCGGCATGGACTCGTTCGTCCAGAACGGCCCGGGTAAGGCGCAGTTCCGTGGCCGCTGACCGGCAGGACGTCGAGCGGGCCTGGCACGACACCAAGCTCGCACAGGTGCTCTACCACGACTGGGAATCCGACACCTACGACGAGAAGTGGTCCATCTCGTTCGACCAGCGCTGCATCGACTACGCCCGAGACCGGTTCGTTGCGATCGCCGACCGGGAGGGCTGGCCATACGGCAAGGCGCTCGAGATCGGGGCAGGCACCGGCTTCTTCTCGTTGAACCTCCGGCAGGCCGGTGTGCTCGACGAGGTGCACGTGACGGACATCTCGCCGGGCATGGTCGAGGCGGCCAAGCGCAACGCCAGGCAACTCGGCTTCACGATCGAGGGCAGGACCGCCGACGCCGAGCAACTGCCGTACGACGACGGGACGTTCGACATCGTCGTCGGCCATGCCGTCATCCACCATCTGCCGGACGTCGAGCAGGCGTTCGGAGAGATGCTGCGGGTGCTCAAGCCGGGCGGACGGGTCGTGATCTGCGGCGAGCCGACCCGGTACGGCGACTTCGTCGCGCGCCGCTTGTCGCGCGCCACCTGGTGGGCCGCAACGCGGATAACCCACCTGCCTCCGCTCAAGGACCGCTGGGCCCGGCCGCAGCCGGAGCTGGACGAGTCGTCGCAGGCCGCCGCTCTTGAATCGGTCGTCGACCTGCACACCTTCGACCCCCGCGAGCTGGCCCGCACTGTCGAGCGGGCCGGGGCGGCGGACGTCCGAACGACCACCGAAGAGCTCACCGCGGCCTGGTTCGGCTGGCCTGTCCGTACCTTCGAGGCCGCTGTCAATCCTGACCGGCTCGGCTGGCGTTGGGCGATGTTCGCGTACAAGTCGTGGCAGCGCCTGTCCGCCCTGGACCGCGTGCTGTCCAGGGTCGTCCCGGACCAGCTGTACTACAACGTCTCGGTCACCGGCCGGCGCCCGTAGGGTGGGCGGCGTGCCGCTTCGGCGAGATCGCGATCCTCGGCAGGCCCGGTACCTGACGCTGGAGAATCTCCGCTGGGTCGTCCAGCGCCGCGCGTGGACGCCGTACTACCTGGTCCGGTACTGGCGGCTGATCCTGCTCCGGCTGCGGCATCCCGAAGTCGTCACCGAGGGGATGGTGTTCCTCGGCCGGCGGGTGGAGGTCGAGGGGCGCCCGGGGTATGGGCGTGTCGTGCTCGGTAAGTGGGTGCATATCGGGGATGGGACGGCCCTGCGTGCGCATGAGGGGACACTTCGCATCGGCGACAAGGTCGTCTTCGGTCGCCACAACACCGTGAACTGTTACCTCGACGTGGAGATCGGGACGGCGACGCTGATTGCCGACTGGGTGTACATCACGGACTTCGACCACCGGTTCGACGATTTGAACAAGCCGATAAAGGATCAGGGCATCGTCAAGTCGCCGGTCAGAATCGGGCCGGACTGCTGGATCGGGGTGAAGGTGTCCGTCCTTCGGGGCACGGTCGTCGGTCGCGGTTGTGTGCTCGCCGCCCATGCGGTCGTCCGGGCCGACGTGCCGGCCTACAGCGTCGCCGGTGGCGTGCCCGCGAAGGTGCTCAAAAGCCGCACGAAGCGGCAGGCTAATCAGCGGCCGGTCGTCTCGCCGGTGAAGACATTGCCGGGCCGGACACCCGTGGGCCGCCGCCGTGGCGGCCGCGGATCGGCGACGGCTTCGACGTAGACCTTCTCGGTCGCCCGTGCCGCCACCGGCCACCCGAAACGTGCCTCGATGTCCCGCTGGGCGGCGCTGACCAGTTGGGTTGCCAGCTCGGAATCGTCCAGCACGGACACCACCGCTGCGGCGAGCGCGCGGGCATCGCGCGGTGGGACGAGTAATCCGGTCTGACCGGTTGTGACGACCTCGGGCAACCCGCCCGCAGCCCCGGCTACGACCGGAGTCCCGGCTGCAGCGGCCTCCAGGGCCACCATGCCGAATGGCTCATAGGAGCTCGGCACGAGCGCGACGTCGGCCGTGCCGAGCAACGCGGCCAACTCGCGCTGGCCGAGGTGACCGACGAAGCGGACCGCGCGGAAGACCCGGTGGGCGCGAGCCAGCTTCTCCAGCGTCGGCCGCCGGCTACCGGTGCCGGCCAGCACCAGGTGGGTGCCTGGGTGGGCGTTGCGGATGGCCCGCAGCGCCCGGACGGCGACATCGCCGCCCTTCTCCCACTCGATCCGGCCGGCCAGCACGACAAGGGGAGTGGCGGAGGGTATGCCCAGCGCCGCTCTCGCTCGGGCCCGCTCACCGCACGACGTGCGCCACATTGCGGGGTCGACGGCGTTGTGCACCTTGGTCAGGTCGTCGGGCGAAACCGTCAGCGCGGCCGCGACCTCGGCGCGCATCGCTTCAGAGCACACGATCGTCTGCGTCGCCGCCCGGACCATCCAAGCTTCGGTGTTGTGGCGCGCACGGGACAGCGGCGAGGTGATCCAGCCGTTCCACAGGCCGGCTTCAGTGGCGTGGATGGTGGCGACGAGCGGCCGGCCGGCCGCGGTAGCCAGTTCGATCCCGGCCTCGGCGGCTACCCAGTCGTGGGCGTGGATTACATCGGGCTGCCAGCGCTCCAGCAAGGTGTGCCCGGCGCCGGTTTGGACCCGGTTCAGGCCCCGCACCCACCGCGGGAAGTTGCTGCGGTCGCCGGCATACCGGACACGGAGGACGCGTACGCCGCGCACAGTCTCCTCTGCCGGCGCACCGGGGTACGCCTGCGTTAGCACTGTCACTTCGTGGCCGTCGGCGACCAGCGACTCTGAGAGACCGTGGACGTGCCGACCGAGCCCGCCGTAGACCAGGGGAGGGTACTCCCAACTGACCATGAGGACGCGCATCGCTCCCGAGGCTAACCCGCGCCGGCTCGCATCGGGATACCGGGCGGCGGCGCGTCGTGGCGCGGCGCGGCTAGGTAGCCTGCCTACATGAGGGCAGATGTGCTCCGCGGCCATCTGGATTCGTTGATCCTGTCCGTGGTCGAGGATCGGCCGCTGCACGGCTACGCCATCATCGAGGCGCTGCGCGAGCGGTCCGGAGGCGACCTGGACCTGCCGACCGGCACGGTGTACCCGGCACTGCGCCGGCTGGAGCGGCTGGGTTACCTCGACAGCAAGTGGAGCACGGTGTCGGGCCGAAAGCGCCGGACGTACCAGGTGACTTCGGCAGGCGCGGCGGCCCTGGCATCCGATCGGGCGGCATGGGCTCAGACCAGCAGAGTCATCGGCGGGATACTAGGTGGGCCCTCGCTGCGCGACATTGTTACTGGCGGGTAACATCAGTGGTGTACGACGACCTGCCACCCGGTTCGGAGTAGGGCCGGGGCAGATGGCAGGCTGGCGTCAGCCCGCAACGGGCGGGCGTGCTGCCGCGCGCCCGTCACCAGGAAACCGCACAGGAGGGTCGGCACCCGGCCATGAAGATCGTTGTTTTGGTGAAGCATGTTCCCGATGCGACGGCGGATCGTCGGTTCATGGAGGACAAGACAACCGACCGGGTTGGGGTCGACGGGATCTTGTCGGAATTGGACGAGTACGCGATCGAAGAGGCGTTGAAGGTTTCGGACGCTGGTGAGGCCGAGGTCGTGGTTCTGACGATGGGACCGGAACAGGCGGCCGAGGCGGTGCGTAAGGGTCTGCAGATGGGCGCGGACTCAGGGGTGCATGTGGTGGACGAGGCGTTGCACGGCTCGGACGCCGTGGCCACCTCGGCGGTGCTGGCGGCGGCGATCGAGAAGATCGGCGACGTAGATCTCGTGTTGACCGGCATGGCCTCCACCGACGGCGGAATGAGCGTGGTGCCGGCGATGCTGGCCGAGCGGCTGAATCTGCCGCATGTCGGGTTTGTCGGCGAGCTGACGGTGAGCGAGGGATCGGTGTCTGGCCGGCGCGACGGTGACGTGGCCTCGGAGACGGTGAAGGCGCAATTGCCGGCCATCGTGGCGGTGACCGATCAGATCAACGAGCCGCGGTACCCGTCCTTCAAGGGCATCATGGCCGCGAAGAAGAAGCCGGTCGAAACGTGGTCGCTGGCCGATCTCGGCGTCGAGCCGGCGGCGGTTGGTCTGGCCGCGGCCTGGTCGGTGGTGAACGAGGTGACCAAGCGGCCGCCGCGCAGCCAGGGTGAGATCGTCACGGACGAGGGTGACGGCGGGCACCGGCTCGCTGAGTTCCTGGCCGCGCAGAAGTTCATCTGAGAGGAAGAGCAGCGATGGCAGAGATTCTTGTTCTGGTCGATCATGTCGACGGCGAGGTCCGCAAGACCACGACCGAGCTGTTGACGATCGCGCGCCGCGCGGGTGAGCCGGCGGCTGTCTTCCTCGGCGCCGGTTACGAGGCGGCGAAGGAAACCTTGGCCGAGTACGGCGCGACCAAGGTGTACGTCGTTGACGCGCCGGAGTTCGCCGACTACCTGGTGGCCCCGAAGGCCGAGGCAATGGCCCAGATCGCGCAGGCCGCGTCGCCGGGTGCGGTGCTGATCGGCTCCAGTCCGGAAGGTACCGAGATCGCCGCCCGGCTGGCGATCAAGCTCGAGTCCGGCATCATCACCGACGCGGTCGACGTGGCAGCAGATCTGACCACCACGCAGGCGGTGTTCGCCGGCGGGTACACGGTCACCGCGCGGGTCGGCCACGGCACTCCGATCATCACGGTCAAGCCGAACTCCGCCACCCCGGAGCCGGCGCCGGCGAACCCGGGCGAGGAAAAGGTCGCGGTCACCATCTCGGACGCCGCGAAGACTGCGAAGATCACCGACCGGCAGCCGCGCGCGGCCACCGGCCGCCCAGAACTGGCCGAGGCCTCCATCGTGGTCTCCGGCGGCCGCGGCACCGCCGGCGACTTCGGGCCGGTCGAGGCGCTGGCCGACGCGCTCGGCGGGGCCGTCGGCGCCTCGCGCGCGGCCGTGGACTCCGGCTGGTACCCGCACGCTTACCAGGTCGGCCAGACCGGGCACACCGTCTCGCCCCAGCTGTATGTAGCGGCCGGCATCTCCGGAGCCATCCAGCACCGGGCGGGCATGCAGACCTCCAAGACCATCGTCGTGGTCAACAAAGACCCCGAAGCACCCATCTTCGCGATGGCCGACTTCGGCGTCGTCGGTGACCTGCACGAGGTGCTGCCCAAGGCCACCGAGGAGATCCTCAAGCGCAAAGGCTGAGTGGCAGGCGCGGCCGGTTACCCTGGTTGACGATATGTCTTCTGGGCGCGTGTACCTGGATCACGCCGCGACGACAGCCGTCCTTCCCGAGGTGATCGACGTCGTCGCGGCGCGCATGGGCACGCTCGGCAACCCGTCGTCGCTGCACAGCTCCGGCCGCCAGGCGCGCAAGGCCGTCGAGGAGGCCCGTGAGACGGTGGCCGGCGCGCTCGGCGCGATGCCCAGCGAGGTCGTGTTCACCTCCGGTGGTACAGAGGCGGACAACCTCGCCGTCAAGGGCCTCTACTGGGCGCGGCGGTCGGCCGATCCGCGCCGCACGCGCGTGTTGGTATCGGCGGTCGAGCACCACGCCGTCACCGACACGGCCGAGTGGCTCGCCAAGTCCGAGGGTGCGCAGGTCGAGTGGCTGCCGGTCGACCGGGACGGGCGGCTGGTGGTCGACGCAGTGCGTTCGTCGCTGGCCAGGGACCCGGATTCGGTCGCGCTCGTCAGTGTCATGTGGGCCAACAACGAGGTCGGGACGCTCCAGCCGGTCGCCGAGATCGTGGCGGCGGCCGGCCAGTACGGCGTCCCGGTGCACTCGGACGCTGTGCAGGCCGCCGGTTCGGTTCCCGTCGACTTCGCCGCCAGCCGGCTAACCGCCATGACCGTCTCCGGTCACAAGCTCGGTGGGCCGGTGGGCTCGGGGGCGTTGCTCGTCCGACGCGACGCCGACCTGGTGCCGGTCCAGCACGGCGGCGGGCAGGAGCGCGAGATCCGCTCCGGCACCCTGGACGCGCCGTCGATCGCCGGCTTCGCGACAGCGGTAGAGGTGGCCGTGGCGAGCCGGACTGAGCGGGCGTCGCGGCTCGGTGAGCTGCGCGAGGCGCTGATCGGCGGCGTTCTCGAGGCCGTCCCGGACGCGGTTGTCAATGGCCCTCGTGATCCGCGCCGGCGGCTGCCCGGGCTCGCTCACGTGTCGTTTCCCGGCTGTGAGGGCGACGCGATGATGATGCTGCTCGACGCACAGGGCATCGACTGCTCGACCGGCGCTGCGTGTGCGGCGGGCGTCCCGGAGCCGTCCCACGTGCTCCTGGCCATGGGCGCCGATCTGTTGCGTGCTCGGAGCTCGCTGCGGTTCTCCCTCGGGCATTCCTCGACGCGCGCCGACGTTGACAGCCTGGTGGCCGCAATCGGCCCCGTCGTGGAACGGGCCCGGGCGGCCGGCTACGTGAATGTGAAAGGTTCGTAAGTTGCGAGTACTAGCCGCCATGTCCGGCGGGGTCGACTCGGCCGTCGCGGCCGCCCGGTGTGTCGACGCCGGTCACGATGTCACGGGCGTCCACCTGGCACTGTCGTCCAACCCGCAGTCGTTCCGCAGCGGTGCCCGGGGGTGCTGCACCCTCGAGGACTCGCGGGACGCCAGGCGTGCGGCGGATGTGCTCGGCATCCCGTTCTACGTGTGGGACCTGGCCGAGCGGTTCCGGGCCGAGGTCGTGGACGACTTCGTGTCCGAGTACGCCGCTGGGCGCACGCCCAACCCGTGCCTGCGGTGTAACGAGAAGATCAAGTTCGCCGCCGTCCTCGACCGGGCCCGGGCGTTGGGTTTCGACGCGGTGTGCACCGGTCATTACGCCCGGATCGTCGACGGTCCGGGCGGGCGCGAGCTGCACCGGGCGGTCGATCCGGCGAAGGACCAGTCGTACGTGTTGGGCGTGCTGACGGCGGAGCAACTCGCAGGGGCGATGTTCCCGCTGGGCGGCTCGCTGAAGTCTGATGTGCGGGCCGAGGCGGCCGAGCGCGGGCTGGCCGTTGCCGCCAAGCCGGACAGCCACGACATCTGCTTTATCGCCGACGGTGACAGCGGCGGTTTCCTGCGTGATCGCCTCGGCGCGGCGGCGGGCGAGATCGTCGACGAGCACGGCGCGGTCGTAGGTGCACACGACGGGGCGTACGCCTACACGGTGGGGCAGCGGCGCGGGCTGCGAATTGGCCGGCCAGCGGCGGACGGCAAGCCGCGTTACGTGCTCGACATCTCGCCGGTGGACAACCGGGTCACGGTCGGCCCGGCCGAGGCGCTGGACGTGGACGAGCTGGTTGGGACGCACGCCCGGTGGTGCGGGCCGGTCCCTGACGGGCTGATCGAGTGTGAGGCGCAGTATCGCGCGCACGGCGAGGCGGTGCCGGCTGCGGCGCGTTTCGACGGTGAGGCACTGACGGTTGGCTTCGCCGATTCGCAGCGTGGCGTAGCGCCCGGCCAGTCGATCGTCCTGTACGACGGCACCCGGGTGATCGGCTCGGCCACCATCGACCGCACGTCCTAGCCGAAATCTCAATTGCGGCGGGTGATCACGACCCAGCCCGTCCGGACGAGGATCTGGACGTCCAGCACGGGCGACCAGTTGGCCAGGTAGTGCAGGTCGTGACCGAGCTTGTACTCCGGGTCGGTGTGGTAGTGCCCGTATACCTGGGCCAGCCCGGTGATGCCCGGTGGGACCTGGTGGCGCCGCCCGTACCCGGGGATCTGCTGCTCGTACTCGACCAGCTCCTCCGGGCGTTCGGGGCGGGGACCGACGATCGACATCTCGCCGTGGGCGACATTCCACAACTGCGGCAACTCGTCGAACCGGGTCTGGCGGATCCAGCCCATGCCGCGGATGATGCGCGGGTCGTCGACGGTGGCCTGGACTGGGTCGCCTTCGGCCTCGGCGCCCAGCCGCATGGACCGGAACTTCAGCATCCGGAACGGCTTGCCGTCCTTACCTGCCCGGAGCTGGACGAACAGCAGCGGACGGCCGACCAGGATGGCGACGTACACGGTCGTGAACGCCAGGATCGGCAGCGTGACCGGCAACGTCAACACCAGGATGGCAAGGTCCATCCAGCGCTTGATCCGGGCCTGGGACGGCCGCAGCACGTGGCTCGACAGTGCGACGTACGGGATTCCGCCGATCTCGCCGATGCTCCGCAGTCCGAGCAGCGAGTCATGTGCGCTGACCACTTGCAGGGCACCCACGCCGGCCCGCTCGAGCCGGGCGAGTGGCCCGGCGTACAACTGCTCGAGATTCCGGCCGTCCAGCAGCAGGACGTCGGTTGCTTCCAGGGCTTCGACCTGCTTTTCCAACCCGTCCACCGAGGGGCACGATCCGGCCACGATCACCGGAGCCTGGGAGTCGTGAAGGTGCCGGGTGGCCAGCTCGACGGCTCGGTCGTCGCCCACCAGCAGCACGTGGGGTGGTCCTTCGTAACCCATCCGCAGCCAGCGCGACAGGCGCCGGTTTGCGGCCAGCCCGATGGGAGCGACCAAGGTGTAGACGAGCAGGATGCTCCGCGGGATCAAGAACTCGCCGAGGAGCCAGCTGACCAGACCGGCGATCAGCGAGCTGAGCCAGACCAGCATCACTATCTTCGGCAAGCCCGAGCGGCTACCGAGGCGCGGATCGCGGTCGTACAGGCCTCCCACGTAGAAGACCGCGAGGTGAAGCGCGGTGATGATCGCGTACGACCACCAGTAGCGCGGCAGCTGCACCCAGGCGTTGAAATTTGTGCGGGCCAGGCTGAGCAGGCCGGTGACGGCGAGCAGCGTCAGGTAGATGACCGCGACGTCCGCCAGGTGCAGCAGGCGGATGCCGCGGTCGTTCAGCGCATGGATGAGGCGAATGCGCCGGCTCGCCCACCGGTCCGCTGATGTCACCGTGGCATGGTAATCGCCGCGGCCCGCTGACCGCCGTCAGGTGGTCACGTAGTCGACAACCTTCGACACGACGCTGGAATCACGCAGGATCCGCTGATGCCCCAGGCCGTCCGTGCTCACCAGCTGCGAACTCGGCCAGGCGGCGGCAATCTGCTCGGCCTCGCCGAACGCCACCTCCTTGTCCCGCTGATCGTGGATGATGAGAGTCGGCGGCATGCCGGCGCCCACAGTGAGCACGTCGAAGTCGCCGATCGGGCGGCCGAACATCGCCTCGAACCGATTGATCATTGCGTTGCGGGTCCGGTCGGTGAACCCGAGCATCCTGGCCATTGCCCGGATATACGGGACGGGGCCAACGGTAGGCGCGATGAGGGCGAGCCGCTCGGGCGCTGCCAGACCGTCTCTGATGGACCAGGCTGTGGTCGCGGCACCCAGCGAGTGAGCGACGATGGCCGCCGGCGGTCCATACGCTCCGACGACTGCCTGCAGGGCTTCCATCATTTCCAGCCCGGTCGACCGGCGCGGACCTTGCCGGCCGGGACTGGACTCGCCGTGGCTGGGCGCGTCGAAGGCGACGACCTGGTGGCCACGCGCCGCGAGTGGTTCGACGAACGCACCGAGCTGACCACGCCAGCCTCCCCAACCGTGCACCAGATATACCCGTGGTCCCTCGCCCCAGCTCTCGACGGCAACCTGTCGATTCCCCGGCAGGGTCACGGTGGAGACCTCGTTCGGCGGCGCCGTCAGGCCTGGGATGGGACGGTCGTCGCGCCGCGCCCCTCTGCTGTTCGGCAGCGTGCACCAGATCCGGGTGGCGAGCCGTCCAGAGATGGCGGGAGCTGCGCGGTCGAGGAACGCGAACGTGGACCGCAGCGCGGTGAGACGGGCAGTCTGGGAAATCGGACGAACGGTCGTGCTATTTCTTACTGGTACTGCGGCCGTGCTTGTCATTTGTGGGTTTCCTTAGTTGGTGTCGGACGTGGGTCGGGCGGCGTCGAGAAGGGTCTCGAACGACTGCCTGGCGTGTTCCTCGGCCGCTGGGTCGCCAAGCAGCCGGTGCGAGTGGTAGAAGCCGAGCATGACGCTGTGCAGGGCGGATGCGAAGAGGGCAGGATCGGCGTCGGCGCGGAAGTGTCCCTCTTTGATGCCGGTCCGGAAGACCTGTGCGATGGTCTCGTGCAGGTCGGTGTGGTCGCGAACCAGCTGGTCGCGGACGGCGCCTGGGCGATCGTCGTACTCGGCCGCAGCCTTGACGAACAGGCAACCGCCCGGCATGCGGGTGCGCCCGCACGTGACCCAGTGGTCGAACAGTGAGCGCACCCTTGGTTCACCGCGCGGTGCAGCAAGGGCGGGTCGGATCACGGAGTCGATGAACTCCTCACGGGCTTGCGCCAGGACCTGCAGTTGCAGCGACTCCTTGGACTTGGCGTGTGCGAATAGCCCGCTCTTGGACATGCCGGTGGCGCTGGCGAGTTCACCGATGGTGAGCCCGGACAGGCCGACGCGCGCGGCAGTCTCCACGCCGCGGTGCAGGATGGCCTGTCGAGTGGCATCGCCCTTGCTCATGCCGGCCAGAATAGTACGACCGTTCGTTCTTGTCCAGACGCGCTAGGGTCAGACTCCGTGACCTACCCCTGGGGCATCGGCGTGGCGACGGGCATCGGGTCGTTGCCATATGACGATTCTGACGAGGCCGCGCGCGTCGTTACCGGTGAGTTGCCGGGCCTGCCACACCTACCCGAGCTGCCGCAGCGCGGAGTCGGTGCAGACATGATCGGGCGGACCGCCTCCCTCCTTGTTGATATGCACGTCGACCTGCAGCCGGCCGGCTGGCGCCTGACCGACCGCTCCGGTTCGGACGAGCGGCGCGCGGCTGCATTGCTACGTGTTGACCTCGACGCCCTTGATATCGCTGCGCTGGGATACTCCGGGCCGTTGAAGGTTCAGGTCGCCGGACCGCTGACGCTGGCCGCGTCGATCGAGCGCCCTCGGGGCGACCGGGCCATCGCCGACTACGGTGCCCGGCGAGATCTGGCCCAGTCCCTCGCTGAGGGCGTCCGCGAGCACGTGGCCGAGGTGGCCAAGCGAGTACCGGGCGCACAGGTCCTCGTCCAGGTCGACGAGCCGACGCTGCCAGCGGTGCTGGCCGGCGCCATTCCAACGTCCAGCGGGTTCGGCCGGCTACGGGCCGTCGACGTCAGCGAGGCAGAGCAACTGCTCGGTGAGGTGATCGGCGCCGCGGGGGAGTGGCCCGTTGTGCACTGCTGTGCCGCGGAAGTGCCCGTGCGGCTCGTTCAGCGGGCCGGAGCACGTGCGTTGGCGCTTGACGTCAGCCTGCTGTCCGGCCGCGTTCTCGACGAGCTGACCGAGGCCGTGGACGGCGGACTCGCGCCGTGGCCCGGCGTCGTGCCGTCCCGCCGTCCCGACAGTGTCCCGGCCATTCGCGACCTCGTGGAAAGAATCGACCGGCTGTTCAGCCGGCTGGACGCCGATCCCGCGCGGATGGCGGCCGGGACGGTCGTCACTCCTTCCTGTGGCCTCGCCAATGCCGACATCGGCTGGGCGCGGGAGGCCTACCGGCTGGCCCGCGAGACCGCTCGGGCATTCGCAGAGAGTGTCGGCGAGGCCGGGTAGCGTCTGACGATGTGACGACGTACGACAGCGAGCCCACGGGTGCGGCCGACGTCCCGGCCGAGGCACGGGAGAAGCACGCCGAGTTGGTGGAGCAGGTTGAGGAGCACCGCTACCGCTACTACGTGCTGGACCGCCCGATCATCGCCGATGCACACTTCGACGCACTCTTCCAGGAGCTGGAAAGTCTCGAAGAGCAGTACCCGGCGCTGCGTACTCCCGATTCGCCGACGCAGAAGGTCGCGAGCACCTACTCCACCGACTTCGCTGCGGTCGAGCACTTGACGCGGATGGAGAGCCTCGACAACGCCTTCACCGAGGACGAGCTCGTCGCGTGGTCACACCGGGTCGAGCGTGAGGTCGGCACCGGCGCCGAGTACCTGTGCGAGCTGAAGGTCGATGGACTCGCGGTCAATCTGGTGTACGAGCGTGGCCGCCTGGTGCGCGGTGCCACCCGTGGCGACGGGCGCACGGGTGAGGACGTCACACCCAACCTCAAGACGATCGAAGGTGTCCCGCACCGGCTGAGCGGCGACGACGTGCCGCCGACGCTCGAGGTTCGTGGCGAGGTCTACTTTCCGGTCGAGGACTTCGAGGCGCTGAACGCCGCGCTGGTGGAGGCGGGCAAGGCGCCGTTTGCCAATCCGCGCAACACGGCCGCGGGTTCGCTGCGGCAGAAGGATCCTCGGGTGACGGCCAGTCGCCGGTTGCGCATGGTCTGTCATGGGATTGGCAAGCGCGATGGGTTCGAACTCAATCGTCATTCTGAGGCGTACGACGCGCTGCGCCGATGGGGCCTGCCGGTCAGCGACCGCGTCCGGGTGGTCAAGACGCTGGAGGAGGTGCAGGAGTACGCCGCGTATTACGGAGAGCATCGGCACTCGGTCGAGCACGAGATCGACGGCGTTGTCGTCAAAGTCGACCAGATCGATCTGCAGCGACAGCTGGGGTCGACATCGCGGGCGCCGCGGTGGGCGATCGCGTTCAAGTACCCGCCGGAGGAGGTCAACACCAAGCTGCTCGACATCCGGGTCAACGTCGGGCGCACCGGCCGGGTAACTCCGTACGGCGTGATGGAGCCGGTAAAGGTGTCCGGCTCGACTGTTGAGAACGCCACGCTGCACAACGCCCAGGAGGTCAGGCGCAAAGGCGTGCTCATCGGCGACACGGTGGTACTGCGCAAGGCAGGCGATGTCATTCCCGAGATCGTCGGGCCGGTCGTTGACTTGCGTGACGGCGCCGAGCGCGAGTTCGTCATGCCGACCGAATGCCCGGCCTGCGGCACGCCGCTGGCACCGGCCAAGGAGAGCGACGTCGACATCCGCTGTCCCAACACCCGCAGCTGCCCAGCCCAACTGCGCGAGCGGCTGTTCCACCTGGCCAGCCGGGGCGCCTTCGACATCGAGGTGATGGGGTGGGAGGCCGCGGCCGCGTTGCTTGACGCCGGCGTGGTGCACGACGAGGGCGATGTCTTCGACCTGACCGAAGACAAGCTGATCGGCATCCCGATGTTCACCCGGGCGGCAACAAAGGCCGAGGTGCAGGCCGGCCGGGCCGAGCGCGTTCTGAGCGCGAACGGCGAGCGGCTGCTGGCCAACCTCGAGACAGTGAAGTCCCAGCCGTTGTGGCGCGTTCTCGTGGCGCTGTCGATTCGCCACGTCGGCCCCACGGCGGCACGTGCGCTGGCGATGGAGTTCGGTTCGCTCGACGCGATCGAGGAGGCCGCGTCCGGTGGTGAGGCGGGCGAGGCACGGTTGGCCGCGGTGGAAGGTGTGGGACCGACGATCGCGGCGTCGCTGCGGGAATGGTTCGAAGTCGACTGGCATCGCGACATCGTCCGCAAGTGGCGCGCTGCCGGCGTCCGAATGGCCGACGAGCGCGACGAGTCGGTGCCGCGCACGCTCGAAGGCTTGACTGTGGTGGTGACCGGGTCGCTGTCCGGATTCTCGCGCGACGAGGCCAAGGAGGCCATCCTGGCTCGCGGCGGCAAGGCGGCCGGCTCGGTTTCGAAGAAGACCTCTTTCGTTGTCGCCGGCGAGAGCGCGGGTTCCAAGCTCGACAAAGCGATCGAGCTCGGCGTGCCGGTGCTGGATGAGGATGGGTTCCGGGCCTTGCTTGAATCCGGCCCGGACGCGATGGCCTGAGCCGCTATTGCGATCTCAGGCGCCGAGCCACGCGAGGACAGCCATCACCCCCTGGGTGATGACCAGTTTGCGGGCGATCGCCGAATTGGTGCGTCCCTCGGCCATCAGGCCCAGCACCTCGCGCTCGCGTGCGGTGAGCTCGTCGAGGGGGTCGCGGCGGCGCCGGGCGAACAGCTGTGCCACCACTTCTGGGTCGAGGACGGTGCCGCCTGACGCTACCCGCTCCAGTGCGTCGGACAGTTCGGCCAGCGCCGACACTCGGTCTTTGAGCAGGTAACCCACACCGCCTGCGCCGTCGGCGAGCAGATCGCTGGCGTAGGACTTCCACGTATTGCGAGAGCACGAGCACGCCGGTTCCTGGCACCTGCCGGCGCGCCTCGATCGCAGCCCGGAGTCCCTCGTCAGTGTGCGACGGGGGCATCCGGACGTCGACCAACGCTACGTCCGGACGATGCTGGACGACCGCGGCCACCAGCGCGTCACCGTCGCCCACCGCGTCTGCGATGGTGCAGCCGGCTTCGGTGAGTAGCCGGACGAGACCCTCCCTGAGCAGCACCGAGTTCTTCGGCGAGCACGACACGCATGGGCCCGACGGTATCGGGTGCGGCGATTCGCGGCTGGACGTGATCGAACCGTTTCACCAAGGGAGAACGGGGGCGTGGGAATTGAGCCGACCCAACTCAAGTTATGCCTGATGTCAGCAGCTGACCAGCTGCTATGTGACCAGGAGGAGCACATGACTAATTTGACGTTGCGCCGTTGGGTTGACCCGTTTGCCGAGTTCGACTCGTTGTTCCGCGCCATGGCGGTGCCGCAGACCACCATGGGATTCCGTCCGCTTGCCGAGGTCGTTCGCGATGGCGAGAACGCGTTCGTGCGGGTGGAACTGCCCGGCATCGACCCCGACAAGGACGTCACGGTCGAGGTTCAGAACGGCACGCTTGTGATCAAGGGTGAGCGCCGCGACGAGCGGTCGGAGCAGGACAACGGCCGGCAGCTGCGCGAGGTGCGGTACGGTTCGTTCCGCCGGACGTTCCAGCTGCCACAGCACGTCACCGACGCTGATCTGACGGCCACGTACGAGGCCGGCGTGCTGACCGTCAAGGTCGCCGGCGCCTACGCGGGCTCGACGCCTAAGCGGATTCCGGTGACCGACGCCTCCGCAGCGGGCGAGCTCAAGGCCGCCTAACGCCTCAGCGAGTTAACTCGCAGGCTTCAACCCACCGAGCGGGGTCGATCTCTTCGGACGGTCGGCCCCGCAACCGCGTGGCGCAGTCGTCGATGGTGCTGGCGAGCAGTTCGTACATCATCGTGTCGGGATCTGAGATGCATGCCCGGGCGATGCCCTGGACCGCGCACCGGACAGCGCTCGGCGCGGCGTGCCGGCGGAATCCCTTGGTCGAGATCCGCATGCCGCGGGTGAACCGGTAGGCCCACTTGGTAGCGTGCGGCACCTCGTCAAGCGCCTTCTGACTGGTCTGGGAGACCTCGTCAAGCGGCCGGCCGTCGAGCTCGGCGAGCACCCGCTCGGCCGTCAGGATGGCCACGGCCAGCACGCGCTGGCGTTCCGCGGACGCCACCGGCAACGCGGTACGCGCCGCCCGCAGCGCGATGGTCGCATCCAGTCTCAGATCGTCGCTGGTCAACCCGATCACCGACGGGATCAGCTGGGCGAGCGGGGGCCGGGCGTCGTCCGACGTGAAGTCATTAACGAGCCGCGCCATCGTCGCGAGCAGCGGATGCGTGCAGCTGGGATGGTCGCTCCAGCGCTCCCCGGCGAGGTAGGACGCGAGTTCCATGAAGCACGCGCCCTTCTTCGGGTTGCGGTGCTTGCCGCGGGAGAGAACGGGCAGCGCATCCGGCACAGCGGTCATATCCACAGACATGTCAGTACCCCTTTGGTGGGTCCTCTCTGTTCCAGTCTGCGCCGCGAATCTGGATATCGCCACACCTTTACGCGGGCCGTCTTGCCCTCACGCTGCCGGAATCTGCGCGGTGACGACCGTGCCACCGCCTGCCGGGCTGTGCACGTCGAGCGTGCCGTCGATTCCAGCCAGCCGGTCGGCCAACCCCGCCAGCCCATGTCCCTTGCCCAGATGGGCGCCACCCATGCCGTCGTCGGAGACCTGCACGTGCAGGACGCCGCCCATCCGGACGACCGACACAGTGACCGAGGGCGACGTCGAGATCGACTGGAATCGGGCAGCGCGCTGCCGCCGCGGCCAGGGAGGCCGGCAAGCCACGGTCGGCCAGGATCGGGGGCGCGATGCCCCGGGACAATGCGCGTAGCTCGGCCAGCGCCTCCTGAGTCTGCGCGAGCGCCCCGTCGACCAGCGGCCGGGCGGCGGCTGGGTCGTCGGCCAGCTGGCGCTGGGCCGCCTCGTGATCCATGGTCAACCGAACGAGCCGCTGCTGCGGGCCGTCGTGAATGTCGCGTTCGACTCGGCGGAGTGTGACCGCCTCGGCTTCCACGGCCGCGGCCCGGCTCACGTGCGGTTGCTCGGCGCGGGCTCGAAGCGCCGCATTTTCGGCCGCGCCGGGGTTGGTGAGCATTGCCCGGCCCAGCACCGCTTCGGCTGTCGCAAGGCCGCGGGCCACGTACGGCAGGGTGGCTAGAAAGATGAGTCCGAGCGCGACATTGGCGAAGACACCGAACGTTTCCGATTCGATGCCGATCAATTCCCACAGCGTCTGGTTGTCGGGGATTCGTTCCAGTGCCCAGCCGTAGGTGATGTACGCGATGCCACCGACCGCGGTCGCGATCCACGTCACCGTGACAACCCAGGTGAAGATGCGTATGGGGAACGCGACGATGGCATGGGCAAGATCACGCCAGTACTGCGGATCGCCAAGGACCGCGAGCAGCCGACGGCCCAGGTTGCCGTCGTGGTTCCGGTAATACACCGGCGGTAGCGGGCGCTGCTCGCAGCTGCGGATACGAGCCCGCTCGAGTTCGGCGAAGCCGCGCGCGATTCCGAGCGTCAGTACCAAGATGGGTATGCCGACCCAAATGATCAGGAGGGAGACACCGACTGCCAAGCCGGTCACGGCCACGACGAAAGCTGCGATCGCAATCGGTAGGTTGACGATCAGAAAGGCCAGATCACGCCGCAGTTGCGACCAACTCACTCGCGGTGCCGGTGTGGCATGGCCGCCGTCGAGGTGCGGGGCTGGAACGGGGCTGAGCTGTGTCATACCGCAAGCCTCCCGTTCTGCGTCGCGGGCGCCCAGCCAGCGGGCCGGTCGATGCGACCTGAGGCTAGCCCTACCCCAGCACCAGCACACCAGCGCCGGTGAGGGGCCACCCACCGGCCGCCGGATTGAAGCCCACCGCGGTCAGTACGAGCAACCCGGTTCCGGTCAATACCGCAGCGGCCGCGGCGCCCGGCCGACCGAGTCGGGACCGAACTGCTACCCCAGGTTGCTCGAAGCGGTGTGCGAAGCGCGCCAATACCGCAAGCGTGCCGGTGAGCAGCGCCAGCCAGGCCGGCAGGGCGCTTCGCCACGCTGAGCTGAACGGTTCAGCAGTGGCGTAGTCGAAGCACATGACCGCGACTCCGGCGACGGCGACCAGGGTCGGCGTATGCCAGAGGTAGATCGTCATCGTCCGCTGGGAGATCCAGCCGAGCAGAGCGGTCACTGGTGCCCGTGATGCCCAGCCGATCAGCCATCGCCGGGCCGCCATCACCACGCCTAGCTGAATGACCGCCACGCCAAGCAACACCGCTGTCGGCGGGTTCATGTTCGACACGCCGGACTCGGGCATGCCGATCATGCTGGCCGGGTAGGGGCCGGTCACGACGGCGAGGCCCGTGGCCAGGAGCCCGCCGACAGCGCAAACCGTTGCCTGGGGCGGGCCCGGCCGGTGTCCTCGGCCGTAGTGGATGCCGGCCAGGTAGATCGTGCCCCACACCAACAGCACGTTCGCGTAACCGGGCCACGTGACTCCGCCGAACCAACCGAATCGAACGAGGTCCACGGCGATCGCGCTCACGGCCAGCGGTATTACCGGCGCGCCGAGACGCTGCAGCCGGTCGGCGATCCACCGGGCCTCGACACCGGGCCCGTGCCGGCGACGCCGGGCATCGAGACTCATGGCGGCCGCGGCGCCTCCGGCGAAGAAGATCAACGGCATGACCTGCGCGACCCATGTGATCGCTCATCCGCCTCCGGTGGCCAGCGCGTTCGCCGTCGATAGGACGCCATCGTCATAGGAGATCACCGGCATCAGCCAGTGCAGGCCGACGATCGTTACGATCGACGCTGCACGCAACAGGTCGATGAAATTGTCACGTGGTAGCCGGCCGGAGTCGCGGGATCGCCAGGGGCGGGTTCCGACCTCAAGGAGCGCAGTCGCCATGCCTCGACGATCGTCGTCGGCGCGGCGGGGTACATCGCAGCCACCGGGCGTCTGTGCGCTCGGGCCAGCGGTAGGTGGCGGGTGGGGCTAACCCGATCTGGTGTGCGCCCAGTGCTGCCGCCGGCGGCGTCCACCCAGTCCGCCGAAGCACCAGAGGAAGAACAACAGGAAGAGCCATGGCGCGTTCCCGGCGACAACCGCGGTGACGATGATGGCCGCTATTGCGATCGGGCCGAGCATCATCAACGGATGAAAGCCCGGTGGCGGGCCGGGCCGGCGGGCTTGACTGGTTGGCTGATTACCTCCGACGCGGACTGCGCCGCGCGCCGGTGTGGTCAGCGCACTTTTGCGCGGCAGATCGCTGAACAGCGGTGCCAGGTCAGCCTCGTACTTGGCCGACCACACGCGGTCGATGCGTTCGTCGTGCTCGTCCTTGGTCAACCGGCCGGCGGCGTAGTGCTCTCCGAGCGCGGCGGCTGCCGAGTCCCGCTCGGCATCGCCTATGCGAATCTGTGTCATGCCGGCTCACCTGCGTCGAAGTCGTCGAGCGGATCGGTGTCATCACCCTGGGCGAGGATGCCGTACAGCTTACGTCGGGTTGCCGACAGCACCGCGCGGGCTCGGGCCTGCTGGTCGGGGCTGCCGGTGGCCAGGATTTGCCACAGCGCAGCGGCGGTCTGGCCGATCAGCGGCTTGAGATCATGCTCGTCGTCGTCCTCCGAAGCAGTCATCGCGGCCCACGGTGCGGAGACCTCGTCGGCGTGGGCGGCGACGTAGCGGCGGCCTTCATCGGTCAAGTGAAACACCTTGCGCCCGCCCTCGTCGGCGGCGCGGACCAGGCCTTCGTCCTCGAGTTGCTGCAGCGTCGGGTAGATCGAGCCCGGGCTGGGCCGCCACATACCCTCGCTGCGGTCGGCGATCTCCTGGATGATCTGGTACCCGTTGGCGGGACGCTCGGCCAGTACCGCAAGGATCGCCGCCCGGACGTCGCCGCGCCTCGCGCGTGGCCCACGCCACCCGCCCGGACCCCCTGGCATGCCTGCCCACGGCGGCGCACCCCACGGCGCCTTGCCGCCGGACCACGGCCCGAACATCATCCATGGGCCGAACCCGTGTCCGCCCCGTCCTCGCCAGTGCGTTCCGTGCATAACCAACTCCCGTGCCAGTCGCGATAAGTTGACGATATATCGCGATTGCTCGCCTGGCAAGTGGTGACTCTGGTGTACGGGGCAGTATTCGGTGCGCGCGTCACGGCCTGGACGCCGTAGGATCGTTCAGTTGCCGACTACGGCCCAAGGAGCCCGATCACGCATGTCCTCGATCAGCCGTGATGAGGCCGCGCACTTGGCGCGGCTCGCACGCCTCGACCTCGCACCCGACGAGCTTGACCATCTGGCCGGCCAGCTTGACGCCATCGCGGGCTTCGTCGCCAAGGTGTCCGAGGTGGCCGCCGACGATATCCCTCCGACGTCCCACGCGCTGCCGATGACCAACGTGTTCCGCGACGACGTTCCGCGTCCTGGCCTGACCCAGGAGCAGGCGCTTGACCAGGCACCCGATGCGGAGGACGGCCGGTTCCGCGTCCCGAAGATACTGGGGGAGGAAGCGTGAGCGCCGAACTCACCCGAATGACCGCCGCCGACCTGGCCGGTCTCATGGTGCGCGGCGAGGTGAGTGCCGTGGAGATCGCCCAGGCGCATCTCGACCGGATCGCCGCCGTGGACGGCAAGGTTCATGCGTTCTTGTACGTCAACACTGAGGGCGCGCTCGCCGCAGCGCGCTCGGTAGATGAACGCCGATCGGCCGGCGATCAGCTGGGCCCGCTGGCCGGGGTTCCGCTCGCGCTCAAGGACGTGTTCACCACCGCCGACATGCCGACGACGTGTGGTTCGAAGATCTTGGAGGGGTGGCGGCCCCCGTACGACGCGACCGTGACTCGTCGGCTGCGGGAGGCCGGCGTGGTCATCCTGGGCAAGACCAACCTGGACGAGTTCGCCATGGGTTCGTCGACGGAGAACTCGGCATTCGGGCCCACGCGCAACCCGTGGGACCTCACCAGGATTCCCGGCGGCTCAGGTGGCGGGTCGAGCGCCAGCTTGGCGTCGTATCAGGCGCCATTGGCGATCGGCACCGACACCGGCGGGTCGATTCGGCAGCCGGCCGCCGTCACCGGCACGGTGGGGGTCAAACCCACCTATGGCGGAGTCAGCCGGTACGGGCTGGTGGCCTGCGCCTCCAGCCTGGACCAGGGCGGGCCGTGTGCGCGAACCGTGCTGGACGCGGCGCTGCTGCATTCGGTGATCGCCGGGCACGATCCGATGGATTCGACAAGCATCGACGAGCCGGTGCCCGACGTGGTCGCGGCGGCCAGGCGTGGTGCTGACGGTGACTTGTCCGGCGTTCGCATTGGTGTCGTCAAGGAGTTCGCCGGCGAGGGTTACCAGCCAGGCGTCCTTGCGCGGTTCGGCGACGCCGTGGAGTGGCTGGCCAAGCTCGGCGCAGAGGTGGTCGAGGTCTCCTGCCCGCACTTCGTATACGCGCTGCCGGCGTACTACTTGATCCTGCCCAGTGAGGTGTCGTCCAACCTTGCGCGGTTCGATGCGATGCGCTACGGGCTCCGGGTGGGCGACGACGGCGTCCGCAGCGCCGAGGAGGTCATGAATCTCACCAGGGGACAGGGATTCGGCGCCGAGGCCAAACGCCGCATCATGCTGGGCACGTATGCATTGTCGAGCGGTTACTACGACGCGTATTACGGGCAAGCACAAAAGGTGCGAACCCTGGTGAGCCGCGACTTCGAAGCCGCGTTCAAGCGGGTCGACGTGCTCGTGTCACCGACCACTCCCACGACGGCCTTCCCAATCGGTGAGCGCGTGGACGACCCGCTGGCCATGTACATGGCCGACCTGTGCACGATCCCATCGAACCTGGCGGGCAACGCGTCGGCGTCATTCCCGTGTGGGCTTGCGGACGAAGACGGTCTGCCGGTGGGCCTGCACGTGATGGCCCCGGTACTGGCCGACGACCGGCTGTACCGCATCGGCGCTGCGGTCGAGCAAGCCTTCGCGTCCGCGTGGGGTGGTCCGCTGCTCAACCAGGTACCCGACCTGGAGGTGGCGTAAGTGGATCCCCGAACATTGGTACGGCTCGCCGGGCAGGCGATGGCAGTCGGCGGCGCGTGGAGGTCGTTGCGCCAGGCTCGCGCCCAGAACGACAAACTGAAGCTGCTCGACGCAGCGGTGCGTGCGTTGACCGTCCTGACCACGATCTTGCTGATCGTGCGTGAAGTCAAGCAGCAGCGCAGCGCCAAGGCAGCGCTGGATCTCGAGGATTGATGCAATGACGACGATGACCGCGCTGCCGTCGTTCGACGAGGCGATCACGCGGTACGACCCGGTTATGGGCCTGGAGGTCCATGTCGAGCTGGGTACCGAGACCAAGATGTTCTGTGGCTGCCGGACCGAGTTCGGCGCGCCGCCGAACACCCAGGTGTGCCCGGTGTGCTTGGGCCTGCCGGGGTCGTTGCCGGTGGTGAACCGGGAGGCCGTCGAATCGGCCATCCGGATCGGGCTGGCGCTGAACTGCCAGATCGCGGAGTGGTGCCGGTTCGCCCGGAAGAACTACTTCTACCCGGACATGCCGAAGGACTTCCAGATCTCGCAGTACGACGAACCGATCGCCTTCGACGGCTGGACCGAAGTGGTTCTCGACGGCGAGACATACCGCATCGGGATCGAGCGGGCGCACATGGAGGAGGACACCGGCAAGTCGTCGCACGTCGGCGGGGCGACCGGCCGAATTCACGGCGCCGACTACGCCTTGCTCGACTACAACCGGTCGGGTATCCCGCTGATCGAGATCGTCACCAAACCGATCGAGGTGCCGGCGGTGGTGGCGCCGGCGCTGGCCCGTGTGTATGTCGCTCATCTGCGCGAGCTGGTCAGGGCACTGGACGTGTCCGAGGCCCGGATGGAGCGCGGCCAGTTGCGGTGTGACGCCAACGTGTCGCTCAAGCCCGTTGGATCGACGACGTTCGGTACCCGAAGCGAGACGAAGAACGTCAACTCGCTGCGCTCGGTGGAGCGCGCAGTGACGTACGAGATCCGGCGGCAGGCTGCCGTGCTGGACGCGGGGGAGCGGGTCATCCAGGAGACCCGGCACTGGCACGAAGACACTGGCGAGACCACGTCCGGCCGGTCCAAGGAGGAAGCCGAGGACTACCGGTACTTCCCTGAACCCGACCTCGTACCACTTGCACCCTCGCGGGAATGGGTCGAGCAGTTGCGGACGACTCTGCCGGACTCGCCTACCGAGCGCCGGGCGCGGTTGCAAGCCGAGTGGGGCTTTACCGACCTCGAGTTGCGCGACATCGTCAACATCGGAGCACTCGACCTCATTGAGGCGACCGTCGCCGCTGGTGCGTCGCCCGCCGGCGCCAAGAAGTGGTGGTTGGGTGAACTCGCCCGGACGGCCAACGAGCGTGGTGTCGAACTGGACGCCGTAGGGGTGATGCCCGCCGACGTTGCCCGAGTCGACGCGCTGATCGCCGAGGGCACTCTCAACGACAAGCTGGCCCGTCAGGTCTTCGAAGGTGTGCTGGCCGGTGAGGGGAGTCCGGAGGAGGTGATCGTCGCGCGCGGGTTGGCCCTGGTGTCGGACGACTCGACACTGAATGCCGCTGTCGATGAGACCGTCGCGGCCATGCCGGATGTGGCGGACAAGGTGCGGGCGGGCAACCTCAAGGCGATCGGGCCACTCGTGGGCGCAGTCATGAAGGCAACTCGCGGTCAAGCCGACGCCGGCCGGGTCAGGGAACTCCTGCTCGAGAAGCTCACCTGATCGAGTCTCTACAGGCGGCCGGCTTCGATGAGTCGCTGCAGGAACTGCCTGGTGCGGGGCTGCTGCGGATCGGACAACACCTCGCGGGGCCGGCCTGACTCGAGAATGCGTCCCTCGTGCATGAAGTAGACCCGATCGGCCACATCGCGCGCGAAGCCCATCTCGTGTGTGGCCAGGATCATGGTCATGCCGGTGGCCGCCAACTCGCGGATGACGGCGAGCACTTCACCCACCAGTTCCGGGTCGAGCGCCGACGTCACCTCGTCCAGCAGAAGCAGTTCGGGTTCGGTGACAAGCGCCCGCGCAATCGCGGCCCGCTGCTGCTGGCCCCCGGACAGCCGCTCGGGATAATCGTCGACCTTTTCACCTAACCCGAGGCGATTGAGGACCTCGCGGGCCTTTGCCTCCGCAGCACGCCGCGAGATGCCGTGCGCCTTGCGTGGCCCGAGCGTGACGTTGTCGAGGACGGTCAAGTGCGGGAACAGGTTGAAGGACTGGAAGACGATGGCCATCCGCTTGCGGACCGCGTTCTGGTCCACCCGCGGCGCGGTGATCTCCTTCCCACTGAAGACGATGCGTCCGGCGTTGATGCGCTCGAGGAGGTTGACGCACCGCAGCAGGGTCGACTTGCCGCAGCCGCTCGGCCCGATCAGGCACACCACCTCGTGGGACGCGACGTCCAGGTCGATGCCCCGCAACACCACCTTGTCACCGAATGACTTCGCCACCCCCTCCAGCGAGAGGACCGCGGAACTCTGCGCGTCTGTCATGACACCAACTGCTGACGTCGAGCCCGGTCCCGGGCGGTGTACCAGTCGGCGAACCGCGCCAGCGGGATGCTGATCGCCAGGAACAGCGCGGCCGCGACGACGAACGACGTGTAGTTGAACGTCCGCGATGTGTAGATCTCGGCCACCCGCACCGCCTCGCGCACACCCAGCACGCTCACCAGCGCAACGTCCTTCTGCAGGCTGACCAGCCCGTTGAGCAGGGCGGGCACGACGTTGCGGATCGCCTGCGGCAGGATCGCATAACGCAGGCTCTGCCACTGGGTGAGCCCGAGCGAGCGGGCCGATGAGCGCTGACTCTCTGGCACCGAGTCGATGCCGGAGCGGTACACCTCGGCCGTGTACGCCGAGTAGGACAAAACGAGCGTCGTGACGCCCCAGAACATCACGTTGTTCGGCACACCCGGCAGCTGGAGCGCGGGTATGCCGAAGCCGAACAGCAACAGGGCAAGGATCAGTGGGATGCCGCGGAAGAAGTCGATGTAGACGACGGCGATGATCCGCACCGGTAGGAAGGCCGGTCCGCGCAGGCTCCGGAGTACTGCGATGAGGAGCGCGAAGATCAGGATGGCTACCTGGGCGATGACGAACATCACCACATCGAGCCAGAACCCGGCCACGATGTCAGGAGCGGACAGCCGGAAGTGCTCCGGATTAAAGAACCGGTCGCGGACCAGCGGCCAGTTCGGGCTGGACAGCACCCACCACACGAGCAGTCCGAAGACCACAACAGTGCTGGTCGCAGCGATGGCCGCACCCTTGGCTCCCTCCTGGGCGAGGAAGTCACGGACCGGCCGGCCGGGGGGCCGGGCGCCCGGCAGCAAGCCGGGCGGCCCGGACCCGATGGCATCGGACACGGAGTTACTGCTCGAGCGTCGGGATGTCGCCGCCCTGCGCGAGCCACTCGTCTTCGAGTGCCGCGATGGTGCCGTCGTCGTGCATCGACTGCAGCACGGGGTTGACGCACTCGATGAGCGGGTCGTCCTTCTCGAACAGCAGCCCGAGCTCTTCGGGTGTCTCGCCAACCCGCGGCAACACGCCGACGATCTCCGCCTCGGGAATCTCGACCGCGGTGATGTAGTAGGCCGTCGGCAGGTCGAAGACGATGCCGTCGACCTGGCCGCCGTCGAACGCCAGCTTGGCCGCGGCGTTGTCGTTGTAGACCTGGGCCGGCGACTCCGGCTGAATCACGGCGTCGATGTAGTCGAGGCTGGTCGTGGCCACTGCGGCGCCGAGCCGGGCGGACCTGAGATCATCCAACGTTCCAGCATCGGCCACCTGGTTCTCTGGGTCGGCGATGAGGGCCTGCTCGACCTGGTAGTAGCCGATCGAGAAGCCGACGACCTCCGCGCGCTCCTCGTTGATCGAGTACTGCTGGATGTTGAAGTCGTACGGCTTTTCGCCCGGTGCGATGGCCTCGTCGAAACCGGTGCGCACCCACTCGACCGCGTCAGCCTCAAAGCCGAGCCGATCGGCAAGCTCGTACACCAGGGCAGACTCGAAGCCCTGGCCGTTGGT
The DNA here is from genome assembly GCA_036374175.1 of Jiangellaceae bacterium. GTDB lineage: Bacteria > Actinomycetota > Actinomycetes > Jiangellales > Jiangellaceae > JASLBX01. The sequence continues at coordinate 35,243 of DASUUH010000025.1, read as the reverse complement.
TGGATCGTCGTCGACCATCCATGGTTCGAAGACGGGTTCACCGGTGGCTACGGTCAGTTTGTCCGGCTGGTGGGTCGGCAGTGAATCGCAGGCCTCGCCCGTCGGTGTCTGGGTGGCCTCGGGTGTGTCATCCCCAGTGGCATCCGTGGCGTCATCATCACCCCCACACGCGGCGAGCAAGGCGAGCGCGGGCAGCAGCACCCACAAGCGTCGCGTGGTCGTCATGGCAGGCTCCTCGTCCGAAGTATTGGCGTAAGCAACCATCATGGTTTACCACTACTTCGGACGCAGAGCCGCCATAGTCCGCGTGGTGAGCACCGCGTGGCGTCAGGGCGCTAGCAGGCGCACCTCTGCACTGAGGCCGGCTGCCACCTCATCGGAGATTGCACCGGCCGCCCGGAGGTCCTCGAGGGTCCGGGTGATGCCCTCCAGCACGTGAGCCGCCGCCGTGAGCCGGCCGGCGGCCAGATGGTTCTCGGCGTTCATCAGCCGGACCAGGATGGACTCGGCATCGGCCTCGGCGAGCTCACCGGCGTCGACGAGGTAGTGGACCAAGGCCCGTACCCGGTCGAAGCTCACCACGCCGAAGGTGCCGGCCTCCGGGTCGTGGTCGCTGACGCCGAACCGCCCATAGGCCGGGGACTCGCCGGCCGCGTCGGACGGCCAGTCCACGTTGATCTTCGCCACTCGGATGTCGAGCAGCTCGTCGAGCATCGCCGGGCTCACCCACATCTGGTCGAGGGTCTGGGCCTGGCCCTGGAAGCCGAATGTGTACGCGCTTGCCGGATACCGCTCGACCAGCTCGTCGTACAGGTTCGTCAGCTTGCTGTCGTAAAGAGCGGCAAGCTGGTCGCTTGGTCCGGTGCCGATACCCGGGATCGGCTGGCCCGGCGCGTACGGGTCGTCTGGTCGCGGGAAGACGTTGAAGTCGCCGCCGATCAGTACCCGGGTGTCGGGGTCCGCTGCAAGGATCGCGTCGGAGATCCGGGCGTTGTACGTCGCCTGCTCGGTGCGCTGGCGCACCCGGTTGTCCGGGCCGGAGCTCTGGTGGTTGTTCACCAGGTAGACATCGGTCCAGCTGGACGTGCCGATCTTGTCTCGCCACACCCGGAACAGCCCGACGGACGGCCCACGGCTGAACACGTTGCGGCCGTCGCAGGCGGTGGCCCCCGAGGAGGTGCAGGTGTCGGCCACTCGGGCCGGCAACGCAGCGTTCAACGCCTTCGGGTTCTGAACGTCGGAGTTGAACGCCAGCGGCGCGCCGTCGTAATCGACCGTCGGTTCAGCGCCGAGTACGGGATCATCGGCGTCGGGCTCCACGAGTTTGACGCGGTCGGTCCGGTAGAGGAACGCGGTGGTGATGCCGCGCAGATCGCCCGCATCGAGATCGAATGCGGCATCGTAGGCCGGCCCACCCTGTTCGGCGATCACCAGGGCCAGCTCGACCAGGCTGTCCGGACGGCCGTCGGTCTTGGTGTTGGCGCCGCCCGTACCGACCAGGTCACAGTCGAGTCGGTCCGCGCCGAGCCCCGGGCCGGTCTCCGGCGTCCACTCCTCGGCCACTGTGCAGACGTCTTGCGCTTCGGTTTCCTGGACCAGGATGACGTCCGGCGAGTGAAGGTCGAGTCGGATCTGCTCGGCCATCCGCTGCAGGCGCGCCTGGTGAGTGGCGTCGCTGTCGGGGACGTAGTCGAACGGCGGTCTCACTGATTCGTCCTCGGCGAAGCAGCCCTGGTTACCCGGGAAGTCGCATCCGGAGTTCGGGCTGTCGCGGAAGTCGTAGAGGTTCTCGACGTTGTATGCGGCCACCGACAACTCTCGTTCGCGGTCGGCGGGCTCGACCGGGGAGTTTGCGGCCGGGTCGACGCCACTGGTGTCGAGACTCAGCTGTTCGGCCACGTTGACCGTGTACTTGCCGAACGACAGGTACACCCCACCGCGGTTCACCGCTGTGATCGTGTCGAATGTCTTGGCCGGTGCCAGGACGGCGGCGGGATTGTTCGTCGAGCCTTTGACCCCGAAGCTGCCGAGTACGAACCGGTACCCGTTGCCGTCGTCGAATGCCATGCCCGGGTTGTTGTCGAGCGGATGAGCGTCGCGGAAGACGCGCCGGGCGTACGGGTCGGTGCGCTGGGCAACGGGATGGTCGCCCCGGATGGCCCAGACCTCGGCGTCAGTGCCGGAGAACACGTCGCGCCCACCCACTACGACACTGCCCGCCGGAACCTGCATCTGCATGCCCAGGTGGCGGCGGAAGTAGCGGAGCGAGTCGCCGGCGTCGTCAGGCGGATCGATCTCGTCGACCTGTACGGCCGAGTCGATGTCGAGTCCGGTGGCCGTCCGGTCCCAGACGAACGAGGAGCTGCCCGCGAGCTGCGTCATGCCGAAGAACTGGCCGACGGTTCCGCGCACGATGATCTCGTCGCCGACGGTGACCACGTAGTTGTTGCCGATCTGGGCCCGTGCCGGGCCGTTGGTATCGGTTCGGATTGTGGTGAACGTGCTGTTGAACAAGAAGATGCCGTCTGACGACGTCGGGTCGCCGTCGGCGAACTCCGGCTGGTTCTGCAGGAACAGGCCGCGGTTGCCATTGGTCTCTCGGGTCAGCTGCGTGATGACCCCGCGCACCGCCACCTCGGCCCCCAGCAGCGGTGAGGTGAAGTTGGTCTGGCCGTCGGCGATGGCGCCTTGTACGGCGCCGATCGGCACGAGGGGGATGACGTTGACGAGGGCTGTGCACGAGCCGGTCTCGCCGGTGTCGGACGTGGCGGTGATCTCCACCATCAGCGGACGCACATCGGACGTGGTCGTGGGTGTCGAGAGCCGGACGTCGTCCGGCACGACGAGCGTCGCGGTGGCGTTGGCCCCCAACGTGACGTCGGCGAGTGTCAACTCACCTTCGACCGGCTGCGGGGTGACCGATGTGATCTGCAGGTCGGATATCTCGCCTTCTGCCACGGAAGCCGCCAGCTCACCGTCGGTCGCGTAGGTCTCGACGGTGCGCATGCCGCTAGGGCACGTGAGTTGCGGGCCGCTGGGAGGTTCGCTGTTGCACGGTGTGAGCGGAGAAGCGGTGTTGCGCGGCCCGTCGGCGCGGAACGCGGTGATCGCCGAGAAGTCGGCCGCGTTGTCGTCGGTGTCGCTGCACCCGGCGTCGGCGCGGTTGGCCGCCGTGGTGTTGGTGAGCGCCGGTGCCGCGCCGGAACCCTCGAAACAGTTCGCTGTGCCGAACCCGACCAAGTCAAGGACCCCGTCAGTCGGGCAGGCGCCGGTCCGCGCGGTGGTCGACGCCACTAACGCGACCTTGCCGTTGCTCGCGGACATCGCTGTCGAACCGACCGCGTCCGGCGTCGGCAGCGGCACTGAGCCGCCGGAGCCTTGGGCCTGCTGCACGAGGTACGCCTGCCCCGGCGCCAGCGTGCCGGACAGCGGCGTGACCAGCCATGTCGTGCCCGCGGCTGACGCGTACTGGACGCTCCACCCGTTGAGGCTCACCGCGGCATCGCCGCGGTTGAACAACTCGATGTAGTCGTGCGTGTACGTCGCCCCGGAATTGCCCCCGCCGCCGTACACCTCACTGACGACCACGTCGGAATGTGTTGCGGCGGCGGTTGTGGTGACCGCGGCCAGCGGCAGCAAGCCGAGAACCGCCGCCACACTCACTAGCCGTGCCACCCGTCGGGCTGCAGTTGATCGCATGAGCACTGCCTCTCCCCCTCACTCGATTAGCCGCACCCTAGTTGAGACTGCCGACAACGCGACAGGGTGACGGTAAGTTAAATTGCGCATGACGGCCTGTCGGAGGGGCCGGGCACAATTCAGCCCATGATCACCCAGCGTCAGCTCAATCGGGCCCTACTGGCGCGGCAGGGGCTGCTCGAGCCGTTCAGCCTGCCGCTGCCGCGGGTTCTCGACCAGGTGGGCGGCATTCAGGCGCAGTATGCGCCGTCGATGTATATCGGCCTATGGTCCCGGATGCAAGGGTTCGACCGTGATCAGCTGACCGCGGCGCTCGAGGAGCGAACGGCTGTGCAGGGCACGCTCCTGCGCGGGACGATCCACCTGGTGTCGCGCGAGGACTACTGGGCCTTCGCGTTGGTCGTCCGGCCGTTGTTGCGCGACTGGTTCATCCGCGGGGCCAAGGGCGAGCTGTCCGCCGCCGAGATCGAGGGCGCGGCCACCCGCCTCCGGGCCGAACTGGCCGATGGGCCGATCACACAGGCGAAGATCGACGAGCTGGTGGGCCGCCCGGCAAGGCGCTGGCTGAACGCGTTCCTCCACCTGCTGCGGGTCCCGCCGTCCGGTACCTGGCAGCGGCGCCGCGCCGATCTGTATGCCGAGGCCGAGGCCGAGGTCGGCCCTCCCAAGCTGAGCGCCGATGAGGCCGAAGAATTGCTCGTCCGCCGCTATCTCGGTGGATTCGGCCCCGCGACCCGCGCCGACATCGCGAGTTGGGCGGGCATGGCGGTGCGCGCTGTCGACACCGTCCTCGAGCGCGTCGACCACGTCACCTACGAATGCGAAGACGGTTCGCGGCTGGTCGACCTGCCGGGCGCGCCGCTGCCGGATCCCGATCAGCCGGTGCCGGTCCGGTTCCTGCCGACGTGGGACGCAACTCTGCTCGTGCACGCCCGCCGCACTCGGATCCTGCCTGAGCGCCATCGCCCGAAGATCTTCGGCACCAAGACACCGTTCTCGTTCCCGACGTTCCTCGTCGACGGCGCGGTGGCCGGCACGTGGCGGTACGCCGACGGCCGGATCGAACTCACTGAGTTCGATCCGTTGCCGCGCCGGGTCCGGAGGGAGGTGGAGAAAGCTGCTGAGCCGCTCGCCGCCCTCTACTCGTGAACCCGGGGTCAGCCGCTGCGCACCGTGACGCTGCCCGCGCTCGACTTGGCCTCCACCTGGTACGGCGAAGACGGGTCCGTCGGCACGTCCACGGTCGTCGAGCCGGCGCTGGTGTTCGCGTCCACGTTGTAGGACTCCTCGCCGGGAAGCGTCACCGTGACTCCTCCCGCGCTGGACGATGCTCGCAGCGAGGCGGGAGGCTCGATCGCGGTCACGTTGACCCCGCCGGCGCTCGACGTGATCTCCGCGTCGTCCGACGACAGCCCGGTGACTGTTACGCCGCCTGCCGAGGAGTGCGCCCGCAGCGGCCCGGAGTGTCCGACCACTCGAACTTCGCCGGCGCTCGATTGCACGTCGGCCGCCCCAGCGAGACCTGCGATCGACACCCGGCCGGCCCCGCTCTCGGCCACCACGTCCACATCCGCCGGCACCCGTAGCACGACCTCGATGTGGCAACGTCCCCAGTTGATCAACCAAAAACCTTGTGAGCAGTCGCCCGTGACCGTCAGCTGACCGTTCTGGACGTCGAAGGACACGTCGGCGTCGGAGAACAGGGCGGCTTCGGTGGTGGCTGTCAGTGACGCGGTCCCGTCGTCCGAAGCCTCGATAGTGATGGGGCCGGCGTCGACGTCGACCGCCACCCGGTCGAAGGTGTCTTCGAGCGGGTACGTCTCGCGCTCGCTGGAGCGCAGCGCCCAGGTGACGGCGCCGAGCGCCACGAGCGCGAGTACCACGGTGAGGACTATCGCCAGCAAACGTGGCGCGACGCCTCGCGAGCGCCGGGAGTGTTGCTCGTGCGTGACCATGTTCACCACGCTAAGCGTGTGGCGCCGCTAAGGCGTCCGACTCGGCGATGAACGGTCCCTGATCTCGAGCCGGGGTCAACCCTGACCGGCTACTCCACGTGTACCCGAATGATCCGGTCGTCGTCCGGACCAGGACCTGCGGGATTGCGGCCGTCAGTGTTGTTCGTGAGCAGCCACAGTGTTCCGTCGGGAGCCAACTCCACGTGCCGTAGCCGGCCGAACTCTCCGGTGAAGAACGCTTCGGGCTCGGCTGCCGAACCGTCTGGCACGGGTACCTGCCACAGACGCTGCCCGCGCAGTGCTGCGAGGAAGACCGTGTCCGGCGCATACGCGACCCCGCTCGGAGACGCTTGTTCCGGGCTCCACTGCAGAACGGGGTCGGTGAACTCGTCGTCACCGGCCTGCCCCTCGACGTCCGGCCAGCCGTAGTTCGACCCGGCCTCGATGAGGTTCAGCTCGTCCCAGGTGTGCTGGCCGAACTCGCTCGCCCACAGGCGGCCGGCGTCGTCGAAGGCCAGGCCCTGGACGTTGCGGTGGCCGTACGACCACACCGGCGAGCCGTCGAACGGATTGTCGTCTGGCACGTCACCGTCCGGCGTTACCCGGAGGATCTTGCCTGCCGGCGAGTCGAGGTCCTGCGCTGACGGCGGATTGGCGGCATCACCCGCGGCGACATAGAGCATGCCGTCGTCCCCGAAGACGATCCGGCCGCCGTTGTGGTTGTTGGCCTTGGGCAGCCCGTCCACGATGACGTCCGGCTCGCCCAGCGAGTCACCGTCGAACTCCATCCGCACGACCCTGTTGTCGTCGTCTGCGGTGAACATCGCATAAAGCCAACCCTCGTGGTGGGCGATGCCCATCAGACCGCCCTCACCCGAGGCGGCAACGCCTGGTACCTCACCGATCTCGGTCAGCTCACCGTCACGTTCGACGCGGAGGATGCGGGCGGTCTCACGCTCGGTTACCAGCGCGGTGCCGTCGTCGAGAAACTCCAGGTCCCACGGCACGTCGAGATCTGTGGCGATCACCTCTACGTCGTCCGCCGGCACTACCGGGCCGGTCGGAGCCGGCGTGGTGGGTTCGTCGGTGGGGGAGGTGGCCGGGGGCGAGGTGGGTGTCGGTTCCGCCGGCGCCGTCGGACTGGTGTCAGCCGGTGTGTCCGGCTCGGAATCGGACGTGCAGCCGGCCATGATCAACAGGGCGGCGAGCGAAAGGGTCCACGGGCGAAGACTCACGCGCATAATCGTTGCACGTAGATTCGGACGAAAAGGTTGTCAGTTAAGGCTCAGTACCGTACTTTTCACGGCTGTGCGTGCCGTTTTTGTTGGTCTGGTAGCTGCGTTCCTGATTGTCGCTGGGAGTGCGGTGCCGGCCGGCGCCGAGCCCGAGGAGGGTATTCGGGTCGAGGCTTCGGTCACATACGACGTGCAGCCGGAAGACGAGCGCGTACGGGTGACGCTTGAGGTCGAGCTCACCAACCTCACCCCTGACCGGGGCCTGACCTACTACTACTTCGACGAGATCGGCATTCCCGCGCCCGTAGAAGCGACGAACGTCGTGGCGCGGCGGGTCGGGGGCGGGACGCTGTCGACCGGCTCGGAGTCCACCGAGGATCCGCAGTGGCAGATGATCACCGTTCGGCTGTCGCCGGTATTGCGGTACGGCCGGCCGCAGGATCTCGAAGTCACCTATGACCTGCCCAACCTCAAGCCGCGGTCGGACGGCTGGACCAGGGTTATGCCGGCGACCGCGACGTTCCTGGTGATTCCGTACGGCGATCGCGGCTACGCCGACGTGACGATCGTCGTCCCAGACTCGTACGAGGACGTGCATATCGGCGGCGCGGAACTGAACTCCCGCAAGGAGGGCGACACCCGCGTCTACACCGCCACCGGAATCGATGAACCGGAGGAGTGGTGGGCGATCGTGGCTGCCCGCGACGGTTCGCTTCTCGAACAGCGGGAGGTCGAGGTCGGCGACCACACCGCCGTGCTGAAGTACTGGCCGGGCGACGACGAGTGGGCAGAGTTCACATCCGAGATCGTCAGCACCGGGATCCCAGAGCTGGAGTACCTCCTCGGACGCCCGTGGCCGGTGGAGGACGAGCTCGAGATCATGGAGTCCGGAGTGCCGCACGCGTTCGGATTCGGCGGCTGGTACGACTCCAGCTCCGACGTCGTCGAGGTCGGCGACGCCCTCGACGCGCAGGTCATGCTGCACGAGTTGGCACATGCGTGGTTCAACTACGAGTTCGGCCGCGAGCGATGGTTCGGTGAGGGGCTCGCCGAGCTGTACTCGAACTTGGCCCTGGAACGGCTGGACCGCGACTTTCAGCGAGCCGAGGAGATCTCCACCGACCACAAACACGCGTTGCCCCTGGCCACGTGGGAGGAGGTGGTCCGGGAGGCGCCGGAGGAGGACGAGTACGCCTACCCGGCATCGTGGTGGGTGATCTCCGAAATCTACGACGAGATCGGACGAGAAGCCTTCCAGCGGGCTCTGGCCGGCGGCTTTGACTCCACGATCCCGTATGTCGGCAACACCGAGCCGGAGATCGTGCGGGGCGTCATCGATTGGCAGCGCACCCTGGATCTGTTCGAAGTACTTGGCGGCTCGAGCGGTGCCGGCGAACTGTACGAGACGTACGTCATCGACAAGGACGATGCCGAACTGCTGGTGGAGCGTGCGGACGCACGAGAGGTCTACGACCAGTTCGTCGCCGCCTCGGCCGGGTGGGGTGCGCCGTACGAACTGCGCGAGGCGATGACTTACTGGCAGTTCGACGACGTGAGCGAGCTGGTCGACGCCTCCGAGCGGGTGCTGGCACTGCGCGACGAGGTCGTCGAGGTTCTGACGAGTTTCGACGTGGCCGCCCTGCCCGCGTTGGAGGAGGCGTATGCCAGTGCCCGGCCGATCACCGACGCTCTGGCCGAGGCCGAGCGTTATGTCGACGTCGCGAAGGTGGCGGCGGACGCCCAGGAGCGTCCGGCCGGCGTTGCCGGCGCCTTGACCGAGATCGGGCTGATCGGCCTCGAAGCGGACGAGCGACTTGCCGGCGCAGCGAGTGATCTGGCTTCCGGCGAGGTCGAGCGGGCCCAGGCCGAGTCGAACGCCGTCCTCGCCGACGTCGACCAGGCGCAGCTGATCGGTGCGGTCGTGGTGGGCGAAGTCGCCGCCGGTCTTGCATTGTTCTGGCCGCTGCGAGTCGCGACCAAGCGGCGCCGCCGGGCGAGGGCGATAGGTTCGGACTCGTGGCCGACCGACGAACCGTCCTCCAGCCTTTCCGCGACCTAGCCCCATTACCCGACGAGCTGGACGTCCGGTATTGGGACGCCGACGGCGAGCCTGATCCGGACGTGCTGGATCGCGTCGAGCTTTACGTCATGCCGTATACGTTCGCGCGAATCACCGGCGAGGTGATCCGCCGGATGCCGGAGCTGCACGTCGTCCAGACCCTCACCGCGGGATACGAGCACGTGCTGCCGTACCTGCCGGCCGGCGTGATGCTCTGCAACGCGCGTGGGGTGCATGACGCCAGCACCGCCGAGCTGGCCGTCGCGTTGACCTTGGCGTCGTTGCGGCGGATTCCGGAGTTCGTGCGCGCCCAGGACCGCCAGGAGTGGGTCTTCGGGATGTACGACGCGCTGGCCGACAAGACCGTGCTCATCGTGGGGTACGGCGCGGTGGGCGCGGCGGTCGAGCGCCGGTTGCAGCCGTTCGAGTGCGACGTGTTGCGGGTGGCTCGCACGGCTCGCGACGGGGTGGCCGGGTTTGACGCGCTGCCGTCACTCCTAGGCCGAGCCGACGTCGTCATCCTGACCGTGCCACTGAACGACGCGACGCGGCATTTGGCGGACGCGACGTTCCTCGCCGCGATGCGTGACGGCGCCCTGCTGGTGAACGTCGCGCGCGGGGGAGTGGTCGACACCGATGCGCTGCTGGACGAGCTGTCGGCGGGCCGGCTGCGGGCTGCTGTCGACGTGACTGAACCCGAACCTCCGCCGCCCGGCCATCCACTGTGGACCGCGCCTGGGCTGCTCATCTCGCCGCACGTCGGCGGCAGTTCGACCGCGTTCGAGCCGCGGGCGCGGCGGCTGCTGCGGGCCCAGCTCGAACGGTTCGCCTCCGGCGAGCCGCTGGCCAACGTCGTAGCCACACCCTCCCCGCGTTGATCATGGGCAGATGACCCCTTCCGCGCGTCTGGAAGGCACCATCCGCCCGTGATCAACGCGAGTCGGGCGCCGGGTGGCCTACAGTCGCGGGTGTGGAAATCCGAGACTGCGCCGTCGACGACCTTGACGCTGCGCTGGACGTACGAACTCGATCGTTTGGGCCGCTGTCGGCGTCGTCCGCTGAGCAGTGGCGGGCTATGCAGGAGCGAGCGATCGGTGAGGGAAGGCTGCTCGGGGCGTATGACGGCGGCCGGCTGGTGGCGACGGCGCGGATAACCGCATTCCGGCAGTGGTGGCACGGCGAGTCGATGCCGATGGCCGGCATCGGTGGTGTGGTCGTGGCGCCGGAGTATCGGGGGCGGGGCGTCGGGCGTGAGCTCACGATCAGGGTGCTCGGCCGGGCCGTGGAGCATCGCTATCCGCTGTCGGCCCTCTTCCCCGCGACGGTGCCGCCGTACCGGGCAGTCGGCTGGGAGCTGGCCGGGCGGCAGCATTTCGTCACCGTGCCGGGTGAAGCCGTACGGACGATCGCAGCGGTGCCCCCGGTGCCCGTGCGGCGGGTAGGCCAGGACGACGTGGACCCGGTCATGGCGACCGTTGCGCGACTGCACGCTAAGCACCGGGACTGCGGACCGATCGAGTGGCCGGCCGGTGATGTCGCCGAGTGGCTCGGCGAGGACGAGACGTTCGCCTATCTCGCCGACGACGGCTTCCTGGCGTACCGGTGGGATGGCTCGGACGCGCTCGCCATCGACGTGCTTGTCGGCGGGTCGGAGGAGACCGTCCGCTCGTTGTGGGCCCTGGTGGGATCGGGGGCGTCGGTGGCGCGGACGATTCGGGCGTGCGTCCCGCCCGACGACCCAGTGCCGTTGTTGACCAGGGACCTTGCCGTGACGGCGGACAAGGACCGCTGGTGGATGCTCCGGCTGGTGGACGCGCCTGCGGCCGTCGCGGCCCGCGGATTCCCCAGGGGTGTGGACGTCGAAGTGTCCATGACCATCACCGACCTGCTGCTGCCGGACAACTCTGGAGCGTGGGTGGTACAGGTCAAGGACGGCCGGGGGCAGCTCGTACCGGGCAGCGGCGGCGGGCTGGAGTTGACGGCCAACGGGATCGCCGCGCTGTTCGCCGGGATACGCGTGTCCACGCTGCGGCGGGCCGGTCTGGCCAGCGGTGGCGATCAGGGTGCGGACGGCCTGCTTGATGCCGCCTTCGCGGGGACTGCTTTCATGCTCGACTTCTTCTAGCCGCGGCTTTCCGGCGCCTTCCTGCGGCGGCTTCCATCTCCATCTCCCGAGGAAAGGCTCGCGCGTGTCGGTGGCTGGGTGCACACTGCCGCCATGACGGTTCTTCTCGCGATCGGCACACGTAAGGGCATGTGGCTGGCCCGCAGCGACGACCGGCGGTCCTGGCAGCTCGACGGGCCGCATTTCCTGATGCAGGAGGTGCCGTCGTGCGCCATTGACACCCGCGGCGGCCGCGTCCGCTTGCTCGTCGGTACCAAGAGCTGGCACTGGGGCCCGGGGGTGCTCCACTCGGACGACCTTGGGGTCACGTGGTCTGAGCCGGAGGCCGGCGCGGTGAAGTTTCCGGAGGGGGAAGATGCCGCAGTGGCCGCGATCTGGCAGCTCCGGCCCGACGCCGCCGAGCGTTCTGGTGTGGTGTGGGCCGGGTCGGAGCCGTCGGCATTGTGGCGTTCGACCGACGGCGGCGAGACGTTCTCGCTCGTGCGCGGGCTGTGGGATCACCCGCACCGACCGACCTGGGAGCCCGGCTTCGGCGGGCAGGCGGTCCATACCGTGCTGCCGCACCCGGTCGACGACGAGCGGATCCTCGTGGCGATGTCGACGGGCGGCGTCTACGTCAGTGGCGACCGTGGCGAGTCGTGGAACCCGTCGAACACCGGCATCAAGGCGTACTTCCTGCCCGACCCCTGGCCTGAATACGGTCAGTGTGTGCACAAGGTGGCTCGTGATCCCCTTGAGCCCGAGCGGCTGTTTGCGCAGAACCACCACGGCGTTTACCGATCCGACGACGGCGGGAAGAGTTGGTCGTCGATCGCGGAGGGCCTGCCGAGCGATTTCGGATTCCCCGTCGTCACGCATCCGGGCGCATCGAACACGGCCTGGGTGGTGCCGCTGGTGGCCGACGGCCACCGGTTCCCGCCGGACAACGCGCTGCAGGTGTGGCGCACGGCCGACGGCGGCAGGTCTTGGACACGCACGTCCGCCGGCCTACCGGACAGTTACTTCGCGGCCGTGATGCGTGACGCATTCACGTCCGACGACGTCGCGGACTCGCCGGGGTTGTACCTGGGCGGTCGCGACGGTTCGGTGTTCGCCAGCCCGGACGGCGGTGAATCGTGGATCGAGGTGGCGCGCCACCTGCCCGACGTGTTGTGCCTGCGGGCGGCGTCGCTGCCGTGAGAGTGACCGTCCGGCTGCCCGGCGCGCTTCGTGAACTGGCCGGCGGCGAGCGTGCGATCGAACTCGAGCTGGCCGAAGCGGCCACCGTCCGCGATCTGCTTGCTGCCATGGCTGTGAGTTGGCCCGGCATTGAGCGGCGGATCAGGGACGAAACCGGCGTGCTGCGCCCGCACGTGAACGTCTTCGTGGGCGACACGAACGTCCGCGATCTGGGTGGTCAGGACACCGAACTCGCCGACGATGCCCAGGTGCAGGTAATCCCCGCCGTGTCGGGCGGCTGATATCCCAGATCATGGACGTCGCGTCTCACGCCGATGGCACGAGGTCTAGCGTGTGACGCTATGACCGGACGCACCATCGACGGCAAGCCAGACATCAAGCCGCATTCTCGGGCGGTCACCGACGGACTCGAGCGCGCCGCCGCTCGCGGAATGCTCCGCGCCGTCGGCATGACCGACGACGACTGGGAGAAGCCCCAGATCGGTGTCGGCTCGTCGTGGAACGAGATCACACCGTGCAACCTGCCCCTCGATCGGCTCGCCAAAGCCGCCAAGGAGGGCGTGCACGCCGCGGGCGGTTACCCTCTCGAGTTCGGCACGATCTCGGTGTCCGACGGCATCTCGATGGGCCACGAAGGCATGCACTACTCGCTGGTGTCGCGGGAGGTCATCGCCGACTCGGTCGAGACCGTCTTCGGTGCCGAGCGGCTCGATGGCGGCGTCCTTTTGGCCGGCTGCGACAAGTCCGAACCCGCCATGCTGATGGCCGCTGCCCGCCTCGACATCGCGGCCGTGTTCGTCTACGCCGGCTCCATCCTGCCGGGTCGGGTGGGCGACCGAGAAGTGACGATCATCGACGCGTTCGAGGCGGTCGGTGCGTGCGCCCGCGGATTGATCACCCGTGCTGAGGTCGACGAGATCGAGCGGGCCATCTGTCCTGGCGAGGGTGCGTGCGGTGGCATGTTCACCGCAAACACGATGGCCTCGGCCGCCGAGGCGCTCGGCATGGCGCTGCCCGGTAGCGCGGCGCCGCCTGCCGTCGACCGGCGCCGCGACGGCATCGCCCGGCGGTCCGGGATGGCGGTCGTCGAACTACTCCGGCAGGGCATCACCACCCGCGACATCCTGACCCGTGAGGCATTCGAGAACGCCATCGCAGTGGTGATGGCGCTCGGCGGGTCCACAAACGCCGTGCTGCACCTGATGGCCATCGCCCACGAGGCCGACGTCGACCTCACCCTGGACGACTTCAACCGGATCGGCGACCGCGTCCCGCACCTGGCCGACGTCAAGCCCTTCGGCCAGTACGTGATGACCGACGTCGACCGCATCGGGGGAGTGCCGGTCGTCATGCGCGCCCTGCTGGACGCGGGTGTGCTGCATGGCGACGCGTTGACCGTCACCGGCAAGTCGGTCGCCGAGAACCTCGCCGACATATCCCCGCCCGATCCGGACGGCAAGATCATCCGCGCCATCTCCAACCCCATCCACGCCACCGGCGGGTTGACCATCCTGCACGGTTCGCTGGCACCGGAGGGTGCCGTCGTGAAGACGGCCGGCTTCGACGAAACGGTCATCGAGGGCATCGCGCGAGTGTTCGACGGCGAACAGGCCGCCATGGACGCGGTGGAGAACGGCACGATCGTGGCCGGCGATGCGGTCATCATCCGCTACGAGGGCCCGAAGGGCGGTCCCGGCATGCGCGAGATGCTGGCCGTCACCGGCGCGATCAAGGGCGCCGGGCTGGGCAAGCACGTCCTGCTGGTGACCGACGGACGGTTCTCCGGCGGCACGACAGGCCTGTGTGTGGGTCACGTCGCACCTGAGGCCGTAGACGGGGGCCCGATTGCGCTCGTCCAGGACGGTGACCGGATCAGGCTCGACGTCACGGCTCGCACTCTCGACCTGCTGGTCGACAAGGACGAGTTGGACGAGCGCGCTCAGGCCTGGCAGGCACCGCGGCCGAAGCACGAGCGTGGAGTGCTGGCCAAGTACGCCAAGCTCGTCGGTTCGGCCGCCCGCGGCGCCGTCTGCGACTGACTGTTACTTGACCGCGATGCCCCACGCGGCGGTGTTGACCGGCCAGAACACCGAGTGGCGGAGTTTGCGCCGTTCGACCTGAACCGTTTGGAACCCGGCCGACGCAACGGTCTCCGGCGTGTTCCGTGCCGGGTTGCACCCCTCGAAGACGTATCCCCACGGCCGCCGCAGCGCACGCTGGATGCGGTGGCGAAAGCTGCCCAGGGGAGCGGCCACGTGCTCGGCGAACCTGAGCTCGCCACCCGAGCGAAGCACTCGCCGCACCTCGGCCAGTACGCGCGCAGGATCCGGCACCGTGCACAAAACGAGCGAACAGATCACCTCGTCGACGGACTCGTCCGGTAGCGGAATGGCTTCTGCACCGGTGCCGAGAAGGGTGAGTGATATGCCCGCCGCCGCCGCCCGGCGCTTCAGCCGCGCATGCATGCGCAGGTTCGGCTCGACGGCGTACAGGTGGGTGCCGCGGGGTAGGTAGCCGAAGTTCGCTCCCGTGCCGGCCCCTATCTCGAGCACCGGTCCGGGGCCGAGGCCGTCGAATGCCGCCTGCTTGTGTACGCGGGCGACGTGATTCAGATAGGGCGCGAATGCGGTGAAGAACCAGGCGTTGAAACGGCTTATCGCGCCGTTGTCGAACGCCAGGTCGTTACGGATGGTCGGCGTCTCAAGCGCCTGGCTGGTGTGGTGGCTCTGGGCAGTCACTGTCTGTTCGTCCTCGTGAGAAGTAAGCGGTGGCGGATCTACAACAGGTCGGCAAGCAAGGTGGCGGCGCGGTAGGCCCCCTTTCCGTCGACGCGCTCGTAGTCCACCGTTCGGGTCAGCTCGTCCGTCATGGCGGACGCGATGTCTTCTGGTGACGCCGAGCCGTAATCCATGGCCCGTCCCGCCCGGAGGCGGTCGAGCCGGTGCCGGACGTGGACCTGCTGCTCGAAGTGATTTCGCAGCGGGAAGTAGAGAAACGGCCGCCGTGCGGCGACGAGCTCCATCGTGGTGGTCAGCCCACCCTGGACAACGGCGAGATCGCACGCGGCGAGGTGGCGGTGCAGGTCGGGGACGTACGACCGCTTCTCCACGCCGTCGGCCGACGGCAGTGCGTCCGGGTCGAGGCGCGGGCCGGTCACAACGACGGTTCGCAGGTTGGGGATCGTGGCCGACGCCAGCGGGTGCGCCTCGATGATGCGCCGCAGCAGCGGCGCCCCGACTCCGGAGCCCCCGACTGCGGCGATGACCACCGTTTCGTCGGGCTGGTAACCCAGTTCTGCCCGCAGATTCTCCCGGCTACCGAGGGCCGCGGGGTCGAAGCCCGAGATGTACCCGGCGAACTCGTAGTGCGCCTGGGTCCACTCGCGGATGTCGGGTAAGCCGGGCCCAAAGGGCAGCGACACCACATCGGCCGGCTCACCGACGAAGATCGAGGTATCCCGCACGTGGGGAAGCCGCTCGATGTGCTCGATCATCTCCGCGTTGTAGTCGGCGGTCAGCATGCGTTCGCGGTCGCCGCCTGGTGCCATCGGCACATATCCCACGAAGTCGGTCAGCCAGCCGAATCGGGTGTGTTTGACCGACGGGTCCTCGTGGAGGAAGTGGTCGACATCCCAGGCTTCGTCGCCGATGACCAGGTCGTACCGCTCGGCTTCGACGACGTCGAGGAAGGTCATGAAGTTGGTGACGAGGATCTCGTCCATCCGCCGTACCGCCTCGAACACGTGCAGGTCGTGGTCACCGGATTCGGCCTCGATGTGGGCCGACTCGCTGGCCAGGCGCTCGCTGGCGGGGTGAATGCGCTCGCCGCGAGCGTGGAGCACCCTGGTGACCGGATCTTGCGCGAGCCAATCGATTTGAGCCTCCGGCACGAGGCCGCGCAGCTCGTCCGCGATCGCGAGATCTCGCCGGGCGTGGCCCAGCCCGATAGGCGAGGACAGGAAGAGCGCTCGCGGTCTGGACAAGGGGCGCCTGATCACCGCAGCTGTTGGGGGACTCACGGTAGGTCGCGCCACCTCGATTGCGCTGTCGCCACCGGCATCGGCCGTCGTACGGTCGATGAACTCGCGGAGCAGCCGGTTGACCTGCACCGGATAACGCGCCTGCGGGCAGTGACCAGCCCTCGGGAGCTCGACGATGGGGGCATCGAGCATCTTGGCGACCGACCTACCGAGGTGTACCGGCGCGACGGCGTCCTGGTCACCATGAATGACCAGCACCGGACAGGTGACGTGCGGTGCTAGGGATCGGATGCTTGCTGCCATCATCGCGGGCGGTGTCCCGGCCCTGCTGCCGAGCGTGGCAGCGAGCACGTCGGGCGTGGTCTGCTGGCCCCAGGAGATGCCGTCTTCGATCTGCTTGGTCGAGTGCGGGTCGGTGAACGCCTGGCCGATGAAGAACGTGAGGAATCCGGTGAAATCGCGCTGGAACGAGTACCGGTTGTAGCGATCCCAACCTTCGTCGATACCGCGATCTTCGTTGAACGTCGCGAGCTTCTGAGCCAGCGGGTAGTCGTCGCGGCCGTCCACGTTGAGCGTCGTACCGATAAGGACCGCACCGGTGACCCGGTCCGGATGCATTGCGGCGAAGACGTACGCCAAGATCGTCCCGAACGAGTTGCCGACCAGGACCGCCCGATCGGCACCCACCGCATCCAGGACCGCGAGCGCGTCGCCGACCTGGACCTTGGTGTCGTAGGCGGCGGGATCGGCCGGACGGCCCGACGCCCCGTTGCCTCGCGGGTCGAACGTCACCACGCGGTGGTGGTTCGCCAGATACGGCACCTGCGCCTTCCACAGCCGGCGGTACACGATGGCCCAAGCGGGAAGCAGCAGCACCGTGGGTCCGCTGTTGCCATGGACCTCGTAATAGATGGGTACGCCGTCGCGATCGACGACTCCGGTCAGGTCAGGCCGACGGGCGTGCATGCGGTTCTCCTGAATCGTGGTTCTCTAGCGTGCGGTCGATCGCCGCGGTCAGTTCGGCATGGCCGATGTCGATGTCGGCCAGACGCTCGACGAGGATGCCGATCTGGAACGTTCGGATCAGGGTGGCGAGGGCGAGCACGTCATCGCCGCTGAGATCGAGTTCGTAATCCTGGGCTGCGCCGGCGACCGCGTCGGCCAGCATGTCGGTGAAATCGGCCATCGTCTGCCGGAGACCGTCGCGAAAGGCCGGTTCGTTCCACGCCTTGGCGAACAGCTCAGCGGTGATCTTGGGGAAGCCGTCTGCTAGGTCGGTTTCGATGTAACCCGTGGCCTGGCGCCATTTCTCCAGGGACGAGCGGTCGCCGCCGTACAACGCGCGCTGGCGCTCCAGGATGCGGCTCGAGGCTCGCTCCAGCACCTGCAGCATCAGCGCTTCCAACGAGCCGAAGTGGTAGCGAATCAGGCCGTGCGGCTGGCCTGCCTCCTCGGCTACACGCCGGGTTGAGACGCCTGCCTGGCCGGCCGTGATGAGCAGCTGTTCGGCGGCGTCCAGCAGTGCCTCGGCGGTCGTGTGGGTAGCCGCGTACGCAGCGTCGGTCATGTTCAAGGCCTCACTTCTACAAGTGGAGAACTCAGATTTCTCCAACTGTAGAAGTAATGTCGGCAAGCGTCAAGTCGACGGATTCGGCGGGGAGAAGTGCTGTCCAGGTGACGGACGCAAGTCCCGGATAGTGAGACACAGTTGACGAAGTGCGCGGAGTGGTTCAGGCTGCCACTCGTGCGCGGAAGCATCATCGTACTTAGCGAGCGCGTCGGCTGACGTTCGAAGACTGCCGACGCGCGACCCCTTGAGCCCTCTGGGCCGAGGGGTTTTTTCATGCCAGAACCCATTCAACCGACGAGAAGGACGAAGAGGCCACGGTCATGTCGGAGCCACCACGGCCATACGATCCCCACCCGGGAGCGCGGCCCTACCCGAGCCCACCACCAGCGCGAATCAGCGCGCAGGCCGAGCCGATGACTGGTGCGGCGAGCCTCATCCGCTCGCTCGAGGCAGCAGGCGTAGACACGGTGTTCGGCATTCCGGGCGGCGCGATTCTGCCGGCGTATGACCCGCTCATGGACTCCGCCAAGATCCGGCACGTCCTTGTTCGGCACGAGCAGGGCGCCGGCCACGCGGCGGAGGGTTACGCGCTGGCCACCGGCAAAGTTGGCGTGTGCATGGCGACCTCAGGCCCCGGCGCGACCAACCTGGTCACGGCAATCGCGGATGCGCACATGGATTCCATCCCGATGGTTGCGGTCACGGGTCAGGTGCCGAGCGCGGCCATCGGAACCGACGCGTTCCAGGAAGCCGACATCCGCGGCATCACCATGCCGATCACGAAGCACAACTACCTGGTCACCGACCCGGCCGAGATCCCGCGCGCGATTGCCGAGGCATTCCATATCGCCGGGACGGGACGCCCCGGTCCAGTGTTGGTGGACGTGTCGAAAGACGCGCTGCAGGCGACCACCACATTCTCCTGGCCGACGAACCTCGACCTGCCGGGTTATCGCCCGACCACCCGGCCGCACGCCAAGCAGGTCCGGGAGGCGGCGCGGCTCATTGTCGAGTCACGCCGTCCCGTCCTGTATGTCGGCGGCGGGGTGCTGAAGGCGCGAGCGACGGCGGAACTGGCGGCCCTCGCCCAGCTGACCGGCCTGCCGGTCGTGACGACGCTGACAGCGCGGGGTGCGTTCCCCGATAGCCATCCGCAGCACCTGGGCATGCCCGGCATGCACGGGACGGTCGCCGCGGTGACCGCGCTGCAGAAGTCCGACCTGATCGTGGCCCTGGGCGCGCGGTTCGACGACCGGGTTACCGGCAAGCTGTCGAGTTTTGCGCCCGATGCCACGGTGGTGCACGCCGACATCGACCCCGCCGAGATCTCCAAGAACAGAGTCGCGGACGTGCCGATCGTCGGGGACTGTCGTGAGGTCATCGCCGACCTGGTCGCCGCGGTCGAAGCCGAGCAAGCGGCCGGCCGGCGAGGTGACTACGAAGGCTGGTGGGTGCAGCTGAGCGACTGGCGTACGCGTTTCCCGCTCGGTTACGCGGAGCCGGAGGACGGCACGCTCGCACCGCAGTATGTGATCGAGCGGATAGGCAAGATCGCCGGTCCGGATGCGCTGTACGTCGCCGGCGTCGGCCAGCACCAAATGTGGGCCGCGCAGTTCATCAGCTACGAAAAGCCTGGCACTTGGCTGAACTCCGGCGGCCTTGGAACCATGGGCTTTGCCGTCCCCGCCGCGATGGGCGCTCAGGTCGGGCGTCCGGACGCCACGGTCTGGGCGATCGACGGTGACGGCTGCTTCCAGATGACCAACCAGGAGCTGGCGACCTGCGCGATCGAGGGCATCCCGATCAAGGTGGCAGTCATCAACAACGAGTCGCTGGGCATGGTGCGGCAGTGGCAGACGCTGTTCTACAACGGCCGGTACTCCAACACCGACCTGCACAAGCGGATCCCCGACTTCGCCATGCTGGCCGAGGCGTACGGTTGCGTCGGGTTGCGTTGCGACGAAGCCGCGGACGTCGATGCCACCATCGAAAAGGCGATGGCGATCGACGACCGTCCGGTCGTGGTGGACTTCGGCGTGCATCGGGACGCCATGGTGTGGCCGATGGTCCCGGCGGGAACCAGCAACGACGAGATCCAGATCGCCCGCGGCATGGCGCCGGACTTCGGCGACCGGGAGGAATGACGTCCGATGAGTAAGCACACCCTGTCGGTCCTGGTCGAGAACAAACCAGGCGTCCTGGCCCGGATCGCCTCACTGTTCTCGCGCCGGGGCTTCAACATCGACTCGCTGGCGGTCGGCCCTACCGAATACCCCGCGGTCTCCCGGATGACGGTCGTGGTGGACGTCGAAGACCAGCCGCTCGAGCAGGTCACCAAACAACTGAACAAGCTGGTCAACGTCATCAAGATCGTCGAGCTGGACCCTTCTCAGTCCGTGCAGCGTGAGTTGTTGCTGCTGAAGGTAAAGGCGGACCTGGAGACCCGTTCACACATCCTCGAAACCGTTCAACTCTTCCGGGCGAAGGTGGTCGACGTCGCCCACGATGCGGTAACCGTCGAGGCCACCGGATCGCCGGACAAGCTGGACGCCCTATTGCGGGTGCTGGAGCCGTTCGGGATCCGTGAGCTGGTCCAGTCCGGGGTGGTCGCGGTCGGGCGGGGCTCGCGCTCGATCACCGACCGCACCCTCCGCCCCCTCGACCGCACCGCCTGAAACCCGCGCACGAGAGAGAAGGAGAGCCCACTGTGGCTGAGCTGTACTACGACGACAAAGCCGATCTGTCGATCATCCAGAACCGGGTGGTTGCCGTCATCGGCTACGGGAGCCAGGGCCACGCCCACGCGCTGAGCTTGCGCGATTCGGGGGTGGACGTACGGGTCGGGCTCCGCGAGGGTTCGAAGAGCTGGACCAAGGCGGAGGCGGAGGGACTGCGTGTGGTGCCACCGGCCGAGGCGGCCGCCGAGGCCGATCTGATCGTCATTCTGGCGCCCGACCACGTCCAGCGGCACCTCTACACCACCGAGATTGAGCCGAACCTGCAAGAAGGTGACGCGCTGTTCTTCGGCCACGGGTTCAACATCCGGTTCGGCTACGTCAAGCCGCCGGCGAACGTGGACGTGTGCATGGTGGCGCCGAAGGGCCCGGGCCATCTGGTGCGCCGCGAATTCACCGACGGCCGCGGGGTGCCGGTGCTGGTCGCGGTCGAGCAGGACGCGACGGGGGAGGCGTGGCCGCTCACCCTTTCGTACGCCAAAGCGATCGGCGGCCTGCGAGCCGGCGGTATCAAGACCACCTTCACCGAGGAGACCGAAACCGACCTGTTCGGCGAACAGGCCGTGCTCTGTGGTGGCGTATCGCGGCTGATCCAGACCGGGTTCGAGGTCCTGACCGAGGCCGGCTACCAGCCCGAGGTGGCGTACTTCGAGTGCCTGCACGAGCTCAAGCTGATCGTCGACCTGATGTACGAGGGCGGTATCGCCAAACAGCGCTGGAGCGTGTCCGACACTGCCGAGTACGGCGACTACACCTCCGGTCCGCGGATCATCGACGAGTCGGTCAAGGACCGGATGCGCCAGGTGCTCCGCGAGGTGCAGGACGGCTCGTGGGCGGCTGGGTTCATCGCCGATCAGGACGCCGGTGCTCCGGAGTTCAAGCGACTGCGGGTCGAAGGCGAACAGCACCCGATCGAGCAGGTCGGCCGCGAACTGCGCCGGCTCATGCCGTGGATCGAAAGCAAGGACGCCGACTACACCGAAGGAACCGCCGCCCGCTAACCCGCCCCCCACGCGTCCGTTCGATCACGGTCGGCAGACGGCGCGACGTACCTACATGCATGCAGCCATGTAGCTACGTCGGCTCGCCTGCCGAACGTGATCGAACGACATGGACGGGGCGGTGGGTGTTAACGCGGCTCTCACTGAGCCGGTAGGGTTAGGGAGCAAGAACCGATCGGCCGGGGTGCCCCTGCAGGGCTGAGATCACACCCGCCGAACCTGAACCGGGTCATGCCGGCGAAGGGAGCCGACACGGTCGCGCGTTCGCCCCACCAGCGCACCGCAGCGCCTCCCATCCCGGCGGGAGGGAGCGCTTTATGGTCAGCCCGCTCGACGTCTGGACGAACTTTGCCGCCGTCCGCGAGCGAGGCCCGTTGGTCCACAACATCACGAACTACGTGGCGATGGACCTGTCCGCGAACGCGCTGCTGGCGGCCGGTGCCTCACCGGCCATGGTGCACGCGCGGGATGAGGCCGCCGACTTCGCCCGCATCGCGGACGCGGTCGTCATCAATATCGGAACGCTCTCGCCGCCGTGGGTCGAGGCCATGCACGACGCCGCCGCGGTCGCCGCCGACCGAGGCATTCCGTGGATCCTCGATCCCGTCGGCGTGGGTGCAACTCCGTACCGGACCAAGACGGCTACTGATCTGCTCGACCGCAACCCCTCCGTGGTTCGAGGCAACGCCAGCGAAATCCTCGCGCTGGCCGGCGCGGCAGAAGGCGGCAAGGGCGTCGACAGCGCGCACGAGGCCGCCGACGCCGCCGATGCGGCTCGCGAACTGGCCACCCGCACCGGGGGCATCGTGTCCGTCACCGGCGCCGCCGACCTGGTGACGGACGGGCAGACGACCATCACTGTTCACGGCGGGCACCCAATGATGTCCCGCATCACAGCGCTTGGCTGCGCGGCCAGCGCGCTGGTCGGCGCGTTCACCGCGGTCGAGGCCGATCGGCTGGCCGCGACGGCCGCCGCCCTCGCCGTGCTCGGGTTGGCCGGCGAGCGGGCGGCAACGGATTCGCCGGGGCCTGGCACCCTGCGGTTGCGGATCCTGGACGAGCTGTACTCGCTGGACGAGCCGGGTGTCCGGGCCGGGACCCGGTTGACGAACGGTGACCAGCAGTGACGGCACTGGACGTGCGGCTATACGTCGTCACCGACCCCGATCTGATACCGGAGAGCCAGTTGCTCGACGCCTGCCTCAGCGCGGTACGCGGTGGCGCCACGCTCGTCCAGCTCCGTGACAAAAAGCTCAGCGATGACGCGTTGCTGGACCAGGCGATGCGGCTGCGCGACGCACTGCGGCCGCATAGTGTGCCGCTGATCGTCAACGATCGCGTCGAAGTGGCCCGCCGCGCCGGCGTAGGTGTGCATGTGGGAATCCACGACATGCCGCCGGCCGACGCCCGTGCGATCCTCGGCCCGACCGCAATCGTCGGATGGTCGATCGAGGACGAGGCACAGCTCACGGCGGCCGAACAGCTCGCCGCCTGCACCTACCTGGCCGCCAGCCCGGTGTGGACGACCCCGACCAAACCGGACGCGGCTCCGCCGCTCGGGCCGGACGGCGTGGCGAGCATCCGGATGCGCACCGAGTTGCCACTGGTCGGCATCGGCGGCATCACGAATCCCAATCGTGCAGCGGCGGTCATCGCTGCCGGCGCCAACGGAGTCGCCGTGGTCTCCGGCGTTTTCGGCGCGCCCGACCCCGAGATCGCCGCCCGCCAACTCCGCGACACGGTCGACGCCACGCTGGCCGAAAGGAGTGCCATCCCGTGACCTACTCAGTGCTGTCGGTGGCCGGCTCCGATCCGTCGGGTGGCGCCGGCATCCAGGCCGATCTGAAGACGTTCTCCGCCCTCGGCGCCTACGGCGCGGCCGCCATCACCGCGCTCACTGCCCAGAACACCCGTGGCGTGACGGGAGTGTTCCCGGTGCCGGCTGGTTTCGTCACCGACCAGCTCGACGCGTTGTTCGCCGACCTGGACATCAGAGCGGTCAAGACGGGAATGCTCGGCGACCCCGACGTCGTCGAGGCGGTGGCGGCGGCGATCATGCGGTACGGGGCGCCAAACCTGGTAGTCGACCCGGTCATGGTCGCAACCTCGGGCGACCGGCTGGTCAGCGACGACACCATCGCCGCGATCCGCGATCGGCTCGTTCCGCTCGCCACGATCATTACGCCCAACCTGCCCGAGGCGGCCACGCTGCTGGGGTGGGACACCGTAACGCCGGAGACCGCCACCAAGGCGGCGGAGGAGTTACGCAGCCTGGGGGCCGGCGCCGCGCTCGTCAAGGGCGGCCACGATGACGGCGACGAGGCCGTGGACGTACTGGCGGATCAGGACGGCACGTGCGATTACCGGGCGCCGCGGGTGCGGACCCGCAACACCCACGGCACCGGATGCACGCTTTCGAGTGCGATCGCGGCTCGGCTGGCCCAGGGCGCGCCCCTGCGTGAGGCCGTGGGCGTCGCAAAGCGGTACCTCACCGGTGCCTTACGCGGGGCGGACTCGCTGCGCGTCGGGCACGGTGCCGGCCCGGTGCACCACTTCTACTCGTGGTGGGAACCCTGCCCGTGACGTGGTCGGACGATGCATGGCGGGCAGTGCAGCCCACGTACGAGCGAATCATCGGCCACCCCTTCGTGCGGATGTTGCGAGCCGGAACTCTCGACCGCGAGGTCTTCCTGCGTTACCTGCTCGATGACGCGAGGTACCTGTCCGGCTACGCCAGGGCATTGGCGATGGTCGCCGCCCGGCTGCCGAACACCGCCGACGTCGCCGTGCTGGCCCGCTCCGCGGCCGGGGCCGTGGAGGCTGAGCGAGCCTTACACGCGACCCTGCTCGGTGAGCACGGCATCGACGTCGACGGGCCAGGCGAGCCGTCGCCGACCTGCCGGCTCTACACGTCCAGCCTTATCGCCGTGGCGGCCACCGAGCCGGTGGAGGTGGCCCTCGCTGCCGTACTGCCCTGCTTCCGGGTGTACGCGGAGGTCGGCGCCGCGATCGCGGCCGGAACAACGACCGACCATCCGTACGCGGCCTGGATCGCGACCTACTCCGATCCGGAATTCGCCGCCATCACAACCGAGGTCGAAACATTGGCCGACGAGCTGGCCAAGCAGGCCGGCGGCGGCGTCCTCGAGCGGATGAGTGCGGCGTACGCCACGAGTACCCGGTTGGAGTGGATGTTCTGGGATTCGGCCTGGCGGGGCGAGCGCTGGCCAGAGGTCTAGTTGCCGCGACAACGGCTACACTCGTTGGACCAGGGGCAACGGCGCTCGCTGTTTAGCAACCCGAAATCAACGAACAAGACCCGAAGAGGGTGTACAGACGTGAGCAAGCCTGTCGTCCTTATCGCCGAGGAACTGTCGCCGGCGACAGTCGACGCGCTCGGCCCTGACTTTGAGATCCGCTATTGCGACGGCGCCGACCGGTCGTCACTTATCCCGGCGATCGGCGAGGCCGACGCCATCCTGGTCCGCAGCGCTTCCCAGGTCGACGCCGAAGCCATAGCCGCTGCGCCGCGGCTGAAGGTCATAGCCCGTGCCGGTGTGGGACTGGACAACGTGGACGTCAAAGCGGCCACGCAAGCCGGCGTCATGGTCGTCAACGCGCCGACGTCCAATATCGTCAGCGCTGCCGAACTCGCCGTCGGGCTGTTACTCGCCACCGCCCGCAACATCGCGCCGGCCAACGCCGCGCTGAAGGGCGGGGAATGGAAGCGCAGCAAGTACACCGGCACCGAGCTGTACGAAAAGGTCGCCGGAATCGTGGGGCTCGGCCGCATCGGCGCCCTGGTCGCGCAGCGGCTCTCGTCGTTCGGAATGACGGTTATCGCGTACGACCCGTACGTCCCGGCTGCTCGAGCGGCCCAGATGGGGGTTCGCAATGTCCCGCTCGACGAGTTGCTCGAGCAGAGCGATTTCATCTCCGTGCACCTGCCGAAGACACCCGAGACCCAGGGGTTGATCGGTGAGCAGGCGCTGCGCAAGGTCAAGCCGACCGTACGCGTCATCAACGCTGCGCGCGGCGGCATCGTCGACGAGCATGCGCTGGCCGTGGCTCTCAAGGAAGGCCGCGTGGCCGGTGCGGGCATCGACGTGTTCGCCTCTGAGCCGTGCACAGACTCGCCGCTGTTCGAGTTCGAGTCGGTGGTCGTCACGCCGCATCTCGGTGCGTCCACTGCGGAAGCTCAGGAGCGGGCCGGCGTCTCGGTTGCGAGGTCGGTCCGGCTAGCGCTGGCCGGCGAACTTGTTCCCGACGCGGTCAACGTCAAGGGCGGGGCGATCGCCGAAGACGTCCGTCCTGGCATCCCGCTCGCGGAGAAGCTGGGCCGGATCTTCACGGCGCTGGCCGGTGAGGTGGCCACGCAGCTGGACGTGGAGGTGGCCGGCGAGATCGTCGAGCACGACGTGAAGATCCTGGAGCTCGCGGCGCTCAAGGGCGTGTTCAGCGACGTCGTCGAGGACCCGGTCTCGTATGTCAACGCGCCGGTGATCGCCGCCGATCGTGGGGTCGAGGTCCGGCTGCTCACTGAGGAGGACTCGCCGGACTTCCGCAATCTCATCACTGTGCGGGGAGTGCTCGCCGACGGGCGCGTCGTGTCGGTTTCCGGCACGTTGTTCGGCACCAAACACGTCGAAAAACTTGTCGAAGTGCTCGGATTCGACATCGAGGTCCAGCCCAGCGAGCACATGGCCTTCTGGCGGTACCAGGACCGTCCGGGCGTGGTCGGCACCGTCGGGCGGCTGCTCGGCGACGCGGGCGTCAACATCGCCGGCATGCAGGTCAGCCGGGACGTCAAGGGCGGCCACGCGTTGGTCTCCATGACTGTCGACCAGTCCATCCCGCCACGGGTCATGGACGAGATCGTCACCGAGATCGGTGCCGAGTGGGGCCGCGCGGTCGATCTGGCCGACTAGACCTCACCGCCCCGGTCGATCACGTTCAGCAGGCCCATGCCTGCCGTACCAGGGGCGTGCGGGTGGTAGGGCACCGACGAACCTGGTGGGCGGCCCACTCGCCGGCAGGAGTCTCGACATGCGAGACTCCTGTCCCTTGGGCGAGACACTTGGACGTCCAAGGAGTAGTGTCGGCTCCGTCATGTCGTGGACGGTACGGATTCTTAGCCGCCGCGACGGGGTCCGCTAAGGCCGGCGCCTCGTCGCGGAGTCTGGCGTTGCCAACGCCGAGCCGACCGCCAACAGACGAGGGCCACCCGCGATCCGGGCCCGACCGCCGGACATAACTCCGCACCACAAGTGATCTGTGAGTTCTGGCGACCAGAGCTTCTCGTCGGACCAATCCGTCCAGAACTTCTACGGAGCACAACAATGACCGAGGCAGAGCAGAACGCTCGGCATGCGCTGCAGGAGGCCATAGACCGCCGCGACAACGGCGGCGAGACGGGCCACTGAACCTCGCAGCCGCATGATGCGTTTCATAGCACGTCGGGGGTCCGCGCCCGCAGGGGAGACGCGGACCCTCGGCCATGGTGAATCGTCCATATGTCGGGACGTTCGTGTCGGCATACGGGACGCAACCGTACGGTGGCCTGCATGACCCGCAGCATCAACCTGGCCGTGATTCCCGGCGACGGCATCGGTCCGGAGGTTGTCGCCGAGGGCCTCAAGGTGCTTGGCGCCGCCGTCGCCGGCACCGACACGAAGGCCGAGACGACGCATTACGACCTGGGTGCGCGCCGCTGGCACGCCACCGGTGAAACCCTGCCGGACTCCGTCTACAAGGAGCTTCGGGGGTACGACGCGATCCTGCTAGGCGCGGTGGGTGACCCCGGCGTGCCCAGTGGTGTGCTGGAGCGGGGCCTGCTGCTCAAGCTGCGGTTCGGCTTTGATCACTACGTCAATCTGCGCCCGTCGCGGCTCTATCCCGGCGTGGCCTCGCCACTGCGGGATCCCGGCGATGTCGACTTCGTTGTGGTGCGGGAGGGCACCGAGGGGCCGTACGTCGGGAACGGCGGATCGATGCGCGCTGGCACGCCGCAGGAGGTCGCCAATGAGGTGAGCGTCAACACCGCCTTCGGCGTCGAGCGGGTCGTCCGGTACGCGTTCGCCCGCGCCGCCGCCCGGCCGCGCAAGAAGCTGACGTACGTCCACAAGCACAACGTCCTCGTCCACGCCGGCCATCTCTGGCGCCGGACGGTGGAAGCCGTCGCGGCCGAGCACCCCGACGTGACGGTCGACTACCTGCACGTCGATGCCGCCACCATTTTCATGGTCAACGATCCGGCGCGGTTCGACGTTATCGTCACCGACAACCTCTTCGGCGACATCATCACCGACCTGGCCGCGGCGATCACCGGTGGCATCGGGCTCGCGGCCAGCGGCAACATCAACCCCGATCGCACCGCGCCATCGATGTTCGAGCCGGTGCACGGCTCGGCGCCGGACATAGCCGGACAAAGCATCGCCGATCCCACCGCGACCGTGCTGTCGGTCGCCCTGCTGCTCGACCACCTGGGATTCGCAGCCGAAGCTCGGCGCGTTGAGGAGGCTGTGGCCGCCGACCTGGCCAGCCGCGGCTCAGCCGAGCGATCGACCGTACAGGTAGGCGACGCGCTCACCGCTTCTCTGACGTAGCCGTCGCCCGAGCGGATGCCGCGGCGCACCCTCCGTTTACCTACGCCGCGACGGGCGGTAGCGTTTCTGGTAGGACGTCCTAGTACTCACAGTCCGCATATCTTCGACATCTGAGAGGTCAGCATGGCTACGGCGACTGCGCGAAAGCTCGAGTTCTCGACCACCTTGTCGCAGAACCCCGTAGCCGCGCAGCGCCGGGCTGAGATCCTGGCCAACCCGGGGTTCGGGACGTCGTTCACCGACCACATGGTCACTGCCACCTGGACATCCGAGGCCGGCTGGCACGACGCCGGGCTCCGCGCGTACGCACCGCTGTCGCTCGACCCGGCCACCGCCGTGCTGCACTACGCCCAAGCCATCTTCGAAGGGCTCAAGGCGTACCGGCACGATGACGGCTCGATCTGGGCTTTCCGCCCTGAGGCCAACGGCGCGCGGTTCGTGCGCAGCGCACGACGGATGGCCTTGCCCGAGTTCCCGGTCGAGTCGTTCGTCGATGCCATCGACTTGCTCGTCCGCACGGACGCGGAGTGGGTGCCCTCCGGCGGCGAGACCAGCCTGTACCTGCGGCCGTTCATGTTCGCATCGGAGGTCTTCCTCGGCGTGCGACCGGCCAACGAAGTCCTCTTCTGCCTTATCGCATCGCCGGCTGGCGCGTACTTCACCTCTGGTGTGAAGCCGGTCGACATCTGGCTGTCGACTGAGTACACGCGTGCCGCCCCGGGTGGCACCGGCGCGGCCAAGTGCGCCGGCAACTACGCCGCCAGCTTGGTCGCGCAGCAACAGGCGATCGAGCACGGTTGTGCGCAGGTCTGCTTCCTGGACGCTGCGGAGCGCAAGTGGGTGGAAGAACTCGGCGGAATGAACCTTTATTTCGTCCGATCGGACGGTTCGATCACCACGCCGGAGCTGACCGGCACGATCCTCGAGGGCATCACCCGCGAGTCCATCATTACGCTGGCCGGCGACCTCGGCTACAAGGTAGAGGAGCGTCCGGTTTCGATCGACGAGTGGCGCGAGGGTGTGGCGTCCGGCGAGATCACCGAGGTGTTCGCCTGCGGGACCGCTGCGGTCATCACGCCGCTCGGCCGGCTGGTGTGGGACGGCGGCGAGTTGTCGATGGGTACCGAGCCCGGCCCGGCGACGAAGGACATCCGGCAGGCGCTGCTGGACGTCCAGTACGGCCGCGGCGACGACGTGCACGGCTGGATGCACCGCATCGTCTAGCGGCGCCGTCGCGAGCGCGCGAGCCTGTGGATAAGTAAGACGATCTTGTAGGACGGCGCGCCAGGCTGGACGCATGTCCCGCATCGCAACCTTCTGCGCCGACTACCTCGGCAAGCACGGGCCAGCGCCCGTGGAGACGATCTATCAAGCCGCGCATGCGGCTGGCGTCACGTCCGCCCGCACATCGTCGAGCGTGACGCAGGCAATGCGCGACCGCAGCATCTTCATGCCACTGCCGGACGGTCGGTACACCTGCGCGCAGCGGCTTATCGTGGGTGCGACGTTCACGCACCGGGTCAGCGGCGACCGTGCCGGAGATCAGTACATCTGGCCGGGTCCCGAACTCAAACCGCTCCGCCAGGTCGTCAAGGCGCTCGGTGAAATTCCTATCGAGGGCGGCGGGGCGGTTCAGGTCAACCGGTACGGCCAGGAGACCTGGAAGGTCCCGGCGGGCACGCTCGACGCCGTGCCGCGCGGCGGCCTGCTCGCCTTCACCTTCACCGGGTCGGAGCTGACGGCGACCCCGGTCACGTCCGAGGTCAGCCGCCACGACCCGAGAGCGCGCGAGGTGCGAGCCGCGCTCATCCGGCACCGTCGCCTTGCCGTGGAGGACGACCAGCGGTACGGGTACAGCAGGTGGACGGCCAGCGAAGATCTCGGCCGCATCGTTCTGAGCGCGCTCGCTGAAGCTCCCGGCCTGCTCGCCGAGCCCGTTCCGCCACTTGACGAGCTGATCGGCACGTCGCCGGCCGAGGCGGTCACGCTCCTGTACGAAGGCATCTCCGACGCTCTCGAGCGCGAGCATCGGCTGGTCGTCTCACTCGACATGCCGGAGCCGCTGTACGCCACCCTGGAAAACCGAGCGAACCTGTTGAATATCGCTCCCGATGAACTGATGGTTGCGCTGCTCGCCAACGACATGTGGCGCACGGCACCGCGCGGAACGGTGCCGTACGAACCGCGATACTCGAGCAAGCGGCGTCACCTGTCGGCCGTCCCGGCCCTCGACGACGAGGACCACGAGATCTGGGCGGGGTGAACCGGGACGGACCAGGCGGTTGATCAGTCCAGCCGCATCTCCATTTCGAGTTCGTGGCGCAACGGAATGCCGTCCACCTCCAGCGGGATCTCCGGCTTGAGTTCGGCGCGGGCCCGAGTCACCCCATCACGGTGCAGCGCGATTAGGTTAAAGCCGAGCCGCTGGTAGAAGCGCAGCGCGACGGTGTTGTGGTTGGTGGTGATCAACCACAGGCGGCGGGCGCCGTCGCGCCGCGCCATCTGTTCGACGGCGCGCACCAATGCCGTCCCAATGCCTCGCTCGCGAACGGACGCGCTGAGCGTGACGATCTCCCAACTGTCACCATCGACGTGGTAGGTGAGCAGCCCAGCCGGCTGTCCGGCCAGGTATCCGATCAGACCCGGGAGTGCTGACGCGTCGTACAACACGCCGTGGCCGGCCACCTTCGTGGAGCCCCATGCATCGGTCAGCATGGCCCGCACGATGTCGGCGTCGTCCTCAATGATCGATCGGACGTCCACCATGTGGGATTCGGTTCTCACAAGCTGCCGATCATATGGCATCGTTGACCCCGATGTACTTCTGTATGATCATTACGTAGGCGCGCCAGGCATCAGCACCACGCCAGGCGCGCAGACCCGTTCGCACTTCGCGACGGGTCCTTTTTGTTTGTGGGGACGAAATGGCCGTTGTAAGGGGAACCGTGAGATGAGCCCGGACCAGTTCCACGTCTACGACACCACGCTGCGCGACGGCGCACAGCAAGAGGGGCTGTCGCTGTCGGTCCACGACAAGCTCGCCATTGCGCAGCACATCGACGAGCTTGGTGTCGGGTTCATCGAGGGCGGCTGGCCAGGTGCCAATCCGAAGGACACCGAGTTCTTCCGGCGGGCGCGCACCGAACTCGACCTCAAGCACGCCCAACTGGCAGCCTTCGGCGCGACGCGCCGCGCCAACGTCCGAGTTGAAGACGACCTGTTGGTGCGGGCACTCGTCGATGCCGAGACACCGGTGGTGACGCTCGTCGCCAAGAGCCACACCGGCCACGTCGAGCGCGCGCTCAGGACCACGCTGGAAGAGAACCTCGCGATGATCAGGGACACCGTCTCGTTCCTCGCCCGGCAGGGCCGGCGGGTGTTCCTGGACGCCGAGCACTTCTTCGACGGGTACCGCCGCGATCCGGCCTATGCGCTGGAGGTCGTCCGGACGGCCGCCGCAGCGGGAGCCGAGCTCGCCGCACTCTGCGACACGAACGGCGGTCTGTTGCCCGACGACGTCGGTGAGGTCGTCGCTGCGGTCGCGGACGCGGCCGGCGTGCGGCTGGGCATCCACTGCCACAACGACACCGGCTGCGCAGTGGCCAACTCGCTGGCGGCGGTGGACGCGGGCGCCACCCACGTGCAAGGCACGCTCAACGGCTATGGCGAGCGCACTGGCAACGCGGACTTGATTTCCGTCGTGGCGAATCTGCAGCTCAAGCGTGGACGGACGGTCGTGCCTGAGGACGCGCTGCGAGAAGCCACCCGGATCGCGCACGCCGTCTCAGAAGTCACCAACATCGTCCCCTACTCCCGCCAGCCGTACGTGGGGGCCAGCGCGTTCACACACAAGGCCGGCCTGCACGCCAGCGCGATCAAGGTCGACCCTGATCTGTACCAGCACGCCGATCCGTCCGCCGTCGGCAACGACATGCGGATGCTCGTGTCGGACATGGCCGGTCGGGCCAGCATCGAACTGAAGGGCCGCGAACTCGGCTACGACCTGTCCCAGGATCGGGAGCTGGTCAGCCGGGTGACCCAGCGGGTCAAGGACCTCGAGGCCCGCGGCTACACCTTCGAGGCCGCCGACGCGTCGTTCGAGTTGCTGCTGCGCGAGGAAGTCGACGGGGGGCGCCCGCATTACTTCGAGGTGGAGAGCTGGCGGGTCATCGTCGAATCGCGCCCGGACGGCGCGGCGCTGGCTGAGGCGACCGTCCGGGTCCGGGCCGGCGGCGAGCGGGTCGTCATCGCCGGCGAGGGAAACGGGCCGGTCAATGCCCTCGATCATGCGCTGCGCACGGCCATCGGCACGCTCTACCCGGAGATCGACAAGGTGGAGCTGATCGACTTCAAGGTGCGCATCCTGGACGCCGCGCACGGCACGGACGCGATCACCCGTGTGCTGACCGAGTTCACCGACGGCAAGACGTCCTGGGAGACCGTCGGCGTCGGCGCGAACATCATCGAAGCCTCGTGGGAAGCCTTGGTTGACGGGGTGACATACGGCCTGCTGCGCCAGGGTGCCGAGCTGCCGCCAAGCTGACAGTCGGCCGGCGGTCAGACGACCCCGGCCTCATCCAGGTAGGGCTGGATCCTTGCTCCGTTGCCGTGTCCCGGATGCCAGGTGCATCCGACGCCGACGGCAGCGACAGCACCGGTCGCCATGACGCGACCGATGGCTGCTCCGACGGCACCGATCCCGGGGCCGCCCGCTGCGGGGAACAGCAGGCCGGGCAACTCGTCCGGCGTCACCACGTCGAAGTCGAGGTGCAGGTACAGCGGGCCGGCAGGAAGGACGTCGGCGACAAGATCGTCGACCTCCAGCCGGCGGATCCCTGACGTGGTCAGGAACGCCGCCTCGGGCGGGTCTAGATCGCGGGCGTCGACGAGCACGACTCGATCGTCCGGGACCGGTCGCAGACCGAGGTCGTCGCTGATCAACTCGGGCCGGTAGCCGGTCAGGATGCGTAGCGGCATTCCTCCGAGATAGCCGGACGCCGTCGTCTCGAGGGTCTGCACGTCGCCGTGGCCGTCGAACCACACGATCGCGGGGTCGACGCCGGCCCGCTGGAGCCCGGCCACGGTCGCCAGGGACGTGGTGCAGTCGCCCGACATGACGATCGGACGGCCTCCGCCCCGCACGTTTTCGGCGACGACGTCCGCCACGGTCCCGTACAGCGCCGCCATCCGCTGCCACGGGCTGCCGTCCGGCAGATCCGCCGTGATCGTGCGGTTTGGTTCGTACGGCGCGTCCAGGGACGAGAGATGCTCGTCGAGGTGGTACGGAACGAGAATGCGTGCCATGACGCCACGCTAGATGCAGTGCCTCTCCGGTCTCCAGTGAACGGACCGGCCCGGTCACCGTGGTCCGACGAGTACATCCTTCCAGAAACCCGGATATTTGACTGGGACAGACGGATATTCGGTGACCCACGGCTTGAGCAACAGATGCTCCGACTCGTACATGAGCGGGACGATAACCGCCTCGTGAGCCAGGATCCGCTCCGCTTCTTCATAGGTGACGAGGCGATCTGCAGGGTCAGTGCTCCGAGTCGCGTGCTCCACTAACGTTCGGTAGCGGTCGTGACGCCAGTCGGGCAGATAAAGGTCGACACAGAACCGCAGGAAGCTGTCAGGGTCGGGATAGTCGGCAAACCAGGTCGTCACACCGACCTTCGGGCCTGATGCGTTGTTCCAGGTCGTCAAGAAATCGGCCCAGGAACATACCTGGACCCGGCTCGGGATGCCGATTGCACGCCAGTCGGCACACAGCTGCTGTGCGGCTACCTCGTTGCCTTGCCGCGCGAGAAGGGTGATCTCCGGCAGTGCCTTGTCTTCAGATACCGCGGCGACCAGCTCGCCGGCCGCCTGCGAATCGTGCGATGTCACGAGGTCGGGCACGTGACCGGACATGCCCGGCGGCACCAGCCCACCCGACGCTGGGGACGGCAGCCAGTGCCGCCCATGCGCAACCAGCGTCGTCCGGTCTACCGCCATTGCCATGGCCTGCCGAAGCCTGCGGTCATCCAGTGGTGGCGTACCGACGCCGAGACAGTAGAAGACCGTGACGAACGAGTCGCGCCGGGAGTGTTCGACGGGGAATCGGCGGCGAAGCCGGTCGATCGCCTCTTCCGATCCGAACCAGCCGCTACTGAGCGCGTCGACCTGGTCATCCAGGTAGCGTGCTTCCAACTCTCCAGTGGGCGCGGCAAGATCGAGGGTCACCCGGGCAACGTTGCCGCGGGTGGACCCGTGGTAGCGCGGGTTGCGATCGAACACCATGATCCGACCAGGTTCCCAGTCGGTCAGGCGGAAGGGCCCGTTCGAGACCATGATTTCCGGTTGGCACCAGCCGTCGCCGTGTTCCTTCACGGCGTGCTGTGGAACCGGGAGCAGCACGCAATAGGCCAAGTTGTAAATGAAGTAGCTGGCCGGCTCGGAGAGCTTGATCACCAGGGTGTGGTCGTCAACGGCGTTGATGCCGACCTTATCTAGTGGTGCCCGCCCGGCCCGTACCTCACGTGCGTGCTCCACGGGGTCCAGCAACATCGGAGCGACGAACGCACCGGTTGCGGCTGGGTCGAGCGCCCTCATGTACGTGAACGCGAAGTCGTGTGCGGTGACGGGCCGACCGTCGCTCCAGACGACGTCCTCGCGCAGGTGGAAGACATAACGGCGGCCGTCGTCGGAGATCTCCCAGCTGCTCGCGACGTCGGGGACCAGATTCATGCCCTCGTCGTAGCGCACCAGACCGCTGAGTCTCCAAACGCAGAGACCAAATGTTCAGAACACAGCCCGTGCGAGTACGGGCACCCGAGGAGGTTGAGATGAAAAGAACCCTAGTGGCAACAGTACTGGCAGGTTCGGTCCTTGCACTGGGAGCGCCGGCGATGGCGACACCGACATGTGCCGACACTCTCGGCATCGCCAACCATGGCCAGCACATCGTCGGTGACTATGTCACCGGCATCGGCGCTGGCGAGCTGGGCTGGCCGCCGACTGGCAGCGTGGGCGGCGGTGGCGGAGTCGCTGTGAAGGGCGGGCCGGGACCCGGCTTCCACTTCCCGAACGGCTTCGCTCCTGGCGCCTCCTTCTGCACCG
>DASUUH010000024.1:0-6021 GCA_036374175.1 Jiangellaceae bacterium | reverse complement strand
GCCGGCCACCGACGGGTACTCGGCGGCCCGCATCGAGGAAGAGGTGTGGGTGACCGCCGACGGCCCGGTCCTGCTCACCAGGTTCCCGTCCGAGGAGCTCCTGGTGCTCGGCCAGCGGTACTGGAACGGATTCGACTTCGCTAAGGGCCACAACTCGCTTGTTACCCCTGAGATTGGAGCTAGCGCTGATGCCTGAATCCAGCGCCTTCGTCGGCTGGGTCGGCGCGGGGCGGATGGGGGTCGCCCTATGCTCCCGGCTTCTGTTGGCCGGCCATCATGTCGCCGTCTACAACCGAACCCGCAGCAAGCTCGCGCCACTCGTCGCTCTTGGCGCCACCGCCGTCGACCGCATCTCCGACCTCCGGACCTGCGACGTCGTCTTCACGATGGTGACGGACTCTGCAGCGTTCCGCGACGTCACCGTCGGGCCGGACGGGCTGCTCGGCGGCCACGGTGCGGTGCCGAGGGTGATCGTGGACTCTTCCACGATCGACACCGACACGTCCCAGGCGGTGCGGCAGGCCGCCAGCGCGCGCGGTAGTGCCCTGCTGGCCGCGCCGGTCAGCGGAAACCCGAGCGTGATCGAGTCCGGCCGTGCCCGGGTGGTGGTCTCCGGCCCGGAGTCGGCCTTCGCGACGGCGCGCCCGTTCCTGGACGAGTACGGGGCGGCAGTCGTCTACGTGGGTCAGGGCGACGAGGCGCGGCTCGTCAAGATCGCACACAACGTCTACCTCGCCATCCTCACCCAGGCTCTCGCCGAGGTGACAGTCCTCGCGGAGAAGGGCGGCGTGAGCCGATCCGTCTTCCTGTCGTTCCTCAACGCCAGCCCGCTCGGCTCGATGTTCTCGCGGTACAAATCGCCAGCAATGGTCAGGCTGGACTTCACGCCAACTTTCACCGGCAGGCTGTTAAGGAAGGACGTCGAGTTGGGGCTGGCCGCGGCCGCCGCTCTCGACGTCCCCCTCCCCGCCGCCTCGACCGTCCACGAGGCGCTGGTCGCACTCGCCGGGCAGAACCTCGCGGACCAGGACTTCGCCGCGCTCATCGAGCTGGAGGCGCGCCGGGCCGGTCTCGACCTGGAGCCGGAAAGCGACGAGGTCGCGCAGCGAGCCATGGACGGTACGTCCCAGCCCCATTGATCTCCGTCTGTAGAGAACGTTTGTGTGAAACACCGTCACTTCGAGAGCAACTGTTCGATTGACAGGCTATGCAAACCATTGCATGATGAGTTCTTCCCCTTTAGTGCGGACGACTCCGATCGACGGCAACACGAGGAGGTTTCGATGGCACAGGGACAGCAAAGACAGGACGAGCGGTCCGAAAGCGTCTCGAGACGAGGACTGCTCAAAGGTGCAGCCGCAGGCGCCGCGCTGGCCGCCGGGGGTGGTGGGCTGCTCGGAGCAACGCAGGCACAAGCGGGCACCAGCGGCGGGGGTGGCAAAGCCGTCGGCCCCGGCGACGTCGCGTTCGTCAACGGCAAGTTCATCGATGGGCGCGGTGAGGTCGCAACAGCCATCTCGATCAGAGACGGGCGCATCGTTGCCGTGGGCCAGCCCAGCGGCGGCGGACCAGGACAGACGATCAATCTCAGAGGGCACACCGTCATCCCGGGACTGATCGACTCGCACGTGCACTTCACGCGTACCGGCACCAACGTGGGCCATGAGGCCCGGTTCGTCGAGGTGGCGTTCTCGATCGCCGAACTGCAGGAGGCGATCGCCGAGCGCGCTCAGACCGTGCCGCCGGGCCCAGACAGCTTCATCACGTGCGACCGCGGCTGGACCCCCCTGCAGTTCGCCGAAGGCCGGCACGCGACGAAAGACGAGCTCGACGAAGCGGCGCCGAACCACGCCGTCTTCCTCCGCGGCGCTCAGCTCGGTGGGGCAACCAACACCCACGGCGCGGCGTTCCTCCAGGCGCGCGGCGTACCCGTGGGCGAGGACGGCTCCGTCCCCGCCGGCTCCCTTGGCGCGGCGGATGCGGCTCTGCGGACGATCCAGGGCTTCGAGGGCAAGGTACGGGG
Source organism: Jiangellaceae bacterium (assembly GCA_036374175.1). Taxonomy (GTDB): domain Bacteria; phylum Actinomycetota; class Actinomycetes; order Jiangellales; family Jiangellaceae; genus JASLBX01. The sequence continues at coordinate 3,998 of DASUUH010000024.1, read as the reverse complement.
TGAGGCCGACATCATCGCCTGGGCTGCTGAGGTCGGACTGACCGGTATCCACGACGTGGGTAACGTCAACATCCAACCTGACGACCTCCCGCCGTTCTTTGTTCGCCAGGACTACGCACCCATGAACGCCCTCTACCACCGGAATGGCCGCCGGCTCGACACCCGGATGCGCCTCTATACGTACTCCACCGCGATCACGCCTGACGAGCTCGACAGGTTCGCCATGCACCAAGGGATCCGGGAGACCGGCGACGAGTTCCTCCGCGTGAACGGGTTCGGCGAGCAGATCGGGCCCGACAACATATTCGTCGAGTCGCTTCGGGCAGCCGCTCGGCGCCAGTGGAGAATCCAGCAACACTTCGGCCCGGCGGCGGGGCAACAGTTCGCCGCCTTCCAGACGGTCGCTTCCGAGTTCGACCTCGCAGACCTGCGGTGGTCGTGGGGGCACGCGGGGACGGTTACACAGGCAGAGATGGAGGCTCACGCCGCATCCGGGATCGGCGTCACGCTGACGCGGGGCCCCGCCCGATCGTGGATAGATACCGGGATCCGGGCAGGTGCCGCCACCGACGCGACGAATGTCTCGTGGGTCAACCCATGGATGCAGATCTACTTCTTCACGACTCGCCGCAACCAGCAGGGCGCCGTCTCGATGGATGGGCAGCAGATCTCTCGGTTGGAGGCGCTCCACCTCTACACCGAGGGCAGCGCCTGGTTCTCGCGTGAAGACCATGAGCTCGGTTCGTTCGACGTCGGCAAGAAGGCTGACCTCGTGGTCCTCAACCAGGACTATCTCACCGTGTCCGACGAGGATCTCCGCAAGACGCGGTCGGTGCTCACGCTGCTGGGCGGCCGAGTTGTCCACGCCGCGGGCGATTTCGCCGACCTTGCCCCCGACGTCGCCCAACCGTTCCCCAACCGGTTCCCGGAGTCAGTGGAGTTCTGACCTTCGCGATCCGGACTGTCATCGACTCGGGCACGCAGTTCGGGTCGATGACGGTCACACGTACGTGACGGGGTTCTGATGCCGCAAATCGCCAGACACTCAGGCCGGGTCCGGCCGCTGGTCGATTCCCGGGGCTGGGTGCGTGTAGACGGCCGGCCCATCTGCGCGGTCTGCGGCAATGGGATCCAGCTGAGCGGTCCTAACCGGTGGCGCCATGTGCCGAGAGGAAGGCGGTACACAGGACGGTCGAAGTGGCTATCTCCCGTCCGGCTGGACGAGCTGAGAACGATCAAGACTTATCAGGAGTTCGGGGCCCGCTACCCGTGGGCCGTGCGTCCCGACTTCGGCGGACCAGACGTCACCTCAAAGGAGCAGTGGCAGGAAGGCGTCGAGCGTCTCGAGCACTACGGCGCGGCACTCTCCGAGATCGGCCGCCGCAGGCAGCTGGCCTCAGGCGAGAACCCGTACCTCGACATCGTCCAGATTCTGTCGGCTGCGCCCGACGACCACGCCAACGCCGGTGATCTCGAAGGCTGGAGCCAGCTCGGCAACACCGGGAGCCTCCGGGGCTGGGCGGTGCCACCTGGGCTGTACCAGATGCTCAGCCCAAGCGAACGTCGCCGCGAGCTGGTGTCCCTGTTCGCGTGGGCGATTCCCTCGGAGGAGGCGCTCACCGTCATTGCCCGGTACGCGCCGCTCGTCGAGTGTGGAGCCGGCACCGGGTACTGGGCGGCACTGTTGGGCAATCGTGGCGTCGATGTTGTCGCTTACGACGTTCGGCCTCCCGGCAAACGCGCACGAAACGAGTACCACAGGGGTGCGCGGCAGCCGTGGACTGAGGTTGTCCGCGGCCCTTCGGCCGACGCCGTGCGTTGGCATCGTGACCGGGTGCTGTTTCTGTGCTGGCCACCGTTGGACGACGATTCCGCCAGCTACGCACCACTTCGCGCGTACCGCGGTGAGGTCCTGGTCCACGTTGGCGAGCCGGGCGAGGGAACCACCGGCACGCTGCGCTTCCAGCGTGAGCTCAAGCTCAACTGGACCCTGGTCGAGCAGGTCGAGCTTCCGGGCTGGCCGTGGCTACGGGACTGCCTCATGGTGTATCGGAGAAATCCCGGGCGGCGCCCGGTGACAGAACGCGACCGCTGCTTCGAGTGCAAGCGGTTCATTCCCACCGGCGCCATCGGACGGTGTGACTGGTGCTTCGAGCGGCACCCGCCAGCGATAACCCTGAAGGTCGGGACCCAACGACTCGAGTACCCGGAGGAGCTGCTCAAGTCCGTACCGGCTGCGTTCCGAACGGCACTGGAGCAGAGCTCCAGTCGGATCAGATGATGACCAGAGCGGTCGATGTCAGTCCGGGCCCATGACCCGAGTCCAGTCGATGCCGAGGCCACTGAGCAGGACGCGCGCCGCGTTGCGGCCGGCACGGCCGGCGACGGACCCGCCCGGATGCGTCGTCGAGCCCGTCTGGTACAGGCCGGGAACCGGGAGCCGATGGTCCGGCCAGCCGACGAGTGTCTCGCCGTTGGAGCCGAGCATCTCGCCGCCGTGGCAGGAGCCGCCGACATTGTGCCGGTTGCGCCGCTCGAGGTCCGGTGGCCCCTCAGCCACAACCGCGAGGATGTCCGCATCCGACATTCCGTCCACGCGGGAGGCAGCCAGCTCAACCAGTGCGGCGGCGTAACGGTCGCGCTCGGTGGTCCAGTCGGCGTCGTACGGCGCGATCGTGAGCAGCTTGGCCGTTCCCTGACCGTCAGGGGCACGCGCAGCATCGACGATCGTTGAACACACGATCAGCAACCAGGGGTCCTCGACGTAGGTCTCGCCGCGCCGGAACGCCTGGAGCTGGGCCAGCAGGCCGGACGCACTACCTGCCCCGCCGGCCACCGACGGCAGCTCGCCATCGCCGGTCCTGTAGCGCAGCTGGCCGCGAAGCGCGAGGTGCACTGCAAACAGGGTCAGCCCAGGCCGCCAGGCGTCTTGCGCCGACGTGAGAGCGCTCGGCACCGCACACCCCTCGAGCATCCCCGCCACCTGGGTTAAGTGCGCGGACGACAACACGGCCCGGTGGGCGTCGAACCGCTCGCCGCTCGCGGTTCGTACCGCAGCGGCGCGACCGCCCTCAACAATGATTGTGGTCACGTGCTGGCCGGTCAGGACGCGCCCTCCGTGCGCCTCGATGTAGCGCGCCAACGCGTTCGGCAGCGCGATCGAGCCGCCCACCGGAGTCGCCCAGCCGAACTGCTCTCGGCCGCCCGTGGTCGCAAATGGAAGGATGCCGGTTCCCGGCCTGTCGAGTGGCTGGATCGTCAGGAACGCGAGCCAGGCGACAAAGTCCCGCACCCGTGGGTGCTCGAACCGCTCGTTGATCACGTCGAGCGCAGTGCGCCGGCGAGTGGCCTCGTACCTGGCGTCGTGAGCCCAGCGATCCTGGTCCAGTGTGCCCGCGTTCCAGCGGGCGTGGGACGCCCGCAGCCCGTTCTGCCAATCATCCAGCAGCTGCGCGTACGCGTCACCGTCCTTGGCCGACCACCGCGCCAACTCCTTCACTGTCGCCGCACGGTCGCGCCGCATCACGATCGGGTCGCCCTCGGCGCTGGTCACCACCACCGCCGGGTCCGTGTACTCGTACCGCAGGCCGTTGGCCAGCAGGCCGAGTTCGTCGTCGCGGATCAGCGGGTTCGTCTGCAGCAGGACATGGGCGCTCGCGCAGGAGTCATGGGCGAACCCGGGAAGCGTCAGCTCCTCGGTCACCGTGTTGCCACCGACGACGTCGCACTCCTCGAGCACCAGGACCTCTAGGCCGGCCGCAGCCAGGTAGGCGGCTGAGATCAGGCTGTTGTGGCCAGCTCCGATGACGACGACATCCGCCATAAGTAGTCACCCCTAGGTCAGGCGATGTGCCCGTTCCTGATCGAGATCGCGGATGCGACCTCCCCGCGGTCGGCAGAGTGTGTCGCTCATTGCAAGATCACCTCCATCCCGTCAGCTGTCCAGGCTGGCGTACTCGCCGTCGGCGTAGACGATCCGGCCGTCGACCACCGTGAGC
>DASUUH010000023.1:0-34513 GCA_036374175.1 Jiangellaceae bacterium | reverse complement strand
CCGCCGGCATCCCGGATCGTCTGGCGCAGCGTGCCGGAACTGTCATAGCGGAGCGTGACAGGGGACGGCGGGAACAGCCCGATCGTACCGGTAATCGTGATCACTCCGGCACCGTCGATCTCCATGTCCTGCGGAGAGTTGCTACCGGCTGGATTGTCGTTCCATTGGCGCTGCCACACCACATTGCCGTGCGGGTCATATGTCACCGTCGCGACATCGTCGGCCCACTCATTCTCGGCGTTTCTGGTGATGCCGGTGACCACCACGTTGCCGTCCGGCGCGAGCACCATGTCGGCGACCCGGTCGGCCGTGGTGCCGGTTCCAGGATGCCGTCGCTCCCAGAGCAGATCCCCGCTAGGGCTGTACTTGTGCGTCGACCAGTCAAAGGTGAACGAGGGACTCGCCGTATATGACGTGCCACTCACGTACACGGCGCCACCGGCGTCCACCGCTATCTCGGTCGCCCGGTCGAAGTTGTCGCCCGGTCCGTTGAACCGCTGCGCCCAGCGCTGCGTACCATCCGCGCCAAAGGCAACCACCAGGTAGTCGACATTGGGATAGAAATGCGTGTCGTTGATCGAGCCGGCAGCATAGACGTTGCCCGCCGCGTCGACTGCCACCGCTAGGGCCGTGCCGTCCACGCCGCCCGCCGATCCGTCGTAGACCGCGGTCCAGGCCACCGTCCCAGTCGGGCCGAGCTTGACCACCGCGAAGCTGATCTCACTTTCGGTGTCGACAGAGCCGCCGACGTACACGTTCCCAGCACCATCGAGCGCCATCGCAGCAGCCCGGTCGTCTCCGGCATGGAATCGGAACACCGCGGGAGAATCTTGCTCAGCCGCAGATGCACCAGTGATTGGCAACAAGACGGCTAGCATCGCTCCAGTGATCAGTCCTGATACTTTCGTCCTGGGCCTCATCGCCACCACCCCTGCCCGACAGGGACTGCGTTTGCCGGTTAGTACGGAGTGGACGATCCCGCGGTTCAGGCCAGAACATTACGGATTGCTTACGTACCCTCCCATCAATCACAACTTGAGCATCTCCGGCCGAGCCCACTGCCAAGACCTGCGCAGATAGCCTTTTTGGCCAGTCTTCCTGTTGTGGTGAATACCAGCGTTTGACGGACGATCCGCTGAACGCTGTCAACATCGGCTGCTGACGGTCCGTCCCGTTCCGATAGGCGCGCTCGGCCCCGCGTCGGTGTGGTGGCTGAGCCATGCCCGGACCATCCGCCCACAAGGGCCGTACCGGAACGTTCCAGCACCAGGACCGAGCAGTCAGATGAGTGCTCGGGCTCAGGTGTCGGTTGCCTCGTGAGCGGCGGCCCAGCGTCCCGACATCGCGAGGCGAATTGTCACGATCAGGTACCACAGCCCGATGACCGGCCCTAGATCGATCGAACCAGAGTGTCCCGGCGGTTCGGGGAACGCAGTCAGATTCAGAACGATGAAGGTGACCGCGATCGCAAGACCTGAGGCGGCGAGTAGGCGTCCGAATCGTGGGTGGCGCCACATGTTCCAGGCCAACAGGACGACGCCCAGGGCAAAGAACAGGTCCCAGGCAACGTCCAGGCCCAGCTGGATCCCATTTGCCGCCTCGAACCCGGCGCGCAGCGCACGTTCGGAACTGTCGGTCGACCCGGTCCCGAACTGCAACTCAAACCACTGGTTGAGGCCGAGCTGCGAGAAGATCATCAGGGTGACGGTGACACCGGCTGCGACGTTGGCCATGAGGGCGAGGTCCAGGGTGACGGTTCGGCGACGCGCACGAAGGACGTGGTACAGGCCGGCAGAGAAGGCAACCAGAGCCCGACCGAACACGCTCGCGGCGATGACTCCCAGGGCGGAGATGGCTGGCGCGGCCAAGGCCAGCGCGTACGAGGCGCCCGCCACAAAGCCACAGGCGGCGCCGACCCGAGTCCAGCTGACCAGGAGCGGCGCTGTACGAGACTCGCGCTGCTCGGCACTTGGAGCGGCAGGTGCCCCACGAGCAAGCCTGGTCACCATGCGGTGAGCGCGCTCTTGACCCCTGGACGTTGGTAGGGCCCAAAGGACTCTCCGGGTAGGGCCCAAGGAACCCTGTGGAGCGGAGCCCAAGCCCCCAAACGGCCCCACGCGCGGCCAACAACCCAGCGGCCGGCGGCAGGACGAACGTCGGCGCCTGGGTGGATAGCGGTTCGCATGGGTAGTCTTGAGTCATCCCGGCCGTCAGCGGCGGAGGTCGACCATGGCGGGTCTCGAGGGCATCGAAATACGACCGCTCGGCCGTGAGGCGTTGGATTCTGCAGCGCTCCTCGCGGCGAGGAGCATGCGCGATAACCCGCTCCAGGTCGTGGCCATCGGGCAAGGCCCAGAACGGCGAGTGCGAATCATGCACCGTGGCTTCTCTCGTTTGCTGCGGTTGGATGGCCGACCGACGGTCGGGGCGTGGGATGGTGATCGTCTTGTCGGTGTCGCCGCCACGGCTGATCCAGGTCATTGCCAGCCCTCGGCAGGTGAGCGCCTCCGCCTGACGCCGACGTTCCTGATGGCCGGGCGAGCCGCGCCCCGGCTGGGCCGCTGGATGTCGGCGTGGGCCAAGTACGACCCAGCCCGGCCGCACTCGCATCTGGGTCCGGTCGCGGTCGATCCGGACCTCCAGGGTCGGGGCATTGGCAGCATGCTGCTGGCCGACTACTGCCAGCGGCTCGACCAGACGAGGATGCTCTCGTACCTCGAGACCGACAAGCCCGAGAACGTCCGTCTCTACGAACGCTTCGGTTACGCCGTGACCGCTGATGCCACGGTCATCGGTGTCACAAGCTGGTTCATGACGCGCGAGCCGCCGCCGCTCACCGACGAGTAGCAGCCGAGTGCCGGCGCCTGATGGAAACTCGAGACTCGATTCGGCGTGACGTGCCCGCGTACGTGTCCGGCACGCTCCCCATGGGGGTAGCGTGCCGGTCGGGTGATGTCGCGGGGTGCGGGTCACCAGCAGTAGCCTCCGCTGGCGGCACCGACTACGAGCGCGACGATGAGTGCTAGAACGACGACCGAGCTGGCGAGCCCGGCGGTCCAGAGCATCCGGCGATCCGTGGTGTCCATCGTGAACCTCCCTTCTAAGGAACACCTCGAATCTCCCTCAGCGGGCCGCCGGCTCCCAGCCGGGCAGTTGGAGACTTCGGGTACTGCTAGCTGGAATTCAGGTAGGTGAGGACGGCAAGTACCCTGCGGTGGTCGTCGGTGGTGGCCGGGATCTGTAGCTTGGCGAGAATGTTCTGCACGTGCTTTTCGACGGTGTGCTCGGTGATGAACAGCCGGTCCGCGACCGCCTTGTTCGACCGCCCTTCGGCCATCAGCCCGAGCACCTCGAGCTCGCGCTCGGTCAGCTCCTCGACCGGGTCATTGCCCATCCGGCGGCGGTTCACCAGTTGGGCGACGACGGAAGGATCGAGCACCGAGCCGCCTCCGGCGACCCGGCGGACGCTCTCGGCGAGCTCGCCGAGATCGGACACCCGGTCCTTGAGCAAGTAGCCGATGCCGTCGGTGCCTTCGCTGAGCAGCTCGAACGCATAGCTGGGGCGGGCGTACTGCGAGAGCACCAGCACGCCGAGCCCCGGATGGCGATGCCGCAACTCCTTGGCGGCCCGTAGGCCTTCGTCGGTGTGGGTCGGCGGCATCCTGATGTCGACGATGGCGACGTCGGGATCATGCGTGTCGACCTGCTTCAGGAGTTCGGCTCCGTCTCCCGCCTGACCGACCACGTCGAACCCGACCTCGGTGAGCAGGCGGACGAGGCCTTCTCTAAGGATCACCGAGTCCTCGGCAACGACTACCCGCATGGGATCTCCGCCTCCAGAATCGTTCCCGCTCCGGGAGGGCTGGTGAGCGTGAAGCGGCCTCCGAGGGCCTCGATTCGATCACGCAGGCCGCCCAGGCCGGAGCCGCGGCTGGGGTCGGCGCCTCCCGGGCCGTCGTCTCGCACCTGGATTGCTATCTGCCCATCGACCTGGTCGACGCGAACTTGCACGGTGGACGCCGGCGCGTGCTTGGCGGCATTCGTCAGCGCCTCCGACGCGACGAAGTAGGCCGCAGTCTCGATTTGGTCCGGGAGCCGCTGCGGGAGCGACACAACGAGTTCGACAGGCATGCGGCACCGTGCCGCGAGGTCCTCCAACGCCGGGGCAAGCCCGCGCTCGGTGAGGATCCCCGGATAGATCCCACTGCTGAGCTCACGCAAGTCTTCCAGTGCCTCGGTCAGGCCGGTTCTCGCCTCGCGCAAGAATGTCTGCGCATCGACCGGGTCGGACGTGAGTTTGGAGTCGGCCAGCCCCAGCGTCATCGCCACCGAGACCAGCCGCTGCTGAGACCCGTCGTGCAGATCACGCTCGATGCGGCGACGCTCGGCCTGCGCGGCCTCCACGATGCGGGTGCGGGACGCGCTCAGCTCCTCCAATCGGGCCCTGAGTTCGGCCTGGAGCCGCTCATTCTCCATCGCCAGCCCAGCCGCCGCGCACACCGACTCGACGAGTTGCGCGTCCTCGCGCAGCGCCGGATCGTGCAGGAGCGCCGCGATGATGTGGTCGTCTCGGCGCACGACGGTCACCGAACGCTCCCCGCCCTCAAGAGGCAACTCGATCGGACGGCCGTCGGCATCAACGTACCGCTCGCCGCCCGGCAGCCAATAGACGATGTCCAGGGACGGATCCCGCAGCGTCCGGGCCAGCGCGGCACGCAGCTCACCCGGGCCGGGCGTGTTCCCAAGCTCGATGACCAGGTCGGCCACCGCCGACCGGGCCAGCCGGGTCCGTCCCAGCCCAACAAGGAACGCGAAGGCGACCGAAGCGGTGACCACATCGAGCAGGACATGCGGCGCATCGCCGGCTGGCTCCTCGAGGAAGTGATTGGTGACCATCAGAAACACAGCAACGAAGCTGGCCGCCCCAACCCACAAAACCGGCGCGATCGCGAACCGAAGCCGTGGGCTTGCCCGCTGCCAGCGTCTGATGAGCACGGCGAACGCGGAGACCGCCACGACCGCGCCCAGACCGAACAGCGCGAGCTCGAGCGCACGCGCGATGCCGGGTGCGTTGACCACTTCGATGACCAACGTGGTCGGACAGCCGACGCAGCTCTGCGGGTCGTGGCCCCCAAAGACCAGCCGCGCGATATCGAGGGGACCGACAGCGAAGATCGCCAGCCCGAAAAGTCCACGGTGAAAGGTGTTCTCCAGGCGCCCTCGTGGAAACGCGAGCACGACGTAGATGACCCCGGCGAGGTAGGCAACCTCGAGCGCATGGCCACCGGCGAACAGCACCACGTTCTGCGACTGGGCGAGCGCCGCGAGGAATCTGAGGAAGCCCGTCACGATCATCGCCGTACCGATGCTGTTCCCCGGCTTGAGCTGCCAGGCAAGCAGGCCGGCGCCGATGAACGACCAGCCGACGACCAGGACGAGGATGACGTCCAGGACGCTCGACGTGCGGACCTCGTTCGCGAACATCACCCACGCGACGCCCACACCCGATGTGAGTGACGCGGCCGCGACAATGATCGAGCGTCGGCCCATGTCCGTCTCCCGGGACAAGCCTACGCCGCTTGGAACGCTCCGGCGCCTTTATCCGGAGACCCGGCATCCCCGTACTTGCTTGCCTCACCAGTGCAAACACGGACTGGCCAGTACTCAAGTCACCGGGTACCCGGCTGGGCGGCGATCACCAATTCGGCGACGCTCGAAGCATGAGGACCGGCGCAGGAATCGACCAGGCAGCCACAGGTATCCAGCTTGCAACCGATGGGCCGCAGCGTGACACGGGAGGACGCACGATGCGACAAGAACGACACGAACTGAACGGACCAGGAGTCCTGGCCAGCGGTGCAGGCCGCCCCGTGACCGAGACGTCGAACATCCGGCCCGCCGGTCCGAAGACGACGAGAACACGACGCCACAGCACGGCACACTTCCTCAAGCATCTCGGGGAGATGACAGTCGCGATGATGCTGGGCATGGCCGTGCTGGGCATCCCCTCCGAGCTAGCCTTCGACGCCGCCGGGGTCGACTACGACAGGATCGAGCTCGAATGGCCGACTGTGCCCGCCCTCGTCATGGCATTCAACATGAGCGCTCCGATGGTGTGGTGGATGCGGCGCCAGGGCCACCGCTGGTCTTACACGCTGGAGATGGCCGCGGCGATGTTCATTCCCGTGCTGGCGCTGACTCCACTGCTCTGGCTGCGCTTCATCTCGGGCGACGGGCTGAGCATGATTCAGCACGCGGTCATGATTCCGAGCATGCTCGTGGTGATGCTTCGCCGCCGGCGGGAACTCGCCCATTGACGCCCCCTGCAACCGCATGCGTTGTCAGCGCGCGGTCAAGGTCCGATCCCGAATCCCTTGACCGCGCGCTTCAATGCCTACCCAACACATTCCGCAAGCTGCGAGTCCGGGCCCCCACCGACGGTCATCGCCGTGTACTTGCTGTCCTTACCTTCCTGAACTCCAGCTAGCCGTGCCGGAAGTCTCCAGCTGCCCGGCTGGGTGGCGGCGGCCCGCTGAGAGAGATTCGAAGTGCCACGCAGAAGGAGACGGCAATGGATCACCTCAGCGGCCTCGCCGAGAGGCACACCACTTACTTCAACCACAGCCGAAGACACTCAACACGTCAGGAAGCACTGTCGACTACTGACCAGTGGCCTGCACGGGACGAGTACCCGACGCGGGCGCCGCGGCCCGGTCCACTGGGACGCCTCGCCGGTGTCGCGTTCCGCAACAAGGGCAAAGTTGTGCTGGCCTGGATCGCCGCGATCACGCTGGGCGCGGGGCTGTCCGCCGCGTTCGGCGGCGAGTTTGCAGCCGACTATTCGGTACCCGGGTCCGACTCCCAGCGGGCGCAAGAGCTGCTGGGAGAGCGGTTCCCGGCGCGGGCAGGCGACACCATCGAGGTGGTAATCCGGGCCGACGACGGTGTGGACGATCCGGTGGTGCAGGCCGAGGTGGCCGGCTTACTCGGCGAACTCGGCAACCTGCCGCACGTCGCCGGTGTCGAGGATCCGTACACCACGCCGGGCGGCATGGCGCCAGACGGCCGGACCCTGCTGGCCAGCCTCTACCTCGACCTAACCAATCCGGAGGACATGCCGGTCGAAGACACCGAGCAGCTGCTTGCCGCAGCCGATGCGCGCGAGCGGCCCGGGCTGGACATAGCCGTGGGCGGCTCAGTCATCGAACTGTCGGAGATGGGCGAGATCGGCTCGGAGGCCATCGCGTTTGTCGCCGCGGGGCTGATTCTGCTGGTGACGTTCGGCTCCGTGGTCGCCGCCGGCCTGCCGCTCATCGTGGCCATCTCGGGGCTCACCGCCAGCGCCATGCTGACCGGGTTGATCATTGCATTGATCGACGTCCCGGACTGGACGACAGCGCTGGCCACCATGCTCGGGATCGCACTCGGCATCGACTACACCCTGCTGATGGTGACCCGGTTCCGGGAGTGGCGGGCCGTTGGCCTGGACCCGGAAACCGCGACGGTGGCCACCCTGGACACCGCCGGGCGGGCCGTCATGGTCGCCGGCAGCACGGTTGTCGTGAGCATGCTCGGCCTGTTCGCCATGGGACTGTCGTTCATGCGCGGTGCCGCGGTGGTGACGATCGCCGCCATTCTGCTCGTGATGGCGGCGGCGGCCACGCTGTTCCCGGCCTTGCTTGGCTATCTGGGCACCCGCATCGACCGGCTGCGGCTACCGCTCGGGCGTCGGCGGCCGATCCAGCTGGCCGAGGGTGGGCATGTCGAGCCGGCCCGTGGCTGGGTCCGGTGGAGCCGGCTGGTCGACCGGCACAGCATCGTCGCCAGCGTGCTCGGCGTCGGGATGCTGCTCGCGCTGGCCTTCCCGTTCCTGGACGCCCGGTTCGGCTTCCCGGACGCGGGCAGCAACGCGGAGCAAACCTCGACCCGGCAGGCCTACGACATGGTCTCCGAGGGCTTCGGCGCCGGGGCCAACGGGCCGCTGATCCTGGTCGCCGATCTCCGAGATGGCGACGCAGCGGTCGTCGATGCGCTGACCGCCTCCGTGCAGAACACCGCCGGGGTGGCCGCCGTGCTGCCGCCGCAGCCGGCTCCGGACGGCCAGGCCGCGCTTGTCATGGCGATCCCCGAGACCGGGCCACAGCACGCCGACACCGAGGATCTGGTCCACCAGCTGCGTGACACCGTGATTCCCACTATCACGGAGAACTCGGATACAAACGTCTATGTCACTGGCATCACCGCGATGGAGATCGACAGCAACTCGAACATCGTGAAGCGGCTGCCGTTCCTGATCGGCGGCGTAGTGGCGCTCTCCATGTTGTTGCTGCTGCTGTCATTCAGGAGCATCGCGATCCCAATCACCGCCGCCGTGCTGAACCTGCTGTCTGTTGCGGCCGCCTACGGCGTCATCGCCCTCTTCCTGGACGGCGGCTGGCTCGGCCAACTGATCGGCATCGATACCGCCACGCCGATGCCCGCTTTCATTCCGGTCCTGGTGTTCGCCATCCTGTTCGGGCTGTCGATGGACTACGAGGTGTTCCTCATCAGCCGAATGCGCGAGTCGTGGGTCCGCACCAACGGCAACGGCAGGGCAATCGTCGACGGGCTGGCAGGCACCGGCAGGGTCATCACGGCCGCCGCCGCCATCATGGTCGCGGTGTTCGCCGCGTTCATCCCCGCCGACGACGTGCTTATCAAGGTCATCGGGGTGGGCATGGGATCAGCGATCCTGATCGACGCCACCATCGTCCGGATGCTGCTGGTGCCTGCGGTCATGCACTGGCTCGGACGGGCGAACTGGCGGCTGCCAGCCTGGCTCGACCGCCGAATGCCCCAACTGTACGTCGAAGGCCGGCCAGAGAATTACCGTCCCATGGCCGCCGAGCGGGAGATGGTAGACCTCGCCGCATAGAAGAAACTCGACCAACTGGCCAGATCTGGGTCACCGCCAAGGGACCCCAGATCTAGCCAGCTGATACATCCGCTCGAGCAGCGGCTCACCGGCGCCACCGCCCTCGCCAAGCTCATCCTCTCGAAGGCGAACGGAGGTGCCGCGGCGGATCACGGCGAGCTCGCCGACCAGATCTGGCTGGTCAACGCGCCACAAACTTGGGACCTCATGGTCCGGCAGCGCGGCTGGTCCACGGCCTGCTACGAACGCTGGGCGGCTCGGACCCTCAAGGCGGCACTGCTTCCGCTAGGACGCTAGCCGGCCACCCAGGGCGGTGTGATGAATGCTGGTCGTAGCGACACGAACCTTGCGTGCTGTTGGCTGGACGTGAGAGGAGCGCCACGTGACGAGAAAACAACCGCCACGGCCGGCTGTCGTGTATCCCGGTGAGGGAACAAGCGGCACACTCGGGTCGATCGGAGTGCAGTTCAAACTATGGGGTGCCGACACCGGCGGCACCGTGGCCATCGTGGAACACCCATTTCCCGTTGGCGCGTTGGTGCCACCCCACCGACACACCTGTGAGGACGAGTACTCCATCGTCACCGAGGGCCGAATCGGATTTCGGTCCGGAGATCATGAAGTCGTGCTCGGCCAGGGCGGATACATCACCAAGCCACGCGGCGAGTTGCATGCGATGTGGAATGCAGGCGGTGAGCCAGCACGCATGATCGAGATCATCAGCCCAGCCGGCTTCGAACACTTCTTTCGCGAGGTCGCCGAGATGATGGCAACCGGTCCAGTACCGGTGCACGACGGCATGGACCTCGCTGAAAGGTATGGCCTCGAGTTCGAGGAGCCCGATTGGCTGCCGGACCTCATCGCACGTTACGGACTCGACCGTCCCTAACGGCGTGCATCCAGGTTTGCGGCCGCGCCGACTCCAGCCTGGAACGCGCCGCGACGTACTCACGCCACGTGGGCACCCGCAGGGCGACATGGCTCACCGGATAGTGGGCCACCTCGATTCCTAGATCTGCGAGCCGGCCGCTGGCGTCCGAGCGAGAGCGTTCAGCCTGCCGTGACGACCCGGTGCGAGTCGGGGATCAGGTCTCCAAGCTGTGTTGTAGATCCGTCAACGACCGATATGAGTGTCACAAATGAGTCCTGGACCTCCACCACCCAATCGCCGGCGCGGGACCACGACGCCAGGTGTGTTCCGGATGAGAGCTCGTAGATGCTGGTGGCACGGCCGGCGGGATTCACCACGATCAGATTTCCAGCGCGGGCCTGGCCCTTGTCGGGCTGGTAGGCCAGCATCACGAGGTAATCGTCTTGCCCGGTCGGGAGCGGGGGCGAGGTGGTAGGCATCGCGGGCTCACCCACCGACATCCAATCTCCCTCGCCTGGTTTCGCGACTTCAGTCGGGTCTTCAAGACCGGCGTCGGTGACGATCAGGGAGCCGTCGGGGCGGAGGATGGCAGCACCGTTCCAACCCACTGACAGCGCAGTTCCGTCCAGCTCCGCCTCGATGGTGCCGTTGGTGGACACCAGGCTCGTGCGGGGCTCAGGATCGTCGCTGGTCAGGACTACGCCTTCGATGGTGGCGCCCGCCGGTTGCCACGAGCCGTCGATTTCGGTCGACAGCAGCCGCGCAAGCCGATAATTGATGACGTTGACCAGCTCGATCAGAGTGGGTTCGTCGTCAAAGCCGGGTTGCACGAGCCACACGTTGTCCTCGGGAGCCGGAACTACTTCAAGCGTGGAGGCTTCGTCTGACACCTCGCGAAGCGGAACGGGTTGATAGACCAGCGGCTCGGAATCGAGCGGCCAATAGGTGGAGACGGTTCCTCTTGCCCACAGGTGGGTGAATCCGCCGCCGCCGCTGGCGCCGTCTATGGCGTGTGCCGGCGCTTCGTACTGGCCTGGTTCGTAGCGGTGCACGGTGCCGGTCACGAAGTCCACCACAGCCACCGAGCGCGCATCGGAGTTGACGGCGATGAGTTCGAGTCCGATCGACTCCGGTGGTGAGAACCGGCCGACCAGCGTCTCCTTAACCTCCAAGCCCACTCCTTGGGTGACCCTGATCGGCGAACCGGCGTTGTACACCGCAGCTTGCCCGACCTGAACACATGCACCGGGGAACGGCTCCAACCCCGAGCCGCTCGTCGCCGCGTCGGCATCGATGTATCCGCCGCCGCCCTCGACCCAATCTCCGGCCTGCACGAGTTGGCCGTCCGCGAGCACGATCTCGAATGGACCGGACCGGGCCACCGTTCCAACTGGCCACACCACCGGGTATCGAGCGCCATCCGGATCGGAAAGCCAAATGCACCCTGTATCCAGGTCGACCTCGACGATCCCCGCGACGATCGCATCCATCCCAACACCTGGATCGGAGTCGTGCACACGAAGACCCTCGACCACCGCGGAGCCGCTCAGATTGTCGTCCGAGCCGCCACCAGCTGGAGCACACCCCGCCAGCACCAACGTCACAACAGCAGCAACCGTAAGTGGGTGCCCACGCGTGATCACATCGGTCTGACGAATCAACTAAGGCCAGGGTTCCATGAAGGTCCGCGACGAGCGCACTGACGCCAAGCGGGTGCATCCCGGTGCTGCTGACCGCAGCCGGTGGCCGAGCGGAATGGCTTGGCCGTCAACTCTCCGCATGCGGGCCGTGGTCGCTCACCTGCGCTTCGAACCAGTCGTCAGAGGTAGGCGAGGGCTTCTCGGACTGTGATTCGGGAGGCGCGGGTCGCCGCCGCATCGGTGGCGAGCCAGGCGCCCAGGATGACGACGACCGTCCAGATCACCACGGCCAGCGTCGAGATCCGGTAGGGCAGCGGCGCGTCCATGAAGAGATTGCCCAGCCCGGTGCCGAGGACCGCAGTGAGGGCGAGCGTCGGGATGACGGCCAGCAAGCAGCTGGCGAGGGCCAGGAAGACGCCTTCGCCGATGACGATGCGGCGGACGGCTTTCGGGCGTGCTCCGATGGCGTGCATCACACCGAACTCGCGGATGCGATCGAGGACGTTGGCACTCATCGTGGACGCTAGGCCGATGCCGCCCACGACGGCCATGGCGACCGCGATGGCCAACAGAATCATGAGGATGGGACCCAGGTGACCTTCAGTGACGGCATCGCTGCGGCCAACTGACGTTGCCGAATCCACCTCGACTCCAGCGTTGGCGAGGGTCTCCTCGACGGCGGCGGCGACCGCTTTCCGCGTCTGCTCGTCGTTGCGATCGGTGGCGATCCGCAGCTGGTTGACTCGCTGCGGCTGGCCGGTGGCGTCGGCAAAACCGTCAGCCGTGACGTAGGCCCCGCCGCTTCCGCCGGTGCGCTCCTGCAAGATACCGACGACGCGCCAGGTTGTCGGCTTGCCATCGACGAACAGCTGCACCTCGTCACCGGCTTGGACACCGGGAAGGGTATTGGAGCGGGTCACCTGGTTGAGCACGACGGCGCCCGTTTCACCTGGCTTCAACCAGCGGCCCTCCAGCAATTTGGGAGGTGGAAGCATGGTGGCGTCGCCGGGGACCGCTGTCACCGAGACACCGCCGTGTCCCTGATCTGGGTATGTGCGGGTGAGCGGAATCTGGCCGGGCCCGGCTACGCCGCTCTGCGCACGGTTCCACCCCTCGACCCGGCTGACACCGGCCACCCGTTCCACGATGGGCGTGAGCTCATCCACTGACGTCGGCGTGGCCAATTGCACCTCGACATCCCAGTTGCGCTGGCGCTTTGCCTCTTCTCCGATGGCCTCGGTGCCAGCGCTCAACGACATCCCGGCGACGAACACCATCCCCGCACTGGCCAGCAGCCCGGCCGACAGCATGAACCGTGCGGGGCGTCGGACGGTGTTGCGCAGCGCCATGAGCAGGCCGCGGTCGAGGCGCCGAAGGCGACCGAGGCGGGCCAGGAAGCCGGTCGCCGCGTTGGGGTCCGTGACAAGGCCGTGGTGGTCGATCGCCTGTCGTACGGTGGTGCGGCTGGTCTTGACCAGTGGTATCAGCGCCATCAGCGGTGGCAGCCCGAGGCCGGCGGCGAGGATGACCACGTACGTCCACCAGGGAGCGACGAGGCTCGTCGCCTCGATGCCGAGGAACCCGAGAATTCCGCTTACCCCGGCGCGGCCGATAACAACGACGGGTACTAGCGCGAGCAGCGTGGCCGCCGCGGCGACCACCAGCGTCATCGCCAGATAGTGACGTCCGATGCTGCCCGAACGCGCGCCGATCGCCTTGAGGATGCCGATCTGCGGTATCTGCCGGGTGAACAGGCCATTCAGCATGTTCGCGACCAGGATGGTGCTCAGCAGTAGTGCGGCTGCACCTCCGGCGAGCAGCGAGATCAGCAGGGCGTCGGCTTGCCCCTGGTGTGGGTGCTCATAGGGTTCCGGAACCTGGATCTCGCGGATCGCCAGCCCGTATTCGTCCTGCAGCCAGCTGGCGACGTCGCCGGCGACGGCCACGATCGCGTCGCGGTCCCGGCTCGGCGTCTCCTTCCCCGGCTCGGCGACCTGGATCTTCAGCTGGTCCAGGAGAGCGTCGTCCGCGGACGTGGTGAGCGCCGCCGCGGACAGATAGGCGTGACCCCGCTGCTCCTGGGGTGCCGGCGCGAGGCTGGGGTCATACACAGTGCCCGCAACACGCAGTCGAGACGCTTCACCGGCCGGTGTCGTAACTGTCACCGTGTCGCCGACCGCCACATCGAGCAGGGTGAGGGAGTCGCGGCCGATCAAGACCTCCCCAGGCGCCGGCGGCCAGCTACCCTCCTGCACGTCGAACTTGGCCATCCGCATTGGGTCGTCCGGGGTGGCCACGAATACCTGCAGCTCTAGATCCGTTGGACGGCCGTTGACCACGACCTCACTGGTGAACTGGGTGCGCCCGGTCGCCTCGATGACTCCCGGCCGGTTGCGTGCCGCCGCCGTGATCGTGGCCATCTGCTGGGCCTCGACGGCTTGATCGAGCATGATGGTCGCCGACGCCGGCTCGGTTCCCAGGTACGCGCTGCTGGTCTCCCTGCCGCTGGCCGACCAGGCATAGAGCACGGCGCCGAATACCGTCAGGCTGACCGCGATCGCGATCACCATCATCAGCATCCGCGGCCAGACAGCCCGCAAGTCGCGGCGCAACTTGACCGCCAGCATGCCGCTCACGGTGTCACTTCCTCAGCAGCGCTCTCATCCATGACGACCCTGCCGTCCGCCAGGCTCACCTGCCGGCCGGCGACCGCCCGGACATCACGCTCATGGGTGACCACCACGATGGTCTGGCCGTCGGCGTTAAGGCCGGCGAACAGCTCCAGGACAGCGTCGGCCGTCACCGAATCCAGATTGCCGGTCGGCTCGTCGGCTAGCAGGATCGGCGGGTCGTTGGCGAGTGCCCGGGCGATGGCAGCCCGCTGCTGCTGGCCGCCCGACAGCATCGCGGGCACCTTGTCCGCCTGGTCACCGACACCCATCCGCTCCAGCAGGTGTTGAGCTCGATCGCGCCGCTCGCCGACCGGGATCTTCTTGGCGAAGTCCATTGGCAGCATCACGTTCTCGATGACGGTCAGGGTGGGCAACAGCTGGAAGAACTGGAACACCAGCCCCACCGTGCGGCCGCGCCAGGCGGCCAGTGCGGACTCCGACAGTGAACCCAGATCGGCGCCAGCAGTACGTACGCCACCGGAGGTGGGCCGGTCGATGCCGGCAAGCATGTTCAGCAGCGTGGTCTTGCCGCTGCCCGACCTGCCCACGATCGCGACGAACTCGCCATAGGCGATTTCCAAACTGAGGTGATCGAGTGCGACGAACTCGCCCCCTGCTACCGGGTAGGTCTTGACGACATCGCTGACCTGTACCGCGTATTCCACCGTGCAACATCTCCGATTGAGTCGTTTGGTTCCGCATCTCCGCCCGCGGGGTCCGCGCTAGTCGTGGCCACCTTCAGGGGGTTGGTGGCCTTCCGGGGCGCTGGTCGGCGTCGCCCCAGTACCTGAGGTACCGGACCCGTGCCGACTGGGTCCGTGGCCGCCACCGTCGTCACCACTCGCAAGGAGCACGACAACGACCAACAGGGCGACGAGCGCCACGATGATCCCTGCGATCTTCACCCAGCGAGGGATGCCGGTCGGGGATTCGTGGTCGTAAACCATGCCGCCGTCATCGGAATCCGGTGTCCGGAACTGGTCGCTCATGTGTGTGTCCCTTCGTTGTCGACCGATGGCACTCGTCTCCACTCCCTTGCGGGTCGGCTTCTCTGCGCTGTGACGCTACGGAGCGGGCCACATAGCCGAAACGCCCTGTGAGGGGAGCTTCTGCGTCCCCAATTCGTGGAGGCCGATCACCCGCTAGGGCGACTCGCCGCACGTGACCGCGGAGGTACTCTCAGGTGGTGTCGTCGACGGCGACAGCCCGCAGGCTTCTCGCGACCCGGCCGAGTTCGGGATCGCTCGTCGACGCCGCGATCGCGGCCGTCGTGCTCGCCGGCACGTTGGCGTTGCTCTCCCACGGCGCCATCGACGCTCTGCGCACCGGATCGAATGTTGACGCCCTCCATCGGAACCTCGACCTCATCGGCGTCGTACTCGCCGTGTGTTCGGCGGTGCCGCTCATCGCCTGGCGTCGCTTCCCGTTGGGTGTGTTCGCTGTCACCAGTGCGGCCAGTGTGCTGTTGGCCGGTCTCCGCTATCCGCTCGACTTGACGCTCGGCGCCGCCGCGGCGCTCTATCTGCTCGCCGCAAGCCGCGGACGGACGTCACCGTGGACACGACGCCACACGGCTACCGTTGCGGCGATGTTGGTGGCGTACCTGGGTGCGGCCGCTGCCGCGCAGGGGACCTTTCCGGGGGTCGAGCTCCTCCACACCGGACTTGCCTGGGCAGTGGCCTGGTTCGCCGGCGAGCGGACTCGGCTGCGCCGCGAGCGGTTCGACGATCTCCGGCAACGCGCCGCGCGGGCCGAGCGCGACGCGGAGCGCGAGCGGTTGCTCGCCGCCGCCGAGGAGCGGGCCCGCATCGCGCGCGATCTCCACGACTCGGCCGGCCACGCCATCAGCGTCATCGCAGTCCGCGCCGGTGCGGCACGACTGCGGCATCCTGAGGATCCCGCTCGCTCGCTCCTCGCTCTGGAGGCGATTGAGGAACTTGCACGGCAGACGGTCGACGAGATCGACCAGATCGTTGGCACCCTGCGCGAAGGAGGTTCGGCGAGCAAGGACGTCGAGGCACCGGCCGGACTGGCGTCGCTCGACACGCTGATTGCCCACTACGCCGCAGCCGGGCTCGCGGTCACTGTCGGCGAGTCCGGTGCACGGCAGACCCTTGACGGCGCCGCCGACCAGGCCGCTTACCGCATCCTGCAAGAGGCGCTTACGAACGCGTCTCGCCACGGCGCGGGCACGGCCCGGGTCGAGCTTGCGTTCGGCGACGACGGCGTCAGGCTCACCGTCACCAATCCAGTACACAAAGACCGCCCGCCCCGGTACAACGGAGGTCACGGGCTGATCGGCATGCGTGAGCGCGCGTCGCTGCTCGGTGGCAATTTTCGCGCCGAACGCGCCGACGGCACATTCCACGTCCATGCTCGAATTCCCTATGGAGGTCACCGCTCGTGACGCGGGTGCTGATCGTCGATGACGATGACTTGATGCGGGCCGGCCTGGCCGAGCTACTGTCCAATGACCCCACCATCGAGATCGTCGGTCAGGCGTCAACCGGGCGGCAGGCCATCGAGCGGGTGCTCGGGCTCGCACCTGATGTCGTGCTGATGGACGTTCGGATGCCCGACCTGGACGGGATCGCGGCCACCGGTGAGCTCGCACGCGTCGCACCGGCAGTGAGGGTCCTGATCCTCACGACCTTCGAGCAGGACGACTATGTGTTCGGTGCCCTGCGCGCCGGAGCCTCGGGATTCCTGGTGAAGCGCACCCGACCAGAGGAACTGATCGCCGCTGTACACACGATCGCCGCCGGCGATTCGCTGCTATCGCCGTCGGTCACCCGGCGGGTAATCGACCGGATGGCCCAGCAGCCCACTCCCGAGTTCACGGATCAGGCCAAGCTCGACGAGCTGACACGACGGGAGCGGGAGGTGCTGGCGCTCATCGCGCGCGGCATGTCGAACCGCGAGATCGCATCTGCGCTCTTCGTCGAAGAATCAACGATCAGGACCCACGTTAAGCACATCCTCATGAAGCTCGACCTTCGCGACCGCGTCCAGGCCGTCATTTACGCCTATGAGAGCGGCCTGAACCGCACCCGTGGATCGCACGTGAGCCCCCCGACATAGATGTGGTGGTGAGGCGGGGCAGCCGATTCCGTCAGCTGCGGCGGAAATAGCTCCGACGGACGGCCAGCGCCGCCAGCGAGGCGAAGCCCCAACTGACCGCGGTGAAGGATCCCACCACCGCTGCGCGATACGCGGAATGTCGTTCCGCATCGGGCCTGAATACGAGCAGTCCGAAGGCATTGGCGTTCGTCCAGCACCCCACTGCGAGTGGCCACGCGACGCGCCGGGGTAGGTCGGGCACCGCGATTCCCACCAGGGTCGCGAGACCGCCGAGTGCGACCAGGTCGAGGTGCCACTGCCGCATTCGGGATGCGGACTTTATCCCAAACCGGCTGGCCCGTTGGGGATCGGAGATCGCAAGGGTGTAGGGCCAGCCGGCGAGGGCACCGGCAGCGAGCTCCACGAGGCCTGAGACGATGAGCGTTTCGTTGGTGCCGTTCCGGTTCATTGTTCGAGTGCCCTTTCGTCCCAGTCGATGTGGTGGTCGTAGATCTGTTCATGCGCCTTGCTGTTGGCGGCCATCTTGAGGATCGCCGGAAGCATGGCGTCCCGGAACACTCTTGCGACAGGGCCGGCGGCCTTGCTGCTGTTCATGCGGGCAGCCCACTTGATGATCCGCTCGACACGGGGGCGGCGCGCTGCCTCGAACCGGTCGAATGCCGTCTGTGGGCTGGGCGAGTCACGCAGGCATTTGGCCAGCACGACGGCGTCCTCGACGGCCAGCGACGCGCCCCGCCCCGAGGTCGGAGAGGGGGCGTGCGCGGCATCGCCGATCACGACGATCCGCCGGTCATGCCACGCAGGCAGGTGCGGGATCGCGTGGATGGGGCTCACCGGTAGCAGTTCCGGGCTGGCCTGGATGAGCCTGACTGCAGGCCCGGCATCCTCCGCGTAGAGTCGCAGCAGCCGCCGCCGCCATTCGACGCCGCTGACGGCCTCGACCTCACCGCGTGCGGGTTCAGTACGCCTTGGCACGTTGGCAAACCACCACACCTGTCCGTCCGGCGCCGCTACATACCCGAAGAACGCCCGCCGCCCGAAGATCATTTCGTAGTTGCCCGGTTCGGCGTCGACGTGCACATCATGGCAATACCCGCCTGTGGTCAACAGCCCGGCGTAGATCGGGGCGGGCGCGGCCGGGTCGATGA
Organism: Jiangellaceae bacterium; assembly: GCA_036374175.1. GTDB lineage: Bacteria > Actinomycetota > Actinomycetes > Jiangellales > Jiangellaceae > JASLBX01. The sequence goes on along the minus strand of DASUUH010000023.1, from coordinate 16,187 downwards.
CCCGCCGGACGGTGGAATGAACCCCATCACAGCCGATCAGCACATCGCCCACGGCCTCGCTGCCATCGGCGAACACCCCGCGCACTCCTTCATCGGTCACCTCGGCGCGGACCAGGCGCTTGGAATACTCCACCGGCACTCCCCGGGCCAGTGCCTCCTCGCGCAGCGCTCGATACAGGTCCGCGCGCTTGATCGTCTGGCTCGTCGTGCCGTCGGGCAGGGTCCGACCGGTCCGGTTCTCCCCGAGGCGTTTTCCGGTACCGCTGCGCAGTGTGATCGTCGGCGTCGGGAACGCAGCAGCCAGGACGGGCCTGTCCGCTCCGAGGACGCGCAAAACGTCGACACCGTTGGAGCCAACGGTGAGGAAGGTGCCGATGCCGTCGGCACCGGTGTCGTGTGCCTCATAGACCACCGACTCAATACCGGCCTTCTGCAGCGCCATGGCAGTGGCCGGGCCGGCGATTCCGCCACCAACGACGATGGCGGTTCGCACGCGGGTCATCGCTGCTCCCATTCGTCGGTCGTGGACTCGCCCCGTGACCCGGCGTCGCGTCCCCGATTGGCCCCGATGTACCGGGTGGAGGGCGCGCGCGCACGCACGGTCCGGGCCGTCAGTGTCATCTCGTTCTCCATCGGAGAACCTTCCTCGAGCACGTCACTCTGTACTGCGAAGCTACGCACCTCGCCGTGCACCCGAAACGCCCAGCGAGGGGACTTTGGGCGTCCTCAATGCGTGGAGCCCGATCACCCGCCAGGACGACTGCACGGCGTCCGCCGAAGCGCCACCTGTCTTCTCGCGACCGACCAGTATTTGCCTGCCCCTGAGCCGTCGTACCCGCCTTTGGCGCGGCAGCGCTACGGGGTGAAGCGGCGAGCGCTGGGCTTGCCTTGGCCGCCATCGACGACCAGGTTCGTTCCGGTGATCCATGAGGCGCGTTCCGACAGCAGGAACGCGACGGGGGCGGCCACTTCCTCCAGACTCCCCATCCGCCCGAACGGGAACTCGTTGTCGACGAAGCGATCGAAATCGTCCGGGTTGCCCTGTTGGAAACTGTGCCAGGTGCCGCCCTCAAAAAAGATCGACCCTGGACTGATGGCGTTGACCCGGATGTTCAACTGAGCCAGCTCTTGCGCGAGGACTGCGGCCAAGTGGATCTCGGCGGCCTTCGCGGCGGCATAAGTGGTCCGGGGACCCGGCCGTATACCGGTGATGGACGCGATGAGAACAACCGAGCCGCCGCCAGCAAACCTGAGATGAGGCACGGCGGCCTTAATGAGGCCAACAGCGTGCCCAGCATTGAGTCCAAAGGTGGCAGCAAAGTCCTCCGGCGTGGAATCCAGAAGGTTGCCACCGATGGTGCCGCCTGCATTCGCGACTGCGCCGTCCAGACCGCCGAGCCGGTCTGCCGCATCGTCAACCGCATGTTCGAGCGCCTGCGTGTCAGTAACATCCACAGCGATGTCGACAATGCGAGTCCCGTGCCGTTCCAGCTCAGCACGGGCACGGCCCAGCTGATCGCGTCCACGCGCGAAGATCGCGACGTCAGCACCTTCGGTGGCCAACGTGTCCGCGATGGCCCTGCCGATTCCCCGGCTTGCGCCGGTGACCAAGAAGCGCCGGCCGCGTAACCCGAGATCCATCTGAGTGCCTCCGTGTGTAATCGGCGACCGAGCTCCGCCGATTCGTGAGCGTCGGTCAAATTCCAGAAGACCACGCTCCGATCGCTAGACCCAGTCTCGTCTACTTCGAACACTTGATCTTGAGCGGCCAGGCTCGATGACCGCTTGGTCGACGGTTTATGACTGTTGACCGCCGAATCCTCGGGAACGATCGCGTTCTTGGGGACCGCTGCTTTGGACTCCTGTCGTCACAGGATCGCTAACCGAATGCGGCTTGGTCGGCAAGCCACTCGTCGAAGGTCTTCGACCCGATGCGGGCGCCCGGCCCTGGGAGCAGCACCTCGCCGGCCATATCCACGCCCAGCGGTCCTTGCCATGAGGGCACCAGGTCAAGTTTCTCTCCACGCGCTTGCAGGGTCCGACGCGCCATGTCGACGAGGTCCTCGGGGCGAGGGCCGGCCAGGTCGATGCGCCCGGGCGAGGTCTCGATTGTTGCCGCGTCGACGAGTTCCTTGGCTACCTCGGTGACATCGACCGGTTGCACAAGCAGAGGCGGAACGATTGTCGTGCCGGCTCGCCTGGTCCAACCGACCACCATGGCGGCGAAGTCATGGAAAGGTGCCGCCCGCACAATTACCGCGTCCGGCGTCTGCTCGCTGACCAGTTCTTCCTGGAGCCGCTTTCCGGCGTAATGTGCGTTCCCCTTGACCCGGTCGATTCCCAGGATGGAGAGAAGAACGTGTCGCCGAACACCCGCTTGTCGGCCAGCCTCGACAAGCCGTCGGGCGACCGTGCCGAAGAATCGCCGGGCGTCGTGGGGATCTGCGCTTGGCGTGTTCGTCACGTCGATGACCGCGTGCACGTCGTCCAGTGAGGCGGCAAGGTCGCCAGTTGACGTCGACGTGAGGTCGATGCCGTGTCGTCGAGAGAAGATCACAGGCTGATGGCCCAGCCGTTGTAGCTGCGTGACGACGGCTCGGCCGACTAGTCCCGTGCCACCTGCGACCGCAATGTTCATGCGCACCTTCCTTTCCTGACGCTGCCGCGTCATTGGTATGCGTCGGGCTGACAGCTGCCACCACATCACTGACGTCGGCGTGATCGCGAACCCGGTACGTAAAGCCTGGGACTCTGGGCGTTTGATCGCATGGCGGGCCGTTACGAATCGGGCTGAGTCTTGAACGTGGGCGGCGTGGGCGTCACCGCGTCAAGAGTGGATCTGACATGGGCGGACGCGATTTGTGCCGCATCGGCGGCCGCCGCCACCAGTAGCTCCGGGTTCCAGCGGTTGGAATCGCCTCAGAACGCGGGATCGGAGGACCCCAGCAGCTCGCGGGGCGACCCGGAACTCGCGACACATGCGAACGCTCGTAGGCCCGGTAGTTGGTCGTGCCAGCCGAACCGGCGCCGATCCATTCAGTCCAAACCTCATACCGATGGGATCGCGTCATGCGAGGTAGTCTAACTGACATTGTCAGACAATGTCTAGCGTGACTTCGTGGGGCGTGACCGGTGGAGGCTAGAACGCTGGGCCGTATACCCGCCACTCTCTTTCGAGGAGCAGCGGAACGAGGGTCTGTTCGATGTTGACTCGGAAGTGAGCGCTGTTGCGATGGTCCTCGAAGGCTTCGAAATTGTCGTATACCTCGTAGAGCGCGAAGCGTGCGGCGTCGTCTGTGCCCTGGTGGACCAGGAAGCACTGGCAGCCTGGCTCTGTTTCGCTCACCCGCGCGTGCTGGGCCAGCAGCCGTTGCACATCATCGGCGGCCTCGGGTGTCGTCCGGTAGTGGGCGATAACCGTGATCACGACATGCCGATCGGTCGGGTGCGCGGCTCGAGGGGCAGGCGGAGGGCCTTCACCGCGAAGGAGATCGCGTGGTACCAGCCGCAGACGAGCAGGAGTTCGAGGGCCCCATCGGCCCCGATTGCGGCGACGAGTTCGGCCCAGGTCTCGTCGGCGAGGTCGTAGGTGGAGTGAAGTTCGTCGACAGCGCGAAGGGCGGCCCGTTCAGCGGGCTCAACCCAGCACGCATCGGAGGGCCGGCCGGCACCCAGTGACCGGACCTGCTCACGGGTGAGCGCGACTTTGTCCGCGAAAACGGCGATGTGACGCCCCATTCATAGTCCGCGCCACACAGCGCAGTGGTCCGGTCGATCACGATCTCGCGCAAGCGAGGGTGGAGCGCCGACTTTGCGGAAAGGTAGTAGCCACCCCACGCCGCGATTGCACGCGCGAGTTCAGGCCGGCGGGCAAACACCCGGAACAGCGCGATGGGAGGCCCGAAGGGCGCCAAAGCCGCGCTCACCTCAGGGTCGAACGGCGGCTCCAGAGGCTCCAACCTAGGCTGCTTCTGTTCTAGAGGCATACTGAGACGCTACCATGAGTGCTTCGGAAAGGAAAGCGCGTATGCCGAGACCGACACCACTGCCCGGCCGCCAGGTGCGTGGCTCCACATCGGGCCGCCCGATCACGGCTCTACTCGACCTGTTGGGACGTCGATGGGCACTGAGAGTCATCTGGGAACTGAGGGCGAGTCCGGGACCAACCTTCCGTGAGCTGCAAGCACACTGCGACGGTGTCTCCTCGAGCGTGCTTGCTGAAAGACTCCGCGAGCTTGGGGAGGCAGGCATCGTCACGCACGCCAGCGGCGGATACACCCTGACGGACCAAGGCAAGGCGCTGTTGAGTCTTCTGCTGCCGCTCGATGCCTGGGCCTCGACCTGGCGCCCGAGAGCCTGACTCACCCTGGAGAAGCCATGAAGCCGATGCCCGACTCCGAGATCGCCCGACACGCCGACAGGCTCCTGCGTGGCACGTGCGCACCCTTCCTCGTAAACCACTGCCTGCGCAGGTACCTATGGGGCGCCGCGCTTGCCGAGGTGGAGAAGCTCGCCTTCGACGCCGAGCTCCTGTTCGTCTCAGCTGCCCTCCACGACCTCGGACTGGTCCCGCAGTTCGACACCGGCGCACCATTCGAGCACGACTCGGCGACCGCAGCCCACGAGTTCGCCCACGGGCACGGATGGCCCGCGAGATGGTCGGCGGTCGCCGAGCAGGCGATTGTGCTTCATGTCGCGCCCAACGTCACTCTCGACCACGGCGCCGAGGCATACCTCCTCTGGCACGCCACCGCAGTGGATGTGACCGGAAGCAGGCTCGATGAGCTGCCCACGACGATCATCACCCAGATCCTCTCCAGCTACCCGCGGCTGGACTTCACCGCCGGCTTCGGCAAGGCGTTCGCGTCCCAGGCCCGGCAAAAACCCAAGAGCAGGGCCGCGCAGCTCGTCGAAGCCGGCCTCCTGGAACGGCTGAACGCATCTGTTCTCAGCCAGCCTTCGCCCGGTTCCTGGGAATAGGAGCCCAGTCGAACCGGCAAAGGTGACCTCGACCCGATGCGCCAGGAGCTCTACCCGATGCACTCCGTCAGCGATCGCACACAACGAAGGACCCAAGCTGCGGGCTGCGCTGGCTGACCACCGAGGCAAGCCTCGGGGCGGTCCGGCCCCACCCTATGGCTGATCTCCGCGATCAACAGTTTGTCCTGGTACTTGGTCAGATCCCTGTGACTGCGTACGTAATCGCCGCGCCCAGGGTCACGGTCATGCCGTTGCAGGAGCGAACAATGCGGCCAGGGCTGGGATGGACTCCATCCCGTAGGTGACCGAGCCGACGGGAGCCCTATCACCGACCGCCTGCAGCACCAGGGCTGTGGTCGTCGGTCCGAAGGCGCCGCACAGCTCGATCGACTGCGCGCCGCCCTCGACCAGCTCGACGGCGACCTGCACCGCCGCCTCCCGGTCAGGCACGGCCACGATAGTCGTGGTGAGACCCCCACGCTGGATCACGGCCCTGTCAACTGCCGGATCCTCATTGCCAAGGCCGAGATAGATAAAACCCCAGCTGTTGAACGTCATGGCAGCCAGCTCCCTTCATGTAGCTTGGTATTAAGCTACTTTAGCTTAGCACCAAGCTATGCTGGCTGCCGCCATGGGAACCGACTCCATCGACCGGATCGTCCAGGCCTGGGCCCGCCGCGACCCTCGGGTCGACGCCCGCCCGTTGCAGGTCGTCGGGCGCCTGCTGCTGTGCGCCGAGCACTGCAAGCGGGACCTGGTCGCGGCACTGCAGCCGTTGGGCTTGAGCTTTGGGGACTTCGACGTGCTCAACACGCTGCGCCGACGCGGCGAGGCACAAGGCGGCAGCAAGCCCAGCGACCTGGCCGCGTCGTCGCTGATCACCACAGGGGCGATGACCGCACGGCTGGACCGGCTGCAGCGCGCCGGGCTGATCCGGCGGACCCCCGACCCTGCAGACGGCCGAGGCGTGCGGGTGCGGTTGACCGCGCGGGGCGAGCGGGTTGCCGAGCAAGCCCTCCAAGCGGTCATCGCCGCAGACGAAGTGTTTCTGCAGCCGCTGGACCAACGCGAGCGCGACCAGGTCGCACAAGCGCTGAAGCAGCTCCTGCTGCCTTACGAATCCGAATGACCGACTCAGGCCTGCTGCCGGGCCAGGCACCGGCCGGCGGGCTAGGCGAGGCAGGCCGATTTATCAGACGGCTACAAGGTGATCGCCTTCTCCAACCCGTTGCGCGGACCTCAGGCCGATAGTGAGTGCCTCCGAGTTGGTATCGCGTTCTAGACGGCGCGGGATGGATGGCTGAGCCCGCCCACGTCACATTCGCGCCGGCTGTCTCGTCGTACTGCTAGACCACCACCGTCAAGCGAACACGAAAGCCCACCCGCCCTCATGACCGAATTTGTGCGCCCCGCGATCGTGAAAGGGCGTGCGATCGAGGCGCAACACATGGCAAGCAGCCCGGTAAGGCGGCGCAGTGCGCCGTCCGTCGCGTATGCCGGGTTGCCACGACGAGACCGCTGACGCGGCGCCGTTGAGAATCCACCACTGCCCCGTCCGGCGCCGCGTCAGCACCAAAACGGACGGTACCCGGGAGAAGCAACAACCGACTGGTTTGGGAGGAGTTGACACGTGAAGCGCGTTCGTATCCGTGTGGCCGAAGCCTCGAGAAGAACCTCACCGGCGACAAGCCTCTCCACCGGGCCGACGTCGTATTGCGACCTGCCGAGCCAGGAGCAACCGGCGCTGCAAGCCAATCCAGTCGTGGCGGCCGCCCCGCAACCCATCGGATCGTTCGAGCGCGACGCACTGCCGCATCTGGACCGGATCTACTGCACCGCGTTGTGCATGACAGGTGAACCTACAGACGCCGAAACCTTGGTGCAGGACGTCTTCGCCAGTGCCTATGTCAAATTCCATGAGGTCGCACCGGGAACGGATTTCAGGGTTTGGCTGTACCGGATCCTCACCGCTACCTTCGTCGAAGCCCACCGGAAACAGGGCGGCGCACTCCGCCAGCTAGCCGAGCTCACCACCAGTGCGCAGGCCCACTTGTGCGTCGGCGAGGTCCGAGCGGCGCTGCAGTCGATTCCGTACGACCTGCGGATCGTGGTTCATCTTGCCGACGTTGAGAACTTCTCCCACGAGGACATCGGCCACATCTTGGGCATCCCGACCGCCGTTGTGGAGTCGCGGCTACGTAGCGGTCACCGACAGTTGTGCATTCGGCTTTGGGGTGATTTACCGCGTACCCGTCATCGGCTGCTGGCCGGCCGGCGCAGCAAGGTGGGGTTGAGGGCATGACACGTAGCGCTCCTGAGTGGAAGGCACTACAGGGGGCGATTGACGGCCGAGTCGTCCTGCCGGACTCGTCCGACTATGGCGTGGCACGCAGGGTTGAGATGGCCCGGTTTCAGAACGTGCTACCGGATGCGATCGTCTTCTGCGGGAATCCGGCGGACGTTTCTGCGACGATTGCCTTTGCGAGGCGGCACGGCCTGCCGGTGGCAATCCGAAGTGGAGGGCACTCCGTTGCGGGGCGTTCGTCTACCGAAGGGGTGGTCATCGACGTGACGCCCATGGATGCCGTGTCGGTCGTGGAGAGTGTGGCAACGGTAGGCGCCGGCGTACGTCTCGGCAGGCTCTACGACGCATTGCAGGTGCACGGCCTTACTCTTCCTGCCGGCTCCAGTCACTCTGTCGGGATCGCCGGTCTCACACTCGGCGGCGGGCTCGGGATACTCGGCCGGAAGCACGGCCTCACCTGTGACCATCTGCTACGCGCGCAAGTCGTCCTCGCGGACGGTCACGTCGTCGAGTGCGACCGGAATCACAATGAGGACTTGTTCTGGGCGATGCGAGGTGCCGGCGGCGGCAACTTCGGAGTTGTCACGTCCTTCAGCTTCGGCACCATCCCTGTGCCGACGACCACGATCTTCCACTTAGTGTGGCCACTCACCTGCGCCGAAAGGTTGATCCAGGCGTGGCAGGAATGGGCACCGAGCGGGCCCGACGAGCTGGACGCCACCTTGCGGTTGAGCGTCACTGACGGTGGCGAGCGGCCGCCCGTAGCAGACATCTTCGGCGCCATGATCGGCAGCGATGGCGACGCCGCAGAACTTCTCGATGAACTCGTCGTGCGGGCGGGGGTCGACCCTGCCTCGGCATCTCGCCGGCAAGTGTCCTACCGAGAGGCGCGGCGGTACCTCGACGGGGTTGGACCGGTGGACGATTGGCGTGACGAGGCTCCTGCACCGCCGCCATCAGCCGCCGGCCAGCTGTTCACCAAATCAGAGTTCTTCAGGCGCTCGCTCCCGCGCGAGGTGATCGCAGCACTGGCAGAAGTTCTTCCCCGCGGTTTGAACGGAGGCCAGTCGCGGGAGGTGACCTTCACGCCGTGGGGCGGCGCGTATAACCGGGTGGCCCCGGGTGCCACTGCTTTCGTTCACCGCGAAGAGCTGTTCATCGTCCAACACCTGGTCACACTGGACCCCGATGCCACCACGACAGGACGTAAGTCCGCCCAAGATTGGCTAAGGCAGTCGTGGGAGCTCGTACACCCATGGGGCACGGGAGGCGTGTATCCCAACTTCCCAGATCCCGATCTTCAAGACTGGGCGCATGCCTACTACGGGAAGAACCACAGTCGACTTGTGCACATCAAGGCGAAGTACGACCCCGACCAATTCTTCCGATTCCACCAATCGCTTTCCGGATGAGACCTCAAGTGCTGCCCATGGGTGGGTGTAACGTGGCCTGATTAAAACCGGTTCTGACATTGTTTCGTACAGAAGGCGTCGCTACCTGCGGCCGGCGGCTTTGCCGTCGCCGGTGAGATTTTCGCAGCTTGACGACACACAGGAAGGTCAGTAACGGACTCTTACTCCTACGGCTCCGCGGGTGTGTCGGAGCGCCAGGCTGCGCGCCACGCGGGCGCCGCCCATCCGTCCATCACGTAAATCCTTTCGCGCGCGACTTTGTCATCACGGAACTCGAGTATCTGTACCGCGAACATCGGCGCACCGTAATCGTACGAAACTGATATCTCCGCGACGATCAGGTCTTGTCCTGTTGTGATCCGTCGGACGTGGTAGCGGACTTCTGCGGGGTACTGCCTGCGCCACTCGGTGAAGTTGTGGATGGCATGGCCCGTAATTGAGCAGAGCCGTTGACGACGGCAAGATTGCGCTACTGCTTCACGGCGTGCCGGCGGTGGTGACGGCCTAAGACCTGTCCGGCTGAACGGTGGTGCCGCCGCAGGTGGGAGACCTGTCCGGCCGGACAAGCTGAGTTACCGGACGCGGGTGCTGGGAACGGCGGGTTGGGCGCAAGTCAAGGCCTTGAGCGACAATGCGGCTGGCGATTATCGGTGCGACCTTAGCAGCCCATCGGGGGGAGGCATACAGTCGATCGAGGGCGCGCTCTCGCGCATCTCGGTCGGGGAAAGAAGCGGCCCACACGAACACGTTGTCCTCGCGGACCGGCAGCCTGGTGAATCGGTTCGGCCCCGGGTGGGAACGCCACGTCGCCACTGACGCGTCTAGCTCGCGTTCCAGGATGTGATGGAGATCGGTGCTCAGCCAGGCCTCCAGCTCAAGGTCGGCGGAGTACGTGTACACCGACACGTGGACCCGTTCCTCGCCGGGTCGACGATCAACGGCCGGCGCGGGCTCTGCCGTGCGGTGCGCGGGAACGGTCGGTCGCAAGAGGAGGACGTTGTCGCTATCGATCATCGTGCCGTTGGCGACGTCGCGGTGCTTGGCCCAGATCGGCCCGAAGTAGAAACGCTGGAGCGCATCGAGCCGCTGGTCAAGGTCGGCGAAGCCGCGGAACCAGACGAACTTGTCCGGATCGTTGTCGTCGAGAAAGATGCCACCGATCCGGATGCCCACTTGCTCTTGCCCCTCGATGAAGTGGTCTTCGAAGACCCGCACGAGTGTGTCCCGCGTCCCGGGATGCAGCGTGTATTGACGAAGCTCGACGACGTCGGCAGCCGAGAACCTCGGACCGCCTCCGTTGACCTTGTCCACCATGACACCGCCTCAGAATGTGTAGCAAAACTTGTTACACGTTAGTATGGGTGTCGGTCATCGACAACTTGTGGGAGGCCTTGGCGGGAGGTGCGGCCGTGAGCAAGAACGCTCAACTGACGACCGCCGTGCATGCCCTGTGTTGGCTGGAACTGGCATCCCGGCGCGGTCGTGCCTCGCTGACCTCAGCCGAGATCGCTACGAGCCTCGCCAACCATCCCGTACAGATCAGGCGCGTATTGGCTCCACTGCGGCGGGTTGGCCTGGTCCACGTCGCGGGCCGCGGCCCCGGCAGCGGATGGTCGCTGGGTCGACCGGCCGCGACCATCACCCTCCAGCACATCAGCGCCGCACTCGCGGAAGACGGGCCATTCGGTCTCCACCCCCATCAGCCGAACCAGGAGTGCCCAGTCGGAGCTGGCATCGCCCCCGTGCTGGAAGACGTCTATGCCGATGTTCAAGCGGCGATATCCGATCAGTTGGGTCGCCGGACAGTCGCCGACATATTGGACACGATCATGTCCGGGACACGATCCCCGGCCGGTCCGAAACGCTGACGGTCGCCCCCACTTGTCCGGCCGGACAGGCCTGCTACCTGTGGCGGGACCGGCGTTCGGCCGGACAAGTCCAAATCATGGCGTCAGTTCTTGCGATTGGCGAAGCGTTCCATGCCGAGCGCGGCGATGCCGCTGTCCTCAACCTGCTTGGCAGCCTCGGTTTCGCTGGCGAAGGCGTGCTCGACCTCGTCCAGCGACGGACGCAGCAACTCCAGGTGCACTGCCGTCGCTGTGCCCGGTTCGGTCCATCGCCGGACCAGGTCGATGGCGGTGTCGATCAAGGTATCCGGCTCGACGATCTCGTCAAGCAGCCCGGCAGCCAAGGCTTGCTTGGCGTTGAGCCGCGGCCGGTCCAGCACCATCCGCAACGCCCGTCCGCCTACAAGGCGCGGCAACAGGAAGCTTGAGGCGTTGGAGATGCTGAGGCCAATGCCGTTCTCCGGCAGGAAGTACTCGGCCGCGGGGGTGCCGATGCGGGCGTCGAAGCAGAGCGTCCACTCGGCGGCGCCGCCGACGGCGAGGCCGTTAATCGCCGCGACGACGGGCACTCGAGTCTCCAGCACGGACCTGGTGAGGTCATGGAAGGTCTCTACCTCCTCCACCAGGGACAGATTGCGGGCCTCGTAAAGGTCTTCGCCCGCACAGAACGCTCGCCCAGCGCCGGTCACGACAATGCCACGCGCCGTCGACGCGCGGACCTCGGCGGCGAGCCGGCGACGCATGTCGGACGTGAGCGCGTTGAGCTTGTCGGGGCGCTGGAGCGTCACCACGGTGACCTCGTCGAATACGGTCACGCCGATCATGTTGTCCTCCAGGAATTCGCGCGCTGGTCCCGCTCGGGCTGAAGCAGTTGGTGCTTCTCGATACGAGCCGACGGGGTGAGCGAGAACCCGTCGACGAACTCGATGTACTCAGGCACCTTGAACTTCGCCAGCCGATTGCGGGCGTGATCGGCAATGCTCAGCGCGGTGTCCTTGATGGGCTGATGGCCCGGCTGTAGTTGGATGAACGCCTTGGGCAGTTCGCCCCACAGGTCGTCGGGAATCGGCACGAGCGCGGCCGACAGCACGGCGGGATGTTGGGTGAGGACACGCTCCACCTCGGCGCACGAGATGTTCTCACCGCCACGGCGGACCATGTCTTTCAGCCGCCCGGCATGGTGAATATTGCCGTGTTCGTCGACGACGCCGAGGTCGCCGGTGTGGTACCAGCCGTCGCCGAAGACGTCGGGATAATTCCAGTAGCCCTTCATCATGGGCCGCCCGCGCACCACGATCTCGCCCGTGTCGGGGAGCACCTTGACCTCCTTGCCGGGCGGCGGTTGGCCGAGCGCGCCCGTCCCGACGCTCGCCGTGTCAGCGGCAGGAACCATGAGGTCGAGCCCGCTCTCGGTCGAGCCGTACAACTCGCGCCATAGCGCCCCCCACCGATCCTCGAGGGCCTGGTGGAGATCGGGCTGGATGCCGGAGCAGAGCACCAGCCGCATGCGGTGATCGCGGTCGAGGGGATCGGGTGGCTGCTTGTAGAGCAGGAGCGGCATCGTGCCGAGCACGTAGGTCAGAGTCGCACCCTCTTCGCGAACCGACTTCCAGAAGCCGGACGCGGAGAACCGGGGCAGCACCACGACGGGAATGCCGCCAACAAGGCACATGAGAGTTGCCCACTGCGGGTCCAGGTAGGAGAAGGCCTGGGCGATGCTCATCACGTCGTTGGCGCGCAGCCCGACACCGTCGGCGATGACCTGGGCGTTGTCGGTCCAGTACTCATGGGTGAGGATGCACGCTTTGGGAAAGCCTGTCGTGCCGGACGTGTACTGGAAGTTGGCGATGTCGCTGGGTCGCGCGGTGACAGCCGTGGCCCGGTCGGCGTCGCCCAGGGTGTCGACGGGCCAGACGGTCCCGCCGGTCTCTTCGACAAGTGAGGCGTACGAGCGTGACGTGATGACCCCGCTCGCGCCGGAATCGGTCAGCACGAAGTCCAGATCCGCCGCCCGGTAGCGGACATTGATTGGGACGATGATTGCACCGGTTTTAAGGATGGCGAACCAGCTCAAGGGCCATTCCGGAACGTTGTCGAGCATTACGGCCACCCGGTCGCCCGGCCGGACGCCGCGATCGATGAGCGACTGGGCCATACGATCGCTTCGCTCGTCCGCCTCTGCGAAGGTGAGCGACCGGGACTCGGCAGGAAAGCGCAGAAACTCGCGCCCGCCGTACTGGGCGACGCCTCGCTGGAGCAACTCGAGAACGGTCATTGCGGCTCCCACGGGTAGACCGGTAGCACGGTGGGATCGAACTGGGGCTCACCAGCCGGCCCGGTCGCATTGACTGCGGCCAGGCCGATGGTGACGAACTGGGCACACACTTGGTCCAACGAGGACTCGCCGTCGGGGCGGTACCACTCGCTGGTGCCGGTGCACATGGACATGAGGGCCAGCCGAGCCAGCCGCTCGTCGGCGACGTCGAACGCACCACGCGAGACACCGTCGGCGATTGTGCGTCGCCATTCGGCCTCATACGCGTCACGCAGTTCGATGATCTCCCCGTGGGCCGCGGAGCCGGGTGTGAGTGATCGCAGCTCACCGTCCATCACCCGGGTCGTCATCGGGTTGAGCGCATGAATGGCGGTCAAAGAGGTGATCAGGGTGGCGAGCCGCTCGGCGGGACGTTCGATTCCGGCCAGCAACTGATCAGAAGACGCAATCAACCTGACGTGGCCGACCCGCATGAGGTCGGCGAGAAGGGCTTCCTTGCTCGTCACGTGGTGGTAGATGCCGGCGTTGGTCATGTTGACGGCCCTGGCGATGTCTCTGATGCTCGTCGCCGCGTAACCGCGCTGGGCGAACAGCAGCACCGCTGCCCGCCTGATCCGGAGCGCCGTATCGGCTGGCGCGGTGGGGGGATCTACCGAACGTTCGGTCACCTCGGTACGGTAACCCCTTCGCGCTGTGCGAACAAGAACTCAGTACCGTCATCGGACGCCGGTGCTCGTAGTCGCGGTGGCCGTTAGGAGCAATGTGGCACGAGATCGTGAACGACCGAACCGACGAGGTCCCGGTCACCGTCACGTACTGTCCGTTGTGCAATTCGGGCATCGCCTTCGCCCCGCATCGGCAGGGCGAGCGTGGGGGATGAGGCGATCAAGCAGGGACTGCGGTGACAATGATGTTGTCGGCGTAGCCCTGCTGCCGGTCGAACTCACCGCCGCAGGTGATGAGCAGCAACCGCTCATCTCCCTCGCGGCTGAAGACATCCGCGAGCGGCAACTCGGCTTTCGGCATGCTCAGCACGTCCACGACCGTGTACCTCAGGCCCAACCCCGACTCGGTCCGCACGAGGACTTCATCCCCCACCTGCGACTCGTGGAGCCGGACAAACTGACCCAGCCCGTACGTACGGGAGTCCACGTGCCCCGCCATGACAATGGAGCCGGCTCCGCTCCCGGTGGTGGGACCGAAGCGGTACCACCCGATGACGTCCGGATGGGGTGGCAACTCCATTTGGCCGTCGTCGGCGATGCCCACCGGCACCACCTCCGCGCTGACGTTCACGGCGGAAAGCTCAATGCTCACCGGCGCATCCGGCGGTTCAGCGGGAGCAACTGTGGCCGGCGACCGCGGTACCTCCGGGCCGGTGAGCTCAAGCTCAATCGTCGCGACCGGGCCGGGAGACTGCGGGTTCGTGGTCGCCGGCGACGGCGCGGACAGCTCCGCAACGGGCTGGGTCTCGCCCGCGCACCCGGCGAGCACCGCAAGGAGCGCTCCGGTGGCCAGGATCGACCAACCGGAACGACTCCTCGTGAGACCTGCTCCGATCAGTGGCGGGCTCCAATGGTCGTCCGCCTCCGGACCAGGACCGCTGCCGCGGCAGCGAATAGCGCCACAGCCAGCCCGAGAATCCACAGACCAGCCGTCGAACTGGAATCAGCCAGCCCGGCCTCTCCTGCGGGAACTCCGTTCGGTGCGGCGCCCAGTCCGTCGATGGTCTGCACTGCCAGGTCAAGGTTCTCGTCCTCGGCGCTGCCCCAGGCGTAGACGATCGTGCTGGTGCCCTCGGCCAGATTGAGGTCTGCTGGACCGAGCACAACGTCGTCGCTACCGGCCAAGACGACATCGGCCGAGATGGTTCCGGCGGCCACGTCCGCGGTTGCCTCGTTCGGGTTGGTGAGTCCCTCGAACGTAGGCGTCTCGTTGACCCGCACGTCCACCGCCGGCGCCGCCGCGACGTGGCGCGCCGTCACCCGGGCATCACCGGCCGCAACTTCGGATACGTCGTTGACGAACACAGTGGCCGTCGGGTCACCGCCCTCGCTCAGGTGGGCCACAATGGTGGCGTTCGCCCCGCCAGGCACCTCGACACCGGCCGCCTCGATCGCCGGGTCGCCATCTGGCCCTTCGCCTTCTGCGAAGATCTCGATGTCGTAGCTGCCCGCCGGAAGAGTCAGCGGGTCGGTCAGGGTGCCCGGCTCAAAGCCTGGAATCAGTTCTTCGCCGTTCGCGAAGACATCCACTGTCAGATCAGGCACGCCGTGCAGCACTGAGACCGTGGCCTCATCTTGCGCGCTGGCCGTACCGGTCGCCACCGCCATTGCAAGCGGCATAGTGAGCGCCAAAGCGATCATTCTTTTGGGCGCATAATGTTTCCCCCGTACGTCAATCGGACTTACCTTGCAACCCCAGTCGAGCAGCTTTCCAAGGTCAATGTGCGCAATGTGTCGAATGAATTAATGCAACATCCGGTCGAAGGAGAATTCTCCGACATTCCGTGACTCTTTACCGGGCTGTTCCTCGCGACCGGCGTGACCCTCCTGCTGGCCCCGTCCTGCGGTAGCCCGAGATAGGTCGCCGCTCGGTGACCGCGCTCACGAACATTGCGCGGGGTTCTCGTCATGCTGGGGCTATGCATGAGCCGCCGACCAAGCGAGACCGCGACGAGGTATTCGTCGAGTACACCAAGTCGGTGTGTGCCCAGTGTGTAAGGCGGTTGTCGACGCGCAGGTCAACATCCGTGACGACAAGGTCTACCTGCGGAAGCGGTGCCGTGACCACGGTTGGTTCGAGGACTGGTCTACGGCGACGCGCAGATGTACATGGATAGCGCCCGATTCAACAAGCCGGGCACCATCCCGCTCACATCCCAGACCAAAGTGCGAGACGGCTGCCCATGGGACTGCGGACTTTGCCCGGAGCACAAGCAGCACGCGTGCCGCGGCATCATCGAGGTGAACAGCAGCACAAGCGGTTGTCCACCGACCGTCTCCGTGAGCACTCGGGCTTGCTCGACGAGGCTGCGCAGAACCGCAACCGTCTCGCCGCCACCCTCGAGTGCGATGACCCGCTCCAGCGGAAGCAGTCGCTCATCGTCGGTCGGCGCACCGAACAGCGGATCCCGCCCCGGGTCCGTGTCGTATCCGAGGTACGGGTTGCGGCCGTAGTCCCTGGAGTACCCGGTGTCTCGGGACAGGACCCAGCCGTCCGGATGGGCCTCGCGGAAGGCGGCCCACCCAACCGGGAACACCGGGACGAACTCCAGTTGCACCCCGGTCATCACACCAACGGCGGCCTGGCCGGTCAGCTGCGGCCACAACGATTCGGTCTGCCGGTCGTACATGACCAGGTTGCTG
>DASUUH010000022.1:0-85022 GCA_036374175.1 Jiangellaceae bacterium | reverse complement strand
CCGCCTTGGGCGTAGCCGACGCGGTGGTCTTGGTCGGTGGTGCGGGCCGGGGCTCGGCAGCATGGGTGGACACATTGCCGGTCGCGCAGCTGGATCCACCGTCGCAGGGCCGATGCCGGGGTTCGCCGGGTGGTGTTGTTGGGGTCGGTGTCTGGGTCTGCTCCGCGGGTTTCGGCGTTTCTGGCCAGTTCGACCAGTACCGGTTTCCACCGGCTGTTGGTTGGTTGCGTGGCTGCGATGCTCCCGAGTTCGCCGGCTGCGACGGCGATCTCGATGATGCCGCCGCGCCGCGAGTCGCGCCGTACTGGTTGGCCGCTGCCGGTGGCAGGCGGGCGTGGATCAGCCCGCCGTGGCTGGCGCGGCCGGCTGGGTCGCAGACCACGTATCGCCAGTGGGCCGCGTTCATGTCGGCGACTAGGTGGCGGACCAGCGCGGCCGGCACGTATCCCCAGGGCGGGATCTGGGCTGGATGTTCGTTGATCCCGAGCAGCGTGGCCAACTCGACCCGCACTTCTGGGGCCGCCCACCGGGTGGGCGAGGGCGCCGCTATCGGGGCGGAGGCGCTGCTCGGGGTTTCGGCCGCTTCTTCAGTGGACGCCGCCTCGTCGCTGGCGGCTGGCCGGCCACGCGTGCCGCCCTCTGGCGCACCATTGCTGGAGCCGTCGCCGGCTGGTTGGCCGTGTGTGCTGTCACCGGGTGCGCTGCGGCCGTGACTGTCGCCGCTCGGTTGGCCGTGTGTGTTGTCGCCGGGTGCGTGGTTGCCGGCGCCATCGTCGGTCGGCCGGCCACGCGTGCGGGCATCATGTGCGCCGCTGGTGGGTCCGTCGTCTCCGGCCGGCGGGCCGCCCGGGCCGCCCGCCGCGCCGCCAGGCTCGCCGTGACCACCGCCGTCGCTGTCGCCGTCGCCACGGTCGCCTACGTTGTTGGTGTCGTGGTCGGGTTCGACGTAGGGGTGGGCGAGCACGTAGGCGACGATCTCGTGCTCGGTCATGCCTTCGAAGGTGCCGTCGTTCAGGCCTAGGAACAGGTCGGAACGAATGAGGTCGATCGTGCGCCGGTCACCGGCACGTTTGCAGGCGCGGGCGAGGGTGTCGATGCGCTCGGCGGCTGCGGCGATACGGTCGATGGGTTGGGAGTAGCCGCCGAGGTTCGCGGTGCCTCGGGGTTCCTCGATCCGTGTACCCGCCGAGTGCGCACTGCCTCGCGATACCGCTTGTGGGCCCAGTCCGGATCGATGGCTAGGCAGGCCCGCTTGATCCGGTCGATCAGCTCGCCGACCGTCAACGCCGGCGCCTCGGGCAACAGCTGGGCACACACCGTCTCGGCCTGCGCATCGGTCAGTCCGGTCGTCCAGTCAACGAAGGCCCGTGCCCGGGGCTCGTCCAATTCGCCGGCCAGCATGGCCTGGCCGAGCACCGGCAGCCGGCAGAAGATGTCCAGCGCGAAGCCGAACACCCGCTCGGCCCGGGTCCTCGACCACACCAGAGCTGCCCGCGCCTCCTCGGCGGCGAACTCGCCTGGTACAGCCAGCCGCTGGACCGTGGTGAGCGAGAACGGTTTGCGCGAACCGGTTTCAAGGACCGCCCGGTAGAACCGTGCCTGCTGTCGGCACATGAGCCGGTACTCGGCGAGCATCACCGTGACGGTGTCATGACCTGACACCTGCTCGATCTCGACGTCCTCGAGCATCCCGGCCAGCACCGCACCCGGCGGTGCCACCGCCATCTCCTCCGGCACCGGAACCGGGACACCGGGCGTGCCGGGACCCTCCCGGTCCGGTGGTGGAGTTGCGGCCGACATGACCAACACCCTTTCGGAGTGGATCCGCACAAACACGACAGCGGTTGGTCCGGGTCTGAACCGGACCGGTCACATCGGCACTCGTCGAAACTCAACTCTGGCGGCCATCAGCCTCGCCCACTACTCACACACTATCGAAACACACGTACGAACACAAGGCCAAACGCATTGGGCTCATCTTCTCGCGGGCAATGGATGAGTCAACGAATAACCCTCGCCGGGGGCACTTGACGTGAGTCAACGAGGTCCAAGGTTCGCCGGCCGCGGTGGCGCTGTGGCGGCCCACGTCATCCCGCCCCTACCAAGATCGCTTCCAGCGTGCGCGGTCCGTGCACGCCTTCGATGCGCTGCAACTCGATGTCGCTGGTTGCGCTCGGTCCGCTGATCCACGTCAGCGGACGGGTAGCGGCCAGCCGGGCGATGGCGGCGGGGACGGACGGCACGATCTTGTCGCGCGGCACGATCACGAGGTGGTAGTCGGGGACGAGCGTCAGCGCGCGACGTCCCTGTCCGGCTCCGGCGTCGAGAACGATCGTCCCGGTCTCCGCGATGGCAACGGCACAGCTGGTGATCGTCCCGTCCAGGGCATCCAGTCGAACCGGCGTGAGTCCTGGGTCGTCCGTGACGAATTCGATGCCCTCCGCCTTGTCGAGCCACGCTGCCGGCAGCCCATCAGGGACGACGATGCGCCGCGCTCCGCGTTCGTTGAGTGACGTGGCCACGGCGGCCGAAACCTCGTCCGGCCGACACCGCCGGGCTGTCGCCCGGTAGTCCACCAGTCGTTCAGCCAACAGATCAGCCAACGCGTCGGGATTCCGCTCGTCCACGTGATCCGCGGTGCGGTAGTCCCGGACCACATCCGGAGCGGCGGGACGATCTCGCAACGCAGCACGAATTCGCGCCAGCACCTCGTCCCGGACGTTCATGCGCGCTCGGTCCACCAGTCTCGGAAGGTCTGCTTGGGCGGCATCGGGACGTCCCGCGCCGCTGTCCACGCCGTAAGCGGAGGTGGCAAGGCCCGCCGTCGCACCAACGGGCGTCCCCACCGGCCGAGCCGCAGGATCCGCCGCCATCGCGACGGCTTCCGCATGGTCCAGGCGGCAGCCGCCATCGCCACCCGCTCGGGGGACGGGACAGCCCGGCCCCGTCCGGAATCCACGACGCGCTCTCGCAGGTGCACGAGCATCGTCGGAATGTCGATGGCGACCGGGCAGGCGTCGTAGCAGGCGCCGCACAGACTGGACGCGTACGGCAGCGATTTGTTGGCGTCCACCCCGGTCAATTGGGGGCTGAGCACCGCGCCGATCGGCCCGGGGTACACCGAGCCGTAGGCATGCCCGCCGGTGCGCTCGTACACCGGGCACACGTTCAAGCAGGCCGAACAGCGGATGCAGCGCAGCGCGGACCGTCCTTCGGGGTCGGCCAGGGTCGCGGTGCGACCGTTATCCAGCAACACCAGATGGAACTCCGAAGGACCGTCCCCCGGCGTCACGCCCGTCCACATTGACGTGTACGGGTTCATCCGCTCGGCGGTGCTGGAGCGGGGGAGCAGTTGCAGGAAGACCTCGAGGTCGCGCCACGCAGGGACGAGTTTCTCGATGCCCATCACGGTGATCAGCGTTCGCGGCAGGGTCAGGCACATCCGGCCGTTGCCCTCGGACTCGACGACGGCCAGCGTGCCGGATTCGGCGACCGCGAAGTTGGCGCCGGAGATCGCGACCTGCGCGGACAGGAACTTCTCCCGCAGGTGCAGCCGGGCGGCCTCGGCCAGCGCGGCCGGCTCGTCGGTGAGCCCGTCCGGCGCCGGCCGACCTGCGGCAGCCATCTCGCGGACGAAGATGTCGCGGATCTCGGTGCGATTCTGGTGGATCGCCGGTACCAGGATGTGGCTGGGGGAGTCGCGACCCAGCTGGACGATGAGCTCGGCCAGGTCTGTCTCCCATGCTGCAATGCCGGCCGCCGAGAGCGCTTCGTTGAGCCCGATCTCCTGGGTGGCCATCGACTTGACCTTGACCACCTCGCGGGCGCCGCTGGCCTGCACCAGCCGGGTGACGATCTCATTCGCCTCGGCGGCGTCGCGGGCCCAGTGGACAGTGCCGCCGCGGGCGGTGACCTGCTCTTCGAGCTGCACGAGGTACCGGTCGAGATTGGCCAGCACGTCGTCCTTGATCGCGGCACCGGCGGCGCGGAGTTGCGGCCAGTCCGGCACCTCGGCGACTGCGCGGGCCCGCTTGGTCCGGATCGTCGATGTCGCGTGGCCGAGGTTGCTGCGCAGCTGGTTGTCGGCGAGGGCAGTGCGGGCCGCGGCCGGGAACGGCCTGCCGCTGCTGAGATGTCCCACGCCCGGTGGCGCGGTCGGAAGCCCGAGAAAGGTGGTCATGTCGCCGCCAAGATCTCGGCCAGGTGGACGGGACGTACGCCCGAGCGCAGCCGCGACAGCCCGCCGCCGATGTGCATCAGGCAGGACGAGTCGCCTGCCGTCACGACCTCGGCATCCGTCCGAAGTACGTTCGTCATCTTGTCGGCCAGCATGGCGGCCGACACATCGGCGTTCTTGAGGGCGAACGTCCCGCCGAATCCGCAGCACTGGTCGGCGTCCGGCAGCTCGAGGAGATCAAGCCCGCGGACGTTGCGCAACAACCGCAATGGCTTGTCGTCGACGCGCAACAGCCGCAACGAGTGGCAGGTGGGGTGGTAAGTGACGCGATGCGGGTATCTCGCGCCGACATCCTCAACACCGAGTACGTCGACCAGGTACTCCGACAGCTCGTATACCCGCCCGGAGACATCGTCGACCTGGCGGGCCAGGGCGTCGTCCCGCATGCGGCGCGCGACGGCGGGGTGCTGATGCCGCACCGAACCCACACACGAACCAGACGGCGCCACGATGGCGTCATAGCCGGCGAACGTCCCAGCGAAGCCCCGCACCATCGGTCGAGCTTCGCGGGTGTAGCCGGTGTTGAGGTGCATCTGGCCGCAACACGTCTGGTCGAGCGGCACTTCGACCCGGTGGCCGAGGCGCTCGAGCAGCGTGACAGTCGCCTTGCCGACGTCCGGGAACAACCCGTCGACGAGGCAGGTGATGAATAGTGCGACTTTCATCGTGCGCGGGTGTGCTGGCTGGACTCGCGCACCACGAGCTCGGGCTGGAATACGACCTGGCGATGCCGGTGCCGGCTCCTGTGTTCCACTTCGTCCAATAGCAGCTCGATAGCAGCGTGGCCGAGTTGCTCGCGCGGTTGGCGCACCGACGAGAGGGGGACAGTCGCGGCGCTCGCGAAGCCGATGTCGTCGTAGCCCACGATGGCGATGTCGTCGGGCACATGCAGGCGGTGGCGGGTGAGCTCTTGCAGCAACCCAAGAGCGAGCAGGTCGTTCGCGCAGAACACGGCGGTCGGACGCTCGCCGGGTGGCATGCCGACGATGTCCTCGGCCGCGCGGCGGCCCTCGTCAACCGTTAGGTACGGCCGGCTGATGACCACGACGTCGGCACCGGTGCCGTTGAGGTCGTTGATCGCAGCGTGCAGGCCGGCCTTGCGATCTGCGACCTGCTTGATCGACAGCGGACCGCCGACGAAGCCGAGCCGCCGGTGCCCCTGTTCGAGCAGGTGCGTTCCGGCAAGCCGGCCGCCGAGTACGTCGTCAACGGCCACCGAGCACTGGTTGTGCCCAGCGCCGCGGTCGACGAGGACGACCGGCGTGCCGCGGGCCGCCACCTGTTCGAGGTACGGGTTATCGTTCTCGACCGGCGTGATGAGGATGCCGAGCACGCGCTGCTCTTCGAGCTGCTTGACGTGCCGGCGTTCGCGCTCCGGATCATCGCCACTGTTGCACAGCGCGACCATCGCGTCATGCTCGTCGGCCAAGCCCTCCACACCGCGGGCGACGTCGGTGAAGTACGGGTTCGCCACGTCCAGGACGACGAAGCCGACGGTGCGGCTGCGGCCGGCGCGGAGGTGACGGGCAGCCTCGTTGCGGACGAAGCCGAGCTCGTCGATCGCTGCCATCACGCGCTGCCTGGTGGCCTCGGCAACACTCTCGGGCCGGTTCAGCACGTTGCTGACCGTCCCGACCGAAACCCGCGCCCGCCGGGCCACTTCTCTGATGTTGGCCGCCGCCATCGTCCCTCTTCTAGGCCCTTCCCCTAATCTGCGTTAACCGTAGCGCCTTTGAAACGAATCAATGGAGTTTCGCCCGTTCGCTCGACTTTGGCAAGGACGCTGCGCGAAGGCAACACCACACCGTGTCCGCATCCGGCCACGTCCCCTTTGGCAACAAGCAGGTAACAAACCATTGACGTCGCCGCCGCACCGCCCCTAATCTCTGTCCCAATCGTTGAAACGATTCATAGACGATCACGAGTAGAGGATCGCCGATGACCCACCCCGAAGGCACGACGGCCGCATCGCCGGGAACCCCAACCGAAGCGCCGGTCGTAGCCATGCGGGACGTCTCGAAGCACTTCGGGGCGGTCGCCGCATTGCGCAACGCGCAACTCGACCTCTACGCGGGCGAGGCGCACGCCCTGGTCGGCGAGAATGGCGCGGGCAAATCGACGATCGTGAAGATCCTCGCCGGTGTGCACCAGCCGGACACCGGCAGCGTGCTGCTCGACGGTTCGCCGGTGCGCTTCGACGGTGCCGCCGACGCACAAGCGGCGGGCATCGCGGTGATCTACCAGGAGCCAACGCTGTTCCCCGACCTATCGGTCGCCGAGAACATCTTCATGGGCCGCCAGCCGGTCCGTGGCTGGCGGCGGATCGACCGCGGCGCGATGCGGCGACAGGCGAACGAGTTGTTCGGCCGGCTCGGCGTCCGGATCAACCCGGATCGGCCGGCGCGCGGCCTCTCGATCGCCGACCAGCAGATCGTGGAGATCGCCAAGGCCATCTCCCTGGACGCCCGGGTGCTCGTGATGGACGAACCGACCGCCGCGCTGTCCGGTCACGAGGTGGACCGCCTGTTCGCGGTAGCGCGATCGCTCCGAGACTCGGGCGCGGCCGTCCTTTTCATCTCGCACCGGCTGGACGAGGTGTTCACCCTCTGCCAGCGGGTCACCGTGATGCGGGACGGCCAGTTCGTCTCCAGCGACCCGGTCAGTGACCTGTCCGTCGATCAACTGGTCCGCCGGATGGTCGGACGGGAAATCTCGGCGCTGTTCCCGAAGAATGAGGCAGAGGCCGGCGACACCGTCCTGGAGGTATCCGGACTCACCCAGGCCGGTGTCTTCGCTGACGTGACGTTCGAGGTCAAGGCGGGCGAGATCGTCGCCCTCGCCGGTCTGGTGGGAGCCGGCCGCAGCGAGATCGTCCGGGCCGCCTTCGGGGTGGATCACTACGACTCGGGTGAGGTCAGGGTCGGTGGGACGACTCTTCCCAAGGGTGATCCGGGCTCCGCCATGGCAGCGGGCATCGCGCTGGTCCCGGAGGATCGGCGCCAGCAGGGCCTGGTCATGGAGCTGTCGATCACCCGCAACGCCACCGTGACCAGGCGGCGGGAGCTGAGCCGGTGGGGCCTACTCACAGCGGGCCGTGAGCGGACGGCTGCGCGCGAGTGGACCGACCGGCTGAAGGTCAAGGCGGCCTCGATCGACAACCCGGTCTCCACCCTGTCCGGCGGCAACCAGCAGAAGGTCGTCCTGGCCAAGTGGCTGGCCACCAGGCCGCGGGTACTGATCGTCGACGAGCCCACGCGAGGGATCGATATCGGGACAAAAGCCGAGGTCCATCGCCTGCTGTCCGAACTGGCCAACGACGGAGTAGCGGTGCTCATGGTCTCATCCGAGCTCCCGGAGGTCCTCGGCATGGCGGATCGGATCCTCGTCGTGCACGAGGGGCGGCTGGTCGCTAACGTCCCACGAGCCGAGGCGACCGAAGAGTCGATCATGTACGCGGCCACCGGCGAAGCAGGGCGGCCGGTGTGACAACTGCGGCTGGAGTGGCTCGTCCTGCCGGTGGCGGCGTGGCGATGGCATTGATGCGGTTCAGAGAACTCGGCATCCTGCTCGCCCTGGTGCTGCTCGTTGCGGCCACCACGATCAGCAACCCGCGCTTCCTGTCTACCCAGAGCGTCCGTGATCTGTTGCTCGGCGCAGCGATCCTGGTCATCCTCGCCGTCGGTCAGAGCCTGGTGATCATCACCCGCAACGTCGACCTGTCCGTCGGGTCGATCCTCGGCCTGACGGCCTTCGGCACCGGTGCGTTGCTCGTTGCGCAGCCAAACCTGCCGATTGTCGTCGTCATTCTCGTCGGCATGGCCTTCGGAGCAGTCCTTGGGACTGTCAACGGCGGTCTTGTCACGCTGGCCCGGGTGCCTGCACTCGTTGTCACGCTCGGCACGCTCTACGCCTTCCGAGGCTTTGATTACGCCTGGGCCGGTGGAAGGCAGATCAACGCCGCGGACATGCCGCGTCCGTTCCTCGACTTCGGCACTCAGCGGATTCTGGGTATACCGATCCTGGCATTCATCGCCTTGGCCGTCGTCCTGATCGTCGGCTGGTGCCTTGGGAACCTGCGCAGCGGCCGGGAGTTCTATGCGATCGGCTCCGATCCGGCAGCCGCTGTGCTGTACGGCATCCCTAGCGGGCGTCGAATCATGGTCGCGTTCGTCGTCAACGGTGCCCTTGCCGGGCTCGCCGGTGTGCTGTACGCGGCCCGGTTCGGGACGCTTGACGCGACCGCCGGCTCCGGGATGGAACTCCAGGTCGTCGCCGCCGCCGTGGTCGGCGGAGTGGCGATCTTCGGCGGCAGCGGGACGGTCTATGGCGCAGCCATCGGTGCAGTCCTGTTGACCACCATCGGCAGCTCGCTGGCGGTGCTGCGGGTCAGCCCGTTCTGGCAGCAGGCCGTCGTCGGAATGCTCATCGTCGGTGCGATCGCGCTGGACCGGCTGCTCTCGGCTCGAGTCGCCCGTCGCCTGCAAGGGAGTGGTCCCCGTGGTGCGTGATACCGCCTTCGAGCGTCCTGACGTCTCGGCTGTGGCGCTGCCGGACCGGCCCGGCCCCGAACGTGGCGGCCTGCGGTCGGCCTTGGCCCGCTGGGAGACCGCCGTCCTGGCCGTTCTCGCCCTGACCGTGGTCGTCGCCGGCGTTTTCGTTGACGGGTTCGCCACTCAACGCAACGCCGGCTTCCTGCTGCTCGACGTGATCGCCATCGGGTTGCTGGCGCTGCCGCTCACGCTGATCATCATCACCGGCGAGATCGACCTGTCGATTGCCAGCATGCTCGGCCTGTGCAGCGCCACCATGGGCTGGCTGTGGCTCGAGGGACTTCCGATCGAGACGATCATTCCGCTGTGTATCGCCCTCGGCGCCGTCCTCGGTGTGATCAACGGGCTGTTCGTCACGGTGCTCGGCCTGCCGTCACTGGCTGTGACAATCGGCACCCTCGCGCTTTACCGCGGGCTGGCATTCGTGGTCCTCGGCAACCAAGCGGTCGCGGACTTCCCCCGGTCCTTCACGTCGCTGGCGACCGGAAAAATCGGATGGATTCCGTACTCCGTGCTGCCCTTGGTATTCCTCGCGGTCGTATTCGCGATCCTGCTGCACTTCACCCCGTTCGGCAGGTCGCTGTACGTCATTGGTTACAACCGGGAAGCGGCCGCGTTTTCTGGCATCCCGGTGTTGCGAACCAAGTTCCTGTTGTTTGTGGCCAGCGGAGCGATGGCCGGCTTCGCTGGCGTGTTCTGGACGCTCCGCTTCGCCAGCGCTCGCGGCGACAACGCGACGGGGCTCGAGCTGGCCGTCGTGGCGGCGGTGCTGCTGGGGGGTGTCTCAATCTTCGGAGGGAAGGGTGCGCTGCACGGCGTGCTGGCCGGCGTCTTGCTGATGGGGGCCCTGCGCAACGCACTGCAGCTGGCCAACGTGTCCGCGGACGTGCTGAGCATGGTCACCGGCCTGCTCCTGATCGCGTCTGTGGTCATTCCCAACATCGCCCTTCGAATTCGCGAGGCGTCCCGGCGACGGGCTCTCGCGACGGTTCCACGCACGGACAAGTCACCAGCGTCGTGGCAGCCGCCCGGCGCAGAAGATCGAAAGGACTAACACCATGAGAACTCTTCCGACGTCTCGCGCGATGAGAACAGGAGCGGTCGCCGCCGTTTCGGCTGCTCTGCTCGTCTTGTCGGCCTGCGGCGGCACGACACGGGACGATGACGGCGACGACGACGCCCAGGTGGACGGCGAGACAACCGAAGAACCGACGGGTGACGCCGCCGACCCAGGAGCGGAGGTTCCCGAAGGTCTCTCGGTCACCTTCCTTCCCAAGCAGATCAACAACCCGTACTTCGACATAGCCGCAGCCGGCGGTGACGCCGCCGTCGGCGAGTTCGCCGGTGAGTTCAACCAGGTCGGTCCGTCCGACGCCACCGCGTCCTCGCAGGTGAGCTACATCAACACGCTGACCCAGCAGGGCGTGGACGTCATCGTTACGTCGGCCAACGACCCGAACGCCATCTGCCCCGCGCTAGAGGAGGCCCGGGACGGTGGCGCGAAGATCGTTACGTACGACTCGGACACCGACGCGAGCTGCCGCGACGTCTTCGTCAACCAGGCATCGCCGGAGGGGATCGCCCAGGTTCAGATCGAGATGGTCGCCGACCTGATCGGCGGTGAGGGTGAGATCGCGATCCTGTCCGCCACCGCGAACGCGACCAACCAGAACGCCTGGATCGCGCTCATGGAAGAGGAGCTCCAGAAGCCGGAGTACGAGGGCATCGAGCTCGTTGCCACGGTCTACGGGGACGACGACGACCAGAAGTCGTTCCAGGAGACCCAGGGTCTGCTCCAGTCGCACCCCGACCTGAAGGCGATCATCGCGCCGACCACTGTCGGCATCGCGGCCGCGGCACGGTACATCGACGGCTCGGACTACAAGGGTCAGGTGCACGTCACCGGTCTCGGGACGCCGAACCAAATGCGCGAGTTCGTCCACAACGGGACGGTCGAGCAGTTCGCGTTGTGGAACCCGGAGGAGTTGGGTTACCTGGCCGCCTGGACCGGTGCTGCGCTGGCGGCCGGCCAGATCACCGGGGCGCCGGGCGAGACGTTCAGCGCCGGCGACCTGGGCGAGTACGAGATCGGTGAAGGCAGCGTGGTGCTGCTCGGACCGCCGACCGTGTTCGACAGCAACAACATCGACGACTTCGACTTCTAGTCGTCTTCCGGCCCGCTGGCGTTTGACCCTGCGCCGCGCCGGCGGGCCGGTAACCAAACTACGAAGACCGGACAGGACATCCCATGCGTGACACGAAAGCCGTCCAGGTGGCGTTGCAACACTTGCAGGTCGAGACCGCCTCGTGGGCGTACGCCAACTCTGGAACCCGCTTCAAGGTGTTCCCTCAGCAGGGCGTGCCTCGAACGCCGCACGAGAAGATCGACGATGCGGCGGTCGTACACCGCTTGACTGGGGCGGCTCCGACTGTCGCGCTGCACATCCCGTGGGACCGGGTCGACGACTACGCGGACCTGGCCACGCACGCCCAGGATGCGGGCGTCCGCATCGGCGCGATCAACGCAAACGTCTTCCAGGACGACGACTACATGCTCGGCAGCGTGTGCAACCCGGACCCCGCCGTTCGGCGCAAGGCGCTGGATCACCTGCTCGAGTGCGTTGACATAGCCGATGCGACGGGTTCGCGAGACATCAAACTGTGGTTCGCCGACGGGTTGAACTATCCGGGTCAGGACAGCATCCGTGACCGGCAGGACCGGCTCGCCGAGGCGCTCACCGCGGTGTACGAGCGGCTCGGTGACAACCAGCGGATCCTGCTGGAGTACAAGTTGTTCGAGCCGGCGTTCTACGCGATGGACGTGCCGGACTGGGGCACCGCGTACGCGCATTGCGTCCAACTCGGCGATAAGGCGCAGGTCGTCATCGACACCGGCCACCATGCTCCGGGTACCAACATCGAGTTCATCGTCGCGTTCCTGCTGCGAGATGGGAAGCTCGGGGGGTTCGATTTCAACTCCCGCTTCTACGCCGACGACGACCTGATGGTCGGCGCCGCCGACCCGTTCCAGCTGTTCCGGATCATGCACGAGATCGTGCAGGCCGGCGCTCTGGATCCGGCGGCCGGCATCGCCTACATGCTCGACCAGTGCCACAACATCGAACCGAAGATCCCCGCGATAATCCGTTCGGTGCTCAACGTGCAGGAGGCAACCGCAAAGGCGCTGCTGGTGGACGTCGCCGCACTGGCCAAGGCGCAAGCCGACGGTGACGTCCTGGGTGCGAACGCGGTGCTGATGGACGCGTACAACACCGACGTCCGGCCGCTGCTGGCCGACGCTCGAGGAGAGCAAGGCCTGGAGCCGGATCCGCTGGCCGCATACCGCGCGTCAGGTTACGCCGAGCGGATCGTGGCCGAGCGGGTCGGTGGGCAGCAGGCGGGTTGGGGGGCTTGACGCGATGGCACGGCACTGCCTCGTGGGACGGGTCCGGCCGGACCGGCTCGCCGAGTATCGCCGGCGCCACGCCGCCGTGTGGCCGGAGTTGCTGCGGGCATTGCGTGACGCAGGATGGCGGAACTACTCGCTGTTCCTGGGCGACGACGGCCTGCTCGTGGGGTACGTGGATGCCGACGACCTGGACGCGGCGCAGCGCGCCGTGGCGGCAACGGAGGCCAATCAGCGGTGGCAGCGAGAGATGTCGGAGTTCTTCGTGTCGGGCGGCGAACCGGACCAGAACTGGCGGTTCCTCGATGAGGTGTTCAACCTCGAAGATCAGCTTCGGGTGGCCGGGGAAGACGTGGTGAGAGATGAAGACTGAGGTATCGCAGCTGA
Source organism: Jiangellaceae bacterium (assembly GCA_036374175.1). Taxonomy (GTDB): domain Bacteria; phylum Actinomycetota; class Actinomycetes; order Jiangellales; family Jiangellaceae; genus JASLBX01. The sequence continues at coordinate 72,442 of DASUUH010000022.1, read as the reverse complement.
TCGAACGGTCGAACCGGTTGGGTTCGGACCCGCGCAACACCAACTACGCCGGCGGCAACACGTCCGTAAAGGGCGGGGACACCGACCCGGTGACCGGCGGCGAAATCGAACTGCTGTGGGTCAAGGGCTCCGGTGGCGATCTCGGCACGCTGACCGAAAAGGGCCTGGCGGTGCTGCGGCTGGACCGCCTGCGCGCGCTGGTGGACGTCTACCCGGGAGTGGACCGGGAGGACGAGATGGTGGCCGCGTTCGACTACTGCCTCCACGGGCGAGGCGGAGCTGCGCCGTCGATCGACACCGCTATGCACGGCCTGGTGGACGCCGCACACGTCGACCACCTGCACCCGGACTCGGGTATCGCGTTGGCGACGGCCGCCGATGGTGAAGCGCTGACCAAGGAGTGTTTCGGTGAGCGGGTGGTGTGGGTGCCATGGCGCCGGCCGGGTTTCCAGTTGGGCCTGGATATCGCTGCGATCAAGGTGGCTAACCCGCAGGCGATCGGCGTGATCCTCGGCGGACACGGCATCACGGCGTGGGGTGCGACGAGCGAGGAGTGCGAGGCGCGGTCGCTGGAGATCATCCGGACGACGGAGCGATTCATCGCCGAGCGCGGCCGTCCCGATCCGTTCGGCGCTGTGGTGCCGGGTTTCGAGCCGCTGCCTGAGACCGAGCGGCGGGCCCGAGCAGCGGCGCTGGCTCCGGTGATCCGCGGACTGGCCTCGACGGACAAGCCGCAGGTCGGTCACTACACCGACAGCGACGTCGTGCTGGACTTCGTCTCGCGGGAGAAGCTGGCACCGCTTGCTGCGCTGGGCACGTCGTGCCCCGATCATTTCCTGCGCACCAAGGTGCGTCCGCTCGTCGTGGACCTGCCCTGGACGGCACCGCTAGAGGACGTCGTGGCCCGGCTGCGGGAACTGCACGCTGGGTACCGCGAGGATTACGCGGCGTACTACCGACGGCACGCGGAGCCTGACTCGCCGCCCATGCGAGGCGCTGACCCGGCGATCGTCCTGGTGCCGGGCGTCGGCATGTTCAGCTTCGGCAAGGACAAACAGACCGCGCGGGTGGCGGGGGAGTTCTACGTCAACGCTATCAACGTGATGCGGGGCGCCGAGGCGATCTCCACGTACCAGCCGATCGACGAGAGCGAGAAATTCCGCATCGAGTACTGGGCACTGGAAGAGGCCAAGCTAGCCCGCATGCCTGCGCCCAAGCCACTGGCCACCCGGGTCGCCCTGGTGACCGGGGGCGGGTCGGGCATCGGCAAGGCGACTGCCGAGCGCCTGGCCGCCGAGGGCGCCTGTGTTGTGGTGGCCGACCGGGACGGCGCGGCGGCATCGTCGGTGGCGAGCGGTATCGGTAGTGCGGACGTCGCCGTCCCGGTCACCGTGGACGTCACGGACGAGGAGCAGGTCGCAACGGCCTTCCGGGCGGCTGCGCTGGCCTTCGGCGGCGTGGACCTAGTGGTCAACAACGCCGGGCTCTCGATCTCCAAGCCGTTGCTGGAGACGACGCTTGCCGACTGGGACGTGCAGCACGACGTGATGGCCAGGGGTTCGTTCCTGGTGTCACGTGAGGCGGCCGGCGTGATGATCGAACAGGGCCTCGGTGGCGACATCGTCTACATCGTGAGCAAGAACGGTGTGTTCGCCGGCCCCAACAACATCGCGTACGGGGCCACCAAGGCCGACCAGGCTCACCAGGTCCGGCTGCTCGCCGCCGAGTTGGGTGAGTACGGCATCCGGGTCAACGGCATCAACCCCGACGGTGTCGTCCGCGGCTCCGGCATCTTCGCCGGTGGCTGGGGCGCCCAGCGCGCTGCCGTCTACGGAGTAGAGGAAGACAAGCTCGGCGAGTTCTACGCCAAGCGCACCCTGCTCAAGCGTGAAGTTCTACCCGAGCACGTAGCGGCGGCGGTGTTCGCCTTGACCGGTGGCGACCTCAGCCAGACCACCGGCCTACACATTCCCGTTGACGCAGGAGTCGCCGCTGCGTTCCTGCGTTAGCACGCACCACGACGAGAGGAGCGTGATCATGGGGCTGACACCCACCCCAGTGGCCGAACGCCCGTCGCTAACGAGGGACGACATCGAAGTGTTGACCCTGCTTGCCGAAGGGCTGCCGCTCAGCACCATCGGGCGCCGGCTCCACCTCTCTGAACGCAGCATTCGCCGGCGATTGCGGATGATCTGCGACCGGCTGGGCTGCCGATCCTCGATCCAGGCGGTCGTGTGGGCGGCCCGTCGAGGGCTGGTGTGAGCTCGGTTGAAGTAGCCGCTGTCGACCTCGGGGCGTCGAGCGGCCGGGTCATGGTGGGTCGGGTCGGGCCGGACGCGCTCGAGCTGGTGGAGGCGCACCGGTTCCCCAACATCCCGGTAGATGTCCTGGGCACGTTGCACTGGGACATCCTTCGCCTGTACCGCGGTGTGCTGGACGGGTTGCGCGAGGCAGGACGGCTGGCGCCCGGTCTGGCCAGCGTCGGGATCGACTCGTGGGCCGTCGACTACGGGTTGCTGGACGAGCGTGGTGCTCTGCTGGGCAATCCGGTCCATTACCGCGACGGCCGTACCGGCGGAATCATGGAGAAGGTCCTCGCTGATGTTGCGGCCGACGAGCTCTACCAGACGACGGGCCTGCAGCGACTGCCGTTCAACACGATCTACCAGCTGGTTGCGGAGTCCGAGGCAGGCCGGCTCGACCACGCCGAGACCCTGCTGATGATTCCCGACCTGATCGCGTACTGGCTGACCGGCGAAAGCGGTGCCGAGGTGACCAACGCGTCCACCACCCAGCTCTTCGACGTGCGGGCACGAACCTGGGCGGGGGACCTGATCGAGCGGCTGCGCCTGCCGCGCCGGATCTTCCCGGAGCTGCGTGAGCCGGGCGCCGCTGTCGGAGGTCTGGTGGCGGGCGTGCGTGAACACACCGGGTTGCCGGAGCAGACGGTGATCACGGCCATCGGCTCGCACGACACCGCATCGGCGGTGGTGGCCGTTCCAGCGCGCGGCGAGCGGTTCGCGTACATCTCGTGCGGAACCTGGTCGTTGGTGGGCCTCGAGCTCGACCAGCCGGTGCTCACGGAGGCGAGCCGGTTGGCCAACTTCACTAACGAGGCAGGGGTGGACGGACGCATCCGCTACCTCCGCAACGTGATGGGCCTGTGGCTGCTCCAAGAGTGCGTCCGTACGTGGGAGCTGGCCGGACAGTCCGTCGATCTGCAGGCGCTCCTCGAAGCTGCGGCTGCGGTGCCGCCGCTCGTCCGGGTCATCGACCCCGACGACGCGGTGTTCCTGCCGCCGGGCGACATGCCTGCCCGCATTGCCGAGGCGTGTGCTCGCACTGGTCAGCCGGTTCCGGAGAGCCAGGAGGAGATTGTTCGCTGCATCATCGACAGCCTGGCCATTGCTTACCGCCGGACGGTTCGCCAGGCGGCCGAGCTCGCGGGTCGCGAGGTGGACGTCATCCATCTCGTCGGTGGCGGCGCTCAGAACGCTCTGCTGTGCCAGTTGACGGCTGATGCCTGCGGCCTGCCCGTTCTCGCGGGTCCCGTCGAGGCGACGGCGTTGGGCAACGTGTTGGTGCAGGGCCGCGCGCTCGGCGCAGTGGACGGCGACCTCGACACGCTGCGCGCACTCGTCGCCAAGACCCAGCAGATTGCCCGGTACGAGCCTGGCGACGATGAAACAGTCTGGGCCGTCGCCGAACGACGTCTCTTCAACTAGCTGGCATCAGCCCGCAGTGCCGCCCCGGGGCTTGACATCGACGACCGGCGTGATGGCGTCCAGTCGACGCTGGAGGTAGACGCGCTCGACGTCATTGCGGACGAGGTCGAGCGCCAAGCGGTACGCCTGCGTTGCTTCGTCCAGCCGTCCCAGATCTTCCAGGAACCGGGCTCGGGCCGCGGGCAGCAGGTGATATCGCTGAAGTTCTGGCATCTCGGTGAGCTCGCCTAGGTATTTCAGCCCAACCGCAGGTCCATGGGCCATGCCCAACGCGGCGGCCCGGTTCAGGTCCACCACGGGTGATGGCGCCACACTTCGTAACACCTCGTACAGTGCGACGATCTGACGCCAGTCGGTCGCCTCGAACGACGGGGCTTCGTCATGCACTGCGGCGATGGCAGCCTGCAGCGCGTAGGGTCCCGGCGGTCCACCGGGCAGAGTTCGGTCGAGTAGCCCGATGCCTTCGTCGATCTTGGTGTGGTCCCAACGAGTCCGGTCCTGGTCGGCGAGCAGCACGAGGCCAGTGTCGCTAACCCGGGCGTCCCGGCGAGCGTCGACGAGCAGCAGCAGAGCGAGCAAACCCGCGACCTCACGCTCGGCCGGCAGCAGCTCGAACAGGATGCGGGCCAGGCGGAGCGCCTCGTCGGCCAGGTCGGGACGGACCAGCGCCGGGCCCCCGCTGGCCGCGTACGCCTCGGTGAAGATGAGATAGATGACGCTGAGCACCGCGGGTAACCGGGCGGGAAGCTCATCTGCTCTCGGTACGCGGTAGGGGATGCCCGCGTCCTTGATCTTCCGCTTGGCCCGGGTGAGCCGCTGGGCCATTGTCTTCTCGGGCACCAGAAATGCCCTGGCGACTTCGGACGTCGACAGCCCGCCCAGATAACGCAGCGTCAACGCCACCCGCCCGTCCATGGGCAAGGCGGGGTGGCAGCACGTGAAGAACAACCGAAGCCGGTCATCGTCGATTGACGTGGCGCCATCGGCGGAGCGGTGCTCGCTGTCCGCACGCAACGCCTCCACTTTCAACACCGCAAGCTTGGCGGCGTAGGTCTGCCTGCGGCGGAGCAGGTCGACGGCGCGCCGCCGCGCAGTGGTCAGCAGCCAGGCGCCCGGGCGGTCCGGCACTCCGTCAACCGGCCACCGCTCGACGGCGACGGCGACGGCGTCCGCGGCGACCTCCTCGGCCAGATCGAGATCGCCGAGCCAGCGCACGAGCGTGGCGAGCAGCCGGCCCCACTCCTCGCGGAAGACCGCTTCAACGGTGCCGACTGCCCGCTCGCTCAACGTGGTGGCCTTACTGCTCGGGCGTGTCGAACTCCATCACCGGCCGGACTTCCATCGACCCGTACTTCGCGCCGGGGCACTTGGCGGCCCAGTCCAGGGCGGTGTCGAGGTCCGGCGCGTCGATCAGGTAGTAGCCGCCGAGAACCTCGCGAGTCTCGGCGAATGGCCCGTCCGTGACGATGCGCTCGTCGCCCTTGAGTCGAACCGTCGTCGCGGTCTGGGACGGCTGCAGCGCGTCCCCAGCCAGGAAGAGACCGGACTCCTTGATCGCGTTGTCGTATTTCCACCACTCGGCCATCTCGGCGTCGAGTTCCTCCTGGGACGGCGGCGTGGCCGGCTCTTCGCCATAGATCAAGAACATGTATCGCATCTTGCCCTCCTTCGGGTCACACGGGGGCGGCACGGTGCCTCCCCATCATGACGACGAATAGGCAGCGGCGCCGTCTACACCGGCAAGAAAGAAACTTTCAGTCGGTCGGCGCCCTACTCGATTCGTTGCCCGTCGACATGGACCTCAACGCCGTCGCCGGAGAAGCACAGGTGGTCCCGTACCTTGAGCGCGTTCTTCAGCGGCTCCAGGTAGGACCATGCCGCGTCCGGGATGCGCCGGCCTCCGACGTCCAGCGTGTGGTACGACGCCCGGCCTTTGTAAGGGCAGACGGTATGCGTGGCGCTTGGCTCGAGCAGGCCGCGCCGCACGTCGTCGAGCGGGACGTAGTACCGGTTCGGCAGCCCGGTTTCCGACAGCAGGGCCGGGCGGTGGGTGTCAGCGACGACTTCACCGTCGGCGACGACGCGAACGTGCCGGTTCGAGCGCCGCACGTCGACCCGGTGATACGGGTCGCGGACGTGTCCGTCGATCTCTTCGTCCTCGTCGAACCACGCGTCCATCGCGTCGAACTCCACCCTGAGGTATCCGCGCAACCAGTGCGCCTCCTCGGTGGGCTGGTGGTACTCCCAGACGGCGTTCTCGGCCGTGCGATCGCCTACCCGCAGCGACCAGTACGCCGCGTCGCCCTTGAACGGGCACTGCGTGGTGTGCTCAGCGGGTTCAAGGAGCTCAGCCCGAACGTCGTCGCGAGGCACGTACAGCTGGGGCAGGTGGTCGGTTTCGTGAAGCAGCATCGCGCGGGTGCTGTCGACAGCGGTTTCTTGCCCGAATAGCGCGCGCACGCGGCGTGGGAATTCGGTGAAGAGCAGCCGGTGTTCCGGCCCGTCGAGGCGGTAGTTCACAGTATGTGGTGCTTTGGTGGCCAGTGGTCCGTCGAACAGTGTCAGCGTCACGTTGCTTCCTCCTTTCTACGTCGGGCGCTACCCATGACCTCCAGCCGTAACCTCGCCGGTTCTGATCCGGTGGCCGTCACCCGCTCCGGTTGGGCACCCAAGGGGCAGATCCGGTGCCAGCCCGGCGCAGTTGCCGGACGGAGCCTGCTGAACCCGGAGAGCCGGTGCCGCCTTGCCTCGCCGGGGTGGCGTCAAGGTACCTTTGGCCGCGTGAGCAAGGGTGGGAAGCAGCGGCAAGCCGCGCGCAGCGCGCAACCGAAGCCGGCCAAGCAGAGGCAGCCTGACCGCACCGCGCAGCGCAGAGCCGCGCAGCAGAAGCAGGCCGAGCGCGCCGCACAGCGCAAGGCTGAACGCGAGCGCATCAAGCGGCGGCAACGGTTCCGGCGGTACGGCATCATCGCGTTGATCGTGGTGCTGCTCGCCGGCGCGATCACGGCGGCCATCATCCTGGACCGGCGCGAGGCCAACCGAATCGAGGGCCTGCAGTCGTTCAGCAGCCTGAGTCGCGACCACGTAGAAGAGACGGTCGACTACGACCAGTCCCCGCCGGTCGGCGGCGCCCACTCTGCCACTGCCATGACGTGCGGTGTCTACACGGAGCCGATTCCGGAAGAGAACGCCGTGCACTCCTTGGAGCACGGCGCGGTCTGGATCACCTACCGGCCCGACCTGCCCGAAACCGAGGTCGCTGCCCTGGAGTCCTTCGTGCAGGCGCAGTCGCCGGCCGACCAGGACTACATCCTGCTCAGCCCGTATGAGGGCAATGCGGGTCCTGTGGTGGCTTCGGCATGGGGCCGGCAGGTCGTTTTGGCCGGCTCGAGCGACCCGCGGCTCGAACAGTTCACCGACAGTTTCATTCGCGGCAGCCAGGCGCCCGAGGCAGGAGCCGGGTGTGAGGGCATCACCATGAACGAGTAGCGGTCACGCATCGGCGGTGAGTTTTTCCACCACCGCTAGTGCGCCCGCTACGTGGCCGCCGATGTTGGTCATGGACGAGAACACATGGCGGACGATGCCGTCCCGGTCGATGACGTACGTCACGCGCCCGGGCAACACGCCGAATCTAGCCTTCACGCCGTAACGCCTACGCACCTGGCCATCAGCGTCACTGACAAGCGCGAACGGCACCCGGTGGGCTGCACTGAATCGCTCGTGCGAGGCAATCGAATCCGAGCTCACGCCGATCACCTCGGCCCCGGCATCGGTGAAGACCTCGTAGCTGTCACGGAAGGCGCAAGCCTCAGCGGTACAGCCGGGCGTGTAGTCCTTGGGATAGAAGTACAGGACGACTACCCGCTGCCCCCGGTAGTCGCTGAGCCGAACGGTTCCACCGGCCTGAGCCGGGAGCTCGAAATCGGGTGCGATGTCACCTTCGCGCACACTGACAGCCATACGCCCGAAGATACCCACCGCCGGTCACACGCCGTACACTCTGACCCGGCGGCATCGGACCGCCCGAGGGGGCCAGCATGATCTCTTCTACTCCTGGCCGTCCGGTGCTCATCGTCGTGGACGACGACGCGGCCTCCAATGTGCGCATCACCGGTCAGCTCGTCCGCCGCTACGGCAACGACTACGACGTCGCCAGTGAGCAGTCGATTTCAGGCGGGCTGGAGATGCTGGCCCGATTGAGGGACGAAGGCGCACCCGTCGCGCTGGTGCTCTGCAACCAGGCCGGCACCGTCGGCGGCGACGATGACTTCTTCGCGAAGGTGCGCGCTCTGCACCCGGAGGCCAAACGCGTCCTTCTGGTCGAATGGGGAGCCTGGGCAGATCGGGCGACTGCCGACACGATTCACCGGCTGATGGCCGTCGGACAGATCGACTACTACGGCATCAAGCCCTGGCGGTTGCCGGACGAATACTTCCACCGCACGATCACCGAGTACTTGCTCGAGTGGGAGCGGTCGGTATCGACGGTGCGACGCGAGGTCACCATCGTCGGTGCGCAATGGTCATCGCGGTCGCACGAGTTGCGCAGCTTGCTCGTCCGCAACGGAGTGCCGCACGTGTTCCACGACAGCGCGAGTCCGGCAGGTAAGGCGCTGCTCAGCGAAGCCGGGCAGCCAATGATCGACAAGCCGGTTGTTCTACTCCACGACGGCAGGGTGCTCGTCGACCCGTCTAACACCGAACTTGTGGCGGCCTACGGTGTCAATACCGAACTCGACACCGACACCACGGCAGAGTTCGACCTGATCATCGTCGGCGCAGGGCCGGCCGGTCTGGCTGCGGCACTGTACGCCTCGTCGGAGGGGCTGCGGGTGCTCGTGGTCGAGCGCGAATCGATCGGCGGGCAAGCCGGTTCCAGCTCGTTGATCCGCAACTACCTGGGTTTCCCCCGGGGCGTCGCCGGCGCCGAGCTCGCCCAACGTGCCTACCAGCAGGCGTGGGTGTTCGGGACGAGGTTCCTGCTGACCCGCGAGGTGACCGAGCTGACGACAGAGGGTGGCTGGCACGTGTTGCGCACCCTCGACGGCACCGAGGTGCGGTCGCGGGCCGTGGTACTGGCCACCGGGGTCAGCTACCGGCGGATGGACGTACCCGAACTCGAGCCGTTCGAAGGCGCCGGTGTCTACTACGGCGCGTCCGTTTCCGAGGCGCGAGCTTTATCCGGTGCGGAGGTGTTCGTCGTCGGGGGTGGCAACTCGGCCGGGCAGGCGGCGCTGCACCTCGCGCGCTTCGCGCGTACCGTCACCGTGCTGGTCCGAGGCTCGACGCTGGCCGACAGCATGTCGCAGTACCTGATCGACCAGATCGACGCGGCGGGCATCAAGGTGTCGTTCAACACCGAGGTGATCAGCGGTGGCGGCGACACCCGGCTGGAATGGCTGATGTTGCGCGACCGCCGCACCGGGGAGACCCGGCGCGAGACCGCGGCGGGACTGTTCGTGCTCATCGGCGCCTTGCCGCGCACAGGTTGGCTGCCCGCGCAGATCGAACGAGACAAGTGGGGATACATCCTCACCGGCCCGGACGTCGTCAGCAGCCATGCCGCCAACCGCTGGCCGTTAGACCGGCAACCGCTGATGCTCGAAACCTGCGTACCGGGCATCTTCGCCGTCGGCGACGTCCGGCGGCGGTCGGTGAAGCGGGTCGCCTCGGCGGTCGGCGAAGGTTCGGTCGTCATCCAGCAGGTTCACGAGTTTCTCGCCTCGTTACCGGACGGCTCGGAGGAGTGATGCGTACGCAGCGGGTCGTCGTGCTCGCCGTCGTCCTGGCTTTACCGATGCTCGGCCTCGCCGTGCTGATCGCTCAGCCGCAGCTGGACGTCGAATGGCAACACCACCCGTCTCACTTCTGGCTGGTTCTCGCTGCTGCCGCAATGAGCGTGGCTCTCGCCTATGCGACAGGCAGTGCAGCCCGACGGCGCAACGACGCGAGAGTGTTCCTGGTCTCACTCTCCTTCCTGTCCGCGGCGGGCTTCCTGGGTCTGCATGCCATGGCGACTCCGGGTGTCATGCTGGAGGGCCAGAATGCGGGCTTCACCCTCGCGACACCGATCGGGCTGCTCGTTTCGAGTGTGTTCGCTGCTGCTTCCAGCGTCGAACTCGACGCGAGGCGCAGCGCGGCCGTTATGCGCCGAGCCGGGTCACTCAGGGGAGCGGTCTTCGCGCTGCTGGCCATCTGGGCGGTGGTGTCGCTGCTGGAACTGCCGCCGCTCAGCGACATCGCCCCTCCTGAGCGGGCATCCGGACCGCTGGTCGTGCTGTCGGTCGTCGGTTTCGCTCTGTATGCGGCTGCCGTGGTCCGCTACCTGCGACTGCCGCGCCATGCCGGGTCGGCGACGCTGGTCGTCGCGATGGCAGCGGCGTTCGTGTTGCTCGCCGAGGCGGAAGTAGCGGTTGCGTTCGGCCGGAACTGGCATGCGACGTGGTGGGAGTGGCACGTGTTGATGCTCGCGGCCTTCGTCGTCGTTGCCGTCACCGCCCAACGGCAATGGCACGAGGAGCGTTTCGCCGGGCTCTATCTGGAGGACACCGCGAAGGGCACCCGTGAGATCACCGTCCTGTTCGCCGACCTGCAGGGGTTCACCACGTTCTCGGAGCATCACGAGCCTCAGGAAATCACCACCATGCTTAACGAGTACTTCAGCGTGGCGATCCCACCGGTGGTAGAGCAGCACGGCGGAGAGGTCGATCGCCTGGTCGGTGACGCGTTGATGGTCACGTTCAATACCCGTGGCGACCAGCCGGACCATGCTGAGCGCGCCGCTCGCGCCGCGCTGGCGATCCAGCGGGTCACTGGTGAGGTGGCAGCCCGCCGCCCCGGGTGGCCGCGGTTCCGCGTCGGCATCAACACCGGCGAGGCTGCGGTGGGAGTCCTCGGCACAGCAGGTGGTCGGACGTTCACCGTGATCGGCGATGCGGTGAACCTGGCCGCCCGGCTCGAAAGCGCGGCCTCGGTCGGTGAGGTGCTGATCGGCGCTGAGACGGCCCGGCGGCTGCCGACTGCACGCACCGAGCGGCTCGGTCCGGTTCAGGTCAAGGGCAAGGCGGAGTCCGTCGAGGTGTACCGGCTCGTCGACCTGTAAGCGCGGCGGCGGTAGCACACGGCGAGCGGAAGTCCGACGAGCAGCAGGCCGACGACGATCTCGCGCCACCACCAGGTCCACCATGCGGTCGACAATCCGAACAGGCCGCCGCGCCGCTCCCCGCTGATTGCATCGCTCGCCCAAGTGATGCAGTAACTGCCGATGCCCGGCTCGGTATCGGGTTCCTCGGTTGGGTCGGTCTGAACTTGGGCGCAGTCCTCGTAGAAGCGCAGCACCAGCACCGCCCGCTGACGAGGTGTCACGCGGGCGAGTGCATTACGCAGCACGAGCCGCCGCGCCACGGCGTCCGCTTCGTCCCCGTGCCCCGGAGCTCGGGCCACGGCTCGGCGTCTCCCGAGTGCAGCACCTCGAGCCAGCGCCGGCGAGTCCGCCAGCCAACGATGGCTCGCGTGTAGAGCATCCGGCGCACCTACGGCTCCGGATCGCCGCGCCGAACCACCGTTGTCCAGCGCTCGGCGAGCCTGGTCAATGCGTCCTGGAGAAGGTCTTCCGCGAGCTGCCGGTCGCCGGTCAGGAGGTACGCCGTGCGGGCGAGCGCTGCGGACCGGGTGCGAACGAACGCCTTGAAGTCCTCCACGGCGACCTCCTCTCACGACTCACGTTCCAGGGGCTCGCGCGGGTGGAGGGGGCTAACGATAGAACAGGCTGATGCACGACATCGACATCGACATCGTCATCGTCGGCGGCGGAGCGATGGGCTCCGCGGTCGCGTGGCAGCTGGCTCGCCGCGGGGCCGAAGTCCTGCTGCTCGAGCAGTACGAAACCGGGCATGTCCGCGGTGGTTCGCACGGCAGCGCGCGCATTGTGCGGCTGGCGTACGCCGACCCGTTCTACGTCGAACTGGCTGCCACGGCAATGGCGCAGTGGGACGAGCTAGAGGAGGAGGCGGGCGAGCGGCTCGTCGTCGAAACCGGCGTTGTCGACCACGGTGACCCGTCGACAGTGCAGGCGCTGGCCGCCGCGATGCAGGCGTGCGCCCACCCGGCCGAATGGCTGAGCCCGCGTGCGGCAGCGCGCCGCTGGCCGGGGCTGGCGTTCGACGGTGACGTGCTGTACCAGCACCGCGGTGGTCGGGTTCATGCGGACAATGCGGTGGCCGCGCTGCAACGGCTGGCAGCCGAACACGGCGCACAGATCCAGCACGGCGTGCGAGTCGAGGCGATTTCGCCATGCCCAACCGGTGCTGAACTGCGGACGACCTCGGATACGGTGCGGGCCAAGCAGGTTGTCGTCGCCGCCGGGTCCTGGTCGTCAACACTGCTCCGCGGGCTTGTCGCGATGCCCGCCGTGACGGTGTCTCTCGAGCAACCGGCGCACTTCAGGCCGATCGACTGGTCGTATCCGTGGCCCAGTTTCATCCACCACCAGGCCGATGCCACCACGCGCACGGGCCTGAGCCCGCGCGGAGCCTACGGGATGGCGAGCCCGGACGGAGTCAAGGTCGGATTTCACGGTGTCGGCCCGGTCATCGACCCGGATGCCGGACGGGACGCCGACCCAGTCGCACTTCGCAACGTCCAGGAGTACGTGCGCCGCTGGGTTCCAGGCGTGGACGCCGATACGGCCGACCCGGCGCCGTGCCTCTACGACCTCACCGACAACAGCGATTTCGTGATCGACCGGATGGGGGACGTCACGGTGGCCGCCGGCTTCTCGGGCCACGGGTTCAAGTTCACGCCCGAGATCGGCCGGCTGGTGGCGGATTTGGTGCTCGAGCGGGGGCAACCACCCCAGCGGTTCCGCCTTCAGTCAACGGCACGCTAATCGATCACGCCAGGATTTCCGCTCCTTGCTGATCAAGCCGCCGGTGATCATGGAATTTCCAGGGGTCGGGCGGCGGAACGATCAGCAAGGAGTGGGTTTCGTGGCAAGGTCACAACCTCCCGCGCCCGTCTCCTTACCTCTGAGGTAATCGACAGCATGACCTCGACTCGGTCATGGTGGACGCACCACGCACTACCGAAGGTAAGGAGCCGATTCGATGAGTATGTCCGTCACAACAACCGCCGGCTCGACGTTCCTGCGCCGGGTGCTGCTGCTCGACGCCGTTGTCACCGCAGGCAACGGGCTGATCTACCTCGCCGCGTCCGGACTGGTGGGAAGGTTGCTCGACGTCCCGGCCGGCCTGCTGGTCGGCCTCGGGATCTTCATGCTGCTCTACGGCGGCGGTGTGGGTTATCTCGGGACGCGTCCCGTGCCGTCGAACGGCTGGGTCGAAGTGGTGATCGCAGGCAACGCCGCATGGGTCGCAGCAAGCTTTGCCGTCCTGCTCTTCGGGTGGCTCGAGCCGAGCACGGTGGGTACTGTCTGGATCCCCATGCAGGCCGCGGTCGTGGCCGGGTTCGCCGTCCTGCAGGCGCTCGGCCTGCGCTGGCGGGAGCGCGGCTAGTCGCCGCGCAGGGCTTTGGCCGTCTGCGGATCCGCCGGCAGGAACGTCTCGATCGCCAGCTCGGACACCGTGACGTCCAGCGGCGTGTTGAACGTGGCGACGGCGCTGATGAGTGAGAGCTCCATGGCGCCGTGGCGGATCCGCAGCGGCAACGCGAAAGCCGATTCGGGGCCGGCCGGCTCGGCGATCGGCCCTGGCGGCGGTGGATAGCTGCGTACCTCGTCATACAGATCACGGAGCTGATCCCACTGCCAGGTGTCGATATGCCGGGCGAATCGATCAAGCAAGTGCTGGCGGACCTGGTCGAAGTTGACGATTCGAGGCGCCAACCCGTCCGGATGCAGCGCCAGCCGCATGGTGTTGACCGGCGGCTCAAGCAGGTGCTCGGCGACACCATCGAGCAGGGTAGTCACGCCGTTGTTCGTCGCGACGATGTTGTACCCGGCGTCGAAGACGAGCGCCGGGTACGGCTCGTAGCCGCGAAGCAGCTGATCCAGAATCTCTCGCAGCGGCGCCATCTCGGGTGCGTCGAGTCCGGTCTCGGGGTATACGGGCGCGTAACCAGCGGCGAGCAGCAGGGTATTGCGATCACGCATAGGGACGTTCAGCTGCTCAGCGAGGCGCAGGATCATCTCCTCGCTCGGCCGCGAGCGCCCCGTCTCGATAAAGCTCACGTGCCGCGACGAGACATCGGCCGCGATGGCCAGATCGAGTTGGCTCAGGCGGCGGCGCTCGCGCCACTGGCGCAACATCGGACCGACGCCGGTTGCGACGGGGGCACTAGTCGCGGTTGCCATCACGCCTCCCTCTGCCGTCGTCCGACCGTACTGCGCGGCCGCTCTATCGCGCCAGCACGGCACATGGCAGGCTTCGCTATACATCCTGTTGTCATGACAAACGCGGAGGGCCGATGAAGGGCGTGGCGGCGGCACCGGTGAGTTTCGGTGTTTTCGAGATGACAGCGGACGGCCCGCTGCCCGAGCCGGACGACATCCTGGCGGCGATCCGGCAGGCCGGGTACGACAGCGTTGATCTCGGACCGGTCGGCTGGCTGGGCACCGGCGACGAGTTGACCCAGCGGCTGCAGCGGCATTCGCTCAGCCTGTGCGGGGGTTGGGTTGACCTGCCGTACAGCGATGACGACGCGTTCAGCGCAGCGCTGCCGTCCCTGAACACCGCCCTCGACGCATTCACCTCGGGTGCGAAAGCTGATCCGGCTCGCCCGCCGCTGCCTACCCTCGCCGACTCCGGCTCGGACGTGCGCCGCACACACCCTGGCGGTGCCCCGGGCATCGGCTTGGACGGGACCGGCTGGACGAGTTTCGCCCGTAACCTCGCGACGGCGGCCGCCCGGGTCCGCGAGGCCGGTTTCGAGCCCACCTTCCACCACCACGTCGGCACGTACGTCGAGACCCCGGCTGAGATCGAGGAGTTCCTGGCCCGCAGCGACGTCGACCTGACCCTCGACACAGGGCACCTGCTGCTCGGCGGCGGCGACCCCGTCGAGGCCGTCCGGCAATGGGGAAGCCGGATCAACCACGTCCATCTCAAAGACGTCCGGCTCTCGATCCTCGAGGACGTGGTGCGTGAAGGGGCGGGCATGCGCGCCGCCTGGGAGCGAGGGGTCTTCGTCCCACTGGGGCACGGTGACTTCGACCTGGCCGGGTTCATGGAGAGCCTGCTCGCTTCCGGTTTCGATGGCTGGGTGGTCGTGGAGCAGGACGTCATCCTCGGCCCGGATGACACGCTGGACGCGCCCGCCGCGGATCAACGGATCAACCGCGAGGCCCTGCGCCGGTGGCTGCCGTGACCGACCGGCTACGCCTCGCGGTCGCGGGGCTGGGTGCAGTGGCGCAGGCCGTGCACCTGCCGCTGCTTGCGCGCCGCTGGGATCTTTTCGAGGTGACGGCGGTCAGCGACCTTTCTCCTGAGTTGCGTGACAGCGTGGGCGAGCAGTACAGGGTGCCGCCGAACGCCCGCTACGCCGACGTCGAGGAGATGCTGGCGAGCGCCGAGGCCGACGCCGCGGTGTTGCTCACGTCCGGCTCGCACGGCGCCGTGGCGCTTGCATCGCTGCATGCAGGGATGCCGGTGTTCTGCGAAAAGCCACTGGCGTACACGGTCGCCGAGGCCGACGCCCTCGCCGCCGCGGAAGCGAGTGGCGACGGTCCGGCGTTTTCGCTGGCCTACATGAAAGAACGCGACGACGCCGTGGCGCGGCTGGCCAAGTTGCTCACCGAGGTCGACGCCGCGCGAGCGGTCGAGGTGCGGGTGCTCCACCCGTCAAGTGCGTCACAGCTCGCGTTCGCCAACCTGCGTCCCGCGCCGCGTGACGTCCCTGCCGAACAGTTGGAGGAGATTCGGGCCGCCGACGACGCAGTCCTGGACGCTGCGCTCGGCTCGAACACTCCCGACCGGTTTCGGCGGCTCTACGCCTTGGTGGTCGTCGGCAGCCTGGTGCACGACATCTCCCTGCTCCGCCGGCTGTTCGGCGGGCTGACCGACGTGGACGACGTACACGTGTGGCCGGACGATGTGTTCCCACCGTCGGTTGAGGTGTCCGGGTCGCTTGCCGGCGGGGTTCGGGCTCGGCTTGCCTGGCACTATCTCCCGGACTACCCGGCCTATCGCGAGACGCTGGCCGTCCACCACGCGCGCGGCTCGTTGCAGCTGACCTTCGGCACGCCGTACCTGCTCAACGCGCCCACCGAGCTGGCGGTGGTCGAGGCCGCGCCGGGTGGCGAGCTCAGGTCGACGTACCGGTCGAAGGGCGAGGCGTTCGAGAACGAACTCGTCGAATTCCACCAGATGATCACCGAGGGCGTCGCGCCGGTGGCGGGCATCTCGCACGGGCGGGCGGACATCGTCACCAGCCAGCTGATCATGGCCCGGCTGGCCGCACAGCAGGGGATCGATCTCGGCGGGGAGGCTGCCACGCGCGGTGCTTAGCCGTACTCCGGTGAGAATGTCCTGACTAATCCGGGAGTGGAGTGGACGAGCAGACGTCGCGGCTGGTGCTCGACCGGACCAGCCCCGTGCCCCTGTACTTCCAGGTCGCGCAGTACCTGGAAGAGCGGATCGAATCCGGCGACCTGCCGCCAGGAGTGCGGCTGGACAACGAAATCGCGCTCGCCGAGCAGTTCGGACTGTCGCGCCCGACGATGCGCCGCGCGATCGAGTATCTGGTCGACCGCGGGCTGCTGGTGCGCAAGCGCGGAGTCGGGACGCAGGTGGTGCAGCCCAAGGTGCGCCGCCCGATCGAGCTGTCGAGCCTGTACGACGATCTGCGGGACGCCGGCCGCGAACCCCGTACCCACGTGCTTTCGTTCGCCGTCGAGGCGCCGTCCGAAGTCGTGGCCGAAGCTCTCGCCATCTCCGGGGACACCTCGGTGTATTCGATCGAGCGGCTGCGATTCACCGGCGACGAGCCGTTGTCGATCATGCACAACTGGGTGCCAGTCGACGTGGTGACCCTTGATCGGGACGTCCTGGCCGCCCGCGGGCTCTACGACGTCCTGCGATCGTCCGGCGTCATCATGAAGATAGCCACCCAGACCATCGGGGGGCGGGCGGCGAGAGCGGCAGAAGCTCGGCTGCTCGGGGAGCGCCCAGGCGCACCACTACTGACCATGACCCGCACCGCGTACGACGAGACCGGCCGTGCGGTCGAGTACGGCTCGCACGTGTATCGAGCGTCCCGGTACACCTTCGAGCTCACCCTGACCAGCGGTTGATGCGGATGTTTCCGGGCCGTCCGCCGGTTACATAACGTGACGGTGATGACGGCGAAGGAGCCTGCTGATGACCGAGCACGACGTTCGGGTGGAAAAGAGCCCCAAGCGGGTCCGCGCCTATCTCGGTGGCGTTGCGGTCTTAGACACTACGAACGCGAGGCTGGTGTGGGAGGTGCCGTACTACCCGCAGTACTACGTCCCGCGGTCCGACGTCCGGGCCGAACTCGTGACCACGGGCCGCACCAAGACCTCTCGCAGCCGAGGCGTCGGAAACTTGCACACGGTGCGCGCGGGCCAAGCGGAGGCAGCGGAGGCGGCGACTACATACGACGAATCGCCGGTCGAGGCGCTGCGCGAGTTGGTCCGATTCAAGTTCGACGCACTGGACGCGTGGTTCGAAGAGGACGAGCAGGTCTACACCCATCCGCGCAGCCCGTACATCCGGGTGGACATCCTGCCCACAAGTCGGCACGTCGTCGTCGAAGCCGGGGGAGTGGTCGTCGCCGAATCAGCACGCACGCACGTGTTGTTCGAGACAGGGCTGCCGCCGCGCTTCTACGCGCCGCAGCCCGACGTGCGGATGGAGTTGCTGCGAGCCAGCGAGCACGTCACCCACTGCCCCTACAAAGGCCGCGCCGTGCACTGGGCGATCGACAACGGCACCGAGGTGGTACCGGACGCCGCCTGGTCGTACCCGACGCCGCTGCCGGAGTCGATCCGTATCGCCGGGCTGGTGAGCTTCTACCCGTCCAAGGTCGACGTCATCGTCGACGGGGTGATGCTCCCGGCTCGCTGATTCACCGCCTGGGCGGTCGCGGAGGTCAGCGGCGGGCGTGTACACCCGCCGATCGGCGAGGCCGCTGGGCACGACGTCCGATGAGCAGGGTCAGGCCCACGGCGGCCGCGCCCAGCACGAAGAGCAACAGAACGCTGCCCACGTTGTCGCCGGGAGCCAGCAGTTGACGGTCGTCGTCCTGCCACGGCCACAGCGCACGCATGCATCCGGCCATGACCCCGGTCAGCACGGCGAGCGTGATCGTCCGGTGCTGTTCCAGGAGCCACTGCATGGTCCGGACGAACAGCGCCAGACCGATCACGAGCCCGATGACGAACCACACCAGGTAGCCGAGGTCGCGGTTGTTGAGCGCCGCCAGCGTCGGCTCGTACAGGCCGACGGTGAGCAGGATGAATGAGCCGGACACCCCGGGCAGGACCAGCGCACACACCGCGACCGCGGCGGCGAGCAGGATGATCGGCCGCGACGGTGTCACCTCGGTGGGCGGCAGCCCGGTCAGGATGAACGCTGCGGCGGCTGCCGCGACCGCCGCGGCGGCGTAGCCGACGTTCCAGCGGCGCCCCACCATGGAGATCGGCACGGCCACCGCGGCGCCGACCAGGCCGAGGAACAGCCCGCGGGCAAGCTCTGGATGGTCCTGGACGAAACCCTCCATCTGCCGGGCCACCAAAACCACAGCCAGCAGCATGCCGGCCGCGACCGGCAGCAGGGTCGACCAGTCCGCGCAGCGGAACTGATCGCGGGCACGGGACAGGCCCAGTCCGCGCGGCACGTCGGTGACCACATGGCGCAGTCCGGTCAGGATGTGTCCCGCCGAGGTGATGATCGTCTCGTAGATCCCGACGATGAGCGCCACCGTGCCGCCACTGACTCCCGGCACTACCTCGACTGTTCCGATCAACCCGCCACGGACGACGTTCGTAGCGGTGCGCTGCCAGGACTCCATGTGACCTCTGTGCCGACGGGTGAGGGTGCGCGGTCACTCTAGTCGACAGCAGCTGTCTGGTCCGGCACACGGGGCTGCTCGTGCTTGACGTTTAACAAGTTTCTGAAGTACGAACAGCTAAACTGACGCCGTTGCCCCGACGAGAGGATTCCTGCTCGTGCCTACATCGGGAGTTCGTGACGACGAACTGTTGCGGTTCGTGGAACGGTTCGCGTTGATCTTGGCCGAGAACGGCATGCCCCGGATGGCCGCTCGGGTCTTCGCCTTCGCCCTCGCCGACGACGCCGACCGGTATACCGCGAGCGAGTTGGCCGACGGCCTGCGGGTCAGTCCGGCCGCCATCTCGGGAGCGGTGCGGCTTCTCGTGCAGAGTGGCCTTCTCGGTAAGGAGCGTGAACCTGGGTCGCGCAGTGACACCTACCGGGTCTATGACGACGACGTGTGGGGCGCGATTACCCGGCAACGGCTGCCGATGCTCGATCGCTGGGCGGACGGATTGTCCGAAGGCCTCGAGCGGCTTGATCCGAAGAGCCCGGGGTGGCGGCGGCTGCGCGAGACCCAGGCGTACTTCGAGTTCGTCCGCGAGCACAGCGCCGAGCTGATGGAGCGCTGGGCCGAACGGCGCCGCACCCTCTTCGAAGAAGACCACCCGCGCTGATCAGCGAGGGTGTGTGAGGAGGCCGCGGCGTTTGAGCAGCGGCTCGATCTGCGGATCGCGGCCGCGGAACATCCGGAACTGCTCCATCTCGGCCACGCTGCCGCCCCGCGAGAGCAAGGTCGAGCGGAACCAGTCGCCGTTCTCGCGCCGCATGCCACCGTTCTCCTTGAACCACTCAACGGTGTCGGCGTCCAGCACCTCGCTCCAGATGTACGAGTAGTAGCCCGCGCTGTATCCGCCGGAGAAGATGTGGGCGAAGTATGTGCTGCGGTAGCGCGGTGGCACCGGGCCGAAGGCGACTCCGGCTCGTTCGAGCGCCGCCGCCTCGAAGGTCTCAACGTCGTCCGGAACCTCCTCGGGCGTGAGCCGGTGCCACGCCTGATCCAGGAGCGTCGCAGCGAGGTATTCGGTGGTGCGGAACCCTTCGCCCCACTGCTGGGCTGCAAGGAGTCTTTCCAGGAGTTCGGCGGGCATCGGCTCATCGGTGCGGTAGTGCCTGGCGAAGTTGCCCAGCACCTCCGGCCAGACCTGCCACATCTCGTTGACCTGCGATGGGTATTCCACAAAGTCGCGCGAGACGCTCGTGCCCGAGTACCGCGGGTACGTCACGTTCGAGAACAGCCCGTGCAGCGCATGCCCGAACTCGTGGAAGGCAGTGCGCACCTCGTCGAAGGTGAGCAGCGCCGGTTCGCCTGGGGGCGGCTTCGGGATGTTGAGGTTGTTGATCACGACCGGCTTGGTGCCCAACAGGTGCGACTGGTCGACGAAGCTGCTCATCCAGGCGCCCCCGCGCTTGGACTCACGGGTGAAGTAGTCGCCGATGAACAGGCCCAGAGCCGAGCCGTCGGCGTCGAAGACCTCGAACGCCCGAGCGTCGGGGTGGTAGGTCGTCAAATCGGGTCGTTCGGCGACGGTGATTCCGTACACCTTCTTGGCGGCGAAGAATACGCCGTCGCGCAGCACCCGTTCGAGCTCGAAGTATGGACGCAGATCGGCCGCGTCGACACTGAACTTGGCCTTGCTGACTCGCTCGGAGTAGAACGCCCAGTCCCATGCCTGCAAGGTGAAGTTGCCGCCGTCGGCGGCGACAACCGCTTGGAGTTCGGCCGCCTCCGACTGCGCGTTCGCGACCGCGGCCGGCACTAGCTGAGCCAGCATGGGGTCGAGTACTTCCGGGCTCGCCGCCGTCCGGTCCGCGAGCACGTACGTCGCGTGGTCGGGGTAGCCGAGCAGGCGAGCTCGCTCGGCGCGTAAGGCCGCCATCCTGAGCACTATCGCGGAGTTGTCGTGCTCGTTGCCCCGGCTCCCGCGGGCGAGCGAGGCTCGCATGATCCGTTCACGCACCGCACGGTTGGTGAGCGAGCTCAGTGCCGGCTGCCCCGTCGGGAGCACCAAGTCGAGCACGTACTTGCCGTCCGACCCGCGGGCCCGCGCCGCCTCGGCCGCCGACGCAATCGCGTCGTCGGAGAGCCCGTCGAGATCAGCTGGGTCGTCCAGCACGACGGCAGAGTCGTTGGTGTCGGCCAGCAGGTTCTGCTCGAAGGTGGTCGACAACGCGGACAGTTCCTCGTTGATCGTGCGCACGTGCGCTTGCGCCTCGGCATCCAACTCAGCGCCGGCCCGGACGAAGTCGGTGTGGTACCGCTCGAGCAGCCGGTACGTTTCGGCGTCCAGATCAAGCGTGTCTTTCGCACTGTGCAACTGCTTGATGCGGGCGAAAAGGCCGGCGTTGAGATGGATGGCGTCCGAGTGAGCCGCCAGCTTCGGCGCCAGATCCGCCTCGATGCGCTGCAGGTTGGGCGTCGTGTGTGCGGACGTCTGGTTGTGAAAGACGGCGGACACCCGCTCCAGCAGCCGGCCGGACCGTTCGAGTGCGATGAGGGTGTTGTCGACGGTCGGCGGTGCAGCCGAATCGACTATCGCGGCAACTTCGTCTAGCTGCTCGGCCATGCCGCGCTCGAAGGCCGGCAGGTAGTGCTCTTCACGGATCTGAGCGAACGGCGGGAGCCGGTACGGCAGGTCGCTGGGGGAGTAGAACGGGTTGTCGTCGAGCGCCATGACGACACAGTGCCACGGCGGTGTGTCCGCTGGCACATCGGGCCGCCGTCCGGCACAATGATCCGCAGTGACCGGTTTCCAGGTCAGGAGTGCGAGGCCGCAGGGGAAGGCGTCCCTCGGACCCTGATATGGAGGCACCGGTGACAACTCGTGGCGTTCTGTACGTCCACGCCGCAACGTCGGCGCTGTGCCCGCACATTGAGTGGGCGGCCGCCGGCGCTCTTGGTGTGCGCGTCAACTTGCACTGGACACCGCAGCCGGCGGCGCCCGGCATGTATCGAGCCGAACTGTCCTGGCAGGGTGTGCCGGGCACGGGCGCGAAGTTGGCCTCGGCGCTGCGCGGGTGGATGCACCTGCGGTTCGAGGTCACCGAAGAGCCCAGCCCCGGCCATGAGGGCGCACGCTACTCGTACACACCCGAGCTGGGGGTGTTCCACGCCACCACAGGTGTGCACGGCGACATCATGATTCCTGAGGACCGGCTCAAGGCGGCGCTACTGAAGGCGTCGCTCGGCGAGGTCGACTTGCAGGCCGAACTACGGCGCCTGCTCGGCGGCCCGTGGGACGACGAACTCGAGCCGTTCCGGTACGCCGGTGAGGGCGCCCCGGTGCGGTGGCTGCACCAGGTCGTGTGACACCCCGTCTCGGATATTGAGCACCTGTGACACGACTCTTCCCATGTCGAGCTGTCGAGAGTAAGGTCACAGACAGTCAAGCCCCCCAAGCGTGGCCGCTCCGGCACCGGTGACTCCCCGGCCCGGTGATCCGGGTTACTAAGCGGCCTCACCACGACGGCGGCCCTGGCCGGCTCAGCTGGCCAGGGCCGCCGATGTGTTGTGCCGATCAAAGATGTGTTGTGGCTGATCAGAAAGTGTGCAACCGAGCCCGCCGGTCGGGCGTCTTCGGTGGTGAGAACCCGGGATAGTCGGGTCGCGCCGGTGGGCCCGCCAGCGTGGCCACCACACTCCAGGAGGTCAGGATGACCAGTAGGCGAAGAGTGCGGAAGGCCCTGGTGGCGATTGCCACGACGGCGCTGCTTCCGCTCGGCGTGCTGGCGGCAGCGCCGGCGCAAGCGTCCACCGCCACCTACACCGGCAAAGTCACCGCGTCGGCGCTCAACGTGCGGTTCGCGCCGACCTCGGCGGCGCCGAAGGTCGGGTCGCTCGTCCGGGGCGCGACGGTGAACATCCAGTGCAAGGTATTCGGGCCGCGGGTGGACGGCAACGACCTGTGGTACAAGCTCTCGACCGGCCGGTGGATTACGGCCCGCTACGTTTCGAACATCGGCGCTGCGCCGCGATTCTGCGGCGACGGCAAGGAGTACTACGGCAGGGTCGCTTCGACCGGCTCGCTCAATGTTCGAAGTGGTCCCCACACGGCCAACGCCAAGGTGAGCTCCGCCCCACGGGGTAGCACGCTGAGCATTGTCTGCAAGGTTGACAGCCAGTCGATCGACGGCAACCGGCGCTGGTACCAGCTCGTGGGTGATGGCGGCGGCCAGTGGGTCGCGGCGCGGTACGTATCGAACATCGGCTCCGCGCCACCGTACTGCTAATCGCTGGCTCCGGTTGATCACGTTCAGCATGCGTACTGGTGCCGTACCAGGCGCACGCGCCTGTTGGAGCGCCGACAAGCCTGCTGAACGTGATCATTCGGTGCCGTACCATGCGCACGCGGGTGGTACGGCACCCACAGGCATGCTGAACGTGATCAACCGGCCGGCTAAAGGGGGATGTTGCCGTGCTGACCACGGCGGGGCGGTGCGGCGGTGATCGCGCGGGCGAGCGCCGAACGGGTCACCACTGGTTCGATCACTTCGTCCACGACGCCGATCTCCATGGCCCGGTTTAGACCGCCGGCGATGCTCTCGTGCTCCTGTGCAAGTTCCTGTTCGACCTGCGGCCGCAGCTCGGGGTCGACCTCCGCCAGCCGGCGGCGATGCAGGATTCGCACCGCGGCGACAGCACCCATCACGGCGACCTCCGCGGTCGGCCAGGCGAAGACCCTGGTGGCGTTGAGGGCCCGCGAGTTCATCGCGATGTACGCGCCGCCGTACGCCTTGCGGGTTACCAGCGTCACTCGCGGCACGACCGCCTCGGCGAACGCATGCAGCAGCTTCGCGCCACGGCGCACGACGCCGTCCCACTCCTGTCCGACGCCGGGCAGGTAGCCAGGAACGTCGACCAGCACGACGAGCGGCACCCCGAACGCATCACACATGCGAACGAACCGCGCAGCCTTCTCCGCCGACGCAGAGTCCAGGCAGCCGCCGAGGCGCAGCGGGTTGTTGGCGATCACGCCGACCGTCCGGCCACCCAACCGGCCCAGCGTCGTGGTGATGTTGGGAGCCCAGCGGGCGTGCAGCTCGATCTGCGTCCCGTCGTCGAGCAGGTCCGCCACCAGCGGGTGGATGTCGTACGCCCGCTTGGCCGACTCGGGCAGGTGGCTGCTGAGGTCCCGGTCCGCTACCGAGTCGACGTCCAGCTCGCCCTGCGAGCCCAGCAGCGCGGCCAGCCGGCGCGCCTCGGTCAGCGCCTCCCGCTCGGTGCTGGTGACGACATGCACCACGCCAGAGCGCCGGCCATGCGGTTCCGGGCCGCCCAGACGGAGCATGTCGACGTCCTCGCCGGTAACCGAGCGCACGACGTCGGGTCCGGTCACGAACACCCGGCCCTCCGGGCCCATCACGACGATGTCGGTGAGCGCCGGGCCGTACGCACCGCCGCCGGCGGCGGGACCGAGCACTACCGATATCTGCGGAACCCGACCCGACGCGCGGGTCATCACCTCGAAGATCCGGCCGACGGCGTGCAAGGACAACACGCCCTCGGGCAGCCGCGCCCCGCCGGTGTGCCATAACCCGATGATCGGGACCCCGTCCGCGATTGCGTGCTCGTACGCATCAACCACCACGGCGCAGCCGTCGTTGCCCATCGCACCACCCATGACGGTGGCATCGGAGCAGAACGCCACGACCGGCGTGCCGTCGACCGTGCCTTTGGCCGCCAACATCCCGCTCAGACCGTCCGGGCCCAGCAGTTCGAGCGAACCCTCGTCCAGCAGCGCTGCCAGGCGGTGGTTCGGATTGCGGGGGTCGTCCTCACGCGGGAGCTTCGCCGGTTTTCCTGACGCGCCTGCCGGTTTGGTGGTTACTGCGGTCATGTCACACGCTCCGGAATGCCAGGGCGACGTTGTGCCCGCCGAACCCGAACGAGTTGTTCAGGGCGGCCAGCGGACCGTCGTCGAGTGGACGTGGCTCTCCGCGGACGACGTCGAGGCCGATCTCGTCATCGAGGTCGTCGATGTTGATCGTCGGCGGAGCGGTGCGGTTGAACAGAGCCAGGATGACGGCGATGGATTCGACCGCTCCGGCGCCTCCCAGCAGGTGTCCGACCATCGACTTGGTGGACGTGACGGCGATTCCCGGCGCGGCGTCGCCGAACGCGTTGCGAATCGCGATCGCTTCTGCGACGTCGCCCACCGGGGTAGATGTCGCGTGTGCGTTGATGTGCTTGATCTCTGCCGGCTCGAGCCCGCTGTTGCGGAGGGCGTGGCGCATCGCCGCGATAGCGCCCAAGCCCTGGGGCTCGGGCTGGGCGATGTGGTGCGAATCGGCCGACATGCCGGCGCCTGCGAGTTCAGCGTAGATCCGTGCACCCCGCGCCTCGGCACGGTCGAGTCGCTCCAGAACCACCACCCCCGCACCTTCGCCGAGGACGAAACCGTCGCGGCCCTTGTCGTACGGACGACTGGCCCGCTCCGGTTCGTCATTTCGCTTGGACAGCGCCATCATGTTGGCGAACGCGGCGAGCGGCAGGGGATGGATCGCAGCTTCCGTGCCGCCGGCCACAACGACGTCCGCTCGGCCGGAGCGGATCATGTCCAGCCCGTAGGCGAGCGCCTCCGCGCCGGACGCGCAGGCGCTGACCGGGGTATGCACGCCGGCCCGAGCGCCTAGATCCAGCCCTACCTGCGCGGCCGGACTGTTCGCCATCAGCATCGGGACGGCCAGCGGCGAAACCCGCCGCGGTCCGGAATCGCGCAGCGCATCGTAGTTGGACAGCAGCGTCGTGAGGCCGCCGATCCCCGTCGCGCAGGCGACGCCGAGCCGGTCGCCGTCCACGTCGGCGCCGTCCAAGCCGGCATCGGACCACGCCTCGCGGGCGGCGATCACGGCGAACTGCGCCGAGCGGTCAAGCCGCCGTGCCTGGACCCGGGGCAGCACTTCGGACGGCTCGACCGCGATGCGCCCGGCAATCTTGACCGGCAGGTCGGTGGCCCAGTCTTCGGCGAGCCGGGTCACACCTGACCGTCCGGCGAGGAATGATTCCCAGGTCGACGCGACGTCGCCTCCGACGGGCGTCGTCGCGCCGAGCCCGGTGATAACGACTCTGGCCTGGGTTTCAGTCATACGTCTCAAGCCTTAGCTCGCTCGATGTAGGCAACCGCGTCACCGACGGTGGCGAGGTTCTTGACCTCGTCATCGGGAATCTTCACGTCGAACTTCTCCTCGGCCGCCACGACAACCTCGACCATCGACAGCGAGTCGATGTCCAGGTCGTCGGTGAAGGACTTGTCAAGCTGGACGTCCGCCGCGGGAACGCCGGCGATCTCATTGACGATCTCGGCGAGACCGGCGCGGATTTCCTCGGTGGTGGCCATGTGTTCTCCTTGCTTGTTATTCGTGGGTACGGGGAGTTGGTGCACCCGCGGCGCTGCGGGGACAGTTAAGGGATCCGGACGACTTGGGCCCCGTAGACGAGGCCGGCGCCGAAACCGATGAGCAGGGCCAGCTGACCGCTGCGCGCCTGGCCGGTCTCGAGGAGTCGTTCGAGAGCAAGCGGAATGGAGGCGGCGGAGGTATTGCCCTGCTCGGCGATGTCGCGGGCGATGACGACGCTGGCGGGCAGCTTGAGTGAGCGCGCCATCGCCGTCGTGATGCGGTCGTTGGCCTGGTGGGGGACGAACACGTCAAGATCGTCGGCGGTGATGCCGGCGGCGTCGAGTGCCTGCTGCGCGACCCTGGCCATCTCGTACGACGCCCAGCGGAACACCGCGTTGCCCTGCATGACCAGAGCGGGCAGCTCGGGCCCGCTTTCGGCGAAGAGAGCTTCGCGCCATTCCTGCTTCTGTTTGATCATGTCGAGATGCTCGCCGTCGGAGCCCCAGATCACCGGGCCGATACCGGGCGTTTCCGACGGCCCGACCACAGCGGCTCCCGCGCCGTCGGCGAACAGGAACGCCGTCGACCGGTCGTAGTGATCGGTCAGGTCGGACAGCCGCTCGACGCCGATGACCAGCACGTGTTCGGCCGTACCGCCGCGGACCATGTCGGAGGCCAGGCCCAGCCCGTAGCAGAAGCCGGCGCAGGCAGCGGAGATGTCGAAGGCGGCCGCGCGGTTCGTGCCGAGCTTGTGCGCGATCTCCGCGGCGGCGGACGGGGTCTGGTAGAGGTGGGTGACCGTCGACACGATGACGCACCCGACCTGGTCCGGCGTCAACCCGGCGTTCGCCAGCGCCTTGCCCGCAGCGGCCTGGCTCATCGCGACGACGGTCTCCTCGTCGTTGGCCCAGCGGCGGCTGGCGATGCCGGAGCGGGTGCGGATCCACTCGTCGGACGAGTCGATGTTCTGGATGATCTCTTCGTTGGGCACTGACCGCGCTGGACGGTAGCCGCCGATTCCGAGGATGCGGGACTCCCGTAGAGCCGGGCTGCGGACGATGTGTGCGCTCGTTTCGTGGGCTGCGTTCATACCGCTACCTCCGGGTGCAGTCGGACCAGCGGCTGACCAGGGGCTACCGGATCGCCGTCCTCGACAAGCCATTCCACGACCGTGCCGCCGTGCGGCGCGGTCACCTCGATCGACTCGCGCAGCGAGCTGACCGTGCCCACCTGAGCACCCTGCTCCAGGGTGTCGCCGGCGGCGGCCCCGGACCGGGTGAACGTGCCCTTCATCGGGGCTATCACCATCCGCCAGGTCGGGCTCGCGTCCAGCAGGCTTTGCTGGCCGTGACGCTCAACGAACTCGCGCGCGTCGTCGAGCTGGTCGGGCGTTTTGAGCGCGAAGGTCTCGACACCGGGAAGCGCTCGTTTGGCCAGCCCGGTGAGGGTGCCGGCGGGCGGCATCTCCAGCAGCCCTGTGACGCCGAGATCGCGCATCGTCTCCTGGCACAGGTCCCACCGGACCGGGTTGGACACCTGGTCGACGATGCGGCGCAGGACCACACGGCCGTCGTGAACGACCTGGCCGTCCCGGTTGGACAACAGCCGCGCGCGGGGGTCATGGGTGGTTATCGACCTGGCGCGACGGCGCAGCACGTCGACGGCCGGCGCCATGTGATCGGTATGGAACGCCCCAGCAACGGACAACGGCCGAAGCCGCGCGCCGGCGGGCGGGTCGGCGGCCAGCGCCTCGAGCTGTGCCATCGTCCCGGCGGCGACGACCTGCCCGGCACCGTTGACGTTCGCCGGAGTGAGCCCGTGCGCCTCGATCGCCTTGACGACCTCGTCGAACTCGCCGCCGAGCACGGCGGTCATGCCGGTCGGGGTGGCCTTCGAAGCGTCGGCCATCGCCCGGCCGCGCTCGCGAACGAACACCATGGCCTGCTCCGCGGTGATGACCCCGACGCCGGTGGCCGCGGTGATCTCACCGACGCTGTGGCCGGCGGCAGCGCCGATCTTGCCGAAGGCGTCGGCAGGGTGCGGGAACAGCGCCAGTGCGGAGAGCAGGCCGGCGGCTACCAGCAGGGGTTGGGCGATTTGGGTGTCGCGAATGGTCTCGGCATCGGCCTGGGTGCCGTAGTAGGCCAGATCGAGCCCGGACACCGCGGACAGCCAGTCGATCCGGTCGGCGAAGACTGGGTCCTCCAGCCAGGGCGCGAGGAAACCAGGGGTCTGGGCACCCTGGCCCGGGGCGACGATGACGAGCACACGTCCAGCCTCCCCGCTACCGGCCCGTACAACCGTCGACTCCGGTGACAACGTAGATCCGGGAACTTTGGAGGGTTCTGACAAGTGACAACGAGCCTGTCATCCTGTCGTGATCGTCGGCATCTTCCGTGTTATCTGGCCGGAATGTGCCGATGATCAAGGGAACGGTAGGTCAGGACGGCGGGAACAGCCGGCCCAGGGTGAGGGCGAGGCGGAGGGTGTACGCGTCACGGGCATCGGCGGGATTGAGCCCGCAGAGGTCCACGACCCGCCGCAGCCGGTACCGGACAGTGTTCGGATGGACGAACAGCAGCCGCGCCGCGGCCTCGACCGAACCGCCGCTTTCCAGGTACGCGGCCAAGGTCTCGGCGACGACCGGCCCCGATTCGACGATCGGCAGGTAAACGTCACCGACCAGCGCCCGCCGGGCATGCCCGTCACCGGCCAGCGCCCGCTCGGCGAGTAACGCGTCGGCCGCCACCGGGCGGGGCGCGTCCGGCCAGCCTTCGGCGGATCGCAGGCCCGAGATCGCGGTGCGGGCGGATTCGGCAGCACGGACCAGATCGGCCACCGCGGGGCCGACGACGACAGGCCCGTCGCCGAAGTGGCCGGCGATGGCGGTCGCGGCCTTGACCGCGTCGTCCACGCCGCCGAGCACGGCGACCATGCGGTCGCCTTGGGCGCCGGTCAGTACGTCGTAGCCGGCCTGCCGAGCGGCTCGCCGGATCGCGTCCACCACCGTTTCAGGGTCTTCGACGTGCACCGGAGTGCGCCCGACCGTCACGGCGACGCTGCCCTGTTCGGTCCAGCCCAGCGCCGCGGCGCGGGAGCGCACTTCTTCGTCGGCCTCACCGCGCAGCACCGAATCGACGATCAAGGCTTCAAGCCGGGCGTCCCACGCGCCGCGTGCTTCGGCGGCTCGCGCGTACACGTCGGCTGTCGCGAAGGCGATCTCGCGGGAGTAGCGCAGCACCCCCTCACGGATCTCAGCTGCGTCGTCCGGACCCACCATGTCGGGGACCACTTCCTCGACGACCTCGATCGCGACCCGGACCAGTTCCACGGTCTGCTGCAGGGTGACCGCCCGGGTCAGCTCGCGCGGCGCCGTGCCGAACACATCGGCGGTGACCTTGGGTCCCTCGTCGCCGGGATTGGCATACCAGTCCACGAAGGCCGCGATACCGGCCTGGATGACCAGCCCTACCCAGGAGCGTTCGTCGGCCGGCATGGCCCGGTACCACGGGAACCGTTCTTCCATCCGGGCGATCGTGGCGTTGGCAAGCGGCCCGGTGGCGCGCTCGAGTTGGCGCACGACGCGGGCCCGCGCGTCACGCGATCGACCTGCTCTGGAGGGTGGCATCGCCCTGAGTTCACGGGGTGGGGAGGGTGCTCGGACACCCATGTAGTTGTGCCAAGGCTACAACCCGATCAGTTCTTTGAGTCCGCCAGTCGACCGGCTAGCCTGACGGCATGTCTGGCACGACGCCCTCCGGTGCGCCGCCACGCATGACCCTCGACCGGCTCGCCGCGCAACTGAACCCCCGCATGATCGTCTACGAGGCGGTCTGCGTGGGTCTCGTGGCGCTGTCGATGTTCGTGCTGTGGGACGAGCCGGGCACTCCCTGGGGCACGGTGATCGTGCTTGCGGTCAGCTTCGTCGTCATCGGCCGGGTGTGGGTGATGCCCAGCCGCGAGCTGCCACGGGTTCCGAGCGAGACCGCGACCGACCCCAACCGCGCCGCCGAGCAGATGACCGCGGTGGCCGACAAGACGATGAAGAATCTGATGGTCCCTACCGTCGTCGGGCTGGCGGCCACGCTCGTCTCGTCGGGGTGGAATCCGGTGTTCGCCGGTGCGCTGGTGTCCATCGCCGGGTTCACCTTCTTCGGCCCGTCGCGGAACAAGCTCGCAAGCTGGCAGATCCGCATGGAGGAAGAGGGCGGCAAGACCGGGCTGTAAGCACTCCCGCCGATCAGGTTTCGCCGCCGGCTTCCTGCGCCGTCGTCGCGTTGATGTCATCGAGCCGGTACTCCGAATGCGCTTTGCGCACCACGTCCCACGGCACCTCGCCACGGCGGGCCAGCAGGGTGAGCACCCCGATGACGATCGACTGGGCGTCGACCTTGAAGTGCCGCCGCAGCGCCGCCCGGGTGTCGGACAACCCGAACCCGTCGGTTCCGAGCGACATCCAGCCGTTCTCGCCGCTCGGGACGTACGGCGCGATCTGGTCCTGCACCGCCCGCATGAAATCGCATACCGCCACGACCGGCCCGGGTGTGTTGCGGAGCCGCTGCGTTACGTATGGCAACCGCGGCTCCTCGTCCGGATGCATGAGGTTCCACTCGTCCGCAGCCATCGCCTCGCGGCGCAGCTCGTTCCAGGACGTGACCGACCACACGTCAGCGGCGATTTCCCACTCCTCGGCGAGCCGTTGCTGGGCTTCGAGCGCCCAGTTGACGCTCACGCCGGAGGCCAGAATCTGGGCGTGCGGGACGTCGTCGCCCGGGGCGGTCTCCATCGGACGGTACAGGTAAATGCCCTTGACCACGCCTTCGACGTCCAGGTTCGCCGGCTCAGGTGGCTGGACATACGGCTCGTTGTAGACCGTCAAGTAATAGAAGACCGGTTCGGAGTCATCGCCGTACATCCGGCGCAGGCCGTCGCGGACGATGTGGCCGGTCTCGAACGCGAACGCCGGGTCGTAGTGCACCACGGCGGGATTGGTCGATGCCAGCAGGACCGAATGGCCGTCCTCGTGCTGTAGACCCTCGCCGTTGAGCGTCGTGCGGCCGGCCGTCGCCCCGAGCACGAAGCCGCGGGCCATCTGGTCGGCGGCCGCCCAGAACCCGTCGCCGGTGCGCTGGAACCCGAACATCGAGTAGAAGATGTACACCGGGATCATGGGGATGCCGTGGGTGGCGCCGGACGACCCGACGGCCGTCCACGACGCGACCGATCCGGCTTCGCTGATGCCCTCGTGCAGGATCTGGCCGTCCGTCGCCTCCTTGTACGACAGGAAGAGCTCCCGGTCGACAGGTGTGTACCGCTGGCCGTGCGGGGAGTAGATCTTCAAGGTCGGGAACAACGAGTCCATGCCGAACGTCCGGGCTTCGTCCGGGATGATCGGCACGATCCGCGGGCCGATCTCTTTGTCCTTGATCAGGTCCTTGAGTAGCCGGACGAACGCCATCGTCGTGGCCACCGGCTGCTTGCCGGAGCCGCGCTTGACCACCTCGTAGGCGTTGTCGCCGGGCAGCACGAGCGGCGTCGACTCGGTGCGCCGCGCCGGCACGAATCCGCCGAGCTTCTGTCGCCGTTCGGCCACGTACTTGTACTCGTCCGAGTCGTTGCCCGGGTGGAAGTACGGCGGCAGCTTCTCGTCGAGCTGGTCGTCCGGAATGTTGAGGTGGAGCGTGTCGCGGAAGCCCTTGAGGTCGTCCAGGGTGAGCTTTTTCATCTGGTGGGTGGCGTTGCGCGACTCGAAGTGCGAGCCGAGCGTCCAGCCCTTGATCGTCTTGGCCAGGATGACCGTCGGCTGGCCGGTGTGCTCGGTGGCGGCCTTGTATGCCGCGTACAGCTTCCGGTAGTCGTGGCCGCCCCGCCGGAGCCCCCAGATCTCGTCGTCGGTCATGTTCTCGACCATCTTGGCGGTGCGGGGGTCGCGGCCGAAGAAGTGCTCGCGGACGTACGCCCCGGACTCGGCCTTGTAGGTCTGGTAGTCGCCGTCGGGAGTTTCGTTCATCAGGTTGACCAGGGCACCGTCGGTGTCCGCGGCGAGCAGCGGATCCCACTCGCGGCCCCAGATGACCTTGACGACGTTCCAGCCGGCGCCGCGAAAGAGCGACTCCATCTCCTGAATGATCTTGCCGTTGCCGCGTACCGGCCCGTCGAGGCGCTGCAGGTTGCAGTTGACCACGAAGGTGAGGTTGTCGAGCTCTTCGCGGGAGGCCAGGGTGAGCGCTCCGATGGTCTCCGGCTCGTCCATCTCACCGTCGCCGAGGAATGCCCAGACGTGCTGCTGGCTGGTGTCCTTGAGGCCGCGGTTGTGCAGGTATCGGTTGAACCTCGCCTGGTAGATCGCGGCGAGCGGGCTCAGCCCCATCGAGACCGTGGGGAACTCCCAGAACTCGGGCATCAGCCGCGGGTGCGGGTACGAGGGCAGCCCGCCGCCCGGCCCGGCATGCGACAACTCTTGGCGGAACCCGTCGAGCTGCTGCTCGCTCAGCCTGCCTTCGAGATGCGCCCGGGCGTAGATGCCGGGCGACGCGTGGCCCTGGAAGTAGATCTGGTCTCCACCGCCGGGGTGCTGCTTGCCGCGGAAGAAGTGGTTGAAGCCGACTTCGTACAGGCTCGCGGACGACGCGTAGGTGGAGATGTGTCCCCCGACGCCGACGCCGGGACGTTGGGCCCGGTGAACCATGATCGCGGCATTCCACCTGATGATGCGGCGGATCCGCCGCTCGAGCTCCTCGTCGCCTGGAAACCACGGCTCGGCTTCTGGCGGGATCGTGTTGATGTAGTCCGTGCTGCGCAGGCTCGGCACGCCGACCTGGTGCTGCCGCGCCCGCTGGAGGAGCGCCAGCATCAAGTATCGGGCGCGATGCCGTCCGCTGCGCTCGACGACTGCGTCGAGTGACTCAAGCCACTCGTTGGTCTCTTCGGCGTCGATATCAGGCAGTTGGCTTGGTAAGCCATCGCTGATAATCGGCGAGCGGTCTGCTGCCACGACGATCCTCACTCACTTCGAACACTTCGGCGTTACCTCTATCCTCCCCCGATTCGCCCCGTTGCGTCACGCCGGGTTGGGCGGCTTGGCGGACAAACTCACCGAACCGCTGCTCACAATCGCTTCCCCTTAGCGGCCAGATTAGGCAACCTGGTAGTTATTCGTGGCGCAAAGCAGGAGGTGAAAGCAGATGCGCGCCAAGGTCGGTGACAGGTTGCATGTACACGGCCGCACGGTGGGCAACGCTGACCGGGTCGGTGAAATCGTCGAGGTTCGTGGCGGCGACGGTCGTCCGCCGTATGTCGTACGGTTCGAGGACGGCCACGAGACGCTCGTCTTTCCTGGGCCTGACGCCACCGTCGAGGGGGAGTCCGAGTCCACGTCGTAATCACAGATTGGGCGGGTTCACTTGCGGAGAGGGCACATCCTTAGATGAACTACGCCCGACGGCGGTTCGCGAGGGCGGACCTGAACTATTGAGGAGGACCACCGGTGGGGCAGACCGCGGGCCGCTCCGACCAGCACGCCGGGCCTGCGAGCCGGCTCGGGCTACAGCCCGGACAGGTCGTGCAGGAGCTTGGCTGGGACGAGGACTGCGACGACGATCTGCGCGCAGACATCGAAGACCTGACCGGCAGCGAGTTAGTCGACGACCAGGCCGGTGAGGTGGCCGATGTCGTCTTGCTGTGGTGGCGCGAGGGCGACGGCGATCTGGTGGACGCTCTCATCAACGCCAGCACCGATCTGGTCGAAGGCGGCCCGGTGTGGCTGCTGACCCCAAAGGTCGGCCGCGACGGGCACGTCGATCCAGCGGACGTCGCCGACGCCGCGCCCACGGCGGGATTCTCGACCACGACCACGCTGTCGGCCGCCTCCGAGTGGTCGGCGACCAAGCTGGTCTCACCCAGGAACGCTCGGTCACGACGGTGAACATACCGGCCGTGGGAACGGCCGCTCCGACCTTCGAGCTCCGTGACCAGCACGGAACGCCGGTACAGCTGGCGGACGTGCGAGGGCGGCCGGTCCTCCTGGTGTTCTTTCCCTACGCGTTCACCACGGTGTGCACAGACGAACTGCGCGAACTCCGCGACGGATTTGCCGGCGACGAATCCGTTCTGGCGGTGTCCTGCGACAGCATGTTCACGCTGCGCGCCTACAGCGATACCCACGACATCGGATTTCCGCTGCTGTCGGACTTCTGGCCGCATGGCGAGGTGGCCCGGCGGTACGGAGTGTTCGACGAGGAGCGGGGCTGCGTCCTTCGGGGTACGTTCGTGATCGACGCTTCGGGCCTCGTTCGTTGGAGTGTGGTCAACCCGATCCCCGCCGCGCGGGACGCCACCGAGTACCGGCGGGTACTCGACGGTCTCGCGGCTGCTTCATAGTCCCTAGAACAACCGGTGGACCGGGCCACGCCGGGCCCGGACGAGCCAAGGATGGAGCATCGGTGCCCTGCTATCGCTGCGGCGCACGGCAAGCCGACCCGGTACGGGGGGCGAGCCCCTGGCGCAGGGGCGTGCGTGGGGACGAGCAGGTCCTCGTGTGTCCGGCCTGCCAGCAGAATCCGTCGTGGCGAGATGACCTCGATCGATGTGCGGTGTGCGGATCTACGGCCCTGATGCGCCGGCTGGGATCAACGGTGTGCCGCGACTGCGAAGCCGACCGGCTCAATCAGGGTGCCCGTGCGACTGCAGGTGGGACGTCCGCCCGTGCGGCGACTGCTGGCACGTCGGCCGCCGGTAGTAGCCCGGGGGAGTCTGGAGCCGTCAACGTCGGGCACGACTTGGCCCGCGAGGTGGCCGCGGCCATCGACCGGGTGCTTGGCCGCGCCTAATCGCTCTGGTTTCGCCCGGTATGCACATTTTGACGCGCCCATGGCAATGATCCAACTGCTGGTTGATGATCATACTCGCGGCAGATTGCTGAAATAGCCTTGATCACGTGATTTTGATCATCAACCAGCAGTTTCGTTATTGGGCTGGGCGCATCCCGACGGCTTTGGCGAGCTCGCGACCGGTCGGATTGCGCTGGGTAGCGGCGAGGTGGGTACGCTTGAGCGTCCATTCGGGCGTATAGCTCAGCGGTAGAGCACCCGCCTTACAAGCGGGAGGTCACTGGTTCGAACCCAGTTGCGCCCACTCATCTGGCACGTGCCGCTTCCCGGACGTTCTGGTCTTGGTGCGGCTAGGGAACAGCAGTATGGACGCTTGGTGCTCGCCCCTGACGACGTCGTAGCAGCAGTGTGGACGCTCAGTGTGGCCAGAGAGCCGCTGACGGCGCGGTAGTGTCCCCGGTGTGCCCAGGCTTGCCGACGTCGTCGCTGCACTCGACAGCTTGTACGACCCGTCCCGCGCAGAGCAGTGGGATGCGGTCGGCCTTGTCTGCGGCGACCCGGACGCCGACGTTGCACGCGTGCTGTTCGCGGTCGACCCGGTGGCCGCCATCGCAGACGAAGCGGTGGCGTGGCAGGCCGACCTGCTGGTCACCCACCACCCGCTCTTCCTGCGGCCGGTCCATGGTGTCGCGGCATCGACACCGAAGGGCCGGGTCGTTCACACGCTGATCAGGCACGGCATAGGGCTGCACGTGGCGCACACAAACGCCGATTCGGCCGATCCCGGCGTCTCGGACGCGCTGGCTGCCGCAATTGGGCTGGCCGACCTACGTCCGCTCGCGCCTCAGCCGGCTGCCGACACCGACAAGCTCGTCGTGTTCGTGCCCGAACCCGATACGGACCGGCTGATCGACGCGCTGGCCGCCGCCGGTGCGGGCCGGATCGGCGCGTACGAGCGCTGTGCCTGGACGGCCTCGGGGGTCGGGACGTTTCGCGCCGGCGAAGGAGCCAACCCCACGATCGGCACGGTGGGTGCCGTCGAGCAGGTCCCTGAGACTCGGGTGGAAATGGTCATGCCGCGCAACCGGCGGCACGCCGTGTTAGCCGCGCTAGTGGCCACCCATCCCTACGAGGAACCGGCCTACGACGTCTACGAGCTGGCCGGCCTGCCCGCCAGCACCGGCATTGGCCGGATCGGCACGTTGCCAGCGGCAGAACCGCTGGCCGCGTTCGCCCACCGGGTCGCCCGCGCGCTTCCGGCCACGGCGGGCGGGGTCAAGGTGGCCGGCGACCCGGACGCGTCCGTGCACACTGTCGCGGTATGCGGCGGAGCCGGCGACTCGCTGTTCGGGGCCGTCCGTGCTGCCGGCGTCGATGCCTACGTCACCGCCGACCTACGGCATCACCCGTCGTCCGAAGTCCGCGAGGAAGGCGGGCCCGCCCTCGTCGACGTCGCGCACTGGGCGAGTGAGTGGCCATGGTTGACCGATGCCGCCAAGCGGCTGGCTGCCGCACTGGCCGGAACGGGTACTACGGTGGAAACCCGCGTGTCCACGACGCCTACCGATCCGTGGACCATGCACGTCGGCTCACTCCAGGAGGGCAGTTCCACTGAACGCTGACCCGGCCGCCCAGCGGCGCCTGCTCGACCTGCAAGCGCTGGACACCAAGCTCGATCAGTTGGCCCACCGACGGCGTACCCTGCCGGAAATTGCGGAGCTGGACGCCCTCGCCGCCGAACACAGCCGGCTCCGGGATACGGAGGTGGCGACCAAGGCCGAAGTCGCGGACCTGGAAGAGCAGCAGAAGCGGGCCGACGCCGACGTCGATCAGGTCCGTCAGCGCAAAGATCGCGACCAGTGGCGGCTGGACGCCGGTCAGGTGTCGGCGGCGCGCGAGCTGGAGCAGCTGCAAAGCGAGATCGGCTCGCTGACCCGCCGGCAGGCAGCGCTGGAGGACATCGAGCTGGAAATCATGGAAAAGCTCGAGGACGCTCAACGGCGGGTCGATGAGCTCGCCGCTAACCGTGAGTCCGTTGGCCGCAACGCCCTTGCCGTTCAGCGCGCGCGGGACGCCGCCTGGGCGGAGATCGACGGCGAAGCCGCTGCCACGCAGCAGCAGCGCGACGCCGCGGCCGCTGAAATCCCGGCCGACCTGCTCTCGCTCTACGAGAAGATCCGCGCGAACAGCGGAGGCGTTGGCGCGGCCGTGCTCCGCAAGCGCCGCTGCGAAGGTTGCCACCTTGAGCTGGACCCGGCGTCGCTCAATCAGATCCGATCCGCGGCGCCGGAGACAGTGGTCCGCTGCGAGGAGTGCCGACGCATCCTCGTCCGAACCGACGAGTCCGGGCTGTGACCCGGCGGCTCATCGTCGAGGCGGACGGCGGGGCGCGGGGCAATCCCGGGCCGGCGGCGTTCGGTGCGCTTGTCCGCGACCCACAGACTGGTGAAGTTCTCGCGGAGGTAGCCGAGGCCATCGGCATCGCCACGAACAACGTCGCCGAGTACCGCGGGGTCATAGCGGGTCTGTCGTTGGCCCGCGAGATCGACCCGGCGGCTCGCGTAGACGTCCGGCTCGACTCCAAACTGATTGTCGAGCAGATGTCCGGCCGGTGGAAGATCAAGAATGCCGATCTCAAGCCCCTTGCCCTGGCGGCGAACCGGATTCTGCCGCCGGCACAGGTGACGTACACGTGGGTGCCGCGCGAACAGAACAAACATGCGGACCGGCTGGTCAACCAGGCTCTTGACGGCGACCCGGTGTCGTTCGTCGCCGAACCTGCCAGGCCGCCGACTACCCCCGGGGTGGAGGATCTGTCGGCGGCATCGCCACTGTTCCTTGTGCGGCACGGGCAGACGGCCGACACCGTGGCGCGACGCTTCGCCGGCGGTTCCATCCCAGGGCCGCCACTCGACGACAGCGGCCGCGAGCAGGCCAAACGGGCGGCGGAAGCACTCGCCGACGCCGACGCCGTCGCCGTGTTGACCTCGCCGATCGTGCGGGCGGTCGAGACCGCAGAGGTGATCGCGAATCGGCTGGGCCTGCCAATGACGACCGATCCCGCGTGGCGAGAGTGCGAGTTCGGCCAGTGGGAGGGCCTGCGGTTCGAAGAAGCCGCCGAACGATTCCCGGCCGAGGTCGCCGCCTGGCGGGCCTCAACGTCCAGTCCGGCGCCCGGCGGCGAGTCGCTGGATCAGATGACCGCCCGCATCGTGGCCGCGCGTGACGAGGTGCTGCGACGTTTCGCCGCCGAGCCGGTCATCGTGGTGACGCACTCGATGCCGATCCGAGCTCTTACGCGGTTGGTCTTGGACGCACCACCGGACGCTATTCACCGACTCCGACCGGCGCCCGGATCGGTGACCGAGTTCCGAACCTTCGCCGGTGGTCTGACGACGGTGACGGCCTTCGGCCTGCGCCCCTGACCCACGCGGAGGTCGCGCACTTGTGAACCTGTCCGGCCGGACACCCGCACTCGCGCAGGTCGCGGACTTGTCCGGCCGGACAACCGGGCAAGGATTACGCCGGGACCACCATGACCGGGCACTTGGCGTGGTGCAGTACGCCGCGGCTGACCGAGCCGAGCAGCATGCTGGCGAAGCCGCCGCGCCCTCGCCGCCCAACGACGAGCAGGTCGGCATTGCCGGACGCGCGAACGAGCACCCCGACCGGGTGGCCCTCGGAGACTTCCTCGGTGACCTTCACGGCCGGGTACCGGTCGGCTACCGGGGCGACGGTGTCCGCGAGCTGCTTACGGGCTTCGTCTGCGTCGAGCCGCATCCCGTAAATGCCCTCGGCGCTGCTGACCGGCGGCCAGGCGTAGATCGCGCGGACGGACGACCGGTGCGCGACTGCTTCAGCGAAAGCGCGCTCGAGAGCAGCAGCGGACGCTGGCGAGGTGTCGATGCCCACGACGATCTGGCCGGTCCGCTCCACAGGGGTTGCCTGCACCACGACGACGGGGCAGGTGGTACGCCCGACCACGCCGTAGGCCACCGAACCGAGCAGCAATCCGGCAAAACCACCTTCACCGCGACCACCGACCACGAGCATTGTCGCCTCTTTGGACGCCTCGATGAGCCCTGGACGGGGATCGCCGGGCACGGTCTCGGTCGACACGTCGGCATCGGGCGCGACCTGTTGCGCCTGCCCGGCTGCCTCGGAGAGGAGGTTTGCGGCGTCCTCCCGGGCCCACCGGCCCACCTCGGTGTGCGGGCCCGCGTCGGGCATCTCGTACAGCCAGCGCTGCAGAACGTGCACGATACGGAGCGGCTCACCCAGCAGCATGGCCTCACGTGCGGCCCACTCGACCGCGTACCGGCCGGCATCGGAGCCGTCGGTACCGACGACGATCCCGCTCATGGTGCTCTCCCTTCTCCTACGTCTTCATCCCAGGCCATCATCGGGCCAAAAGGATCAGGCCAAGGTCACCGGGGTGGAGGACCAAGGTCAGGAATCGCGCTCCGGCAGCACGCCGGCATCGTGGTCACCACCGGTATCGGTGCCGGTGGCGGTGTCGAGGCCGGCGGCCCGTGCGGCGGGCCAGCGCCACTCCCGGATCTCTGGAGAGTCGTCACCGTGGTCGCGGGTGTACTGGCGGGCCCGGAGCCGGGCGTCGACCATCTTCTGGCGGAGGCTGGCCGCGCGCGACCCGAGGCTCGGCACCCGGTCGATGACGTCGATGACCAGGTGGTAGCGGTCCAGATCGTTCAGCATCAGCATGTCGAACGGCGTCGTGGTGGTGCCTTCCTCCTTGTACCCGCGGACGTGCAGGTTTCTGTGGTTCGTCCGGCGGTAGGTCAGCCGGTGGACGAGCCACGGATAGCCGTGGTACGCGAAGATGATGGGCTTGTCGGTGGTGAACAGGGTGTCGAACTCGGCGTCCGGCAGCCCGTGCGGGTGCTCCCGCTCGTCCTGCAACCGCATGAGGTCGACCACGTTGACGACCCGCACTTTCAGGTCGGGCAGATGCTGGCGAAGAAGGTCGGCGGCCGCGAGCGTCTCGAGGGTCGGGACATCACCGGCACACCCCAGGACGACGTCAGGATCGCCGTCCTCGGTGCCCGCCCAGTCCCAGATGCCGACCCCCCGTGTGCAGTGCGCAATAGCCTCGTCCATGGTCAGCCACTGCGCCTGCGGTTGCTTGCCGGCCACGACGACGTTGACGTAGTTGCGGCTGCGGAGGCAATGGTCGTACGTGGACAGCAGCGTGTTGGCGTCCGGTGGCAGGTACACCCGGATGACATCGGCCTTCTTGTTAACGACGTGGTCGATGAAACCTGGGTCCTGGTGCGAGAAGCCGTTGTGGTCCTGCCGCCACACGTGCGAGGTGAGCAGGTAGTTCAGCGACGGGATCGGCCGGCGCCAGGAAATCTCCCGCGTCACCTTCAGCCACTTGGCGTGCTGGTTGAACATCGCGTCGATGATGTGGATGAACGCCTCATAGCAGTTGAAGACGCCGTGGCGGCCGGTCAGCAGGTAACCCTCCAGCCAGCCTTGGCACTGGTGCTCGGACAGCATTTCGACGACACGCCCGTTCGTCGCGAGGTGTTCGTCGCCCGGCAGGATCTCGGCCTGCCACACTTTGGCGCTGACATCGATCGTGGCGCCCAGCCGGTTGGACGCGGTCTCGTCCGGACCGAAGATGCGGAAGTTGTCCGGGTTGTGCCGCACGACCTCGGCCAGCCAGGTGCCGAGAACTCGGGTCGCCTCGGCCACCGCACCGCCGGGCGTGGGGACGTCGACCGCGAAATCGCGGAAGTCGGGCAATCGAAGATCACGGGTGAGCTCACCGCCATTGGCGTGCGGGTTGGCGCTCATCCGCCGCTTACCGACGGGGTTCATGGACCGCACCAAATCGACCGGCCGGCCGTCCTCGTCGAACAGTTCTTCCGGGCGGTACGAGCGCATCCACTCCTCGAGGATCTTTGAGTAGTGCTCGTTGCCGCGGACGTGGTTCATCGGAACCTGATGCGACTTGTGGGTGTTCTCGATCTGGACACCGTCGATCTGCGCCGGCCCGGTCCACCCTTTGGGTGTCTTGAAGACGATGGCTGGCCAAGCAGGACGCGAGTTGGTGGTGCCACCGTCAGCGTCGGACCGGATCTGCGCGATCTCGTCGAGGACCTCGTCGAGCAGCGCGGCGAAGCGGTGGTGGAAGGACGCGGCGTCTTCGCCGTCGAAACCGCCTTCGAACCAGTAGGGACGGTAGCCGTTGCCGACCATGAACGCCTCGAGTTCCTCGCGGGGAATTCGGGCGAAGATCGTCGGATTGGCGATCTTGTAGCCGTTCAGGTGCAGGATCGGCAGCACAGTGCCGTCGCTGACCGGGTTGAGGAACTTGTTGCCGTGCCACCCGGTGGCCAGCGGTCCGGTCTCGGCCTCGCCGTCGCCGATGACGCAGGCGACGATGAGCCCGGGATTGTCGAATGCCGCACCGTACGCATGCGACAGCGCGTATCCGAGTTCGCCGCCTTCGTGGATCGACCCGGGCGTCTCGGGCGCGACGTGGCTCGGCACCCCACCGGGGAAGGAGAACTGCCGGAACAGGCGTCGCATGCCCTCGGCATCGTCGCCGACACCGGAATACACCTCGCTGTAGGTGCCCTCGAGCCATGCAGCCCCGACGAGGGACGGCCCGCCGTGGCCGGGTCCGCTGATGTAGATCATGTCCAGATCGCGCTCGATGATGGCGCGATTCAGGTGCGCGTACAGAAAGTTCTGCCCGGGTGAGGTGCCCCAGTGGCCGAGCAACCGCGGTTTGATGTGTTCGGCGGCCAGCGGTTCGCGCAGCAGGGGATTGTCCAGCAGATAGATCTGCCCCACGGACAGGTAGTTGGCGGCGCGCCACCAGGCGTCGATCCGAGTGAGCACCTCGGGATCGAGCCGGCGGCCCCCATCCACTGTTGCTGCCGTTTCGGTCATGGTGAGCCCTTCCGACGATCGTCCTTACCCAGCCTTGCGTACTCGGATCGTGGTCGCCACTCCGTTGGCCCTCCACAAACTCTTCAGAGTTACTCCAAGCTTGCCGATCACCGGGCGCCCAGAGTGGTTGATGGCAGATCGCGAACCGAGAGAACGGAGGATCGTCATGCACGTCAACCACGTGATCGCTGAAATGACAGTCCGGCAACGGCAGGAGTTGTACGCGTCGAAGGACTGGCAGCGTCGAGCCGAACTTGACGCTGCCACACGCCGGACAAGACGCCGCAAGGTGTCCCGGAGCCGGGGGTTCAGGATGTGGTGGCCGCTGGTCGCCCGGCCGGAAGGAGGTGTGGGATGACGGCGGCGATCCTGCAACGTTCGGCCACCGCTGAGCGAGAGCGCGACGCTGTGGCGCTGGTCAGAGATGCCCACCGGCAGGTTGCCGACCTCGTTGCCGAGCTGGACCTGGACGATCGTGCGGTGTGGGTAACTGCCGACCGCTCCGTCGCCCGCGTCGTCGCAGAGGCATACGGAGTGGTCGGCGCGTTGACCGGCGAGCAGTGGTCGGTGGCAGAACCAGGTGTCCCGCCAGTTGTCCGGATTCGCGAGCTGAGCGTCGCCCAGCGTCGGCTCGATGCAACCCTGGACAAGCCGGCGAACCGTGTGCAAGCCCCTGAGGTGCTGGCCGCGCTGGCCGGCTCAGCGACCCGGGTCACCGAGGCGGCGCGGTGGCTCAGCATCGTCACCCGTGCAGCGGAGTGACCGCGTCGGCCAACCGTGCCGCAAGCAGGCGGACCCGGTCCGCCGACCTCGACATCATCTCCACGACGTCGGAGGCCGGCGGGCCGGACTCGGTGACGTCGTTCACCGCGGCGACGAGCATTCATTGGGCCGAAGCCAGCTCCCGCCGGCGCACGGCAGGAGGGACGTTCGTGGCAACGGCCACGGGGGACGAATCGGTGAGCATTGCGGCCGAGATGTACGCCTCGGTGCTCAGCAGAGCCATGATCTGGTCGAGATCCGGGCGGCGAACGTAGGCGCTGTCGTCGCACTCGGCGGCGATCTCGGCCGCCTCGAAGTGCCGCTCCAGCAGCGTGCTCAGCGTGGTGCGAGCCGCTGCGTCGAGAACTCGGACAGGGATAAGGGTGGCGGTGCTGGTCATGATGTCTCCTCGAGCTGGATGGGATCCGTTGCATCGAGAATCCGCACCGATCGTGCGCGTATCGTGCTGCCAGCGTGAAACCTGCGTGAGCCGGCCTACGCCGGTTGTGCCGCGCCGGCCAGCAGCCCCAGGTACAGCGCTCCAACGCCCCAGACCGCGCCGCCCGCTCCGAGCAGGACGGGCCGGTCACCGTAGGGTTCAAGCAACCGGCAAAGGTGTTCGGCCCGCGTCCGGTCGCCGAGGCGGGTCACGATAATTCCGAGGACGCTGATGGCCACCAGCCAGGAAGCGTCCTTGGGGAGTTTCGACTCGGGTGGCCACAGCCGGTCGACCTCGGCTCGAGCCTCATCCAGGCGTCCCGCCTCGATGAGCGCATACCCGAGGCCGGTGCGCCACGCCGGCACCGCCGGATATCCGTCGGCGTACGCCCGGATCGCGTCCACGATGCCGGCCAGTTCGTTTCGCAGCATCCCGAAGGTGAGATGGTGGACGCCGACGAACTGGAGGGCATCGGCACCTCCTCGCAGCTCACCGAAGGCTGCCACCCGGGCCGATTCGAGCCGGGCGTCGTCAAGCCGACCCTCAAGCAGGGCGCGCATCGTGCTGAACACTGAGGCGTACATCAGCTCGTAGGGCAGCCGCAGCGTCCGCGCTGCCCGAGCATGCTCAGCGATCTCGGACCGGGCCTCGGCCAACCGGCCGGATTCGAGCAGCGCCACGACGCGCCACCGGCGGGCGACCACGGCGAGCTCCTGCATGTGTTGCCGCTCGGCCAGCCGGAAAAGTTCGAGCGCGGTGTCCAGTCGCTCGTCGACTCCGTCCGGGTGCCAGTTGGCCCACAGCCGCGCCTCGAGTGCGGACGATGTGCTCGAGCACGCGCGTCGTGGCGGTTTTCCGGCCAATCTCGTGGGCGAGGTGGCGGCGACCATCG
Source organism: Jiangellaceae bacterium (assembly GCA_036374175.1). Taxonomy (GTDB): domain Bacteria; phylum Actinomycetota; class Actinomycetes; order Jiangellales; family Jiangellaceae; genus JASLBX01. The sequence goes on along the minus strand of DASUUH010000022.1, from coordinate 28,502 downwards.
GCCCGCGGACGGCAGATGGCTGAGCTGGCGCACTGATGGCCTGCCGAGGGGTAGTTGCCAGCGGCTACCCCTCGGCGGCTTTGCGCGCAACAATGAACTGAGCCCTGATAATGGGCCCGGCAGACTGCGCGGGGGTCTTTGTTGAGGTACGCGTTCGGCGACTGTGAGCTCGATGTTGACCGCATGGTGCTGTCTCGTGCCGGTGTCGTGCAGCGCATCGAGCCGCAGGTGTTCGAGGTTCTGGCGGTGCTGATCAGAGAACGCGACCGGATGGTCACGAAGGAGGAGTTGCTCGACGCGGTGTGGGGCAACCGCTTCGTCAGCGAGTCGGCACTGACGAGCCGGATCAAGTCCGCGCGGCAAGCCGTCGGTGACACGGGGGCTGAGCGGCGCCTTATCCGCACTGTGCACGCGCGCGGCTACCAATTCATCGGTGAGGTGATCGAGCTTGCCGAGGAGGCAGACCTGCCGGCACCGGCGCTGCTGCCGTGGACCGCGATCGCCGGGGACGGCTCAGACGTCCTTCTCGAACGAGAAGCCGAACTGGCCGAACTGCAAGAGTCGTGGGCCAAGGCCCGGGCCGGCCGGGGTTCGATCGTTCTGGTGGCCGGCGAGTCGGGTGCGGGCAAGACAGCGCTGGCCCGCGCGGCGGCGTCGTTCGCAGCCACCGATTCGGCGCGCGTGTTGTGGGGCATGTGCACACCGCTGGCGACGCCGGCCCCGCTCGAGCCGCTGCGAGAAGCAGCGGCCCAACTCGGGGGTCCGCTGTCGTTGCAGATCGAGCAGGATCAGCCGGTCCACCGGATCTTGCCGCCGCTGCTCGTCGAGCTGACCAGAACGCCGTCCGTGCTGGTGCTCGATGACCTCCAGTGGGCCGACCAGGCGACCATCGATCTGCTCCGCTTGCTCACCCGGCGCGTCCAGCGCACACGGACGCTCATCATCGGAACACACCGCGACGACGAGGTGGGCGTCGACCACCCCCTTCGGGGCCTGATCGGGGATGTTGCCCGGTCGGAGGCGGGTCGGCGGCTGACCGTAGGTCCGCTGAGCCGTGCTGCGGTCGCCGCCCTGCTGGCGGCTTCCGGCCGCGATCCCGATGATGTGATGCGGCTCACCGCTGGCAACGCCTTCTTCGTCCAGGAGGTAGCAGCCGCGGCAGGAGACAGGCTGCCGGAGACGGTACGAGACGCCGTCCTGGCCCGGACAGCAGACCTGCCCCCTGCCGCACAGGACGTGCTCGCACTGCTGGCGTGTGCGCCCGAAGCCGTGCCAGACGTCGCGCTGCCGGCGTTGCACGTCGACTTGCCCACGCTGCGCGCGCTAGGCCAGACCGGCCTACTCGAACGGGGGACGAGAGGTTTGCGATTCCGCCACGAGTTGTGCCGGCTCGCGGTGGCGGATCTCATCCCACCAGGTGGCGAGGTCACATTGCACGCGCGCGTCCTGCACGCGCTGGAACGGGACGTGACCGACCCGGCAGTGCTGACACACCACGCACGCGGGGCCAAGGACCCTGAGCGGGTCGTCCGTTATGCCTCGGCGGCCGGATGGCGAGCCACCGCGACCGGTGCGCACGCCCAGGCGGTGGAGTTCTTCGAGCTTGCGCTGACGCAGCCGGTCGAACTGGCCGACGAGGAGCGCACGACGATGCTCGAGGCGATGGCGCGCCAACTCTACTTCTTGGATCGGTTGACCGAAGCGGTCGCCGCAAGTGCCCGTGCCCGTGGAATCCGGGCGGCCCGAGGCGATGCGATAGGTGTCGGATCGGTGTGCCACACGTTGTCGTTGTACGAGTACTACAACGCCGACCGCGACCACGCGGACCGGCACGCTGCCGAATCGATCCAGCTGCTCGAGCCGAGCGACGACCAGGTCGAGCTCGGCCATGCCTATGCGACTGAGGCATATCTGGCCATCCAGCGCAACGACCTCAGCCGTGCCGACGAGATCCTCCGCCGGTTGACCGACGTCACTGAGGTGACCGGCGACTTCGAGCTGCGCCTCCGCACGGACATGCTGCACGGGATCAAAGACGTGCTGACCGGGCAGCCGGGCGCCCGCCCGCGGGTGTTGGAGGTAGCGGCGGCGGGGCTCAACGCCGAGGCCTACTATCCCGCGTCGACGACGTACAGCCTGCTCGTGTACTGCGACGTCGAGCAGCGCCGGTTCGCCGAAGCGCGTGAGCTGCTTCGGACCAGCCTCCCCCTGGCTGCCGAGCGCGACATTCGGATCTGCGCGGTGTGGCAACTCGGTGCGCAGGCACGGCTGAACCTTCTTGTCGGCAATTGGGACCAGGCCTTGCTGGACGCCGGTGTCATGCTCGGCCCGGAAACGGTCCCGTTGGGTCGCCCGTGGGCGGAACTGGTCTGCGGCCTGATCAACCTGCGACGCGGCGACGCCGATCTCGGCGAACACCTCGAAGCCGCCTGGGATTTGGCGCTTCGGCTGGATGAACCGCTGCGCATACTTCCGGCCGCCAGTGCGCTTGTTGAGCGTGCCTGGCTCACCGGCGAGGCCGACGATCGGGTCGAGCAAGCGACCGAGCTGCTAGACAAGTGGGCCGGGGATCCGGGGCTGGAATGGTCACGTGGCGACCTCGCGGTCTGGATTCGCCGGCTTGGCCAGACGGTGCCGAGCAACCTGACCGTAGCCGAGCCGTATCAGGCGGCGGTTTCCGGCGATGCTGCCACCTCGGCCACGTGCTGGGCCAGGATCGGTGAGCCGTACTCGCAGGCGTTAGCGCTGCTCGATACGGGCACCGACGCGGCCGCGTTCCAGGCGCTCGAGCTGCTCGACGCTCTCGGCGCAGCCGCCGTGGCCGGGAAGGTCCGCCAGCAGCTGCGCGATCGTGGCGTCAATCACGTGCCGGCCGGACCGCGGGCGGCCACCCGAGCCAACCCGGCCGGACTCACCGAGCGTCAGGTGGAGGTGCTCGGCATGCTCTGCGAAGGCCTGTCCAACGCTCAGCTCGCGAGCCGGTTGTTCATCTCACCGAAGACGGTCGATCATCACGTGTCCGCGATCTTGAGCAAGCTACAGGCGAGCTCACGGACCGAGGCGGTGCACATCGCTCGCGAGCGCGGCATCATCTGACGGCGGTGGCCACGGGCGGCAGAAAGGCGTCCAACCGCCACGGGCGCACCCTGTGAAATCCCGAGCAGCGGGAACGTGTCGAATCCAGCAGCGTCAACCACTACCTCAAGGTCTTCGACCCAGGCCTCGAACGAGGAGCGGGGCACCTCCCAGTCCGACAGGCCGCATCCTCGCTCGTCGTACCGGAGCAGGGTGAATCGGCGGGAGAGCTCCACCAGCCAGTGCCGCCACACCGCACTCTGCCAGTCGTAGTCCAGATGGCTCAGCCAGTTGGCCGCCTTCACCAGTGGCGGACCGCGCCCATCGTGGCGTACGCCAGCCTGGTGCCATCCGGCACTTTGCAGAACCTGATGTGCTGAGATGGCGGGTCGGTGATCAGCGGTTCGGGTGCCGACGACTCGGTGACCTCGCCCACGAACTGGTATCCGCGCCCGTGCACCGTGCGGATCAGGCGCCGCTCCCGCCCCGTGTCGCCGATGGCCTGCCGGGCCGACTTGATCCGGCTGGTCAGGGCCGACTCGCTGACGAAGCGAAGCCCATCACACCCCCAGCGGAGCCGCCATCCGGTAGTCACACCGGCTAATCAGCAGTGTCGCACCTTATGGCCGGTGCACGCGATCTCCACATCGTCTCCATCTCGCCTCCAAGTCTGGCGGCGCAGAAGCGAGCAGAGTCGAGATGCGACCGCGGGAAGGCCTCGCGGAAGGTTCCGGGAAGAAGTTCGCGGCACTGTCGCAGCGTCACCGAATGAGGGGAAGCAATGGAATCGCTGTTTGCGCTGGCGACGGTCGAGCAGACGCTCGACGTGATGCGCCGCCAGTTCGACATGCCGGCGGTGCGACACCGCGCCGAAGTGCAGGCGGCACGCGACCCGTGGCGCCAGCGCTTCGTCCGCCACGTCAGGCGACTGAAGCTGCTGGCCAGCCAGTCGTCGCAAGCCGTGACGGCCGGGACCTACTGATGTCGGCGACAACGACAGGTTTGGTCCGTACCGCCGGAGGCGGCGAACTCGCCGCTGGCGCCCGGGCCATGATCCCGTGGCTGGCCGGTGTCGTCCCCTTCGGTCTGGTGATCGGCGTCAGTGCGGCACGGGCAGACATCCCGGCCCTGGCCGGGTGGCTGACCGGTCCGGCGATCTACGCCGGCAGCGCTCAGGTCGCGACCATCGAGATGCTGCACGCGGGCGCCGCCCCGGCCGTCATCGTTGCGACCGCGTTGATCATCAACCTCCGGCTCGTCCTCTACTCGGGGGCCATCGCCAACCAGTGGCGCGGCACGCCCCGGTGGTGGCGCGCGACGGCTGCCTATCTGCTCGTCGACCCGTCGTTCGTGGTGGGCATGGACGGCTACGAACGGCACAGCGACCGGGCCGCAGGCCACCGGCACTACCTGGGCGGAGCAGTTTTGCTCTGGGTGGCCTGGATGATCGCGATCGGCGTCGGTGTGACGCTCGGCGCGCAGCTGCCCGCGATGCTCCGGCTGGAGCTGATCATCCCGCTGTACCTGGTGGGTGAGGTCGTCAGCAAGCTCGGCGACCGGGCAACCCGCCGGGCCGCCGTCACGGCCGCCGTGACCGCGGTCGTCGCGCTGGCCGTACCGCTGCACCTCGGCGTGCTGATCGCCATCATCAGCGGCCTCGGTGCCGCCCTGACCGTCAAGGGGGGATCGCGATGACCGCCTGGGTCGTCATCCTGCTCGCCGGGCTCGGCAGCTACCTGTTCCGTATCAGCATGATCGTGGTGACCGAACGCGTCAGCTTGCCCGCCAAGCTCGAGCAGGCCTCCGGTTTCGTCGCGCCGGCAGCGTTCGCCGCCCTTGCCGCGACCGGAATCGCCGTGGCGTCCAAGCAATCCGGAGATTTCGTGCAGGCGGCCCCGCTGCTTGCCGCCGTGGCAGCGGCGATCCTCGCCGTCCGCCTCACTGGTCGTTCCTACGTCGCCGTGCTCGCCGGCATGCCGACCTTGTGGCTGCTCACCTTGGTGGTGGGCGCCTGATGATCACAAAGTCCGGTTCCCGAAGCCCACCGGCGAAGGGGGACGGCCACTGAAGTCCGTACTCCAACTCATCAAGTCCAACCCACAAGCCCAACCATCAATCACCACATCCAATCCATCAATCACCACACAGAAAGGTTCAATCTCATGACCACCACCACCGAGCGCAAGCCTCTCAACGGCGTTGACACCCCGACCCTTTTCGCCACGCTGGACGCCGTCAAGGGCCAGCCGGAGATCGCCAAGTTCCAGTTCCGCGCCACCAACCGCTGGGTAAGCGGCACGCACAACCGCAGCACCATGCACAGCTACTACGGCGCCGGCCAGGAGTTCGAGCACAAGAACCCGACCGTGATCGACGCCGACCACCCGCCGGTGCTCGTCGGCAACGACAACGGTCCTGCCCCGGTCGAGTACGTGCTGGGCGCGCTGGCCGCGTGCCTGACGTCCGGACTGGCCAACATTGCGGCTGCCCGTGGCATCGAGCTGACCGAGGTCGAGTCGACCGTCAAGGGCGACATCAACCTGCTCGGCATCTTCGGCCTGACCCACCTGGTGGACGAGGACGTCCGCAACGGGTACTCGCACATCGAGGTCGACTTCAAGATCAAGGGCAACGCGCCCGAGGAGAAGCTGCGTGAGCTCGTCGAGCAGTCCCGGAGCCGCTCCGCCGTCTACGACGTCATTACCAACCCCACGGCCGTGACGCTCAACATCACGGTCGGCTGACAACGCACCACTGATCACGTGTCCGGCCGGACAAGTGCCTGACCTCCGTCGACGCGCTTGTCCGGCCGGACAACTCGAAACGACCGCGAGTTGTCCGGCCGGACCGGCGTATCGCTGCAGGTGGGCGACCTGTCCGGCCGGACACACCGAGAGACTCAGAACGAGGACGATATGAAAGCGATCGACACCATCGTGATCGGGGCCGGCCACGCCGGTCTCGCCACCAGCCGGTGCCTGACCGAAGCCGGGCGGGAGCACTTAGTGCTGGACAGGGGTCGGCTCGCGGAGAGCTGGCGCAGCGCCCGGTGGGACTCGCTGCACCTGCTCACACCGAACTGGATGAGCCGGCTGCCGGGGTGGAGCTACCAAGGTGATGACCCCGACGGTTACATGCCGGCGGCCGACCTGGTCGGCTACTTGTCTGCGTACGGCCGCTCATTCCGCGCACCTGTCCAGTCGTGGACAGCGGTGTCCGACGTACGGGCCACCGAAGGCGGCTACCGCGTCACGACCACCAATGGCGTGTGGACGGCCCGCAACGTCGTCGTGGCTGCCGGACCGCGCCCGCGGGTGCCGGCGCTGAGTGATGCGCTCGCCCCGTCCATCGTGCAGGTGCACACCAACCGATACCGCAACCCGGCAGCGCTTCCCGACGGGGGCGTGCTGGTGGTCGGGGCGTCGGCATCCGGCGTGCAGGTCGCAAGTGAACTGCGGCAGGCCGGCCGCGATGTCGTCATCGCGGTAGGCACCCACACCAGGCTGCCGCGCCGCTATCGCGGCATGGACATCATGTGGTGGCTCGAGCAACTCGGCGCCCTCGACCGGACCGTCGACGAGGTCCGTGATCTCGAGAAGGCTCGCCGGGACCCCTCCTCCCAGCTCACCGGCAGTTATGGCGGGCGCGGCATCGATCTGGCCGCACTGAACGATCTGGGAGTGGTGATCACCGGCCGGCTCACCGGCATCGACGGTCATCGAGTCTCCTTCGCATCCGACCTTCCGGCCACGACGATGGCGGCCGACCAGCGGTTGCGGTCCACCATCACCAAGATCGACAATCACGTCGCGTCCGCTGGTCTGGACTCCGAGGTGTGTCCTCCTAAGGACATCCCGGAAGTGCGGCTCCCGGCCGGCCCGACGTCGTTGGATCTTCGTGCGGCGGGAATTTCGACCGTCGTGTGGGCGACCGGGTTCGAGTTCCGGTACCCCTGGCTGCAGGTCCCGGTCACCGATGCTGCCGGAGACATCAAGCAGTACCGCGGCGTCACGGAGGCTCCTGGTCTCTATGTGATGGGCCTGCGGTTCATGTACCGCCGCAACTCTCAATTCATTGACGGGGCGCGCCACGACGCCAGCGCCGTGGTCCGCCATCTGACCGGCGCGGCCGCACTGGCGACCAAGGAGTAGACGACATGGGTACCACGCACGACGTGATCATTATCGGCGCCAGATGCGCTGGCGCGGCCACCGCGATGCTGCTCGCGAGGCATGGCTTACGCGTGCTGGTGCTCGACCGTACCCGCTACGGCAGCGACACCATCTCAACGCACGCCCTGATGCGCGGCGGAGTGGTGCAACTCCAGCGGTGGGGAATGCTGGACCGGGTCGTCGCAGCGGGAACACCGCCGGTGACCAAAGTCGTGTTCCACTACCCGGATGACGTCAAGCAGGTGTCGCTGAAACCCGCAGCCGGGGTGGACGCGCTGTACGCGCCACGCCGTAACGTCCTCGATCCGCTGCTGGTCGACGCCGCCGTCGAGGCAGGGGCCGAGGTCCATTTCGGCGTCTGTGTGGTCGACTTGCTGCGGGACGACAATGGACGGGTAAGCGGGGTCGTCGGCCGGGATCGCGACGGTCAGCGCATGGTCGCGACCGCACCGCTGACCGTGGGCGCCGATGGCATCCGGTCGTTCGTGGCCAACGAAGTCGGGGCGCAGACGGTTCGGACGTCCCCCTGGTCTGGCAGCGCATTCCTCTACGGCTACTGGGACGACCTGCCGGTTGCGGGGTACGAGTGGCTCTATGCACCCGGGGTGGCCGCCGGCTTGATACCCACAAACGACGGCCGGACCGGCGTGTTCGTCGGCACCACACCGGCCAGGATGAAGGACGTCTTGCGCAACGGGCCGAGGAACGGGGCGTTCCGCGTGTTGCTGGAGGAATTGTCGCCGACGGTCGCCGAGCGCGTACTGTCGGCTCACGGGCCCGAGGCGCGCCGAGGTTTTGCCGGCCTTCCCGGCTTCGTCCGGCAGTCCTGGGGCCCCGGGTGGGCTCTGGTCGGCGACGCCGGATCGTTCGAGGACCCGCTCAGCACCCACGGGATCACGGACGCGTTCCGCGAAGCCGAGCTGCTGGCGGGCGCCGTCATCGGAATGCATGGCGGCGCGGTTTCCGAGGCCGAGGCGTTGGCGGGATACCAACAGACCAGGGACTCACTCAGCTCCCGGCTGTACGCGGCCGTGGAGGAGATCGCCTCGTATCGGTGGTCGATGCCGCAGCTGCGGCAGCTGCTGCTGGAAGCCAGCGCGGCGATGACCGAGCAGATCGACATAATGCAGTCATCAGACCGCGATCAACAGTTAGCTCCCGCGCCATCGCGCTGATGACTGTACATTCTCCCGGGGTCGGGCGGACACTTGGTCCGACAGCGGATGCATAGGCAGGGGGCGCCGGTTGGGGGAGGCAGTGAGCACATCGCGGGTCGAGATCACCATGCTGGGTGGATTCGCCGTGCTCGTCGACGGAAAGCCCGTCGCTGCCGACGACTGGGTGCGTCCGCAAGCGGCCACGCTGGTCAAGGTGCTCGCGCTGGCAACCGGGCACCGGCTGCATCGCGAGCAGCTCATAGATCGGTTGTGGCCAGACCTCACCATGGCCGACGCGGCGCCTCGTCTCCACAAGCTGGCACACTATGCCCGCCGTGCGCTCGGCGGTCAGCGTGGCGCAGTGGTGCTGCGTGGCGAGACCGTCACGCTGCTGCCCGACGCCGACGTCGTCGTTGACGTCGAAATCTTCGAGCGGGCCGCGGACGAGGCACTGGCCAGCGGCGAACCGGCCGCTGCGGGCGCGGCCGCCGACCTGTACGACGGTCCGCTGCTGCCCGACGACAGCTACGAGGACTGGACGGTCAATCGCCGCGACCACGTGCGCCTGCGATACCTGGACCTCCTGCGGGCCGCCGGCCGGTGGGACGTGTTGCTCAAGGAGGATCCGGCCGACGAGGACGCGCATATCGCGCTGATGACCCGGCACCTGGAGGCGGGAGACCACCGCGCCGCCCTCCGGCAGTTCGAACGGATGGACGCAGCCCTTCGTCGCGAGCTAGGGGTCGGGCCTGGGCAGCGTGCCCTCGCGCTGCGGGCGCGAATTCTCGCCGACTTGCCCGGGCAACCGATCTCCGGCCCGGCCAGCCTGGTCGGGCGCATGGCGGAGCAGGAGCAGCTCGAGCGGTTGATTGCGGACGCCAGCCACGGGCACGGGCGGTGCATCCTGGTCTCCGGCGCGCCCGGGATCGGCAAGTCCACGTTGCTCGGCTGGATCCGGCAGCAGGCCGAACAATCCGGTTGGCGAGTCGGGCAAGGTGAGGCGGCCATGGTGGAAGGCGCCTGGCCGTACGCGCCGGTACTCGACGCGCTCGCCGACCTCTACCGCCGGCACCCTACCCTCCTGGACGGGCTCGACGACACTTTCCGGCACGAGATCGAGCGTGCGCTGTCCGGCGAGGAGCTCACCTGGAGCGGTGAGGGCACTCACCAGCGGCTATTCGTCGCCGCTGCGGCGCTTCTCCGGCTCGCCGCCGCGGGAACCGGCCTGATCCTCACCATCGACGACGTCCACGAGGCGGACGAGGCCAGCCTTCGGCTGCTGCACTACCTGGCAAGGTGCATCGGCGGCGAGCGTGTGCTTCTCGTGGTCGGGTACCGCCCAGGCGTCGGGCGCATCGAACAGGTACGGGCGAGCTTGCTCCGCCGAGGCCTGGCCTATGACCTACCACTGAACCCGCTGGACCGGCGCGGTACCGAGGAGTTGGTGCGGGCGGAGCGGCCGGACACGCCAGTGGAGGTGCTGGACCATATCTGGGAGGTGTCCGCAGGCTTGCCGTTCGCGGCAGTCGAGATGGCTCGGTCCGCCTCGACCGGACCCCTACCTGGTATCGGCGCGCTAGGGCTGGCCAGGTTGGCCGTCAAGACGCGCGAAGCGCTCCAGCGGGTTGCGGTGATCGGCACCAGCTTCGATACTGACCAGTTCGTCGTGCTGACCGGGTTGCCAGAGCCGGAGGCATACGCCGCCCTCGATGCGGCGCTGGCCGCGTTGGTCATCGAGCACACGGGTTCGGGTTACCGGTTCCGGCACGGGCTGATCCGCGATGCACTGCTCGAGGACATTCCCCCAGCGAGGCGGCGCGAGTTCCACCGGCAGGCGGCCGATCGGCTGAGCGCGGTCGATGCTCCGCGCGCGCGGATCGCCCATCACCTCATCGCCGCCGGCCAGCTCTCGGAGGCGGTGCCGCACGTGGTCCACGCGGTCGAGACCGAAGCCGCGATCGGTGCCTACAGCGACGCCCTGGCGCTCGTCGATGCGGTCCGCGACCACGCGCGTCCTGATGACCGTGCCCGGCTGCTAGCGCTCCGGGCGAACCTGTTGGCCGCGCTGGGTGACCGGTCGACCGTCGGCGCGTACCGTGCCGCAGTCGCGGCGGCCGCCGACGAGGACAAGCCGCTGCTTCGTGCTCGCATGGGACAGGCTGCGGTGATGGAAGGCGACTTGGACACCGCGAGGTCCGTGCTGGTGGGGCTCGAGCCGACCGGTGGCCCGGCCGACGTTGCGATCCTGCTCGCCAAGGGAACCGTGGCATACCTCAGTGGGGACGTTGATGCGGCCTGGAAGGCCTCCGACCAGGTTGGTGGCATGGTCGAGCCGGAAGGGGACACCTGGCAGCGGCTGGACCTGCTGGGCTTGCAGGCTCTTGTAGCCCATCACCGCGGCGAATTTTTCGCGCGGCTACGAATGGAGCTGCGCCGCGCGCATGACGATCCAGCGCTGGCGAGAACGCTGTACGAACCGTATCTCTGCGTGGCGGAGTACCTCCTGTACGGCACGACGCCGTACTCAGAGGTACGCACGATGGCAATGTCGTTACGCGAGACCGCCAAGCGGTCCGGCGTGCTGCGGGCAGAGGCATTCGCGACGGCCCTGCTGGGGGAGGCTGCGCTGCTGGCGGGTGAGCTGGCCGATGCCGAACGGGAACTGGAGGATGCGGTCGATCTCTACCGTGAGCTGGGAGCCCCGGCGGGAGAGGCGAGCATGCTGCAACGCCTGGCTGAACTCAGGCTCCTTCAAGGAGATCGAGTGGAAGCTGATCGGCTGTTGCAGCAGGCCCTCCCTCGCGCCAGGTGGTCGATAATGGCGCTGCATCTGGTCCAGCGCATCCTCGGCACGATGATCGCTGCCGCGCCGGACCCCGAGGCCGCGCGTGTCGTGGTCGAGGAGGCCGCCCAGGTGATGTGCCGAGAGGACACCTGCATGTTCTGCGACATCATGTTCGCAGTACCAGCAGCTATCGCGTGTGCCGACGTCGGCGACGTCGCAGACGCCCAGCGACACCTGGCCTCAGCCGAGCGCTCGTCTCTGCTGTGGGAGGGGACCGCGTGGCAGGCGGCCACCCTCGAGGTTCGCGCCCACATCGCCCGAGCGGTAGGTGATCCGGGTGAGGGCGGTCGGTTGCTGCGCGAAGCCGCGGTGCTGTTCGAGCAGGCCGGCCAGCCACTCGATGCCCAGCGTTGCAGGGTAAAGGCCGCCGATCCGGCGTGGGGTGCCGGCGGCCGGCATCGCCCGCTCAGCACCGTGGTGAGCTCGGTTGAGTGATCAAGACGTCGGCTGGGGGCGAAGCCGGCGTACCGGTTGGACAATCCATCGGCTCGACGTGCGCCACCCGTGCCACCCACGCCAGGCCCTGCGGGTCCGCGCGGCCCGCTTCGGCGGGTGCGGCGCAGCCGGCTCGAACTGCTGGTCGATAAGCCGCTTCGCCTCAACAAGAGCAAGGTAGTAACTCGGGTTCATGTCGATTTCCTCGTGTTGTGATGGCTGGACGTACCGACCATCTCGTGGGGACCTTCCCGCGGCCTTCCGGCCGGACGGTGAGCCGGGAAGGTGCCGGCGCGCGGGATTCGCCGGAGTTGCGGCGCAGGTAGCTGTAGAGCTGTACGGCCGCGGACACGGCACATCCGGGAATGAAACCAGGCTGGTCGGTGAGAGCCGCGTAGACGATCCATGGCGGCTGCACAGCGGCCCCGAGCAGCCAAGCCCACCACCGCTTGGTGCCGGCTGCCCACAGAGCCGTGACCTGCAGCCCGGTGAGCAACCACGGCCACCACTGGGGTACACCCAGCGGGGTGGCCGCGTTGAACGATGTCATCACGATGGCGATCGACATCCCGGCACTGAGCGCCGCTGCCCCGGCGAGCACGCTCGCTCGGCGGCCGATGTTGTACTTGCTGTGGACTGCGGACATGGGACGCAGCGTGCTATCACGGCCTTCCCAGCACCTTCCACGACTGGGACGGCGTTGGGAAGGAGTCACCCATACCCTCTCGTGATCATCGGCACTTTCCGGCTGCATAGCCCCGAAAGTGCCGATGATCACGAGAACAGAGTGGTACTAGCCAATGCAAAGGAGCACGTGACATGAAGGTCGGAGACGTCGCGCGGCGGTCGCGGAAGGTGACGATGCGCGACATCGAGTTGTTCACCGAGATGACAGGGGACCGCAACCCGCTGCACTACGACGAGGAGCTGGCGCGCCGAACCCGGTTCGGCGGCATCATCGTCCAGGGCGGTGTCACGACCGGGCTGCTCAACGCCGTCGTCGCCGAGGATCTGCCCGGGCCGGGAAGTGTGTTCTTGAACCTGAACCTCGACTTCCACGCGCCCGTGCGCCCGGGAGACGAGATCACGGCGGAGGTTCAGGTGCTGGACGTCCGCGAGGACAAGCCGATCACGAAGCTGGCGGCCACCATCACCCGTCAGGACGGTGTGAAGGTGGTCAGCGGCACCGCGGTCACCTACCGCGAGCCGGTGTGACGCCTATTCGTCGTCCTTGCGCCCGCCCTCGGCCTTCAGCTGCGCCGCGAGCGCGGCAGCCTGGGTCCGGCGCTGCATATCCAGCTTGGCCAGCAGGTTGGACACGTAATTCTTCACGGTCTTCTCAGCGAGATACATGCGCTCACCGATCTGCCGGTTGGTGAGTCCCTCGCCGATAAGTTCCAGAATGCGCCGCTCCTGGTCGGATAACGCAGCCAACGGATCCTTCCGGTTCGCCTGTTCGCGCAGCCGCTCGAGCATCCGGGCGGTACTGCGGGGATCCAGCAGCGACTGACCGGACGCCACCGTACGGACGGCGCCGACCAGGTCGGTGCCATGGATCTGCTTGAGGACGTAACCAGCGGCGCCGGCCATGACCGCGTCGAAGAGCGCGTCGTCGTCGGCGAACGAGGTCAACATGAGACAAGCGACATCGGGCAGCTGTGACCGGATCTCGCGGCACACGCTGACGCCATCGCCGTCGGGCAGTCGCACGTCGAGGATGGCTACGTCCGGGCGCAGCGCGGGAATGCGGGCGAGGGCCTGCGAGGCGGAACCCGCCTCACCGATGACCTCGAGATCGGGTTCCGCGTCGAGCAGGGCCGCGACGCCGCGACGTACCACTTCGTGGTCGTCCAGCAGGAAGACCCTGACCGGCTCTTCACCTGGGCCGGGCTGGTTCTCTCTCACGTTCATTGACCTTACTGCCTCACCACTCTTATGACGTACTCAGCACGACCGGGCGGGTCGGCGGCGCCCGCCCGGTCGTGCTGAGTAGCAGGCTTACTCCTTGGTCTCGACCTTGATCTTGTGCTTGATGTCCATCGGCTCCTTGAGGCCGACGGTGATCTCCAGCACTCCCTTGTCGTAGACGGCCGTGACGTCGTGTTCGTCCGCGCCGGTCGGAAGCGCTATGGCGCGCGTGAAGGATCCATACCGGAACTCCGTCCGGCGGCCCTCCTTCTCTTCTTCCTTGCGTTCGCCGTGGATGGTCAGAATACCGTCGCTGACGCTCACGTCGACGTCCTTCTCGGGGTCGATCCCCGGCAGTTCGGCGCGAAGAACGTAGCGCCCCTCCTCGGTGAACTCCTCGAGGCGGATCATCTGCTGCGGTCGGAACGTCGCAAACGGGCTTTCAAGCCAGTCGATCAGTTCCGGCAGCATGCCCCGCTGCCCAGGACGCACGAGGGTGGCCATGGTGGACCTCCTTTTATGAGCTGGATGTTGCAGTTCAATCGCACCTCGCCGCGACGTGGGCAGCCAGAGGCAGGCGGGCACCGCGCGTGGGGACTTTGGTCCCACGCCGGGGTGATCAGGCCGCCGTCAGCCGGTCGGCAACCCTTGCTTGCCTACGCAGCCTCCGCTGGTGAGCGAGTTCCGCCCGGGCGCGGATGCCGAGCAGCATCCGCCTCGTCAAGATGAGCGTCACGGGGTCGAGCAACTCGCCGCCGATCTGGGCGAGGTATCCGCCCATGCCCGGCGGTCGCACCGAGCGACCGCGGACGAGCAGCCGGGTGCCGCCCCAGCCGTCCGGCACCAGGACGAACGCCCAGGTCGCGTGCCACGGGTGTTCAGGTGGCGACTGCTTGAGCACGAGTGCATGCCCCGGATCGACAATAGCCGCCCGGAACGCGTAGCCGTCCTTCAGGCCCAACGCACCGGCCGGCGCGACCCTCACCTCGTCGCCGACAGATAGCTGTTGCCAATCGTCCCGGATCTCATCGGTGTTGTGGATGTGCAGGCCGAACAGGTTCTCCAGGCCCTCGTAGCTGTACCAGCCGCCGCGGTCCTGCCCTACCTGGACGAGCCACTGCCAGACTTCCTCGGGCGGTGCGTGAATGGTGATCGCCCGGGTGTAGACGGACATGGCGTCTTCGATGATCTCGTCACCGGGAAGTTCGCGAGCCCGCTCGTCCCAGCTCGCGCCCCAGTTGCGGAGCTTGTGCCGTGCGGCTGCGGCAGCAACGGTCGAGACGACGACGGCGGTGCCGGCGAGTGCGGCGGTGCGTGCGGTGTGGCCCCCGTCTGTGCGGGCGTCGACGCTGGTAGATCCGTTCATGACACCAGCTCAGCAGCTCGTGCGATGCTGGACTTAGGGTCCAACGCCTCTGATGGGCGGGAGGTCTGGCCCAACTATGCCGGTGCTTGTTGGTACGTCAGGGTGGCAGTACACGTCGTGGCGGGGCCTCTTCTACCCGAACGGGTTACCGCAGCGATCGTGGCTGGAGCACTACGCGACCGCCTTCCCCACCGTCGAGAACAACAGCTCGTTCTACCGGCTGCCAAGCCTGGAGACGTTCCAGAACTGGCAGGCGCGCACGCCCGACGGGTTCGTGATGGCGGTCAAGGCGAGCCGTTACCTCACGCACATCAAGCGGCTCCAGGAACCGGCCGAACCGGTGCAGCGCTTCATGGCGGCGGCCGCCGGACTCGGCGCCCGGCTCGGCCCGGTACTCATCCAGTTGCCGCCGAACCTGCCGGTGGTGGTGGAGCGGCTGGCCGAGTGTCTGGACCAGTTTCCGGCCGGGGTGCGAATCGCTGTCGAGCCGCGCCACGACTCCTGGTGGACCGACGACGTCAGAAACGTGCTTGCCGCTCGCGATGTGACCCTGTGCTGGGCCGACGTGCTCGGCCGCCCCCGAACGCCGCTGTGGCGCACCGCGTCGTGGGGCTACCTGCGGATGCATCAAGGCGCGGCGACGCCGTGGCCACGCTACGGCGACCGAGCGCTTCACTCGTGGGCCGGCCGGATCGCCGAAGCCTGGCCAGAAGATCAAGACGTTTACGTGTACTTCAACAACGACCCGGGCGGAGCCGCAGTGCGCGACGCCGTCCGGTTTGCGGCGATCGCGCAGCGCACGGGGCTGGAACTGGTTGAGGCGTAGGCGCGTTGCCGATTGCCGGCGTGTGCCCTGCGGGATCGGTTCACAATGAGGTGTGACCCGGTGGGTGCTGCACGTGGATCTCGACCAGTTCATCGCTGCCGTGGAACTGTTGCGCCGTCCTGAACTGCGTGGACGTCCGATCGTGGTGGGCGGCGACGGCGATCCGACGAAGCGGGGCGTGGTGAGCACCGCGTCGTACGAGGCACGGGAGTTCGGCGTCCATTCCGGCCTTCCGCTGCGCACCGCTGCACGCCGGTGCCCGCACGCGGTGTTCCTGCCGGTCGACGCCGACGCTTACGAAGCGGCGTCGGCAACTGTGATGTCCACGCTGCGCGAGCTGGACGCGGTCGTCGAGGTCCTCGGCTGGGACGAGGCGTTCCTCGGCGTCGAGACCAGTGATCCAGAGGAGTTCGCGGGTGAGATCCAGAAGCGGGTTCGCGCGGCCACCGAGCTCGACTGCTCGGTGGGGATCGGTGAGAACAAACTCCAGGCCAAGCTGGCCACCGCCTTCGGCAAACCGGCCGGGATGTACCGGCTCACCAGCGAAAACTGGTTCGACGTGCTCGGCGATCGGCCGACGGACGCACTGTGGGGGATCGGCGGCAAGACGGCGAAGCGGTTGGCGGGGCTCGGCATTACCACCGTCGCTGAACTGGCCAACACGGACCCGACGGTTCTCGCGGGCGAGCTCGGCCCGACCACCGGGCCGTGGCTGGTCCGGATCGCCCGGGGCCAGGCGAGCGCAGTCGTCGACGACACCCCGTACGTTGCACGCTCACGCAGTCGCGAACGGACTTTCCAGACGGATCTGACGGACTGGGCCGACGTGCGCCGGGAAGTCGGCGAGCTGGCCGGGCGGGTCGCCGCCGACGTCCGCGCCGAGGAGCGGCTGGCGGTCAGGATCGTGGTCAAAGTGCGCTACGCGCCGTTCTTCACCCACACCCACGGGCGCGCCTTGCCGATGCCCACGGCCGATGCCGCGGAGATCGAGCGCGCCGCGTTGGCCGCGCTCGAGCTGTTCACCGACGGTCGGCCAGTGCGCCTGCTCGGTGTGCGTGCGGAGTTCTCCAGGTAACCCCTTGCCGCTTGTCCGGCCGGACAGGTCGCCGGCCTGCGGCGGGATGCGGCGTGACCCGGACAAGTGGCGGGTGGCAGGGCTGCCATTCGGGTCGTTGGACCCTGGGACACCCACATGCACGTGCCTACCGTGAAAGGTGTAGCGGTTGGAGGAGGGAGGAGTTATGCCCCATCAGAAGGTAGGCGCGTTCGATCACATGGTGCACTCAGCCAACGCCATGGTTGCCGACATCGCGGAGGTGTTCGGTACGGCGGACCGCCGGTTCGCGTACCGGGTGCTGCGCGCCTGGTTGCACACCTTGCGAGACCGGCTCACCGTCGAGGAAGCCGCCCACTTCGCAGCCCAACTCCCTGAGCTGGTGCGTGGGGTCTACTACGACGGCTGGAATCCGGCCCGAGTGCCGGTGAAGTACGGTCACGACGAGTTCACGGCGCGCTTCGCCAAAGAGGCGAGCATTCCGGTCGAGGACGTGTCCTGGACCGTGGCGCGAGTCTCGGTGATCATGCAGTCGCACTTCTCCGTCGGCCAGCTCGAGCATGCGCTCGCGCAGTTGCCCGTGTGGTTGCGCGACATCTTCGCGGGCGTTGACGTGTCCGCGCTTCGACCTAGCGCGAGCGGCATGGCCGCCGACGATGATCGGCTGGACCGGCTGGAGAAGCAGATCTCGGTATTGACTGACGCAGTCCGCGCGCTGGCCTCGGGGCTGGAGGATCGCCCAGACGCCGAGCCGGACGAGCACCGTCCCGCAAGAGCCGCCCGCCACACCCACGAACTGCTGCTGGCCGGCCGGGGCTGATTCGGGCGTATCAGCTCAAAGTCCGAGAGTGGCGGCAAAGACGAGGAACATGATCAAGCCGGCCGCGATTCCTAGGAAGCCGCCAGTCAACGCTTGGGAGCCATTGGTTGCGACGCCTCTTTCCACACGCCAGAGACCTACCAGTCCGAGGGCAATCGCAATCAACGCCGCGGGACCGGCGATGAACTCGCCGACGATCGGGACGAACGCGAAGACCACCGCAACGACTCCTACCACCAGAGCGAACCTGCCCGCTCCGTTACGAGGCTGAGGTTCTGGCCGGTCTTCGCGTAACATGCCACGTCCAAAGGTGTGAGCAGTTCGACTTTGTCAGGCACCAGCCGATCGTTTGGGTAACCGCCCCGCGTTCCAATTACGGGCACGCAGGACCTGGGCGACGATCGGCCCGAACGACACGGCGACAACAGCCACCAAGATCAACTCGATATTGGTCCGAATGAATCCGATCTGGCCAAGGTAATAGCCGAGCGTCGTTACCCCGGCACCCCACAGTACGCCGCCGATCATGTTGAACCGCGTGAACGTGCTGTAACGCATGCTGGCCACACCAGCGACGATCGGGGCGAACGTGCGGACGATCGGCACGAAGCGAGCGAGCACGATGGAGAACGGCCCATGTTTCTTGAAGAATTCGTGTGCTTTCGTCACGTTGTCTTGTTTGAACAGCCTGGAATTGGGACGCTCGAACAAGGCGGGACCAACCTTGCGCCCAAATAGATAACCGGCCTGGTCGCCGAGGATCGCGGCCAGCACGATCAACGAGCACACAAGCCACAGAGGCGAGGTCACGTAACGACTTTCGGCTACCAGTAGTCCAACCGTGAACAGGAGAGAATCTCCAGGCAGGAAGAATCCGATCAGCAATCCCGATTCGGCAAATACGATGGCGAGTACTCCGATCAAGCCGAAAGTCAAGATCAAATGGTTTGGGTCGAGCGCCTCGGGTCCCAGTGCAAGATTGGCCATGTTGAGCATGCTCCAGATGTTTCGTAACGCCGGGCGACCGCTGAGGCCGGCGACCGTGCTGCGTCAGCGAAGCGGCGGTTCGCCGTCGCCGGTGGGCTGGGCGGTTGTTTCTCCAGTCACGATCCCTCCGGCGGGCCGGCTGATCTCCATCTTAAAGATCTTCAATGACTGGCCCAGCGACCTCGCAATCTCGGGTAGCCGCTTGGCGCCGAAGAGTAGAGCCACAACGATCAACGCAATGATCGCTTCACCCATCCCGATTTGGCCCATGGTCACTCCACTGTCTCTTGGGAGTTGAGTATCAACAGTGCCGGCCCGGTGTCCCTGGGGGACGCCAGGCCGTGATCAAGCAATCAATAGTTAGCAGCAACCAAAACCATACGCCTGTGCCGGGGCGGCGTGCCTCTTGACGTCGTCCTTGTGCGTTATGACGTTCCTGCGCGCACTGCCTGCCACCTGCATCTAGTTCACGTGCCGTGCGGTACGTCGCCTCGTAATCCCGCTTTGGCAGGTGCATGATCTGCGGAGGCGGGCCAGCTCCGTCGGTGACTCCAGGAAGGAAGGCCATCGTGAGCCTGCAGATCGACCAGCACGAGCGGTTTCAACAGCGGGAGTGGCGTTTTGAGCGCATCGGCTGGGGATTGATCACTGCATTCGTTCTCGCGGGGTTTGTTGGGCTACTGGGGACCGGCCCCTTGAGCTGGGCAGAAGCCGCCAGTGATCGAGGGCTGGTCACGGTGAAGTACCAACGCATGACGCATCACGAGTCCGACGACTCCCTGGAGCTGGCATTTCCTGCCGAGGCTGTCGAGGACGGGACGATCAGCGTGGAGCTCAGCGGATCATGGGTTGCCGGCGTGGACCTACAAGGCATCAGCCCACAGCCGTCGGACGAGCGGTCGGTACCAGGTGGAGTCGTATTTGATATCGCTGTAGAACGGCCCGGAGCGACCAGATTATTGGTCACTTTCCGGCCACAGGAGTATGGCATTATCGAAGCTTCAGTAGTTGTCGGCGGCGACACCACGAGCTTTACTCAAGTAGTTCTTCCCTAAGGAGATTTCGGTGGATGCTGTTTTGCGGGCACTTGCACTTTACCTAATCTTGTTGGTGCTCCTGCGCCTCACCGGAAAGCGGTCGCTGTCCCAGGTGACGACATTCGACTTCGTCATTCTCCTTATCGTGGGGGAGGCGGCTCAGCAGGCGCTGCTGGGAGAGGATTTCTCGCTGACCCAAGCCGCACTTGTGATCGCCACCCTACTGCTCTTAGACCGCGCGTCGGATTACTTAGCATGGCGGTTCGGGTGGTTTCAGCGCTGGACGCAGAGCGTTCCGGCGATCCTTGTCGAGGACGGACGCCCGCTTCCGGACGTCCTCGCGAAGTTCCATTTGACGGAGGACGACGTTGTAACGGCCGGCCGGGAGGCGCACGGCGTAGAACGCCTCGATCAGGTTAAATGGGCCGTCCTGGAGAGCTCGGGCGGAATCAGTGTCGTTCCCCACGGCGACTCCTCATCCGGCGGTTGAGTTCCGGACAAGGCTCGACAAGCGCGACCACGCCAGCCGCGATCACGGCCGTGATCATCATGCCGTGCCTTACCGCAGCACGTCACCGGCATGTTCGCGGTGGAGGGCACATGGCATGCCGAATCATGACCAACGGCCCTGTTGACCACTAACGCGGTCGTGGCGGGATGGAAGGGGGGAGTTGGACCCCCTTATACGACAATCGCGAGGTTGGAGGGCATCATGCGACGGCTCACTGTGCGTGACGTTATGACTCGTGACGTGATCACCGTACGTACCGACACGTCGTTCAAAGAGGTCGCACGGCGGCTGGCCGAGAACAATGTCAGCGCGCTGCCTGTCCTCGACGAGGAAGGCCGGCTTGTCGGGGTGGTTTCCGAGGCCGACCTCCTGTACAAGGAGGGCTACCGCGACCGAGGAGGGAAGCCCCGTCGACCGACGGTGATCAGCCGGTTGCGGCGCACCCTGGCCAAGGCTGTAGGTGGCACCGCGCGCGATGTCATGACGTCTCCGGCCGTCACGATCGGCCCGGACGCGACGCTTGCCGAAACAGCCCGGTACATGGCAAGCCACGGGGTCAAGCGGCTGCCCGTGATGGCCGGCGGCGAACTGATCGGCATCGTCAGCCGGGCCGACCTGGTCAGTGCGTTCCTCCGCACGGACGTCGCGATCGCCGAGGAGATCGAGCAGTTGCTCGCCTCGCACGTACTGCTCACCGAGGACGGCTCGATCGGCGTCCAGGTTCGCGACGGCGTGGTGACGCTGACCGGCGAACTGGGCAGGCGTAGCAGCGTCGAGATCGCCGAGCGGCTGACCCGTGAGGTCGATAGCGTGGTCGACGTCCACACCGACGTGGCGTACCGCTGGGACGATTCCAAGCTCGTCAGGTAGCTACGGCCCATTGGCGCCCCGGTAGCGGTGCGGCTAGGCCGTCCGCTGTGGATCGAGATCGGTGTCGTCGGCGAGGTAACCGAGGTGGTTCACCACTCCGACGACGCCGTCGACCGTCCGAGCGAACTGCACCGCGATCGACACCAGTGACCTGCGCTCGAGCTCTCCGGTGAGCGTCACGATCCCGTTGTGGACCTCGGCGTGCACCGCAAGCGGGTCTTCCCAAAGAGCGTCGCGAACGAGCCGGCGTACCACCCGCTCTTGGAGTTCGTCGTCCGGAGCGAGGAACACCCTCAACAGGTCGCTGCGGCTGACGATGCCGGCGAGGCGGCCATCGGCGTTCACGACGACCAGCCGGGTGATGTCGTGGTCGGACATGAGCCGTGCGGCGACCGGCAGAGATGTCCCCAGCCCGACACAGATGGGTGGCGCGGTCATCAACTCGGCGGCAATGACGGCCGCGGCTTTGGCACGCACGGCCCGATCACCCCGGCGAGCGAGTCGTTGCGACCGCCACGGCGTGAGCTGTTCTTCCTTGCGCAGCAGGTCGGTTTCCGAGACCACGCCTAGAACCCGCGTCTCATCGTCGACAACCGGTACCGCGCTCACGCGGTGCTCGGACAGCACACGAACAATGTCTTTATAGGTAGCCAACAGATCCACGGTGACGACGTCCGTGGTCATTACGTCAGCGACCGTCCAATGAGTTGTCATGGCCGCCTCCTTTACCGTCCAGCCTCATCGAGTCACGCCGCATCCGGCAGGGACACATGTCACTGCATGATGGGCCGTTCGGCCAGGTGTCAACGGCATTGCCGCCCTAGGCGTGTTACCGATGCGCTCACCAGACTGATGTTGGGGGTTGGATAGATGGCGCGGATGCGGTCGGTGGCCTGGGTGGCGGTGGTTCTCGCCACGCTGGCCGGCGCGGCCTGCGGCCAGGAGCCCGGTGAAGCGCC
Organism: Jiangellaceae bacterium; assembly: GCA_036374175.1. Classification (GTDB taxonomy): domain Bacteria; phylum Actinomycetota; class Actinomycetes; order Jiangellales; family Jiangellaceae; genus JASLBX01. The sequence goes on along the minus strand of DASUUH010000022.1, from coordinate 6,480 downwards.
GGCAGCCACCTCGGGACCGACCTCGACGGCCACACCGGAGCCGGCCATGCCGCGGGCCACCGCGACGATGATTCCGGCCGAGCCGTCCACCACCGCGCCGGCGGAACCGACGGCGGAGCCGACGGGTCACCCACCGGCACCGCCCGCGGACGCACCTGCGGTGCCGGACGATCTGCTCGGCGCCGATGTCGAGCGCATCCCCACAGGCGACAAGGTCGTGGCGCTCACCTTCGATGCGGGAGCCAACGCCGATGCGCTGCCTAGGATCCTGGCGACGCTCGCCGACGAGGGTGTGCCCGGAACGTTCTTCCTTACAGGGAGGTTCGTCCGCCAGTTTCCTGAGGAGAGCAGGTCGATCACCGCAGCCGGGCATCGGCTGGGGAACCACTCGGTGACCCACCCGGAGTTCACGTCGCTGACGTCCGGTCAGATACAGGAAGAGGTCCGGGGCGCCGAACGCGACATCGTCGACTTCGCGGCGGGAGATCCACGGCCGCTGTTCCGCTTTCCGTTCGGCGATCGCGACGCGCGGACCATCGAAGCGATCAACAACTTAGGCTACGTCGCGGTCCGCTGGACCGTCGACACCCTCGGCTGGCAGGGGACCAGCGGCGGCCGCAGCGCCGAAGAGGTGACCCAACGGGTCGTCAGCACAGCCACCCCTGGGCAGATCGTGCTCATGCACGTCGGCTCGCACCCGACCGACGGCACGATGCTTGACGCCGACGCCCTGCCCGATGTCATCGCGGCGTTGCGGGCTGCCGGGTATCGCTTCGTCACCCTCGACGCTCTGTTGAGTTGAGGACGTTCGACCCTGATCGACCAAGCCGTACGGCCATGTTCATGACTGCGGCTAAGGGAATTGTCTATGGGGCGAAAGTACGGGTACGAGGCCACAGAACGACGAAGGGAGGTCGGGTGATCATGGGCGAACCGCTCGGGAAGAGGTGGCCGGACGCGGCAGAGACAGGCGTCCCGACGGTGGCCGGTGAGTGTGCCGCCTTCCTGTCGGGCGACTACCTCGATTACATCCGTGAGTCCGGGGCCCTCGGGCAGATTCCGCGAGCCGCGTGGATGATGCTGAACCCGGTCGCGCATGGCTCACCCGAGCGAGTCCGGCAGCTGGCCCGGATGTCGCTGCCGTTGCGACACCAGCGGATGACCTGGCATCAGGCGCGTTCGCGGGTCGCCGCCTCGTTGGTGAGCAGGTGTGAGGACGACGATGCTGAGCTGGCCCGGCTGCAGCGCGACGCGCTGGTACCACTCGAGCTGGCCTTGATCGACGAAGTAAACGTCACGCCGCAGATGCTCGTCCAGCTCAGCGTGCTGGCTCTGGAAGTCCAGATCTTCCGGGAGGGCTGATCCGCCGGGACGTTCGGCGGCAATGGCACGCCATCGGTCCTGCCGGCACCGGTCCAACGTCCCTACTCATCGCGGTCTCGCGAGACGATGATCAAATCGAGGGTAGGACTGCCCCATTTGGAGGTGCTCGCGATGGCCGCGTCGTATGACATCAACGAGGTGACTCTGACTCGCCAGCCCACGGCGGTGATGCGTGGCGAGATGCCGGCGCGCGAGATCGGCGCGTGGCTGGCGAACTGCTACCGAATGGTCCACGATTACCTCCGTAAGGAGGGAGTAGATCCGGTCGGCCCGCCGTTCGCCCGCTTGACATTTCTGGCCGGCGACGTCGCGGTGGAGGCAGGATTTCCCTGCGCGCGTGAGGTGAACGGAGACGGCCGTGTCGAACCGTCGGCGTTGCCCGCCGGCCATGCCGCTGTTGCGACCCACCTGGGCCGCTACGAGGATCTGGAACTCGCCTACGAAGCGATCCGGTCTTGGCTCGAAGCCCGGGGGTATGCCGAACTGGGGCCGCACTGGGAGCTGTACTTCAGCGATCCGCAAGCCGAACCGGACCCGAACACGTGGCGTACCGATGTCGTGATGCCGTACCGGGCCGCCTGATCGGCGGCTGGCGGCCGATGGGAAGGCCGGCGTGGATCGTGGCAGGAAGCTCGGCGCGGCAGCGGCTGTTGTGGTCGCCGTCCTGGCCGGTGCGACCGTTCTGGGTGTCCTGTTGAGTCGCGAAGGGGATAGCGGCGGTGATTCGGACGTCACCGTCCCGGACGAGCCGGCGGCCACCGTGCCAACCAGTGCCGCACCATCTCCCGAGGAATTGCGGGCTCCGCTGACCGGGTTGGTCACCGAGGCCGATCTGAGCTACCCGGCCGTCGCGATCAAAGTCTCGGACGTCGAGCAGGCGCACCCGCAGTTGGGCGTCGACCGAGCCGACATCGTGTTCGTCGAGCCGATCGGCGTTTCGTACACCCGCTTGCTCGCCGTCTTCCACTCCGACCTGCCGGAGTCGGTCGGCCCGGTGCGGTCGGGCCGTCCGATGGATGCGCCACTGCTGAGCCCGCTGGCGCCGGTGTTCGGCAACACGATGGGCGCCGAGTGGGTCATGGACTACCTCGACTCCGTCGCGACCGTCGACAACCTGGGCACGCTTCGGGTGCCCGGTTCCGACGCGTACGTCATTGACAGTGCGCGGCCACGCCCCGATCACGTGTTCGCCAAGCCGGCCGTCCTGCTGGAGCTGTCCGATTTCACGGCCGCCCCGGCGCCTTACTTCGACTACGCGCCGGACGACGAGCCCAGCTCTGCGGAGCTGGCCGGCGACCGCGGTGCGGCCGTGGAGATTCCGTACGGTCCCGGTTGGAGCGTGACGTGGACGTACGACGACGCCAGCGGACGTTACCTGCGCGAGCAGCCGTGGGGTGCGCACACGACTGCGGATGAGGTTCAGGTCAGTGCGGTCAACGTGCTGGTGCTCGATGTGGCGTCAGAACGCGGAAAGATCGGTGGCGGTCGCGGGGCACCGGTGCCCATTCTGCAACTCGTCGACGGTTCGGGGGATTTCGTGGCACTGGCCGGCGGTCAGTCGATCACTGGGACGTGGTCCAAAGCAGGCGTCGACGAGCCCTTCGTCTTCCACTCCGAGGGAGATCGTGAGCTGCTGCTTTCGCCGGGCAACACGTGGGTCGAGCTGGCGGCCCCGTCGGCTGACGTGACGCTTCGGTGACTTGTTGCATCCCGTCTTCTGCTCAGTGAGCTTGTTGGGAAAGCTTGAAGCCGGCCTGCCGCCACTCAGGAATACCGCCGTCGAGCGGCCGGGCGTCGTACTGGTGGTCTCGCAGTATCCGGACTGCCTGCGGAGCGAGGACACAGTAGCGGTGCCTGCAATAGGCGACGATGTGAGCGTCCTTGGGCAGGTCGGTGAGCCGCGACGCCAGCTGGTCGAGTGGAATGTTGATCGCAGCGGGAATGTGGGCGGAATTGAACTCCTCGGGCGGCCGGACGTCGAGGATCACTAGGTCGCCTGCGTCGGTGCGGGCGGCCAACTCGGCCAGGCTCACCGGCTCGAGGGCGTCCACGTCGCCGAGGTACTCCTGAGCGGCGCGTTCTACGTCGGCTAAGCGCTTGCGGGCCAACTCCTTGAGTTGTCCAACCAGTACGTCGACCTGCGTGTCGGCGACTCGGTAGAAGACCCGGGTGCCGGCCCGCCGGGTCGTGAGTAGCCCCGCTTGGGCGAGCACCTTCAACTGCGCCGACGTATTGCTCAGGCGCATCCCGGCCGCCTCGGCGAGATCTTCCACGCTGCGCTCGCCCTGGGCCAGCAAGTCGAGCAGTTCCAGGCGTACGGGGTTCGACAGCGCTTTGCCCACCCGGGCGAACTGCTCGTACAGGGCTGCCTTCGATTCGTCCCGCGCCATGGTTCTTCCAATCTGCTTTGGAACATCGTACTGCTGGGCGGACGTGCAACTCGAAACGTCTGCGGGTTGTCCGGCCGGACTGGCGTAGAGCCGCTGGTGGACATGTTGTCCGGCCGGACACGTCGGGCGGGCTTGGTTATCCACACCTAGCCCGGTCGCCGCCGCGTCATCCACAGATCGGCTCAGCAGACTCTGCGGGTATGGCCCGTGCCGTCAGCCTGGAAGGCATGACAAGTGCTGCTGAACTCGACCCGGTCGCCGCACTGTTCGACCGCCAGCGGGGTGTGGCCCGCATTGATCAGCTGATGTCGCTGGGCATGAGTCGTGACGACATCAAACAACAGCTCGGATGGGGTAGATGGCAGGCCGTCGGCTCGACGGTCGTCGGCACCCACAACGGGCCACTCACGCCTGAGCAGCAGGAAATGGCGGCAGTTCTGGGCTGTGGTTCCAAAGCCGCGCTCTGTGGTCGCAGCGCAGCCGCTCGCCATGGTCTCAAGGGTTGGGAAGACGGCGACATCCACGTCTTGGTGAAGAAGGGGACGACGCCGCCCGACCTGCCGCTGCCGCTCAGGTTGCACGAATCACGCCGATACCGGCCGGCAACGGATCCGCAACCGAATCTTCTTCCGCCGATGGTTCGGATCGACAGGAGCGTCATAGATGCGGCGGCGTGGACCAAACACGCCCGGAGTGCCTGCGGCTTGCTGATCGCTTCGGTACAGCAACGCTTGACCACGACTGAGCGGCTACTTGCCGAGTTGGGCACGGTCGGTCTCGTACGCCACCGTCGTCTGCTGCGTACAGTCCTGCACGACGTGGCCGGCGGCGCCCAGGCGTTGTCCGAAGTCGATTTCGGTCGGCTTACGCGGCGGTACGGTCTTCCGACGCCGATTCGTCAGTCGGTTCGGCTCGACAGCGCAGGGCGGCGACGCTACGTCGACGTAAAGATGCGATCCCGGCGCGGCAAGATCTGGCTGATCGAGATCGACGGCGCGGCTCATCTCATAGTCGGCAGTTACTGGCACGACATGTCCAGGGCGAACGAGCTCGTCATCGGCGGCGACAGGCTACTCCGGTTCCCGACCGTTGCCCTCTACGTGGACGAGCTCACCGTTGTTAATCAGCTGCGCCGCGCTCTCGACGACTGAACTCAACTCGTCTGCGCACCCACCTATTCGAGTTGTCCGGCCGGACAGGCGCGTTCATGCACGTCAGCCACTTGTCCGGCCGGACACGGACAAAGATCAGTCGGTGAGGACGAGCTCGGTCATGACGGCGTGGAACGCATCGGGTTCCTCGAAGGACGGCCGGTGTCCCGACTCCTCGAAGCGGATCAGCTGCTTCGACGGTGCTTCCAGCGTCGCGAACCACGCGTCCGCGAGCACGGCCCGCCCGCGTGCCTCGTGTGCTCCCTGCACCAGATAGGTTGGCACCTCGAGACGCGTCACGTCCCGCCGGAAGTCGATGTCCTGCAGCTGCGGGTACAGCACCGAATACGTGTCGGCCAGCCCGCGAGCGCCGTTCACGATGTCGAGCGCGGAGTTCTCCGACACGAACAGGTTCATCGGCATCTCCACCAGCGAGGCCAGTCCAGGGTAGGGGTTCCAGTCGTGCTCGTGCGAGACGACCGGCTCGTAGTCGCGAACGTCGTCGTACGGAGGCGGGCCGTTGGCGACGAGCGTCTGCGCGAGCCCGTCGTTGCCGGTCTGCTCGGCCCACGCCATGGTGTCCTCGTAGAACATGAGGTCAGTCTCGCGAAGGCTGACCATCTGGCCGGTACCGACGTAGGCGTGGTACAGCTCAGGGCGTTGCTGGACGGCCAGCGTCCCGAGCACCGTGCCCCACGACTGCCCGACGAGGTACACCTTGTCGGCGTCGAACCGGTCTTGCAGGTAGTTCGTTACCTCGATGGTGTCCGCCACCATCTGATCGACGGTCAGCGTCTCCGTCGGGTCGATCGCCGGATAGGACTTGCCGGTTCCGCGCTGATCCCAGGTGACGACGACGAAATCCTGCTCGAGTGATTCGTCCGCTCGCATGCCGCCGATCTCGGTGCCGCCCGGTCCGCCGGCGAGGAAGAGCAGCACCGGATTCTCGACACTCGTTCCCCGGATCATCAACACCTGGTCATGCCCCCCGATCTCGACGGTGGCCAGTTCGGCGATGCTGCCGGCCAGTGGCTCGCCGTCGGCGCCGACGATCGGCTCGGTGGACGCCGGCCGCGCAACGACGGCCGCAATCAGCAGCAAGCCCGCCGTGGCGAGCACCGTCACCGTCCACCCGAGGCGCCGCATTACCTTTGCGGCACCACCCAGCCGGGTGGCCAGCCAGACGCCGTAGAGCGCGCCGACCACCACCGGTCCCAGGACGAGGATGCCGTGCACGCCGCGGCCGACGACCAGAGCGGCAACACCCATGAACGAGCCGAGGCTGATCGCATCCACCGTGAGCCCGTCCAGGCCGATCCGGCTCAACTCGACGACTGTCACGAAGACGACGGGCGCGAGCAGCAGGCTCCACCGGCTCCGGGTGACCAGCCCGACCGCGCCGCCGACCACGAAGGCGGCCGCCATCGACGCCAGCGCGTGGGCAGTGGTCAACGGACCTCGAGGGGTCAGCCAGGCGCTGAGCAGCCCCGCCGCAACGGCCACGGCGGTCGCCGTCCCGAGGCCGGCAAGCCGGTGGGACCAGAGGTATTCCAAGA
>DASUUH010000021.1:0-31745 GCA_036374175.1 Jiangellaceae bacterium | reverse complement strand
GTTCGGCAGGCGGCGCGACGTCGCTACATGCATGCGGCCATGTAGGTACGTCGCCCCGCCTGCCGAACGTGATCGAACGACACCAGGTCGGAATGGAGCTACACGCGGCCGTAGAACGACGGCGTACGCCAGTAGAGGACGTTCTGAACCTCCACGACCTTGCCCGGCCGCGGAGCGTGGATCATCTGGCCGGCCCCGATGTACAGCCCCATGTGATAGGTGCCCGAAGCGTTCCCGTTGTCCGACCAGAAGATCAGGTCGCCGGGCCGCAGGTCGGAGTACGACACCCGAGTGACCATCCGAGCCTGCGCCACGCTCCAGTGCGGCAGGGTCACACCAGCCTGCTGCCACGCACGCATGGTCAACCCCGAGCAGTCGAACGAGTCCGGCCCGGCCGCGCCCCACTCGTACGGTTTACCTAACTGAGCCCGCGCGTAGTCGACGACCCGCTGGGTTCCGGATGCCGGGGGTGGAGGGCTCGTTGCCGGCGGCGGGTTGCTTGGTGCCGACGTCTCCGGTGGGCCAGCAGGCGACGGCTGAGCGGTTCGTGACGATGGCCGGGACGTCGCGGCGGGACTGCCATGCGCGGGCGATGGACCTGGAGGGCTTATCGCGACCGACGCGGGAGCGGCCGAAGAACTGGCAACGTCGGTGTCAGCAGCATCGGCCGCGTCACTGGCCGGTGGCTCAGCAACGGAAGCCGCGGCCGCTGCGGCCTCATCCGGTCCGGGACTCGCCGCCGTCGCGGCTTGTTCGGCCTGGGCTGCCGCCATGGCCAGGTCGGCCTGCCGCTGCTCCTCGAGGGCGGCGGTCGTGCCCCTCGCCTCGGCGAGCTCGGCCAGTGCCGCCTCACGCTCGTACTCGAGGGCGGCCACCTGATTCTCGAACGCTGCTACCGCGTCCGCCGCCCGCTCGGACGCTGCTTTGGCCGCCCGCGCTGCTGCCTCACGGTCCAGCCGGGCCTGGCGCGCACGTTCAGCAGCATCCTGCTCCCGGGCGGCCGTCTCGGCCGCGAGGTCGGCAATCGTGCCCTGGCTTCTGGCCACGGTTTGCATGACCGCGGTGCCGTTGACGAACCGGTCAGGCCGATCGGTCTCAATCAGGGCGGCCAGCAGCCGCAGCTGCCCTCCCGTGCGGTACGCGGATGCGGCCACCCGGCCCAGTTGTGATCGTGCCTCGGCCACGGCCGCCTTGCTGCGCGCAGCCTCGGCGACTGCCGAGGACTCGGCCCCGCTTGCCCGTTTCAACGCGTACTGGGCGCCATTGTGCGCCTCGGCCGCCCGCGCCGCAGCCAGCATCAACTCGTCGAACCGGGCGGTAGCGGCGGCCAGTCGCTCCTCAGCCTGGGCGACCTCGGCTACCGCGTCATCCTCCACGTGGCGCGCCCGTTCGAGTTCATCACCGGTCGGGCTGGCCGGCACCGCGGCGGCCAGGCTGGTCACCACGTCGGGGGCACCCGCGAGGGCACCTGCAAGCAGCGTCGTAGCGACGGCCCGGGCAATATTCACCTGCGCCATGGCCATCCTCCAGACCGGGCGCCAGGTGCAGCGCCCGTCCTCGAGCCTAAGTCACATTCGGCGCTTTAGTCGACTGACATCACATAAAAACCAACAGGCTCTGGCGTGTCGACTTGACACCTCAGTCACTCTCGCACCGAATTTCGAGCCGGCGAGCAGTGTCAGGCGAACCATCCGCACGAGTTCCCACGATGCACAATCGCGGGGCCGAACGTCACGCCACGACGTCGGTTGCGAGCACCGCCGACATGGCCGCCATGGCGCCCGGAACCACGCGGTAGTACACCCAGGTTCCCCGCCGTTCTGCCGTGACGAGACCCGCCTCGCGCAACTTCCGCAGGTGGTGGCTTACCGTCGGCTGTGAGACCCCGACATCGTCGATATCGCAGACGCAGGCCTCGCCAGGGCCGTATGAGGCGATCTTGGAGAACAGCCGCAGCCGAACCGGGTCGGCGAGCGCCTTGAACCGCCCAGCAAGCATCTCAGCGTCGTCAGCCCGCAGTTCAGCGCGCACGAGTGGCGGGCAGCATACGCCATCCGTCGTCGCGGGCGCCGACTCGACTAGGCTTTGATTCGACATATGTCTATATTGACATCGGCCAAAGCTGATGGCAAGCTGCTGCCTGCTGTGCATAGATGATTGTCGAATCAGGAGTTGGCCATGACACCTGACCACCCCATTGTCGTCATCGGCGCGGGCCCGATCGGCCTGGCCGCCGCTGCCGAACTTCTCGACCGCGGCCGCGACCCGATCGTCCTGGAAGCCGGCCCGCATGCGGGTGCCGCTGTGCGCGAGTGGAGCCACGTGCGGCTCTTCTCGACCTGGTCGGAGTTGGTGTCTCCGGCCGCCGCCCGGCTGCTCGAGCCGACGGGATGGCAACGACCGGACGGTGCGGCGTACCCGTTGGGTGGTGAATGGGCCAGCGAGTATCTCGACCCACTTGCCGCCGTGTTAGGGGATCGCATCCGATTCGATACCCGTGTTACGGGAGTCGCCAGGCGGGGCCGAGACAGAGTCGTCGACTCGGGTCGGAACGACCAGCCCCTTACCGTCCATGCCGTTGACGCCACCGGCGCCAGCGGGCGAACCACCGCACATGCAGTGATCGACGCATCAGGCACCTGGGCGACGCCGAACCCGCTCGGCGGCGACGGTTACCCCGCTATCGGCGAACCCGATGCACGTCAACGCGTGAGCTACCGGATCCCTGACTTGCGTGAGCCCGGCATCCGAGCTCGTTACGCCGGCAAGCGCGTCGCCGTCCTGGGCTCTGGGCACTCCGCGCTGACCGCCCTCGTCGAACTGGCGGCGCTCGCCGACAGTGACGGAACGCACGTGATATGGCTTCTGCGGCGGGGTGAGATCGGCAACACGTTCGGTGGCGGTGAGGCAGACCAACTGCCCGCTCGCGGAGCGCTGGGCCGGCGAGCCCAGGCAGCGGTGCAGAACGGCCACGTCGATGTGGTCACCGGATTCCGCACGCAGGCGCTTGAGAAGGGCTCTGGCGAGCGGCTTGTCTTGACCGGTGAGGACGGCCGCCGGCTCCCAGAGGTTGACGAGATCGTCGGGCTGACCGGATTCCGCCCCGACCTGTCGTTCCTCTCTGAGGTACGGCTCGACCTGGACTCTCGCCTGCAAGCTCCCGTGCAGTTGGCGCCGCTCATCGACCCGAACATCCACTCCTGCGGTACGGTCTACCCGCACGGTGTCAACGAGCTGTCCCATCCTGAACCGGGCGTATACCTGGTAGGGATGAAGAGCTACGGCCGAGCGCCGACCTTCCTGGCGATGACCGGATACGAGCAGGTCCGCAGCGTCGCAGCAGCGATTGCCGGCGACAGCGAGTCTGCCGAACGAGTCGAGCTGGCACTTCCTGAGTCGGGCGTATGCGGCGGTGCCGGGCTTTTCGATGAGGCGGACGCGACGACAGGCGGCTGCTGCGCCCCAACGACTGTGGAAATCAGCAGTAGCCGCCCGGCGTGAGGGTTGCGGCGGCACCTCCGCCTCGGAGCGTGGTAGCCGCTCTCGGCGTAACCCAGATCGTCAGCTGGGGCGTTCTGTACTACGCGTTCCCAGTGCTGGCCGTGCCGATCAGTGCGGACACCGGGTGGTCGATGCCGGCGGTCACCGGCGCATTCACCCTCGGCTTGATCACCGCAGCGTTGGTCGGCATCCCGGTGGGCCGGATACTCGACAAGCGCGGACCGTGGCTGATCATGACGTGCAGCTCGGCGCTGGCTACGGTCGCCGTGCTAGGGGTCGCAACAGCGACCCACCTGGGCGCATTCATCGCCGCATGGTTGCTGGCCGGCATCTCGATGTCGGGAACGCTTTACCCGCCGGCGTTCGCGGCGGTCACCCGATGGTTTCCGGGCTCGAGTCGAGTGCGCGCGCTGACTGCGCTCACGCTGGCGGGCGGACTTGCGAGCACCGTGTTCGCCCCACTGACGGCGACGCTTGCCGAACACTTCGACTGGCGGGGTGCGTACCTACTGCTGGCCACCGTGTTAGCCGCTGTCACTCTCCCGATCCACCTGTTGTGCCTGCGCCGGCCTTGGCCGGCACTCAGCCATTCGGCACCGGCCCGCGATCGTTCAGTCGTCTACACCCGTACGTTCCTGATGTTGGCGGCCGCCTTCACGCTCTCGGCCTTCGCGCTCTACTCAGTAGTGATAAGTCTCGTCCCATTGCTTACGGGCCGCGGTGCCAGCCTGAGTGTGGCGGCATGGGCGCTTGCACTCGGCGGCATCGGTCAGGTGATCGGCCGAGTGAGTTACGGCCTGCTCGCCCGGCGAGTTCAGCCCGTCCCTCGTACGGTGGCCGTCTTCGCGCTTGGTGGTGCGACCACCGCGTTGCTCGGCGCCACGCCCGGACCCATCGCGCTGCTGGTCGCGATCGCAATGATCGCTGGTGCAGCCCGCGGCATCTCCACGTTGCTGCAGGCCACCGCCGTCACCGAGCGGTTGGGAACGGCGCGGTACGGGGCTCTCAGCGCCGCACTCGGCGCACCGGTGACGGTTGCGATCGCTCTCGCTCCGTGGGCGAGCGCCAGCGTGGCGGCAGTCATCGGCGGCTACGTGGAACTGTTCGGCGCACTGGCCGTGGTGAGCTTCACCGCGGCGGCCCTTGCCGCCGCCACTCGGCCGGTGGGGCCTTGATCGGCCGGACGGCGCCAGACCCGACGATAGAGTGACCCCGCAATCAGCCACGGCAGGAGGGCCAGTGCCACAGTACAAGATCCGTCGTCTCGGCGGCGCCGAAGAGGTTGTGACCGCTGCGCGAGCTGCAGTCGACGGCCCCATCACGCTTTTTGAAAGCCCGAGCGGAGGCAGCTGGAGAGTCGTGTATCAGGTGCCGACCGGCGAAATCGATACCGTCCAGCGGCGCGTTATTGAAGGGGCCGGCATGGCGCGCTGGGTCACCGAACAGCCAAAGCGCATCATGGCTTCTCGGGTTTGGTCCTGACGAATGCGATGAGGGGCGGTGCGAACACCACCCCTCACGCTCAGCTCGAAACGCCCGTCAGAATGGACCGGCGTAGAACTGCGAGATGTTGTGCGTCAGGTCCTCGATAAGCACGTTGCTCCACCGGATCGTCATAGGCGGCGAGCAGTTCGGGCTAATCGTGGTGGCCACCAGCGTCAGCGAGTAGTTAGCCTTGCCATTCTGCACCGGGAACTGGCCCTCGGCGGAGAAGCTCTCCTTGTTGGCGGCCCGCGGCTTCTTGGTGCCCGGGTTGATGCACTCGGCGAGCGCGGTCACTCGGATGTCCACCTGGAGCTCGTTGCCGAGCCCGGCCAGCTTGCCCGAGACCACAAGGGCGTCGCCGTCTCGCACGATCGAGGCATCGCCCACGAAGTGCGGGTTACCGGCAACGGCATGTGGAACGACGAGAATCGACGCGAAGAGCGCCGTTACGAAAACTAGAAGAAGTCGACGCATGTGAATTGCCCCCCAAATTTGTTCGGCTGGTTGAACGGTTACCACGGCTGGCGATGCGCGCAGCATCGCGGCAACTCGTCCGGTGGCCCGCGGGCGGCACCGCACATACCCATCCCCCCGACCGATCATCCGACCCAAGCGCCAGCCCCTGCGCTGGCCCCCCTCTGACGTCGGCCCCTGCTGGAAGACTAGGCCTGTGCGGCGCCGATGGCAATGCCCCCCTTTCTTCTTTTTAGGTGAATTCACGCCGATTGGGGCCGCAGATCGACCCGACGCAGGAACTGCGCGTTGATTGCGACGATGATGGTGGACAGGCTCATCAGTACAGCGCCGACCGCCATCGGAAGCACGAACCCAGCCCACGCCAGGACGCCTGCAGCGAGCGGGATCGCGGCCAGGTTGTAGCCCGCGGCCCACCACAGGTTCTGCACCATCTTGTGATAGCTGGCCCGTGAAAGACGTTGGACGCTGACGACACCCCGCGGATCATCGGAGGCCAGCACGATGCCGGCGGACTCGATCGCCACGTCGGTTCCGGCTCCGATCGCAATGCCGACGTCCGCCCTGGCAAGTGCGGGCGCGTCGTTGACACCGTCACCGACCATGGCGACGGTGTGCCCGCGCCGCTGGAGGTCCGCGACGGCCTTGTCCTTGTCTTCTGGCAGCACTTCGGCGAACACGTCGTCGATGCCAAGGTCGGCCGCCACCGCTTTGGCGACCTGCTCGGCATCACCAGTGATCATGGCTACGGTGACGCCTCGTTCGTGTAATGCCTTAACAGCAGCCCGGGATTCCTCACGAACCTGGTCTTCCAGCGCCAAGGCTCCCACGACCTGGTCGTCGCGGATCACGTACAGCACGGCGGCTCCGCGGCCCTTCCACTCATCGATCGGCTGGCCCAACTCGTCCGGCACGGACACTTTCCGCTCTCGGAGCAGGGCGGGCCCGCCGACCGCAGCGGAACTGCCCGCAACAGTGGCCTGCACACCACGGCCGGTGATCGCACGGAAATCAGTTGCCGCAGGCGTGTCGAGCCCGCGCCCACGCGCCTCCGCCACGATCGCCTTCGCGAGGGGATGTTCACTGTCGGACTCCACGGCGGCGGCCATGGCCAGCAGGTCGTCTTCGCTGGCACCGGCTGCGGCGGCGATTCCAGTGACTGCGTGCTCGCCCTTGGTCAGCGTGCCGGTCTTGTCGAACAGCACAGCGTCAACGTTGCGCATCTGCTCCAGCGCGAGCCGGTCCTTGACCAGGATGCCACTGCGGGCCGACTTGGTCGTCGAGATGGAGGTCACCAGCGGGATTGCCAGTCCAAGCGCGTGCGGGCAGGCGATGATGAGCACGGTCACCGAGCGCGTGAGCGCGTTGTCAGGTTGGCCCAGCAGCGCCCATACGGCGACGGTGACCGCGGCGACCGCAACCGCCACGTAGAACAGCAAGGCCGCCGCGCGGTCGGCGAGTACCTGGGTACGCGACTTGGACAACTGCGCCTCGGCCACCAGCCGCTGGATTCCTGCCAGGGCGGTGTCGTCACCCACCGCATTGACCCGCACCCGGATCGAGCCATCGGTCGCGACACTTGCAGCGATGACCCGGTCGCCTTCGCCGCGGGCGACAGGGTTTGATTCCCCAGTGATCATCGACTCGTCCATGTCGGCCGCACCCTGGGTGATGACACCGTCGGCGGGTACCCGGCCGCCGGGCCGGACGAGCACGATGTTGCCCACCGCAAGGTCCGTAATCCGAACGGTTTCGATCTGACCGGAATCGTCAATCCGCTCAGCTTCGTCCGGCAGCAACTCGGCAAGCGCAGCCAGTGCGCCCTGGGCCTGGCCGATCGCGCGCATCTCCATCCAGTGACCGAGCAGCATGATTGCTATCAGAAGCGAAAGCTCCCACCACACTTCGACCGCAAACAAGTCGAGGCTTGCGGTCCAGCTGGCCACGAAGGCGACCGTGATCGCCATGCCGATCAGCAGCATCATTCCCGGCTGGCGCATACGTGCCTCGGCCACGGCGCCCTTAACGAACGGCCATCCGCCGTAGAAGAAGATGACCGTCCCGAGGACCGGACCGACCCATTCGATGCCCACAAAGTCCAGCTCGTAGCCGAACCACTCCATGATGCTGTCGCTGGTGAAAACGACAGGGATCGAGAGCAGCAGCGAGAGCCAGAACCGGTCGCGGAACATCTCGGGACTATGACCCGCGTGTTTGTCATGCCCGTTGCCGTGCGCGCCGTGCTCACCGTGAGCACTCTGTTCAACGTGGCCGCCGTGCCCTTCGTGACCGCTGTGCTCTACCTGGCTGGCATGACCGCGGTGTTGGTCGGCGCCACTCGGCTGACCGGGGTGGTGGACGTGCTGTTGGCCGTGCGACTCGTGCTGAGTGTGGGCCGGCGAGCGGTGTTCCATAACGTTGCCTCCTCGGATCACGTCGAAACCTATACCCCCCATAGGTATGGGCGCAACCCCGCATCGATTCGAATCATTCCCGCCGCCGGGAAGAAAAGTCACGTCGCTGCATCGAGGCGCTTGCGCTGCTCCTGCGTCAGAGACAGTGTGACGCCCGCGATCGCTTCATCCAACTGGCTCACCGAACTACAACCCACGATCGGTGTGATGGCTGGGTGCCCTCCTGTGAGCCAGGCAAGCACGACCTGGTTGCGCGTCGCGCCGAGTTCCGTGGCCACCTCGTCAAGGACGGCCAGGCGGCGGCGGGTGCCGGGGTGGTCGTACGCCTCTTTGAATGAACGATCCGCCCGGACGTAGGAGCCGAGCAGCAGCGGGCTGTACGCCCACAGCTCGATATCGGGGTTTTCCGTGAGGTAATCCAACGTCTCAGGCGTTACGAAGCCGAACCGGTGATCCTGCCCTTCAACCGGTGCCAGCGGACGTGGCTGAAGGTACGAGTAGCTCAACTGCAACGCCGTATAGCCGGACAGTCCGCGGGCTGCGGCGATCTGCCGGGCGCGCTCCACCCGCCAGGTCGGATGATTCGAAACGCCGAGCCGGCGTACCGTCCCGGCCGCGGCCAACTCGCCCAGCGCACCGACCGTCTCGTCCAGATCAACCGACCTGTCCTCCATGTGCGCCCAGTACAGATCAATCCAGTCGATCTGTAGTCGGTCCAGGCTCCCGTTCACGCCCTCGCTGATGGCCTTCGCCGAAAGCCCCTCTCGCCGCGCCGGCCAGTCGCCCGCGACGGTTGGTGCGGCACCTACCTTGGTGCTGATCAGCAGGTTCTCCCAGACGCCTGGGTTGCTCGACAGCCAGCGCCCGATCACGGTCTCACTCTGCCCGCCGAATCCTGACTCGCTGGACCAGAACGAATAGTTGTTCGCTGTGTCGATGAGCGTTCCGCCGGCAGCTACGAACCGGTCGAGCAACTCGAACGAGGTTCGCTCGTCGGCGCGAGTGCCGAAGTACATGGCTCCGAGGGCCATCGGAACGGCTACGTGGTCAGGTGTTTGGTGTTCGCCTGTAGTCATGTCCACGAGCCTGCTACCTGGAGTGCACTCCAGGTCAAGGGCGAAGGCTGCCGCGAGATTTCTTCTGGAACGATGTCGAGAACGCCGCAGCAGCTCCGATGTCTGGGTAAGGCGTCCCACCGGGGGACGCCAGTAAGGGAGGCGAAGCACCATGCAGAAGATCACGCCTTGTCTGTGGTTCGACAACCAGGCCGAGGAGGCGGCGCTTTTCTACACCTCTGTGTTCAAGAACTCGAGGGTTTTGGACGTCAGCCGCTATGGCGAAGGCGCTCCGGTGCCGGCCGGTACGGCGATCACAGTCCGGTTCGAGTTGGACGGTCAGGAGTTCATGGCGCTGAACGGCGGCCCGCACCACGATTTCAACGATGCGATCTCGCTCTACGTCGACTGCAAGGATCAGGCAGAGGTGGACTACTTCTGGGACCGGCTCCTCGACGGCGGCGAACCGACCCAGTGTGGCTGGCTGAAGGACCGGTACGGCGTGTCCTGGCAGATCATTCCGCAAGCACTGCAGGAATTGCTTAGTGACCCGGACCCGGACAAGGCGCAGCGGGTGATGCAGGCCATGCTGGCGATGGTCAAGATTGACGTCGACGCTCTGCACAGGGCACACGCTGGGTCGTAGCGACGACGGTAGGGAGTCGAGCCGTGAAGTACATGTTGATGATGGTCGGGTCGAAACAGGGCTGGGACGAGATGGCCGACTGGTCGGCGGAAGACATCAGGGCGATGATCCGCTTCATGCACCAGTTCAACGCCAAGCTCGTCGAATCCGGCGAGCTCGTCGACGCCCAGGGATTGGCCGGACCAGAACAAGCCAAGATAGTCCAGGCGCAGCTCGACGGCTCACCGGTGGTCACGGACGGCCCCTTCCCGGAAACCAAAGAGTTTCTTGCCGGATATTGGATCGTCGATGTCGACTCCGAAGAGCGAGCGATCGAGATTGCCGGTCAAGCCTCCGCCTCACCGGGGCGCGGCGGGGCTCCCGCCCAGGTTCCGGTTGAGGTGCGCCCGATCGGCGAGGCACCCAGCGTCGACACATGACAGGCCATCGGGTCGAGGACCTGCTGCGTGAACTCGCGCCGCAGGTCCTCGGCGCTGTCGCACGCCATTTCGGTGACTTCGACGCGGCCGAGGACGCCGTCCAGGAAGCCATGCTCGCCGCGGCCGAGCAGTGGCGAAGCTCAGGCGTACCGGAAAGTCCTCGTGGCTGGTTGATCCGAGTCGCCTCTCGGCGCCTGACCGACTACCTGCGCAGCGAACAGGCTCGGCGGCGGCGCGAGGTACTGGCCGCG
The DNA here is from genome assembly GCA_036374175.1 of Jiangellaceae bacterium. GTDB lineage: Bacteria > Actinomycetota > Actinomycetes > Jiangellales > Jiangellaceae > JASLBX01. Next base: position 21,500 of record DASUUH010000021.1, on the reverse strand, counting down.
GCGTCGGTCCCGGAATACGCGCAACTCGTCCCTGCTCCGGACGAGGTCGGCCTCCATCGGGACGACAGCCTGACAGTGCTCTTCATGAGCTGCCATCCGGTCCTTACCTCGGCCTCGGCGATCGCGCTCACGCTGCGCGCCGTCGGTGGGCTTACGACGGCTGAGATCGCCCGCGCCTTTCTGGTGCCGGAGGCGACAATGGCCCAGCGCATCAGCAGGGCAAAACAACGGATCAAAGCGTCAGGTGCACAGTTCACCATGCCGGACGAGACAACTCGCGCCGACCGGCTCGCGTCCGTCCTGCACGTGCTTTACTTGATCTTCAACGAGGGTTACACCGCCAGCTCGGGAGACGCCCTACAGCGAACCGACCTGACCGCCGAGGCGATCCGGCTGACCAGGATGGCGCACGCCATGCTGCCCCAGGAAGGTGAAGTCCCGGGCCTGCTGGCTCTCATGCTGTTGACTGACGCCCGGCGGGCCGCGCGAACCGACGCGGACGGCCTACTGGTCCCGTTGACCGAGCAACGGCGGGCGTTGTGGGACCAGACCAAGATCGCTGAGGGCATTGCGCTGTTGACCGAGACGCTCGGTGCCGGGCCGGTCGGTCCCTACCAGATCCAGGCGGCGATCGCCGCCGTTCATGACGAAGCACCTAGTGTCGACGAGACCGACTGGGCGCAGATCCTTGCGCTCTACGAGACGCTCGAACAGATCTCCCCCGGACCGACGGTCACGCTCAACCGGGCGGTCGCCGTGGCCATGGTGCACGGCCCGCGGGCTGGCCTAGCCGTTCTCGGCACCCTGGACGACGACGATCGGATGGTGAACTCGCACCGGCTGGCCGCAACCCGCGGTCATCTGCTCGAACTCGCCGGCGACAACGAAGGTGCGCGATCGTGTTACCAGCAAGCGGCCCGCATGACCGCCAGCCGACCGGAGCAGCATTACCTCTCCTTGCGCGCCGCCCGGCTCAGCTGAGGATCGCGTGCAGCCTCGCGCTCCAGCGCCCGGAGGCCGCGCCGGTGCAGCGACCAACCAGCCGCGATCAGTAGAACGCCCAGCACAAGGAACCCGATATCCCAGGACAACGGCGCTCCGAGGTCGTCGCGGACATGGTGCACGCGCAGCACATGGTGGTTGACCACGCCCTCCACCACGTTGAAGATGCCCCAGCCGAGAAGGACCAGGCCGAAATGGAAGCTCCAGTTCGGCGCCAACCGACCCTGCCGCCATGCAAGGATGGCCGCGATCGATGCCCCGAGGACGAAGAACCAGGTGGCGACGTGGAAAAACCCGTCGGCCAGCACATTCACCTCGAGCCCGGCAAGAGTCGTCGGCGGGTACTCGTCGACGTCGCTGATCATGTGATGCCATTGGAAGATCTGGTGCAGCACGATGCCGTCCACGAATCCGCCGAGGCCCAGGCCGTACAGCAATCCAGACACCTTCGACGGAGGTTTGCCTGCCTTCGAAGTCCGCGAGGACACATGCATGGTCGACATGCCGTGGCCATACCCCGCGGCGGGGCGCACAAGCGGCGCCGAGTGCGGCCGGCTCAGTACTCAGCAGTCCAGATCAGGACCACGAATCCGATAAGAGCGAGCGCCGTGAGGACGAGTCCGATCACCACTCCGACGCGGCCGGGGCCACGACGGCCAAGGATTCCAGTCACGAGCGAACCCGTCACGCCGATCGGCAGCCAGGCCACACCAAAGATCCGGATCCAGTTCGGTGGATTGAAGTCGGCGGCCGTGAGTGACCAGAGCCAGATCAATGACGCAACCGCGATCGCGCCGAAGACAGCGCACCAGGTGCCGTACTGATAGTCGATGGGGGGACGCCCAATGTTTGCGTCTGTGAGCTTGGGCTGACGGGACCTGGTGGAGGATCCCATGGCGAACCTCCGAGTTCACCTCCAGAATCGTCCGCGGCGAATGCCGTCAGGTAGGGCCGAATGACTCTGCCGGTGCTCAGTGGGCAGGATCGGCATTGCCGTGTTTGAAGCGCCGGTAGGCGCGCCCTCGTCGTTGGCACCGTACAACTCGGCCGGGGGAACAAGCCGGGCAAGGTAAATCTCCGGCTCGGTCAGCGGCTCGAAGCCGTAACGGCGGTAGAGCTCGTGTGCATCAGCGGTGGCCAACATCAGCCGGCGCAGACCTGCGAGATCGGGGTGCTCGAGTAGAGCCTCGACAACGAACCGCCCAAGGCCGCGACCACGGTATTGAGGCAGCACGAAGACGTCGGCTATCCACGCGAAAGTCGCCCTGTCGGTCACCGCCCTTGCCATGCCCACCTGGCTGCCATCGGGCGCATACAGCCCAATGACGAGTGAATTGCGCAGGGCTCGCGTCACAACGTCTTGTGGGACTCCGGTTGACCAGTACGCCTGCCGTAGGAAATCGTGCACGACATCCAGTTGCAGTCGCCGGCCATCGTCGTCGACTTCAAATCCGTCATCACGCGTCTGCTGCACTCGTCGATTATGTCTCCGCGGTCGGTGAGTCGGCGCTCTGGAGGAAGCGGAGGACGCGCTCCACCAGCAGGGCCGCAGCGGGCTGGACGTACGACGGCAGCGAGGAGTCGGCGAAGACCACCCCTGACGACAGACCCTCCGCGGCGGACACGCCACGCTCAAGTAGGGCGCCGAAACCCACCTCACGGGCGTGTGCCATGCCGTCCTCGATCACGGCGGAGCTCATCGGCGAAGGCCACCACGCCCGTGTGAGCCCCTGGACATGGTGAAACAGGATGACCTCGGCCATCAGTTCTCATCCCCTCCGATTCCCGCCCGACACGTCTGAGTGACCGAGACCTGAGGGCTTGGCTGGAGCCGCCTGTCGGAATCGAACCGACGACCTATTCATTACGAGTGAATCGCTCTACCGACTGAGCTAAGGCGGCGCGACGCGCCAGGATCACTGGCACGCCCGGACGAGTATAGGACCTTCGGCGCGGTGAGACCGAATCGTCGTCGAAGCCTGATCAGAGGGGTTCGGAGGTGAACTCGCCACGCTCCGACCCGGCCAGTAGCCGCTCCCAGGACAAGTTCCAGTCCACCATGCCCGGGTCCCCGCGCTGGACCAGATCATCGGCCGGTCGAGTGGAGTTGACCACCTCCACCACGTCGCCGTACTGGGCCAGCTCGAAATATTCCTTCGCGTTGGACTCGCTGAGGTTCAGACAGCCGTGCGAAACGTTGTCTTCGCCCTGGGCGGTCTCTGACCAGGGCGCGGAGTGCACGAACGTCCCGCTGTTGGTCAGGCGCACCGCGTACTCGGTGTCGACGTCGTAGTAGTCCCGATCACTTTTGTCGCAGGTGATGTTCGCGTTGCACGACGTCATGTTGCGCTCGCGGTCCTTGCTCAACACGATGTACGTGCCGGTGCGGGTCGCGAATTCGGGCGCTCCGAGGCTGGTGTCCCACGTGGCTACCGTCTCGCCGTTCTTTATCAGAGAGAACGTGTAAGTGGAAGCGTCGACTTTGGCGATGTGCTCGTCACCGATCTCGATGTCGTAGCTGTACTCGCGTCCACCCCACAGATCCGGACCGGCCTGCACACCGTTGAGCTTCAGGTCGACCCGGATCCGCGTACCGGCCGGCCAGTACTCCTGGGGACGGAAATGGACCTCCTGGGAACCAAGCCAGTGCCAGGCGCCAACCACCTGCGGTTCTGAGGCGACCTGCATGGCCGATTCAACGGCCGCCCGGTCTTCGACCACTTGATCGAATCTGACGATGATCGGCATGCCGACACCGACGCGCTCCCCACCACCGCGGACGACGTCGAGGGTCAGCCGCTGCTCGTCCGGAACTTCGGCCACCGTGAAACTCCCCGTGAGGGTATGGGGCTGCCCGTCCGAGTCGGCCGCCTCGACTGTCACGTCGTAGGCGGTGGCCGGCAACGGCGGCGTCGCGCTGACCCACGCTGTACCGTCGACCGTGCCCTCGAGCGGGTCCCCACCATCGGCCGGGAGTACCTCGGCCGATGTGATGGAACCGTTCTCGACCTCCACAGTAAGAACCTGATCGAACGGAACCTCGTCCGGCACCGTCAGTTCGGGGGCCGGCGCCGCCTCCGCGGTCTCCTCTGCCTCGCCACCAGGCTGTTCGTCACCCGTGTCGTCGTCACCACCGGAGCAGGCCGCCAACGCGACCACGATGCTCGCCGCTAGACCGGCCAGCCGCAGACCAGACATGTCACCCATCCCCGAACTCGTCAACGTCGCAGCGTACGCACCTTATGCGACAAGCACGCCGAGCATGAAACGTCTACTCGCAGGTGGGTTCCTCGTCCGGCAGTTCGCCGTCCAGCAGATAGGTGTCGACAGCTGAGTCCACGCAATCGTTGCCCGCGGACCGGTAAGCCAGATGCCCGAAGCCTTCGTAGGTAATCAGGAAGCCGGACTCAAGCTGGTCGGCAAGGGCAACCGCCCATTCGTACGGCGTGGCGAGATCTCCTGTCGTCCCGACGACCACGATCGGTGGGGCTCCCGCAGCGCTGACGGGTGCAGGCTCGCCCGGAGCCTGCGCCGGCCACTCTCCACAAGCCAGTCCACCCCAGGCCAGGAACGGACCGAAGATGGGCGATGCCTCCTCGAACTCACTGAGCGACGCCGCGATCTCCTCCGGATCGGTGATGTCCGGCCGATCCACACAATGCACGGCGTAGAGCACTTCGTTCTGGTTTCCGTTGTAGGTGCCGTCGTCGTTGCGGTCGAGGTAGATGTCGGCGAGGTTCATGAGGTAGTCGCCGTCGGAACTCATCGCGTCGCGAAGCGCGTCGGTGAGGATTGGGTACCCCTGCTCGGGGGGGACGTAGAGCGGCAAGATGATGCCCAACGTGGCGAGCCCTTTGGTCAGCAGCCGGTCCGCGTCTGGTGTAGCGAGCGGTTCGGCGTCGATGACCTCCAACAGCTGCGCCAGGGTGTCGCGCGCCTCCCGTTCGCTGGTGCCGAGCGGGCAGTCGCCCGACTCGACACACCAGTTCAGGTAGGCGGTGAGCGCTGTGTCGACTCCGCGCGCCTGCCCGAGGGCGAATTCACGGCCGGTCAGGGACGGGTCGACTGCGCCGTCGAGGACGAGTCGGCCCACCCGCTCCGGGAACTGGTCCGCGTACAACGCGCCGATGTAGGTGCCGTACGACTTACCGAGGTAGTTCAACGCCTCGTCGCCGAGGACGGCGCGCAGCACGTCCATGTCCCTGGCCACGTTGGCCGTCCCGAGGTGCGGCAGCATCTCGCCGGCATCGGCCGCACAACCGGCCGCCAGCGCCTGGTAATGCCGTTGGAGCTCGGCCAATTCGGCATCGTCCGAAGGCGCACCGTCGACGGCTACAAACTCGTCGAGTTCCTCATCGGTGAGGCAGTCAATGGGGGTGGACGCTGCGACCCCGCGCGGGTCGAAGCCGACGATGTCGTAACGGTCGCTGACGTCCTCCGAGACCACGTCGCCGCTGCGTGCGTATTCGATTCCGGACCCACCTGGGCCGCCCGGATTGACCAACAGCGAACCGATGCGGTCATCGCTGCCGGCGGGCGCCCGGAGCACGGCGAGTTCAATGGTTTGCCCGCCCGGGTCGTCGTAGTCCAGCGGCACTGTCAGGGTCGCGCACTCGAAATCGCCGCCACCTTCGCACGGCTCCCACTCCAGCTGCTGCGTGTTGAACGGTGCGAGCGGATCGTCTGGCGTCGTCGGTTCCGGTTCCGGCTCCACGGTGGCGGTCGGAGTGGGCGTCGGCTCGGATTCTGGTTCGCCGGACGTGCACGCGGACAAAAGCATCGCGCCGGCCAGGGCAGCCGCGCCGACGCCTCGAATCACTGATCCTCCTCGTCGGGGGTAGGTCGCATGCCGTCCGCGACGGCTGTCTCGTACACCTGCCGGGAACCGCAGACGCTGGCCTTTGGGCAAGCCACCTTACGCCCGGTCTCGCGGTCGCGGACGTACACGGTCTCGGAGGGCACGTTGTAGCCGACGACCGTACCCTCGATGCCGTCGTCGGTGGTGACGCCACAGCCAAGCGCCGGCACACTTACTTTGAAGTCCTGGTAGAGCGGATGTTCATACTTCAGGCAACACATCAGGCGCCCGCAGGCCCCGGAGATCTTCAGCGGGTTAAGTGGCAGATCCTGGTCCTTGGCCATCCGGATGCTGACCGGCTCGAAGTCCTTCAAGAACGTCGAGCAGCAGGTGTCGCGCCCGCACGGGCCGATCCCGGTCTGGACCCTCGCCTCGTCCCGGGCGCCGAGCTGGCGCAGATCGATCCGGGCTTTGAGATTGCGGGCCAGATCGCGCACGAGCTCTCGGAAGTCAACCCGGTGCGGCGCGCTGAAATAGATCGTGATCAGCTGGTCGACGTCTTCCCGGGTGTCGACGAAGTCCACCCCGACGACCTTCATCGGCAGCCCGTGCTGACGGATGAGCCTGCGGGCCACGACCCGGCCCTCGGCCCGGCGGCGCCGGTTCCGCTCGTCCCGCTCGAGGTCGTCATCGGTAGCGATGCCGTCGCATACCGGCAGCCCGCCGATGTCCTCCGACACCCATTGGGGCGCCCAGACGCACTCGGCAACCTCGGGGCCATCGTCGGTCGGGACCAAGACCTTCTCTCCGACGCGGGGCTGGTGCGGACCAGGGTCGAGGTAGTAGAGCCGCCCGTACCGGTTGAAGGTGACCGCCATCACCATGCCCATCCCGTCACCATACGACGTTCCCTTCAGTTGGCCATGGTCAGATAGGCGGGTGGAGTTAACGATCCGACTTGCCACCCTCACTGATGTGCCGGCGATCACCGAGCTGCTTGCCGACGACGAGATCGGGGCTTCGCGCGAGACACCGCACGACCGGGCGCCGTACGAGGTGTCGTTCGCCGCCATCGCCGCCGATCCGAACCAGTTGCTGGTAGTCGGCGAACGTGCCGGTCAGATCGTTGCGACAATGCAGCTGACCTTCATCCCGGGATTGTCGCGCCGAGGAACATGGCGCGCACAGATCGAGGGGGTTCGGGTCGCCTCATCCGCCCGCGGCGATGGCCTCGGTGAGGCTTTGATGCGGTGGGCGATCGAACAGGCTCGTTCGCGTGGATGTGCTCTTGTCCAGCTAACCAGCGATGCCCGGCGGCGGGACGCGCACCGGTTCTACGAGCGACTCGGCTTCACGGCCTCGCACACCGGCTTCAAACTCCCCCTCTCGTGATCATCGGCAGTTTCCGTGTCATCCGGCCGGAAAGGGCCGATGATCAGGGGCGGGCGTGGCGGGCTGCTCAGCCCTCGCGCAAGGTCAGCGCCATTGCCTCGAGGGTCAGCAGCGGCGCGGCGTTGGCTTCGAGAGCCTCGCGGGCCGCGACGACGGCCTCCATGCGGCGCAGCGTGGACTCCGGCGAGGAACTCCGGGCGAGCCTGTCGATCGATGGTCGCATGTCGTCGTTGACCAACTCTGCGCCGGCCGCCAGCTGCAGCGTGAGCACGTCGCGATAGATGGCCAGCACGTCGACGAGCGCCCGATCGATGGAATCACGCTGGATCCTGGTGCGGCGCATCTTCTGTTCGCGTTCGAGTTCTTTGACTGCGGCATCCATGGCCCGGGGCCGGCGCCCGATCGTGCCGGCGCCGAGGGCCTTCTTCAACTCCTCAGCCTCGCGGGCATCGAGGGCGTCGCAGTGGCGCTCAGCGTCCGCCTTTGCCGCTTCGACCAGCGCATTGGCCGCGTCGAGACAGGTACGAAGGTCTGTCAGCGAGAACGGCAGGCGCAGCACTTCACCGCGCCGAGCCCGCACATCCGCATCGGTGGCCAGCGCGCGCGCCCGCCCTATGTGTCCTTGAGAGGCGCGAGCGGCAAAAGCTGCGAGTTCGGGATCAACGGCCTGGGTGTCGGCCAGGTAGCGGGCCACCTCGTCGTATGGCGGCGTGCGCAGTTGCACGAGGCGGCACCGAGATCTGATGGTGGGAACGATGTCCTCACCGGTCGGCGCGCACAACATCCACACCGTCCGCCGCGGTGGCTCTTCAAGCGCGAGCAGCAGGGCATCGGCGGCGTCGTCGCCGAGCCGGTCGGCGTCCTCCACGATGACAATCTGCCAGCGGCCGCGCGACGGGCGCAGCGCCGCCTTGGGCACCAGCTCGCGGATCTGCTTGATGCGGATCCACAACCCGTCAGTGACCAGATTGGCAACGTCCGGGTGAGCTCCGGAGCGAACGTCGGAGCACTCAGAGCACTCACCACATCCGCCTTGGGGGCATTGGAGTGCGGCGGCGAAAGCTCGGGCGGCGACCGAGCGGCCCGAGCCGGGCGGGCCAGTGAACAGCCAGGCATGCGTCATGGCCCCGCCGGCCGTCGCCTCACCTCGAAGGATTGCGGCCGCGTCGTCGACCGTCCGCTGAAGCATCGGCACAACGGTCTGCCCAATGACCGAATCCCACACCGTCACGTGCTCATCACCTTCTCGACCTGCTCGGCGATCAGATCGGCCAGCTGGTCCGGGGGCTGGGACGCGTCCACGATCAGGTAGCGGCCGGGATCGGCGGCGGCTCGGTGGAGGTATGCCTTACGGACGGCCTCGTGGAATTCCGCCGCCTCGCGCTCGAGGCGATCCCCGAGCCCGCCGATGCGGGGCCGGCGAACATCCTCTGGGACATCGAGCACGACCGTCAGGTCGGGCAGCAGACCTCCGGTTGCGAATGCGGACACGGCGGCCACTTCGGCCACGCCAAGCCCGCGGCCGACACCCTGGTAGGCGATGGACGAGTCAATGTAGCGATCAGTGATGACTACTGCGCCACGCTCGAGAGCCGGCCGGATCAGCGCGGCAACATGCTCGGCACGGTCGGCCGCGTACAGGAGCGCTTCGGCGCGGGGGTCGAGCCCTTCGCTGGCCACGTCGAGGACGAGCCGGCGGACCGTGGGGCCGATCCTGGTGTCGCCGGGTTCGTAGGTCAGCACAACTTCGTGACCGGCCTCGCGCAGCCGGCTGGCGAGCAGGCGGGCCTGAGTTGACTTGCCCGCGCCATCGCCACCTTCGATGGCGATGAATACCCCTTTGTAGTCGGCCACCAGGACAGCGTAGTGACGTTGTCCGACACGAACTGAGGGACCGCTCCGGGGAACCCCCCAGAGCTGCGCCAGGGATCTCCCTGGTTGATCCCTAGAACAGCCGGCAAACCATTGTCTAGCTGCGATGACACCGGCAATCGTGGATCGCGTCGAGGCCGGCGAAGAGCGGCTGAGATCCGGTGTCCGGCAGGGCCGACGGCATCAGGCGTGGCGGATATTCCCGTCCGTTCTCAGCGTGCTCACAGAGGGCCATTGGTAGTCATTTGGGGCAGGGGGTTGATCGTGACCACGAACACCGGACCGCTGACCGCAGCGCGCGCATTTGGATTACCCGTCTTGCTCCGAACGGGAGCCGCGGTTGGTACCGACACATCGGTCGGCCGGGCTTCCAGAGCCGCTTCATCAGCTGCACAGAGCGGACGGTTCCCGCCGACGCAGCCGCCCGACGGCAGAAATCCGTCCGGGTTGGGAGCACAGCGCCGACTGCACGCGATGCTCCGCGAGCTCGCCTTCGTCGGGACCGCCGCGCTCCTGTACTCATTGGTTCGGGGACTCACCGACGATCGAGTCGACACCGCATTCGCAAACGCTGAACGGCTCATCTCGTTCGAACGGTGGCTCGGGATATTCGTCGAACCACAGGTTCAGACCTGGGCGGTCGCCCGCGACGGGGTCGTCAATCTGGCCAACGCGGTCTACATCATGTACTGGCCGGTCATCATTGGCACGTTGCTGTGGCTTCTGGTGCGGCGACCGGAGGCATACCGGTTCTACCGCAATGCGCTGCTGGCCTCGGGTGGCTTCTCGCTCATCGTCTTCGCCCTCTACCCGCTGGCCCCGCCGAGGTTCCTGCCCGAGTTCGGCTTCGTGGACACGATCGCGGCACACTCGGACGGCTATCGAGAATTCAACGCGTCAGCACTAGTCAACGAGTACGCGGCGATGCCGAGCCTGCACTTCGGCTGGGTGCTGTTGGCCGGTATCGCGATCTACCGCCTGGTCGAGCACCGGCTGGCACGGACGGTCGCCGTCGCGATGCCGGTTCTGATGCTGACGGCCATCGTCTTTACCGGCAACCACTACCTCATGGACGCCATCGTGGGCGGCGCGGTCGTCGTCGCCGGCCTAGGCGCCGCTGGGCTGCTCGCACGGCGGTCGGCCGGGCGGACCATTCACGCGTGGGCCGCCCACCAGGGTTAGCGACGAAGCCACATGCCCGCAGCCATGTAGGTACGTCGCGCCGTCTGCCGAACGTGATCGAACGTCAGGAGCGCGTGCGGGAGGTGCGGCGGCGGCGCGGTGCCGGGCCCTTGGCGCGCTTCTCTGCTATCAGCTCGACGGCGCGGTCGTGGGTGAGCTCGTCGACGCCCGTGCCGCGCGGCACTGTCACATTGGTCTCTCCGTCGGTGATGTACGGTCCGAACCGGCCTTCCTTCACCACCAGCGGCTTGCCGTTCGCCGGGTCGGTGCCGAGTTCACGCAACGGCGCAGCCGCTGCCGCTCGCCCGCGCCGGCCCTTGGGTTCGGCGAACAGCGCCTCCGCCTGCTCGACAGTGACCGTGAACAGCGACTCCTCCTCGGGCAGCGACCGCGTGTCCGAGCCCTTCTTCACGTACGGGCCGTACCGGCCGTTGGCCGCGATGATCTCAGTACCCTCAGCGTCCTTGCCGACCGTCCGAGGCAACGTCAGCAGGCGGAGGGCGTCGTCAAGCGTCACCGTCTCCGGCGACATCGACTTGAACAACGAGGCAGTTCGCGCCTTGGTCCCGGACGGGACGTCGTCGGGCAGCACCTCGGTGACGTACGGGCCGTAGCGTCCGGACTTGACGACGATCTTTCGGCCGGTGGCCGGCTCGGCACCGAGCTCGCGATCGCCGTTACCGGCGGCCAGCAACTCCTTTGCCTTCGCGATGGTCAGCTCGTCCGGTGGCAGGTCCTCGGGGACGCTCCCGCGGTTGCCTTCGGCGTCCTCGACGTACGGCCCGTAGCGGCCCACGCGCACGACGACTCCATCGTCCAGCGGGAACGACGAGATGGCGCGGGCGTCGATCTCACCGAGGTTGTCGACCAGGTGCTTGATGCCCTCGATCTGGTCGTCGCCGCCCCAGAACCTGCCGAGTTCGGCGGCCCGCTCGGCCCGGCCGGCGGCGATCTCGTCCAGCCGGTCCTCCATGCGGGCGGTGAACTCGTAGTCGACCAACCAGCTGAAGTGCTTTTCGAGCAGCTGGGTGACCGCGAACGCCAGCCAGGACGGCACGAGAGCCGTGCCCTTCTTGAACACGTACCCGCGGTCCAGGATCGTGCGGATGGTGGGCGCGTACGTCGAGGGTCGCCCGATCTCGCGCTCCTCAAGTTCTCGCACCAGCGTCGCCTCGGTGTACCGCGCGGGCGGCTTGGTGGAGTGTCCGTCGGCGGCAACGTCGATCGGCGTCAGAGCCTGGCCCTCAGTCAGGTTAGGCAGCGGCCGCTCGCGGTCGTCGCGCTGCTCCTCCGGGTCGTCAGTGCTCTCGACGTACGCCTTGAGGAAGCCGAAGAAGGTGATCGTCTTGCCGGTTGCGCCGAACTCGACCGCCTCGCCGGACGTGGTTCTTGCACCCACCCGGACGCTCAGCGTCTGCCCTGTCGCATCACGCATCTGGGAGGCGACGGTGCGCTTCCAGATCAGCTCGTAAAGCCGGAAGTCGTCACCGGTCAGCCCGGTCTCGCCGGGGGTCCGGAACGTCTCACCGGCCGGCCGGATCGCCTCGTGCGCCTCCTGGGCGTTCTTCACCTTGCTGCTGTAGCGCCGCGGCGCCTCGGGCAGGTATTCGGCGCCGTAGAGCTGGGCCACCTGGGCCCGGGCCGCCGCTATCGCCGACTCGGACAGCGTGATCGAGTCGGTACGCATATAGGTGATGAACCCACCTTCGTACAACCGCTGCGCCACCTGCATGGCGCGGGCAGCACCGAAGCCGAGCTTGCGAGATGCCTCCTGCTGCAGCGTCGTGGTCCTGAACGGCGCGTAGGGGCTGCGCTTGTACGGCTTGGACTCGACGGACCGGACCTCGAACGGGACGTCCGGCAACGCGGCGGCAAGCGCCTGGGCGCGGGTTTCGTCAAGGATGACAACACCGGCCGAACGGTCCTTCAGCTGCCCCCTGGAGTCGAAGTCACGGCCCTGGGCGACCCGCGATCCGGCGACCGAGGCGAGCCGTGCCTCGAACGAGCTGGGTTCGTCGTTCGTACGGGTGTCGAGAGTTGCGACCAGATCCCAGTAGTCAGCTGCTCGGAACGCCATCCGGTCGCGCTCGCGGTCTACGACGAGCCGGGTGGCGACACTCTGCACGCGGCCGGCCGACAGGCCCTGCATGACCTTGCGCCACAGCACCGGCGAAACCTCGTAGCCGTACAGTCGATCGACGATCCGGCGGGCTTCCTGGGCATCGACCAGGTGCTCGTCGATATCCCGAGGGTTCTCTATGGCAGCCATGATCGCGTCGCGGGTGATCTCGTTGAAGACCATCCGCTTGACCGGCACCTTGGGCTTGAGCTCCTCGCGTAGATGCCAGGCGATCGCCTCCCCTTCGCGGTCCTCGTCCGTGGCCAGCAGCAGCTCGTCGACGTCTTTGAGCGCCGCCTTGAGCTTCTTGACCTGATCCTTCGCCCTACCGGCCGGAACGACGTACAGGGGCTCAAAGCCACCGTCGACGTCGACGCCGACCGGGGCACCGAACCGGTCCCGCTTGGCCGCGGGTACCTCGGTCTTCTTGGTCGGCAGATCGCGGATGTGACCGAACGAGGACTCCACGACGTAGCCCTTGCCGAGGTAGCCGGCGATCGTCTTCACCTTGGCAGGCGACTCGACGATGACCAGTCGGCGCCGGCCGTCGTTACTCGTGCGGGACACGTTCGGTTGCTCCTCTTGTACGCGAACATCAACAGGCGAAGTGTGCGACCAACCCGGTCGGTCCTGTCAACTCGGATAGGACAACGCACGGTATACGACCTCTCTTCCAAGTCGATACACGGGCGTTATCGCAAAGCATATTTTGCAAAATCTCCTTTGCAGTCTACCATGCCCATCATGGGCCTCTCCCGCAAGCAGGTCAGTGACGTCGATACCCTCCGAGCGCTCGCTCACCCCCTTCGGGTCCGATTGCTGGGGACGCTGCGACAGGACGGTCCGGCGACCGCCTCGGAGTTGGGCCGACGGTTCGGCGAGTCGAGCGGCTCGACGTCGTACCACCTGCGACAACTGGAGCGATTCGGCTTCGTGGTCGAGGACGACGAGCAGCCGTCGCGCCGGGAGCGGCGCTGGCGGGCCGCTCACGATGTCACTAGCTTCCGGCCCGCGGACTTCCTGGACGAGGACGCCGGACGTGAGGCCCTGACTCTGATGGAGCAGCAGCAGGTGCGCGCCCTCGTCGACACGCTGCAGGGCTGGTATCGCGAACGGCAGGCGTGGCCGCGAGAGTGGGTGGATGCGGCCGATCAGAGTGACCTCTATTTGCGGCTTCGCCCCGAGGATGTGAAGGCGCTCAGCACCGAGCTGCTCGCCGTCGTGCAGCGCTGGATGGCGATCCAGCGACCACCGGATGATCCCGCTGCCCGGCAGGTAACGGTGTACCTGCTGGCGGTCCCCCGGACTGGGAACGCCAAGTGACGAACCTCACCGCTCGCCAGGCCCGAACGCGATACCTCGTCCTGCTCGCCTTGCGCTGGTTCCCCACCGGCTTGCTCCTTCCCGTGATTGCACTGCTTCCGCTCGAGCGCGGGCTGAGTGTGGCGGAGCTGGGCATTGCAGCGGCGGTGCAGGGACTTGTCGTGCTCGGACTTGAGCTGCCCACCGGCGGCCTGTCGGATTCGCTGGGCAGGCGACCCGTTCTGCTCGCCGCGGGTGTCTTCGGATTGATCTCACTGATGCTGCTCTACGTTGCGGACTCGGTGGCACTGTTCGCCGCGGCGTTCGCCGTGCAGGGGGTGTACCGGGCGCTGGACAGCGGCCCGCTCGAGGCCTGGTACGTCGACGCTGTGCACGCTCACGATCCCGGCGGGGACGTGACGGGCGGGCTCTCTGCAGGCGGGACCGTGATCGGCCTCGCCATCGCTGGCGGCGCCCTCACCGGCGGAGGGCTTGTCGCGCTCGATCCGGTCGCGGGAGTTGAATCGCTCGCGACGCCTGTTCTCGGTGCCGGAGCGATCGGGGTCATTGCCCTTGCGACCACCGTCGTGCTGCTCACAGACGTCCGCGCCGCGCGAGGCTGGCGCGCGATGGCCGGCTCGGTCAGGGCGGTTCCCCACGTCGTTGGCGGTGGCCTGCGGCTGCTCCGACGCTCACCCGTGCTGACCGCTCTTGTCTGCGTCGAGCTGTTCTGGGGATTCGGCATGGTCACTTTCGAGACGCTGATGCCGGTTCGGCTGGCCGAGGTCAGCGGCGGCACAGGTGACGCCGCGGCTCTCAGGGGCCCGGCTGGGGCGGGCGCGTGGGCGGCTGCCGCCACCGGAGCAGCACTCGCGGGGCTTGCAGCCCGCTGGTTCAGTACTGCGCTGACTGCCGCCGCGCTGCGTGTGTTGCAGGGTCTTACCGTCGCCGCAATGGCGGTGTTCGCTGGCCCGGTAGGCATCGTGGCCGCGTACCTCGCAACCTACGCCGTCCATGGTGGATCCAATCCACTTCACCATTCGCTGCTTCATCAGCAGGTCACCGGCGCTCACCGCACGACGGTCCTGTCGTTGAACTCGATGATCGCCCAGCCCGCCGGCGCTGTCGGGCTGGTCGTACTGACCGCCCTCGCGGACGGGACGTCGGTGCGATTCGCGATCGTCGTAGGGGCGGTCGTGCTCACCCTCGCGGCCCCCCTGTACCTGCCCGCATGGCGATCGCAACGTGACCGCTCGAGGCACGAAGCCGCCCCGGTCGGCGTCTGACCGGCACATCCCCACTGTTCGGATGGCCCCCAGCGGACCCCGACCGGGTATTCGCACCCAGACTCCAGCCTCTACATTCTTCGCGTGACTGTGATGATCGGGATGCTCGTGGCGCTCGGCATGCTTGTGCTGGTCCCGCTCGGGTTGCGGCTGATCGACAATGCCGGTGGGCCGGTCGGTGTCATCGCCCAGGCCTGGCCGCTGGCCGCCCTGGCCGGCATCGGGTCGCTGATCGTCGGCAGGGGCGTCACGGCCGTCGTCCTGGCCGTGATCTACGCCGCTGTTACGGTCGCGTTGGCCGTTGCCGCCGCCGAACGCCTGTGGCGGCGCCGATCGTTGGCGCCCAGCGAGATCGCCGTGCTGACTGCAATGGTGTCACCGTCGATCGCGGGGATCAGCCTGGTCGCCGAACGTGGCGGCTGGCAGCTGTTTGGCTTCGATCTGACGGTGCTCGCGCTCACGGTGGCGCATTTCCACTTCGCCGGGTTCGCGGCGGCACTGATCGCAGGCCTGGTCTACACGGCTGCTCCGGGTGTGCTCAGCGCCCTGCCGCCGGTTGCCGTCCCGCTCGGCATTGCCGTGGTCTTCGCCGGCTACTTCACAACGGATGCAGTCGAGTTCGCCGGCACGGTGATCCTCACCGCAGCCATGTGGCTTACCGGATGGCTTATCTGGCAGCGAGTCCGGCCGCAGGCGGCAAGCCGGTTCACCCGTTTGTTGTTCGGCATCAGCGCGGGAGCGCTCGCGGTCACCATGCTGCTGGCGCTCAACTGGGCGGCCGGGGAGGTTTGGGACGCCGTCCCTCACCTGTCGCTCGACGCGATGGCCGCCACCCATGGCATCGTCAACGCGGTGTTCTTTGCGTTGGTCGGCGTGATCGCGTGGCGCCGCCTACAGCGTGAGCGCAGCCTCGGACTACCGATGAACCGTGCCTGAGTCAGGCCGCAGCCTGCAGCCATTGCCACACGATGGCGCCGGCCCGTTCCAGCTGCGTAGCGTCGACGACTTCCGGCCCGTCACGCGGCGAGTGATACTCGCCGTACGGCACGCTGCCGAGCCGGGCGGCGGGAACCTGCGCCTTTTCGAACGACCAGTGGTCACTGGTCCGGTTCTCGCATGGCTGAGCGGCAATGCCCGCATCCTGAGCCGCCTCAAGGAGGGCGTTGCGCACCTCCGTGGTGCCGGTGCCCCCGGTGCAGATGGGCACGCTGGACGCCGCAACTCCCACCCGATCCAGGGAGACCATGGCGGTCACCGGATCCGTCGTAGGGAGGTCGCGAACGTACTGCTGCGACCCGAAGTGGTGCATCTGGTCGCCGGAACCGCGCGGCTCCTCGGCGCCGAATGCGATGAAGCGGACGTCGACCGGTGGCGGCGCAGCCGCTGCCAGCCTGGCCAGTTCGAGAAGTACCGCAATACCCGACGCGTTGTCCTCGGCACCCGGCGCCACGGCGACCGTGTCGAGGTGGGCTCCGATCACCACGTGCGGTTCGGCCACATCGAAGCCAGGCAGATCGGCGATCACGTTGGCGGACGTACCCGGCTCGACGATCGTTCCCCATTCCGGCTGGTAGGACGTATCACCTTCGGGCACCCTGACGTCGACCTGCTCGACGTCGTACCCGAGTGCAGTGAACTGGTCCGCGACCCAGGCCGCGGCGTCGTGGAAGGCAGGAGAGGTGGCCTCGCGCGGGCCGATTTCGCCCGCGAGGTGCTGCACGGTCGCCATGGCCTGCTCGGGGTCGAATGTGGGCGGCGGCTGGTAGGTAGCGGTCACCGGCCCGGTCGGGCTGGTGCCGGGTGGCGCAGGGGTTGTGGCCGGCGGCCGGCCCGTATCAGTCGCGGCAGGTTCAGGCGTGCCGACATCACCGCGCGGCGGTGCATCGCCGCTTCCGCTGCATGCGGCAATGACGGCGACGCTAGCCAGGACCGCTGCAGCCCGTTGCACCTTCATCAGGTCTCCCATGGGAACCCACGCGGTGCCCAGCGACCAAGTTCACCCGGGCCTGGCGGGAAGAACTGCGGCACGATCTTGAATATCCGCCCGATTTCGGATATATAGTCCGACTCTGATCAAGATCGTGCCGACTGTTCTTCACGGTGCCGCCAGTTCAATCGGTTCAAGGTAGCCGTCTGCGACGAACCGGCGGACGCGACGCAACAACTCGGCCCGCAACGCGCCCGGGTCAACCACCAGCACCGCAGCGACGGCATCGATCAGCGATCCCACCGGCAGCGATCCGTCACACGCACCAACCAGAGCGGCCTCGGCCGTACCGACCTCGACGGCCCTTCTGAAGCCGTGCTGCTGTCTGAGAACGACATGAGCCGGATCCTCCGCTCCCGGCTCTCCGACCTGCTCCTGCACCACGTCACCGGCGATCCGCAGCCGGGAGGCGAGCAGCGCCTCGTCAGATGCTAGGCCGCGCAGTAGGTTCACGCGGTCCAAATATCCGGCCACGACTGGCCCGAGCGGCTGCTCGACCGGATGCGGCCAGTCCTCGATCCGCAATGACGGGTCGGCCGAGCCCGCAGCCCGCAGCGTGATCCATCCAAAACCGATCCCGTTCACCCGCTGCGCCTCAAACCAGGCCAGCCATGAGTCGTACCGGGTGGTGTAGTCCGGCCGCGCAACGTCGCCGGCGTCGCGCAGCCAGAGCTCGACGTACGCAGCCGGATCCTGGACTTCCCGTTGAATCACCCAGGCATCGCAGCCAGCGGCCGTCAGCCAGGTGCCGACCCGCTCCTGCCAGTCCAGCCCATCCACGTGCATCCAGTTGGCCAGACATTGCAGGATCCCGCCGTCCGCAAGCCGGCCCGCGCCCTCGACCACGACCCGCCTCGAGAGCTCGTCGCCTGGTAGCCCGCTATCGCGGTAGGCGTGGTGGCCGCCGGGCGAGATGACGAACGGCGGGTTGGTCGTGATCAGGTCGAACCGCTCTCGTGCGACGGGCTCATAGAGGCTGCCCGCCCGCAGGTCGACGTCCACCAGGTTCAGCGGAGCGGTGATCGCGGCGAGCGCCAGCGCGCGGCCGTTGACGTCCGTGGCGACCACGGCGTCACTGTGTCGGGCGAGGTGGAGCGCCTGAACGCCACACCCCGTGCCCAGATCAAGCGCACGCCCGACCGGCCGGCGTACCGTCAGCTGCGCCAAGGTGGACGAGGCGGAAGAAACGCCGAGCACGTGGTCGTCGGGAACCGGCTCCAGCCGGCCGTCCAGCCCGGGTGTGAGGTCGCTGACTACCCACCAGTCGCCGGCATCGTCCGCGTAGGGGCGGACGTCGACGGCGGCGCGAACGGTATCGCCTTCGACGGCCAGCAGCCCGCCATCGACGAGTTCAGCCAGCGGAAGCACGGCGTCGACAGCCGTCCGTGAGACCGGCATCTGCAGCGCCCAGAGCCGGGTCAACGTCTCCACCGGCGACCCGCCGGACGTGGCCCGCCGGCCGGGAGTGGTCTCGTTGCGGTTCAGGGCCGCCGCGGCCACCGGTCCTAGCAAACCGGTGACTGAGTCGACCGTGTAGTCGGCTTTGGTGAGAGCATCGCGCAGCCGCGCAATCCCGTCCCTGGTCAGTGTCGGATGTGCCATGCGCCTCCTGCCGCAAAACACTGCTCATCGTGGCACGACTCGTAGGCTTGCTCTCGTGTGACCCGAAAGCGGTCCTGCCGGCGAACGAGGACTACGGCCATTTCACCGCCATGCAGGTTCGCCGCGGCGCTACCCGCGGACTGCAACTCCATCTCGATCGGCTTGACGCTGCAAACCCGGAGCTGTTCGGTGAGCCACTCGACGGCGGATTCGTGCGCGCCCGGCTCCGTGAAGAACTCGGCGGAACTGTCGACGCCTCGGTGCGGTTCACCGTGCGGCGGCGGGCAGGCGAGCCGGCTGACGCACCGTCCGTAACGGTGACTATTGACGATCCGGTCGCGATGATCGAGGAGCCGCTACGTCTGATGCGCGTGGTGTACCAGCGTCCGTTGGCGCACATCAAGCACCTTGCGTCGGCCAATCAGCAGCGTCTTCGTCAACAGGCGCTCGACGCGGGGTTCGACGAAGCGTTGCTGACCAACGAGGAAGGTGCAATCTCGGAGGGTGCCATCACCAACGTGGGGTTCTTCGACGGGACGGCCGTGCTGTGGCCGAACGCCCCATCTCTGCCAGGCATCACAATGCAGCTAATCGTTCCCGCGCTGGCGGCCCGTGATCACCCGTCGGTACGCCGCTCTGTGGGGCTAGCCGACGTTGGTTCCTACCGCGCGGCGTTCGTCACGAACTCGTGGGGCGTGGCGACGATCGGCGCCGTCGACAACACGGAGATCCCTCACGACGCCGAGTTCGCCCTCACACTGGCGGCGGCGTACGAATCACTTCCGTGGGATCCGATCTGATCAGGCCGACGCCGGTGCGCTGAGGTGGGTGCTACTCCCGCCGGTCTGGCCGGTCCGTCACCTCGTACCAGACGTCACCGTCGCCGAGATCGACGTCCTCGTCCCGCACCGGCTCGCGCGACATTACGGTCGATTCGCCGAAGAACTCACGGATCCGCTGCCCGAACGAGGCCGCCTTCTCTGGATCGATCATGAACGTGACGTCCTCGACGGCGCGGCTTACCGCGTCTCTGATCTTCGTCTCGTCCAAATTGGAGGCGGCCGAACCGACGAACGAGCTGATCTGGTCGGAGAGCTTGCGCAGCGTGTCGCCGACGATGTCGTCCATGGCCGTCTCGTGAGTGGGGCACGGCGGCAGGGTGGAAGGCTCGGGGCGGTTGATTCGCTGGCGGGCCCGCCACGCCGGATCGTGCAGGTACGCGCTGTCGCCAACCGTGTATCTGCAGATAAGGCCGGCAGCTGCCAGTGCATCAAGGTCTGCGGCCATCGCCTCGGTGCCGTGCTCGTCGGCCCGCAATGGCCAGAGGTAGCCGTTGAGCACCGCCGGCTGGTCTTTGGCCCGCCCGGCGTCGTCGAGCACCGTCGGCAGGTATGCGTACGTGTACGCGGCGGCAAGCGGCACCTGGGCCAGCCGCTCGTCCTGGGCATCTCCAGGGTGGACGGTTCTCCGCTGCTGGGCCATGGCCGCCTCCTTCTATCGTGACCTGACCCGTCCAGTATTGCTCGCGGCGGCGTGCGACGATCGGGGGCATGGACGTCGTATCGATCCACACCCTTGCGGAGACCCAACTCTCGGCAGCCGAGGCCGCAGAAAGCGGCCGGGGTTCGGTGACCGTGTACGGACGGACCGGCGCCCGGCTGCGGCAGACCGTCGTCGCCCTCGCAGCGGGTCAGGCGATGGGTGAACACAAGAGTCCAGGGGATGCGTCCCTGCTCTGCCTCCGGGGTCGGGTACAGCTGCGGGCGGGCGCGAATCACACCGAGCTAGGCCCCGGCGATTTCGTCGGCGTACCACCCCAGCGGCACGAAGTCGCGGCCATCGAACCGTCTGTTCTGCTACTGTCCGTCGCCCTGCATTGAAAGCCGGCTCCGGGACGGCTCGGTAGGTAACGATCGCCGCCACCTCACCTGATCGACCACGGTGCGACGATCAGGTGAGGTGGCGGCGATCACGTGAGAACCGTCAGGCGGCGGACACCTTCGCCGGCTCGTCGGACTCGATGGCGACCGGACGGCGCTTCGAGATCCACACCGCGATGACCACGATCAGCGCCGCAACGCCGGCGATCGAGTAGCGGAGGACGTCGTTGGCGTCGTCGCCGATAGTCATCGTCACGATCGCCGGAGCGATCAGCAGCGACACCAGGTTCATCACCTTGACCAGCGGGTTGATTGCCGGCCCGGCGGTGTCCTTGAACGGGTCGCCGACGGTGTCACCGATGACGGTCGCAGCGTGGGCGTCGGACCCCTTGCCACCGTGGTAACCGTCCTCGACAAGCTTCTTGGCGTTGTCCCAGGCACCGCCCGAGTTCGCCAGGAAGATCGCCATCAGCACACCGACGGCGATGACCCCGGCCAGGTAACCGGCCAGCGGCCCGACACCGAGGCCGAAGCCGACGGCAATCGGCCCCATCACTGCCAGGAGCCCGGGAGTAGCGAGCTCACGCTGCGCGTCACGGGTGACCATGTCGACCACGCGGCCGTACTCGGGCCGTCCGGTGCCCTCCATGATTCCGGGGATCTCGCGGAACTGCCGCCGCACCTCGAACACGACAGCGCCCGCGGCGCGACCCACCGCAGCTATCGCCAGTCCAGAGAACAGGAACACCACCATCGCGCCGAGCATCACCCCGAGCAGGACGTTGGGAGAGACGATGTCCAGCGCGAACTGGGCCAGCCCTTCGGTAGAGACACCGACGTCCTCGGCCGCTGTGGTGATGGCGTCCATGTACGAGCCGAACAGCGCCGTCGCGGCCAGCACAGCGGTCGCGATCGCGATGCCCTTGGTGACGGCCTTGGTGGTGTTGCCGACCGCGTCCAGCTCGGTCAGGATCTGCGCACCCTCACCCTCGACATCGCCGGACATCTCGGCGATGCCCTGGGCGTTGTCGGAGACCGGGCCGAAGGTGTCCATGGCCACGATCACGCCGACGGTGGT
>DASUUH010000020.1:0-3397 GCA_036374175.1 Jiangellaceae bacterium | reverse complement strand
GCCGCCCATGACGAAGACGTCCTTGTCGCCCGCAGCCGCCCGGGCCTGGTCGATGGCGGCCGCTACTCCCTCGGTCACGAACCGGAACCTGGACGCGAGCCGCACCTGGGCGGGCGGTTCGTGGGTGACGACGTAGCACGGCGGTGCCGCCAACTGGTTCTGGTCGTGTCCGTAGCCGACGTCGTCGTTCCAGCCGTGCGGGCCGTCCACGATGTCGTACAGCCGCCGCCCCATCACCACTGCGCCGGTGCGCTCAAAGCTGTTCGCCAGCACCGCATCGTCGATGGGAGAGCGGGGCTCCTCGAGCACCCACGCGTGGATCGCCTCGCCGCCGATGCCGAGGCCGTGCTCCAGGTCCACGCCGGGTGCGGTGACGTATCCGTCCAGCGACATCGAGATGTCGGCGATCACCTTGCTCATGCTCACTCCTTGCAGGGTCTGTTGTCCGGGTAGACCGAATGCGTGCGTAGAACTCATCGGGCGACCTGCCCTGCGCCAGTCGGTCGGGAGTTGCCCGTGCTGCTCGACCGTATGCAGAGGTGCGCATCGTCCGCATCGGTGAAACCACCAGCTCCGCCACGGAGCGCAGAGCGGGCCGGGGCGCACCGGTAGGCCACGTCAGCAAGAACGGTCAAGCATGCGTGCCGTCACGCTGGCCAGACTGGTGACATGCCGAACACACGCACCGCCCACTGGCCGTACGCACTGCCGTCCTGGGTGATGACCACCTGCGACCTGTCGAGGGCCGGAGAGAACGTGCGATTCGCCGGCGGCGACGCCCGCCGCGAGCAGCGATGACCGAGCTTCGGCTGTCCGACCGGCTCGCGGCGGTGGTCGACGCGCTGCCACTGCGACCCGGAATGCGGGTTCTGGAGATCGGCGGAGCGCCTGGAACCGCCGCCAAAGTCGTTGCGCGGCGCATCGGGGACGGACACATCCTTGTGATCGATCGGTCGGCCAAGGGAGTGGCTCAGATCGAGCGAAACGCTGCCGCTGAGATCGCGGCCGGTTTGCTGGGCGTGCGCCACGTCGCCGCCGAGGACTTCGAACTCCTTCCCGGCGAGCCACGGTTCGACATCGCGTTCGCGATCCGGGTGGGTGCCCTCGACGGCCGGCACCCGCAAGCCGGCGTCCGTGCACGCCAGCGCATCGCCGCCGCTCTCACCCCTACCGGCCAACTGTTCATCGACGGCGGTGACCCACTCCGTTCGGTGAAACTCGGCGACGCATAGGCGACATCACCAGCCCGGTCGTCCTGCGGCACGGAGTTCAGGCGGCTTCCTCGTCGATGTAGCGCTGGAGGATCTCCCTGACCAGCTTGGATACCGTGACGTTCTCACGCTTAGCGCGCTCAGTGATCTCACGATGCAGGTCGGCGGGTACGCGCACCTCAAGCCGTGGCGAATGGGTGTTGCCTCCGGAGAGCGACTTCCGGCCTGGGATAAGGCCACGACGGCGCGCGTCTCGGAGCGCCGATTCGGCAATTCGCTCGGCGCGATCCTCCGTCAGGCGCTCACCTTGGAAGTAGACCTCCTCCCGATCTAGGTCGACGTCGCTGATGGAGGCGGCGTCGTTGACGACGTAGTCCTTTGGGTCAGTCATCACGGTCAGTCCCTTCGCCTCCATCTCCGTGCCACTCGAGCGGCGAGCAATGAATGACGGTGAGGTTTGACTTCCCTCTGTCGTCTGGCACAGCGATCACCTTGAGCGGCCTGCCTGTCTTGGGATCGTTGCCGACGTACAGCCAAGCATCGCCCTCCAACGGAACAGGCTCGCCCGCGCTCCGCATCGCACTAAGGATGCGTGCATCACCAATGCGATGTTTCCGCGCCGAACGACTGACCCGGACGGTTGACAACCTGGCCATGGCCGCCAACGACGGTTCCTCTCATGAGGGTACCAGTGTGTCGGACACAACCGTGGATCTCCGCCGGATGTGGTCGGACGGGACCGCCTAATCGAGCCGTTCTGAGGACGATATCGATCACCACCGACATCAGGTTCCAACTTGGGCCGCCCGCGCCGTGGAGATAGCGGTTCGGTAGGACAGACAGTCAGCCGATGGCCACCTCGACCTTCTTACGGGTGCCCCAACCAGTTCGGCGCATGGTGGCCAATGACCAGAAGCGGAGCGGGAGGAGCACGAGCAGCGCCAGGTAGCCGTACAACGGCGCCACGGCGAACGTGGCCAACCGCGCGCCGAGCGTTTGGCCGCGGCGCCGCAGGTCGAAGTAGCGCACAGAACGGGCGAGCGACATCAGCCCGACGAAGATCAGGTACTCGACGATGAGCAGGCGGCCAGTCAGGATCGGGTGCACGACAACGATGTACACGAGCGCGGTGGAGAAGACGAACCACTGGGTCAACTCGACAAGCGTGAGCCACCAGCCCGGCCGCGACAACGGAAGGTGCCGCAGCGCCCACAGCGATTCGCGAAAGAACGACCGTCCCCATCGCACCTGCTGCCGGGCGAAGTGGCCGATCTTCTCTGGAACGGCCGTGTGAGAAATCGACTGTTCAGCCAGGACGACCTTGCCTTCGGTCAGGCATCTGTTGGTGAGATGGCGGTCGTCTCCGACCACCGCAGGACGTCCGAGGAACCGCTGGGCGAGAAACGCTTCGAGATGCCGGTCGACGACGCTGGCCCGGTAGAAGGCGATCGCCCCGCACACGCACAGAACCGAGCCGAGACGGGAGTACGCGGCCCGCTCGATCAGGAACGCGTTGATGTATCGGATGTCCTGGAGCCGCGTGATAAGGCTCGCCGTGTAGTTGGACGGGACGACCATGCCCGTCACGGCGGTGATCCTTCGAGAATCGAAGGGACGCACGCCCTCGGCGACCGCAATCGGTTCCAGCACACTGTCGGAGTCGACGCAGCAGTAGACGTCAACCTCGCCGGCCATCGCCCGGAACCCCACAGCAAGGGCTTCGCGCTTGCCGCGGTTCTCCCGTTGCCGCACGACGGTGATTCTGGGATCGGCGGACGCGTAGTGCGCAGCGACGTCGTACGCGGCCAAATCGGCTGAGGCGTCGTCCACCACGACTATCCGACGGACCGGAAAGGTCTGTGTGAGCAGAGCGTCCAGGCAACGCCGCAACAGATCTGGATCTTCGTTGTAGATGGTGACGATGACGCCGACGCGTCGCCGAGGGTCGGGCGGCGGCCAGCGGCGCGGCGGTACGAGCGACGCCAGCAACTTTGAACCGAGAATGACGAAGACGGCCAGTCCGTACAGGCTCGCGACGCCGTAGGTATGCCAACGCCCGAAGACGAGCGCCGCGGTCGCGGCGAATAGCACGAGCGCCGTCACCATCCGGCGTCGGACGCGTATCGACCGTCGGCGGGTATGACCAGGCGCCCCCACCCGGTACCTGCCACGCACAGCCGACCCCC
>DASUUH010000019.1:0-2361 GCA_036374175.1 Jiangellaceae bacterium | reverse complement strand
CCAGTTCCCGGTGGCCCCGGACCACCGCGCCGCGTGCCACCTCTGGTCGCCCGACCGGACCAAGGCGGGGACGCCATGAATGCTCCCCTGCTCGAGGTCCGTGACCTGCACCAGCACTACACCAGCCGGTCCGGGTGGCTGTCGCGGCGGTCGCGGACGGTGCCGGCGGTCAACGGCGTCTCGTTCGCCATCGATGAAGGCGAGACGCTCGGCCTGGTCGGAGAGAGCGGCTGCGGCAAGTCGACCCTGGCCCGCACCCTTCTGTTCTTGGAGCAGCCGACCGCCGGCGAGGTGCTGTTCCGCGGTGAGGTACTCGATCAGGCGGCCACGGTTCGCCTGCGCCGGCGGGCCCAGATCGTCTTCCAGGACCCGTACACCTCATTGCCGCCACGGATGCGGGTCGGCAGGATCCTGGCCGAACCGTTCCTGATCCACAGGATCGGCGAGCGGGCCGACATTCCAGAACGCGTCGCGGATCTGCTGCACGACGTCGGACTCGGCTCCGATCTTGCCCGGGTGCTGCCGCATGAGCTGTCCGGCGGCCAGCGGCAGCGGGTCGGGATCGCTCGCGCGCTCGCCGTCCAGCCAGCGCTGATCATCGCGGACGAGGCCGTCTCGTCCCTGGACGTGTCCGTCCAGGCTCAGATCCTGAACCTGCTCAAGGAGTTGCAGGCGCGGCACCGGCTCGCGTACCTGTTCATCTCCCACGACATCGGCGTAGTGAAGAACATGAGCCACCGGATCGCGGTGATGTACCTGGGCAAGATCGTCGAGCTCGCGGACGCCGAAGACCTGTACGAGCGCCCACTACACCCCTACACCCGGGCTCTGCTGTCGGCAGTGCCGTCGCTGGCTCGCACTGGCGACACCCGGATCCGGCTGTCCGGCGAACCGCCCGACCCGGCCCAACCGCCGCCGGGTTGCAGCTTCCATCCACGCTGCGCCCTGGCTCAGCCCCGGTGCAGCGTCGAGACACCGGAGCTGCACGAATGGTTACCGGGACGGGTCGCGGCCTGCCACTACGCGCTGGCGGACCTACCACCAGGCCAGGCACCCGAATCTCCGTCCCAGGGTGCCGCCGAGGTCGAAAGGAGCTGATGTGGCGCAGGTGCCAACCGCCGTGATCGGGCTCGGATTCATGGGCAGCCGGTGGGCCCGCGTGCTCGCCGAGCACGACGGCGCCCGGCTCGCCGTGGTCTCGGACCTGCGCGAGGACCTGGGCAGGGAGGTAGCGGAGCGGTACGGCGCAAAGTTCGTCCTTGACCCGCTGGAAGCCGCCGCCCACTCCGGCGTCGTCGCCGTAGCCGTGTGTACGCCCGAGGACGCGCACGCCGATCCGGCGATGACCGCCATCGTGGCTGGGCACGCGGTGGCGGTGGAGAAGCCACTGGCCCATACCGTTCCTGTCGCCGAGTCGATCCGCGATCAGGCCGCCAAGCAGGGTGTGCCTGTGCTGACCGGGCACATTTTGAGGTTCGAACCCCGGTACGCGGCGATCCACTCCGCAATCAAGGCCGGTGAGATCGGAGCGGTGCAGGCGGTGCGGAGCGAGCGGATCGGCCTGATCTCCGACCAGCGCATCCTCAAGGGTCGGACCTCGATCGCGCTGTACTACGGCGTCCACGAACTCGACCTGTGCCGCTGGTACGCCGGAGACGTGACGGCCGTGTGGGCCACGTCAAGCTCCGGTGTGGTCGAGGCCGCCGGCTACCCGGTAGCCGACCTGTACTCGGTCGGGCTCCGGTTCGCGTCCGGTGCGCACGGCACGTCGATGATCGGCTGGAGCCTGCCGGAGACGACCACGGGGTACGGCATGGCTGGTTTTACGGTCATCGGGGACGGCGGAGTGGCCCAGGTGCGGCAGGGCGACGTGGGCCTACAGCTTGTCGGGTCTGCCGGCACTCCGGACGTCTACTACGCACCGGAAGTCGATGGCCGCCTGTTCGGTGCGCTCGCCATCGAAGTCGATCACTTCGTCCGCGTGGCTGCGGGGGCCGCCGAGCCGCGCTGCACGGCCGCAGACGGCGTCGAGGCGGTCCGCCTCGCGCTGGCCGTGGAACGTGCAGCCGAACGGGGTGAGGTGGTGTTGCCATGACCGCAGGCGAACGCAACAAGGGCAACCCCTACTCGGTTCGAGCGGTCGAGCGGGTCGTCGACATTCTCGACGTGCTGCACGAGGCGGTCGGCGGAGCAACCCTCGCCGAAGTGGCGCAGGCGACAGGCCTGCCGAAGGCATCCGCATTCCGGTACCTCAGCACGCTTGAAGCTCGGGGCTACGTAGAGCGCGTATCCCGCACGGGGGCGTACCAGCTCGGGATGGCGTTCGTGTCCAGCCACGGCCGCCAACTCGATGCCCTGGCT
>DASUUH010000018.1:0-19135 GCA_036374175.1 Jiangellaceae bacterium | reverse complement strand
CATCGCCGGAATCGGCCGCCGACACCGCCCTGGCGATCTTGTCGATGCTGGCGCCGTGCCGGCCGGAAGCCGGCAAACCCGAGTTCGCCCGCCGCGACGGCCGCTCGACCTCTAGCGCAGGCCGCGTCACCGCCGTAGCGTCAGGAGCGGGGCAACTGTCGGCCGAGGAGGTCATCATGGTTGCACTGGTTGTCGTGCTTGCGCTGCTGGGAATCGCACTTATCGCGTTTGCTTCCAGCGCTCGAGTCATCCGTCAGTACGAGCGCGGAGTCGTGTTCCGTCTGGGTCGAGTGCAGACCCCACCACGAAGTCCGGGCCTGACCTTCATCATCCCGGCCATCGACCACCTCGAGAAGGTCAGCGTCCAAATCGTGACGATGCCGGTGCCGGCGCAGGACGGCATCACCCGGGACAACGTGACCGTCCGTGTCGACGCTGTGGTCTATTTCCGGATCCACGACCCGATCGATGCGATGGTCAATGTGCAGGACTACACGTTCGCGGTCTCGCAAGTGGCACAGACGTCGTTGCGGTCGATCATCGGAAAGAGCGAGCTCGACGATCTGCTGTCCAACCGCGAGGAGCTCAACCGCGGTCTGGCGGTGATGATCGACAGCCCGGCCGTCGGCTGGGGCATCGAGATCGACCGGGTGGAGATCAAGGACGTCGCCCTGCCCGAATCGATGAAACGGTCGATGTCCCGTCAGGCCGAGGCCGAGCGCGAGCGCAGATCGCGCATCATCACCGCCGACGGCGAGTACCAAGCGTCCCGGAAGCTGGCATCCGCGGCCGACGCGATGGCCGCCACTCCGGCCGCGCTTCAGCTACGCCTGCTGCAGACGATCGTCGAGGTTGCTGCCGAGAAGAACTCAACCGTGGTGCTTCCGTTCCCCGTCGAGCTGCTGCGTTTCCTGGAGCGAGCCGTGACCGACAAACCCACTAGAGCCGAGTCGATCGATCAATCAACTAAGGCGGTTGATGGCGCACAGGAGCTGACCGGCGCCCCAGTTGAGGTCGCGAGTCCTGCTGCCGCGCGCGCCAGGACACGCCGGGCGTAGGGACTCGTCAGCCACGGTCTGGTGATCTTCCTGGCCTCGGTGCACCAACGCAGGATCGAAGTTACGGACGACGATGCCGGACGACACTGGACTTGACCTGGTCACCGGAGCATTCAGCTATACCGGACGCGCCATCGCGCGCAGCCTGCTTACGTCGGGGCGGCGCGTGAAAACGCTCACCGCGCACCCGGACCGGCCGCCTCGGCACTCCAGCTCGATCGAGACGGCCCCCTACACCTTCGACGATCCAGACCGCCTCGCCCGCGAGATGGACGGCGTGACCACCCTCTACAACACCTACTGGGTCCGGCTCGAACGGGGACGAACCACCTTCGCGCAGGCCATGCACAACTCCCGCACCCTGTTCCAGGCGGCGCGCGAGGCCGGGGTCCGCCGAATCGTCCACATCAGCATCGCGAAGGCCGATGCGGCCCCGACCCTGCCCTACTACGCGGGCAAGGCTCAGGTGGAGCGCGAGCTCGCGTCCGTCGGGCTGGCGCACTCCATAGTCCGCCCGACGGTCGTGTTCGGGAGCGGAGACATCCTCGTCAACAACCTGGCCTGGCTGCTCCGGCGGTTCCCGGTCTTCGCCATCCCCGGCTCGGGCGGCTACGGGGTGCGGCCGGTCCACGTCGACGATGTGGCCCGGCTCTGCATCGAGGCCGCGGCGAGACAGGCCAACGGCCGGGTGGACGCTATCGGCCCCGAAACCTTCACGTTCGGTGACTGGGTCGCGATGGTTCATGATGCCGTCGGAGCCCGAGCGCGACTGGTCCAAGTGCCGGCCGCGCTCGTCCCACCCATGACCGGCATCATCGGACGCGTCGTCGGGGATGTCCTGCTCACCCGCGACGAACTCGCCGGGCTCATGATGGGCCTAGTCACCACCGAAGGTCCGGCCACCGGACGCATCTCGTTCTCCGACTGGCTCGCCGAACACGCAACAGAGCTTGGCCGCCACCACGCATCCGAGGTACGCCGCCACTTCGGCCGCTGAACGCCGTGGCCGCACTCGTGCCACGCCGTTGTCACGTCCGTGACCGGGTCTCCCCTCGCGGTGATCGCATGCTGCGCCGGGCGTGACGATTTGGGACACCAGCGCCGCAGCTGACGCGTGACGTTGTGTACCGTACGGATCTCCAAACACTACAACGCGTCCGGAACACACCGGCGAGAGCAAGGTAGTCATGCCCTAGCATCGGCAAGCACCGCCCGGCACTGAAGACGCCAAGAGCGGCAGATCCGCGCGTTCACAGGGCAGCGCGCTGGGACGTTGCGTGCACAGTGATGCTGACGCGCGTTCGGCGCGACGTCGGTCCACTCTCACAGCTCCTCGACCCGTAGCGCGACCAGGCCCTTACTCTCCAAGGAACCCAACGGCTCCTCAGATCCATCTTGTGTGGCATACACCAGCACCGAGAATTCAGGGAAGTCCTGCTCGGCCAGGTAGCCTTCGTCTTCGAAGTTCCGTTGGACGATCACTTCATCCAGGAAAGGGCCCCGTCCCAGGAAGTATATTCGCCGCCGCGATTGGCGCTCTCGTGCGTGGCTATTTGGATCCCGAACGTCTCAACGAGTTGATCGCAGACTGACGCCATGTCTGCATTCGACCCAAAGAGCCAGAAGCGTTTCGTCACGGCACCCACGGTCCCAGGCTCGCAGCCTCCGCTCAACGCTTCACTGTCCGCTGATGTGAGTGCGTCACCTTTGCTTATGAAAGCCCGTTTCTGAGCGACTCGAGCCCGAGTATTCTCGGTGTGTGGCGGCCAAGGATGTGGTACCACCCCGTACGACGGGCGTCGGACGCGGACCGTGAGCGCGTGATCGACGTGCTTTGAGATGGCTCAGTCAAGGGCAGACTGTCACACGAAACATTCGTTCGGCGCTTGGACGTGGCGCTGCGTGCACGGGCTTCGGTCCTGCACTCCACCAACGGCACGCGAGCGAACGGCTGGCGGCTCGGCTCAGGAGTTGTTGTCCAGCCTGGCGACACTATCGCCTTCGGCCGCGCAACCTTCTGGCTCGCGGACGACCTTGTGGCCCAGTCCCCCGATAATTCACGTTATCTTGTCAACGTGCGGACCAGCGCCATCACTCAGCGCGTGAGCTGGAACGGCACGGAGTCGAAGCAGACGGTGGGCGTCGTGGTGGCTCTGATCTCGAACTGCCCGGGAGCGAATGCGTCGAACGTCCCGGGAACGACGATGTTCACCTCGAAGGTGCCATCGGTGCTTGTTCGCGCTGGCCGCAGCGCCTCAGTATGGAATCGCACTTCAACGGCCTCATCGGAGGGAAAGCCGCTCCCACGAACCACAATCTCGGTTCCGGATGGGCCAGTGCCTCTCGACAGCGAGACGGAAGGGTCCTCGCACGACAATGTGACTTCGTTTGGACCTTTCTCGGGTGGTTGCTCGTTGCCGAACAGCTCGGTCCACCACCACGGAGCGGTACCACCGGCGAGCAAAGCAACGACAAGTGCGGCGACGATCTCCTTTAGGTGGCTCCTGGGCCCGCGCTCGTCAGTCATGCGACAACACCACGCCTCCCAGTGCCCTTGGCTGGAGTCTGACCCGACATGCCTCTTTGGTCAATCCCGACGGTTCCGGTGGCGGTTGATCCGGGCGCACCGGGGACGGTCAGCGTCGCCGAGAGCCGAGGCAACGTCGGCGCGCCTTAGGACGTGCTCCACAAGTCACCCTGCGCGGCATGTTGGTGCGCCAAGCGCAGCAAGTGGTGACGTGCAGCGAACGACCCTCATTCGGTTTGCATGCCGCGAACCCGGTGCTGGCGTGTGGCTCCGAAACCGGGGTCGTGCCCGCGCTACTGGTCTGTCTTGCGGGTGAACAGTTCGTGGACGGAGCAAGATGGTCGCCAGCAGACCCAGCGCGGGAGGTGCCGACCGTGAGCGTGGGCGACCATTTCAAGCGGGTAGCCGCCGTCTACGAATCGCTGCGCACCACCGACGAGGAGCCGGTGCGCAGGATCCGCCAACTGCTGCCTGACCGCCCCGTCACCGGCCTGGATATCGGCTGCGGGACGGGACGGTACTCGCGGCTGCTGTGGGGGATGCTGCCGGCCGGCTCGCTGCTGATCGCCAGCGACGTCTCGGCGGCCATGCTGGCAGAACTCAAGGCTGGCAGCCACGGCCACGCCCTCGGGGTGGTGCCGCTGCTATCAACCGCCGAAGAGCTGCCATTGCGGACCACCAGCCTGGACCTGGTCACCGCGTTCAACTGCGTTCACCACTTCGACCTCGGTCTCTTCTTGAGCGCCGTCGCCCGGGTACTGCGGCCGGACGGGCAGCTGTTCATCTACACCCGTACCCCGCAGCAGAACGCGCGAACGATCTGGGGACGCTACTTCCCGGGCTTCACCGAACACGAGCAGCGCCTGCACAGCCAGGCCGCGTTACGGGACGCCGTCCGGCGCACCGACGGGCTCCAGGTGGTCGCAACACAGACCTTCAAGCATCCGCGCTCGAGCACGGTCAAGCGGCTCAGAGCCCAAGCCGAGGGGCACCACTACTCCACGTTCTCCCTCTACACACCGGACGAGTTGCGCCGGTCCATCGCGACGTTCCTGGCCCGCCTGCCCAGCCCCACGGTCTCCTGGGTCGACGAACACCTCCTGGTCGTCGTCCGCGGGCGCACGACGCCATCAGGTAGAGCCTGAGCCTCCGAGCAGCCCAGCAAGCCGGGCGATCAAGAATCGGGCCCTCGATGAGCACCAGGCGGGCCAGAGAGGGCTTCGGCCGAGCGCGTCGCGGCAAACGAGGGCACCCCAACGCGAAGATTGCCTCAGCGGGGACTATGGAACCGACGAGGGAGGTCGGCCCGAGTCGCGCCTGCGAACCTGGTCGAGACGACAGAAACGGATCCCAGCACGAGGAGTCTAAGCAGCCTCCGGTGCGCCGGGAGTGGGGTAAGAGCTGCAGCCGGGAATCCGGCTCCCGAACGGGCCGAGGACATCCCAGCCACCGCACCGATCCTGGGAATCAACCGGCGGGTCTACGACGCGGTCCGGGTACGACGTGAACGCGCGTTCCTGCTACCCGAGGCCACGCGACTGCCGTTCACTTCACTCCACGCGGCCCGGCTTTCGCGTGCGATGAATCCGGCGATCCCACGACGACATGGGCGGCCTGTATCAGGTACTCACATCAGCAGAAGTGCCGACCCGCCGGCCGCTCTCGGCGAGGCGAACTGCCAGAACTTCGCTGGTCCGAGGTCGATCTCGACACCAGCGCGGTCGTCTTGCGCCGAGCCATCTACGTCGACGAAGACGGCCGGTTGCGGGGGGAAGGACACCAAGACGCACCAGCAGCGGCGGGTCGTTCTCGATGCCGGACCGTCGACGTGCTGCGCGAGCACCTCGATCGAGCCTGTGCGGATCGAATCAGGTCCTGCCGCCAGCCTGGCATCGTGGATGTCCGGCTGGTCAGGCGACGTCGGGGGGCGTCCCGGCAGTGCATCCGGGCTGCAATGGAGGGAGTCGCGCGGGTGTGGGGGTTGCCCGGGTCGCCGGGGTGGGTGCTGGGGATAGTGTCACAGGCCAGCGCGCCGGCCAGTATGCAGAGACCCTGCGCAGACGAGGCACCTGCCACCTGTTGAGGATTGCCGCGGGCGGCCGAACAGCGTCGCGTCCGATGGGGCGTCCCGCCGGCCGGGCCGGCCCACCCAATTCCTGGTTTGCGACCTCGCGTGCGACCGTTCTTGCCGTCGGCAAGATTCTCAGAGCGGGATTCCACCATTGCCTATGCGCCGCTTGCCTAGCTGCGATCGATGTCTGTTCGCGGGCGGGATGAACGTCGGCGACATTACTGCAGCTTGTTGTCGAAGCAGGCAGCGTCACCCGCAGCGGACAGCTGCTCGGGATTGGTGCCCGGGCCGCCTCGGCCTCCGGACTCCATGGGCAAGGTCAAGTGGAGGCTCACAGCGCACTCAAGGACGGCCGAAAACTGATGCGATGAAGGCGGTGGGGCCTCCGCTTCTCGTGGGTCCCAGTGATGCTCGGGAGTGCTCACGTCCCGGCGACGAAGGGGCATCTGTGAGATCGTGCAACGGTCGGCAAGTGGTTCGGGCTGGACCTCCATCGGAACCGGACGGTGATCGTGCGGATGACGCCGAGGCGCAAGCGACTGGAGGCGGTCCGGTTCGCCAACGACACGTCGGTCCTCGCCGAGGAGATGGGAAGGTCGACTGGCGCCGGGGGTGGTGCTTGAGGCGGACCCTGCGCTCGGTCTTGGGCTGTCGATGTGCTGCAACAACGCCTGCGGCGTCGGTGCGTCTGGTACATCCGCCATGCGTGGCCCGGCAGCCTCGCCGTTCCTGACATCCGGGGCCGAGAGGCATGAATGCGGAGCCCTGGGAGGACTACCATGTCCCGAGAGAGACAGCGTCGCCCGAGGCGGTACGTGGTCCCCGAGCCGACACCTCACGAGGAGGAGGCAGCAATGTCAGTGTTCAGGTTTGAGCCCTTCCGTGACACCGCCCGGGAGCTCGACCGGCTCATGTCGATGGCCGCGAGCGGGACGCGCGCCCCTCTCGGGATGCCGCTGGATGTCTACCGCGGCGAGGACGGCAGCTACCACGTCGAGGCCGACTTGCCCGGCGTCGACCCTGACAGCATCGAGGTGACCGTCGACTCCGGCGCCTTGACGATCCAGGCCGAGCGCACCCCTCACTACCGCGAGAGCCAGCAGGTCATTGTTGCCGAGCGATCCCAGGGGTCGTTCACCCGGCAACTCTCCCTCGGCGAGGGCGTGGACTCGGAGAACCTAACCGCCGACTACGCAGATGGTGTCCTGCACGTGACCATCCCCGCGTCACCGCGGAGCCAGCCCCGCAGGGTCGAGATCACCCATGCGACCGGCGTTGGCCGCACCATCTCGGGGAGCACCGTCGAGCAGGGTGACGCGCCCGCCGGTGGCACGGGCGGCGCCGGCTGACTCACCGTCGTGTCCGGCCATCCACTGCTGCGCCTGTCGGCCTACGACCTCACCTGTCGGTAGGTCCGGCGGTTTGATCATGCCATGGGGCCACGTCCGAGAAGCTCATCGAGGTTGAACGGGTCGCCGTAGTGGAGACACTCACCGCCGGTCCGGGACCGCTTGTGACTCACACGCGCAGCGGGCAGAATCCTTCGCTCCCGACCTCCTGCTGTTTACGCGACCGCGCGACCAGCGGATCCGGCGGGAGCGACGGCATTGGGTCCGACAATAGCCAGCACCTACAACGCTTCCACCCGGAGCAGGAATCCGCGCAGATCCAGGAAGTGGGCGAGCGACTGCCGGTGCTCCTCGCAGGCTACCCAGGTCTTTTCCCGCTCCGTCGCGTGGACTTTCGGATTGTTCCAGACCAGGGCGTACGACGCCGGCGCCCGGCAGCCCCTGGCCGAGCAGACCACAGGTCCGCTCATCTGCTGCTCGCGTCTGCGCGTGACAAGGAGACAAGCCGGCCGTGCGCTCCGTTGTCGGCCCAGCCCCGCTTGAGAACCTTGAGTCGTAGCCTCGCAACGTCCACGTGGTCAGCCTGCCACCTCCGTTACCCGGGGATAGCGCTTAGTGTCACCGGAATACCATGTGCGGACGTCAGTGTGCCGGTTACTCCGCTTCGCCGGGATGCGACCTCCCCAGGAAGCGGTCTGTTTCGCGGCTCGGCTGCTCGCGGCCAATCGGCGTGCCTGGCGCACACCCGCGCGGCAGCCGGGCGTTGAGGTGTTGATCTCAGGCGGTGCGGCTCATCGATGCGGTCGTCGTGAACGAGACAAGTGCCTTGCCGCTTGAGGCCTGTGAACCCGGCACCGCTCTGTCGCAGGCACTGCCGCCGCTGGAGCAGGACCGATTGAGGGACGTGGAGCGTTGCGCCGGTTCAAGGACGCCGTCCACGAGGAAGGTATTGCCGAGCAGTGGTATCCCCTATCGGGGAGCGGAACGCGGGAGGGGCGCCCGGCTATGGCTAGCCGGCGAGGGCATCCGCGCTCGCGCCAGGCGCTGACCCGGACCTGGGTAGCAAGTTCTCGCTGATCGTCAGCGTGTTGGCACGCTGGTTGGGCATCCCGACCTCATACAGAAGAGGCGACTGGTCGTCGCCACCTGGACCGAAACTCACATAAGAACGCGCGACGAGCGGCTGATTGGGCTATGGCCAGGTTCGGCCTCATGGCCTGCCGCGTGGTGTCGTTCGTGGTGCGAAACGCTGTCGATCGGTGGGGAGGAAGCTGTGGGAGGCGACCGGCCTGGGGACATAGTCGCTGGTTGGTGACACAGGCGCTGTTGTCGGAGCTCCTCATAATCCCTTGGCCGTGGGTTCGAGTCCCACCCGCCCCACTTCGCTGACTGTATTACGTCGGCTGATGGTTGATAGCTACTTCGGTTGATCCTTGACACTCTCTCGTTATGAGGGAGATGAGTGTGGCTGAGCAGCGGTATCAGGCTGTGTTGGCGGTGATCGCCGATGGGTTGACGGTGTCGCAGGTGGCGTCGAAGGTGGGCGTGTCTCGGCAGACGCTGCATGCCTGGCTGGCCCGGTATGAGGCCGAGGGTTTGGAGGGGCTGGCTGATCGGTCGCATCGGCCGCGGTGGTGTCCGCATCAGATGCCGGCGGTGGTGGAGGTTGCGGTGTTGGAGCTGCGCCGGTCGCGGCCATATTTGGAGTTGTGGCAGATGGACATCGTGGGCGGGTTCGCGCTGGCCGACGGGACCAGCGCCAAGGCGTTGACCGGTATCGATGACCACTCCCGGTTCTGCGTGTCGGCCCGGTTGATGGCCCGCGAGCGTACTCGGGCGGTGTGTGAGGGGTTGGCCGCGGCGCTGCGCAGGTGGGGGGTGCCGGAGCAGATCTTGACCGATAACGGCAAGGTGTTCACCGGCCGGTTTGGCCACCCGCCGGTGGAGGTGTTGTTCGACCGGATCTGCCGAGAACGGGATCGAGCATCTGCTGACCCAGCCGCGTTCGCCGACGACGACCGGCAAGATCGAACGGTTCCATCGGAGTCTGCGCGCCGAGCTGCTGGCCGGGCAGGTGTTCGCCTCGCCGCAGGCCGCCCTCAGGCCGCCCTGGATGAGTGGGTCGAGCACTACAACACCCAGCGGCCCCACCAGTCCCTGGGCATGGCCACCCCGGCCGAGAGGTTCGATGTCGAGTCCAGAACAACCGAGCCCGCTCACCCCGGCGCCGATCACTGTGCCGGTGGATCGGACCGGCGATGAGTGGGTCAGCCGGCGGGTCGGAGCCAACGGCGTGGTCTGCGTGGCCTGGCAGCAGGTCTCCGTCGGCAAACATCACGCCGGCAGCCGCTGCGACGTGCACGTCGACGGCGACGTCCTGCGCTTTTGGATCGGGCCCGAACTCGTCAAAACCGCCGCCCGCACCAGCACCGGGGAGGTGAGAAAGAAACGAGCATCACGCCCGCAACAACGGACCTAACCTAGAACCAGAGTGTCAAGGATCAACCGAAACAGATCTGTCACGCATCATCCGAAGGCCTTCACCCCCCACCGATCGGTTCCCAGTACGCGTGAACAGACCGTGTAGGTGCGCTGGGCTGTCCGCGACGGGAATGCGGCAATCGGCATGGAACTCGGTGAGGCGCGACGAATGGCATCTCCCGCGCCGAGTCATTCAACTCTCGTCAGACCGAGGTCGGCAAGTATGGAGCCCAGCGTTGCGTTCTCAGCTTGGATATAGGCGCCGAACTCCTCGCCGACCAGGTATGCATCGGTCCACCCGTTCCTGGCCAGTGCGTCACGCCACTCCGCTGAGTCGTGCAACTTCGTTATGGCTTCCTGGACCTTGTGAACTTCATCGGGGCCCAGCCCTGGAGGAGCTACGATGCCGCGCCAGTTCGCATACACCACGTCGACACCGGCTTCGCGCAGGGTTGGCACGTCGGAAAACCCAGGAACCCGCGTCTCGCTGGTCACCGCCAGCGCTCGAAGCTGGCCGGACCTTATCTGGTCGGCGTACTCGCCGACGCCGGAGATGCCGAAGGAAACCCGTTCGTCCAGGATCGCGGCCAGCAGCACACCACCGCCGTCATGCTGGACGTAGGTAACGTCCCTAGGTCGAATTCCGATGGCATCGGCGATCAACATCGGCGCGAGGTGATCTGGTCCGCCCTGTGTCGAACCGCCACCCACCGAGATATCACCAGGCGCGGCCCGCCAGTCGGCGACCAGCTCCGCCAGAGAGCGGTACGGCGATCCCTTGCTCACGACGACGATTTCCGGCTCCTCGATCAACCGGGCGATCGGAGTCGTGTCTTGAAGCGTGGCAGCCGACGAGTACTCGTACTGGGCGCCGACCATACCCTGGCCCATGAGCATCAGCAGCTGGCCGTTGCCCTCCTCGTAGATAAGGCGTTGCAGACCCACGGTGCCGCCGGAACCCGGCAGGTTGAACACTTCGACCCCACGGACGGTCTGCGAGTCCTCGAACGCCTTAGCGACGGTCCTGGCAGTCGCGTCGTACCCACTGCCCGGCGCGTTCGGGACCATGATCCGTAGGTGGGACAGATCCTCGCCCCCGCCCGCGCAACCCGACAGCAGGAGGACCACGGCAAGGCCGGCCAGCGCCGCTCTATGCAGTCGTCGCATTGTGCGCCCTCCGGTGTCCTTCCCCATGCTCCACATGCTGACGCCCGCTGTCACTACTTCTGTCCATGCTCCCTTGTGGTCATGAATGTCGTGGTCATAGATATCGCATGGGCCGCAGCTTGCCGCACGCCAGCCGGAACGTGCCGGTAATTCGGGTGTAACGTGCGTTGACGGCGCAACGGCGAGCGGGACGGGACCATGCGGTGGAAGATGTCGCTGGCGGGCCAGTTCCTGCTGCTTCAGCTCTGCATCGTATTGCTCGCGGTGGGAGCCGTCGCGGCGGTCTCCATAGCCGAGTCGGACGCGAGCTTCCGTGATGACGAAGGCCGACGGCTGCGGTCTTTGGCAGCCAGCCTCGGTAGCAACGCAACGATCCGCCTCGGGCTGACGGAGCCCACGACGTGGCGGGACGCGCTGGCGGCCGAAGCTGAAAGCGCCCGAGCTGTTTCTGGCGTCTCGTTCGTGCAGATCGTGAACGAAGACGGGATCCTGCTCACGGGGCCGGACACGGGACGGCCGGCGGTCCTCGGGACGAGCGACGCATTAAGCGGACGATCCTGGGTCGGCGTCCTCGACGACGGGACGAAGGCGTTAGTGGCGCACGAGCCGGTGCTGGGCGACAGCGATGGTCAGATCGTCGGCCTAGTGGTGGTCGGCCGGACGTATCCAACCTTGCAGGAGCAGTTGGCCGCAGCCGTGCCAGACCTGTTGGTATACCTGCTCCTCGGCGCGACGCTCGGCGTGGCGGGATCATTGCTCCTCTCGCGACGCATCAAGCGGCAGACCCTTGGGCTGGAGCCGGGAGAGATCGCCGGCCTGGTCGAACATCGCGAAGCAATGCTGCATGGCATCAAGGAGGGCGTTGTCGGAGTGGATTCGGCGGACCGGATCACGCTGTTGAACGACGAGGCGATCCGGCTTCTTGATCTTCCGCCGGACGCGGTAGGACGTTCGCTGGCGAGTCTCCAGCTCGAAGATCACTTGCACGGGGTTCTTACCGGCCGGGTACCCGGCTCGGACCAGGTTGTCGTACGCGGCGACCGGCTTCTCGTCCTGAACCGGATGCCCGTTGTGGTGCGCGACACGCAGGTGGGTTCGGTGACGACCCTGCGCGACCGTACCGAGCTTGCCGCGCTAAGAAGAGAGCTGGACGTGAGCAGGCATACGACCGAGACGCTGCGCGCCCAGACCCACGAGTTCACCAACCGGCTGCACACCATCGCCGGCCTGGTCGAGCTGGGCGAGTACAAGGAGGTAATCCGCTACATCACCCGGGCGAGCCAAGCCCACGAGGCCCTCACCCGCAACGTCATGTCGCGGATTGCCGACCCGGCGTTGGCGGCGCTGCTCATCGCCAAGGCCAGCCTCGCGGCCGAGCAGGGTGTCGAGCTGCGGGTCTCTGAGAGATCATCCATCCGAGAAGTCGACGAGATCGTCTCCGCAGATCTCGTGACCATCGTCGGGAATCTCGTCGACAACGCTCTCGACGCGCTCTCCCCAGGTGGATGGGTCGAGATCGAGGCGCAGGCCAACAGCGAGCAGATCGTCGTGATCGTCCGTGACTCGGGCGACGGTATCGCGCCGGACATGGTGGACGAGGTGTTCCGGCACGGATTCACCACAAAGATCGGTGGCGAGCATCGTGGGCTGGGGCTGGCCATGACGAGGCTGATCTGCTCGAGGTACGGAGGGACGATCGACGTGCACGGATCAGTGTTCACCGCACAGCTGCCTCTCGCAGTGGAGAGCGCGCCGTGATCAAAGTGTTGGTCGCGGACGACGACTTCATGGTCGCGAAGGTGCACTGCGGCTTCGTCGAGCGGGTGCCTGGCTTCACCGTCGCAGGCGTCGCTCACTCCGGGGCGGAAACCCTCGCGGCGTCGGCCCGGCTGCGGCCTGATCTGGTACTCCTTGACATCTACCTCCCGGACATCTCCGGGCTCGAAGTACTCCGGCAACTTCGAGAGAGGGACGAACCTGTCGACGTCCTGGCTATTACGGCGGCACGCGATGTCCACACCATCCGTACCGCTCTACGCGGCGGCGTCCTGCACTACCTGATCAAGCCGTTCACGTTCGAGACACTGCGGGACCGCCTCGAACGCTACGCGGCCGCGCATCGGCGGCTGGGCGCCGCCCGCGATGTCGCACAGGATGACGTCGACCAGCTGTTCGGTGCGTTCCGCGGCAACCGATCAACCTTGCCGAAAGGGCTCACCCGCCCCACCGCCGAGCTGGTCGCCGGTGCGCTACGGCGTAGCGAGGGCGATCTTTCGGCTGCCGAGGCCGCCCAGGCCGCCGGCCTCTCGCGCGTCAGCACGCGCCGCTACCTGGAGTACTTCGTCACGGCTGGGCTAGTCGCCGTGCGGCTGCGGTACGGGTCCCCAGGCCGTCCCGAGCGTCGCTACCAATGGACCGGTGGATGATCCGAGGCAGACGGTCCGTAGCGCAACGGTCAGCGGCACTCCCAGCCACCGACTCCGTCCGAACCCTACGAGTGCTGCCGCGATGAGCGGCGCGACGGTCACCAGCGCCATGCCTTCGTCACCGTAGAAGCGCTCATTCGGGGGCTGCACGACGTGACCGCAATGACCATTAAGACCATTGAAACCGGAGGATTCCGCGGGGCACTGGCCTGTTCCTAGATTCCAGACGTGACGCACGTCACCCAACACTCTAAGGAGCAGGACATGGGTAACCCGTTGACCCGTAGCGCTGTAGTCGCGGCGGCGTCTTTCATGGCTGTCGCAGTCGCTGCGTGCGGCACAACCGACGGCGGTGCCGCCGATGCTTCTATCGACCAGCTCGAGATCATCGTGCCCGCTGATCCCGGCGGCGGCTGGGACCAGACCGGACGCGCGATGCAGCAGGTGCTGCAAGACCTGGACCTGGTGTCCTCCGCCCAGGTCGTGAACGTGCCGGGTGCGGGCGGCACGGTTGGCCTCGCCCAGCTCGCCAACGAACGTGATCCTGAGACACTCATGGTGATGGGGCTGGTCATGGTAGGTGCGATCGAGACCAACCAGTCGCAGGCGACGCTGGCCGACACTACGCCTATCTCCCGGCTGACCGAGGAGCCACTCGTGGTCGTCGTTCCCGCCGACTCGCCGTACCAGGACATCAACGACCTGGTTGACGACATCAAGGCACGGGGGCAGTCGGTCTCGGTCACAGGTGGCTCGGCGGGCGGAGCTGACCACATCCTGGCCGGTCTGCTGCTCAGGGAGGCGGGCGTCGCGGCCAATGAGGTCGCCTCTCAGCTGAACTACGTCCCGTACTCCGGCGGTGGTGAGTCCCTCGCCGCTCTGCTGGGCAAGAAGGTCGACGCGGGCATCTCCGGAGTCGGCGAGTACGCCGAGCAGGTGAAGGCAGGCCGGCTGCGTGCACTCGCAGTATCCGGAGCAGTGCCATCGGCCGCCCTTCCTGACGTCCCGACGATCACGGACAGCGGGATCGACGTCGTCCTCACGAACTGGCGAGGAGTTGTGGCACCGGGAACGGTGGAGGGCGAGGAGGCCGACAGGCTGGTCGATCTCGTCACCGCCATGGCCGAGTCCGACAACTGGCAGGAAACGCTGGAGACCAACAACTGGGCCGACGCGTTCATGGCAGCCAACGAGTACGGCGAGTTCCTCGAAAGTGAGGTCGGCACCGTTCGCGCCACGCTGCAAGACATTGGCTTGGTGCAGTAGCCATGTCGGCCCAGGGGCAAGTCGGACGGGCCGTCCCCGTGGGGGAACTGGTCTTCGCCGCCGGTATAGCGGGCCTGGGCGTGTTCGCCCTGGCCCGCGCCGGAAGCATCGTCGAACCAGTTACGGCGGGAGTGCTGGGACCGAGAGTGCTTCCGTACATCGTGGGAACGGCGCTGGTGATCCTGGGCCTGGCCACCCTGATCAGGGTGCTACGGGGGCACTTCGGCGAGGCCGAGAAAGGTGAGGACATCGATCCCCATGCCCACACGCACTGG
This sequence comes from Jiangellaceae bacterium, assembly GCA_036374175.1. Classification (GTDB taxonomy): domain Bacteria; phylum Actinomycetota; class Actinomycetes; order Jiangellales; family Jiangellaceae; genus JASLBX01. Next base: position 4,515 of record DASUUH010000018.1, on the reverse strand, counting down.
CCTACGGTCGTCATTCTCGTTGCGTTGCTCGCCCTTCACGCGGCCCTCATCGTCCCACTGGGCTGGCCGGTCGCTGCGGCCGTGCTGTTCGTCGGCGCGGCGTGGACCTTCGGCGCCAAGCCGCGACACCGGGCGGTGCTGATCGGCGTCCCTCTGGCGCTGGTCCTGCAGGCCGCCTTCGCCGGTGGGCTGGGTCTCTCGCTGCCGCCCGGGCCGCTGTTGGAGGGGGTGCCGATCTTCAGTGGATAACTTCCTGACTCTGCTGGACGGCTTCGCCACCGCGGCTCAGCCGATCTACCTCCTCTACGCACTCGTCGGAGTCTTCGTCGGGACGGCAGTCGGTGTGCTACCCGGCATCGGACCGGCCATGACGGTCGCACTTCTCATGCCGCTCACGTACTCGATCGAACCGACCGCTGCGCTGATCGTCTTCGCGGGGATCTACTACGGCGGCATGTACGGCGGCTCGACCACGTCGATCCTGCTCAACACACCCGGCGAGGCAGCCTCGGTGATCACGACTCTCGAAGGCAACGCGATGGCTCGGGCCGGGCGCGGCACCGCGGCCCTCGCGACCGCCGCGATCGGCTCCTTCGTGGCGGGAACTCTCGCCACGATGGCGCTGACTTTCCTCGCGCCGACGGCTGCCGAGCTCGCGGTCAAGCTTGGTCCGGTCGACTACGTCGCGCTGATGGTGCTGGCGTTCCTCACGGTAGGTGCGCTGCTCGGGAGCTCGATCACCCGAGGTCTGTCATCGCTGGCGCTGGGCCTGTTCCTCGGCCTGGTGGGGGTCGATGCGATCTCCGGACAGCAGCGTTACACCTTGGGTGTCCCAGCGCTGACCGACGGAATTGACGTCGTGCTCGTAGCCGTCGCCGTTTTCGCCGTAGGCGAGGCGCTGTACGTAGGCTCACTGCTGAGACGAGGACCGATCCAGGTCATTCCGGTGACCAAGGGCTGGCGCACTTGGATGACCCGCTCGGACTGGCGACGTTCTGTGTTTCCCTGGCTCCGCGGCACTGCGATCGGCTTCCCCATCGGAACCATCCCGGCGGGTGGCGCCGACGTGGCGACATTCCTGTCCTACGCGGGCGAGCGCCGCCTGGCCAAGGGCGAGGCACGCAGGCAGTTCGGGCACGGCGCGATCGAGGGCGTCGCGGGGCCCGAGGCGGCCAACAACGCCGCAGCCGCGGGCGTTCTGGTGCCGCTTCTGACCCTCGGGATTCCCACGTCGGCCACGGCAGCCGTGATGCTGGCGGCGTTCCAGCGCTACAACATCGCGCCCGGGCCGCTCCTTTTCGAGAACGAGTCCGCCCTCGTATGGGCCCTCATCGCCAGCCTGTACATCGGCAATCTGATGCTGCTAGTGCTGAACCTGCCGCTAGTGGGCATCTGGGTGAAGATCCTGCAGATCCCGCGACACTACATGTACGCCGGCATCCTCACCTTCGCCGCCATGGGCGCGTTCGCCGTCAACTTCCGCCAGGACGACGTGCTGATCCTCCTCGCAATCGGCCTGCTCGGGTTCTTCATGCGTCGCTACGGCTATCCGGTGGCCCCGTTGGTGATCGGGCTGATCCTCGGTCCCATCTTCGAGGCGCAGCTGCGCCGGGCGCTCTCCATCTCCCAGGGCGACTGGGCCACGCTCGTCCAGTCACCGTTCGCCGTGACGGTGTACAGCGTGCTGGTAGTCATCTTCGCGCTCTCGCTCGTGTTGCGGCGGCGCGCGCGGAAACTAGAGAAGGTGCTGGTGCACGAACAGAAGGAGCAAATGGTGCCCACCACCGTCGGGGAGGATCGATGACAGTCGTAGCGGGCTACGTGCCGAACCCACTCGGGGAGGCGGTCCTCGACGCAGCCATCGAACAGGCCCGGTTCCGCGGCACGAACGTCGTTGTCGTGAACACCACGCGAGCGGACCGGCTTGTCGACCCCCGATATGCACAGGGGGAACCCCTCGAGCTGATGAAGCGGCGGCTCGACGAGAGCGGGGTCCAGTATGCCGTACGGCACTTCACCTCCACCGACACGGCAGCCGAGGACCTGCTGCAGGTAGCTCAGGAAGTGACCGCAGACCTCGTCGTGATCGGCGTCCGGCACCGCACGCCTGTGGGTAAGCTGCTGCTCGGCTCCACCGCACAGTCCGTGTTGCTGCAGGCACAGTGCCCAGTGCTCGCCGTCAAGCACGGCTAGCGCAAGGGGTCTCACCGATGCTCCTTCTCATCGAGCGCGGCCAGGTGACGCTCAAGCGCCCGCTCGACGAAACGAGACAACGAGACGCCTTCGTCCACAGCCGTGTGCTTCACCCGCTGAACCAGATCGCGCGGAGTGTGTCGATCAAGAAGCTGATCCGGACGCTACGGTTGCTGCGAACCGTGCGGATCAGCGTCGGTGGCCACATCATCACGATGAGGGCTGGCGCAGGCGGCGGGATGCATCCCGTTGGTGGCCTCGTGCGCCGTCCCGCCCCACTTCGCTCACCTGGGCTGACACTCAGCCGTCACTGTTGCTTCGCGGCTGGCGTCGATGTTCGCACCCGTCGCCGGTTGGCTCGGCCACAGCGGACGAGGCGCAACCACCGTTCGGGCCTACCGCCGCGTGGGCGCTCCCGCATGGCGGCATTTCAGTGAGCTCACGCGTGGTCGTGGGTGCCCAATTCGGTGCGGGCTAGGAGCTCCACCAGTTGGCCGACCGTTCGCTGTCGCAGCAGAGCCTCTGGCAAGGGTTTGTCGACCTGGACGTCGTAGCGGTTGCGGCGGCCGTTCTTGTCCTTGATCACATATCCGGCTTCCACCAGATCGGTGACGATGCCGAAGGCGGCGCGCTCGGTGATGCCAAGCGTGGTCGCGATCTCCCGCAGCCGCACGCCCGGGTCGTGTGCGATGCACAACAACGCCTGAGCGTGGTTCGTCAGAAAGCCCCAAGCCACGACACAGATCATACAGGACCCTCGATTCTAGGAACTCATTTGCCAGTATCAAGGTTCTAGTGTAGTGTCGGTTATGGAACTGGCATGCGGGTTACGCAAGCCGCTCCACCACAGGAAGGCACATCATGCGCTGCACGCGCGTTGCTCTCTACGACATCAAGACCGGCACCTTCGACGAGCTCATCGGGCAGGCGAAGTCTGAGATGGTTCCCTTGTTCGAACACAGCGACGGCTTCGTGTCCTACGGAGTTGCCCAGATCGACAAGACCGCCTTCGTCTCCCTCAGCACCTGGGAAAACCGGGCGCAGGCTGACGCAGCCGCGGCAAAGGCCGCGGACTGGGTGAAGGCCAACAGTAAGGACCGTTACACCCTGCGCGAGAACTACGTCGGTGACCTCGCCATCGACACCAGCCATCGCGAGCCGGCGCCGATCACCCACTAGTCCATCCAGGTACCGAGCCGAGCCCCGCCGCGCATCGCGCGGGGCTCGGCTCATTCCGTCTGCCCGCGGCCAAGGCGCTGCGAAGAGCTGCCGTCGACGTCACCGTCGACCGCACCAACCATTACCTCTTCCGGCCACTGCTCCACACCAAACGACTACCACGATGACGATTCGCGACCGCCTCAAGTGCCGCACCGGTGTCCGCATCGTTCGGATCGGTGACGGCCTTGGAATTCTCGGCAACCTGAGATGTAGCCGGTGCCCCGCGGTGACTCGACCCGGGCGTGCGGCTGAGTCAACGGTATGACTGGCGTGGCGTGCGACCATGCGTACTGCCGCTCGTTCGACACCGTGCGCAGCGAGGACGCAAGCCCGAAACGTGGACCGTCGGTGGCTGGGCGATGTGGTTCTACCTACCTTGAGCGGCGAGCCGGCTACCGAACTCGAGTAGGCGGTGCGCCGCGTCCAGTTCGTGGTGCCATTCGTGGTGCGAAACTGAGTCAACTCAAGACGTCTAGCGCTCGTGGTGCGGACGTGGGCGCAACCAAAGTTGCTGGTAGAGGCTGGGTGAGGCGGTGTCGTGCCTTTTCATAATCCCTTGGCCGTGGGTTCGAGTCCCACCCGCCCCACCAGCGCTGACCTGCATCGACCGATCCCACCCACGGGCTCGACCAATCAGGGTCGTTCCAAGCGCCGCCGCGGAGGAACTTCTCGATGGCTGCCGTGTACGGCGCAAGGTCAAGGCCCTGGGCGGCCAACCACTCGTCCGATTCGTAGGTGTCGGCGTACCGCTCGCCACCGTCGCAGATAAGGGTGACCACCGAGCCGGTTTCGCGTCGCTCGATCATCTGCGCGACGAGGCGCAGCACGCCCCACATGTTCGTTCCGGTGGATCCGCCGACATGCCGGCCCGTCGCCTGCCGGACGTACCGCATCGCCGCGACCGACGCCGCGTCGGGCACCCGCATCATGCGGTCTATCACGCCGGGTAGAAAACTCGGTTCCACCCGCGGCCGGCCGATGCCTTCGATGCGTGACGGCGTGCTCGTGGTGAACTCTGACGAGCCGCTGGACCAGCCCGGAAAGAACGCCGAGTTCTCCGGATCGACGACAGCCAGCATGCTCCGATGCCGCCGATACCTG
>DASUUH010000017.1:0-25144 GCA_036374175.1 Jiangellaceae bacterium | reverse complement strand
GAGCAGGTGGAGCGCGATTTCGTGGCCGCCACCGGCGTCGACCTGCACGTGGTCGATGCCGCGGGCCAGTTCCTCAAGGCGCTGCAGGGCGTCACCGACCCCGAGCAGAAGCGCAAGATCATCGGCCGCGAGTTCATCCGTGCCTTCGAGCAGGCGGCCCGCGACATCGTCGCCGACGCAGGAGCACACGGTGAGCAGGTCCAGTTCCTCGTCCAGGGCACGCTCTACCCGGACGTCGTCGAGTCCGGCGGGGGAGAGGGCGCGGCCAACATCAAGAGTCACCACAACGTGGGCGGACTACCCGACGACCTGGAGTTCGAGCTCGTCGAGCCGCTGCGGAGCTTGTTCAAGGACGAGGTCCGGGCGGTGGGCGAGCAGTTGGGGCTGCCTCCCGAAATCGTCTGGCGGCACCCCTTCCCCGGCCCGGGCCTGGCCATCCGCGTTGTGGGTGAGGTGACCGGTGACCGGTTGACCGTTCTGCGCCGCGCGGACGCCATCGCCCGCGAGGAGCTTTCTGCCGCCGGTTTGGACCGTGCCGTCTGGCAGTTCCCGGTCGTGCTGCTGGCGGACGTCCGGTCGGTGGGTGTGCAGGGGGACGGACGTACCTACGGGCACCCGATCGTCCTGCGCCCGGTGAGCTCGGAAGACGCGATGACGGCCGACTGGTCCCGGTTGCCGTACGAGCTGCTGGAGCGCATCTCGACCCGAATCACCAATGAGGTTCGCGAGGTGAACCGCGTAGTCTTGGATGTCACGAGCAAACCGCCCGGCACTATCGAGTGGGAGTAGCACCATGACCGTCCCACCGTCTGTTGCGCCGTACGACCCCCGCGATCATGCGCCGCAGCTACGAGCGACCGATGAAGAGCGCGAGGAGGTCGCCAGGCTCATTCGCAGTGCTCTTGACGACGGACGCCTGCAGTTGGACGAACTGGACGATCGGCTCGGGGCCGTTTACGCCGCCAAGACCCACGGCGAGCTGGGCACCGTGATCGACGACATCGTTCCCCACCGCTTGCAGCCTGCGATGGCGCCCCAGCCGCTGGTGTACCCAGCAGATCCCCACGCCAGCGAGCGGACGATCCTGCCCGCCTTCGTCCTCTGCTTCTTCCTCGGCATGTTCGGCGCCCACCGGTTCTACGCCGGAAGGGTCGGATCAGGCGTGGCCATGCTGGTGCTCACGTTGACACTTATCGGGGTCGTCGTCACCGGCATCTGGGCGTTGGTGGACCTGATCGTTCTTGCCATTGGTGCGTTCCGGGACGGTCGGGGCGCTCCCATGCGCCGGTGGACGTAAGGACCGCGTGCTGACGTACGGCGGAACCGCCCGCCGACCGGTAGCGTCTGACAACCGTGCGATGGATGATGATCGTAGTTGTGGCCGCCCTGCTCGCCGGCAGTTGCGGCCGCGGCGATGGCGGCGGCGCGAGCACCAGCAGCGACCGTGAGCTGGCCGGCCTGACATTCCTCTTCGAATCAGTCACCGAGCACGGGCAGGCTCGTGAGCTGGTCGACGGCACCCGCATCTTTTTGGACTTCACCACGGACGGGCAGATCTCTGCGAACGCCGGCTGCAACCACCTCTTCGGCGAGGTCTCCATCGATGACGATCGGCTCGAAGTCGGCCTGATGGGCGGCACCGAGATGGGCTGCGATCCGGCGCTGCACGCTCAAGACGAGTGGCTCATGGCGTTCCTGCAGAACTCTCCAGCCTGGTCGCTCGACGGCGACCGTTTGACGTTGACCACTGCCGACACCGAAATAGTCCTGCTGAACCGCGAAGTCGCCGACCCGGACCGACCCCTCGAGGGCACCCGGTGGCTGGTGGACACCGTCATCTCCGGGGAGGCTGCGAGCTCGATGTGGGCTGGAGCGGAGGGCTCGGCGTGGCTGCTCATCGAAGGTGAGCAGTTCACTGCCAGCAGCGGCTGCCGCGACTTCGAAGGTGGTGTGGAGCGCGGCGACGAGTTCCTCCAGTTCACCGACACAGTCCAGACCGACCCGGCGTGCCCGGCGGAGCTCCGCGAGGTCGACGAAGCCATGCAGGCGATCTTCGCGGCCGAGGCCGAGTACGTCGTCGAGGCCGCCCGGCTCACCCTGGCCGGACCGGACGGCGTAGGCCTCGGACTCCACGCGGACGAGTGACCGCGACGTCCGTGGACCGTCCGTACATCGTGGCTCACCGCGGAGCCAGCGGCTACCGGCCAGAGCACACCCTGGAGGCCTACCGGCTGGCGATTGCCCTCGGCTCCGATTTCATCGAACCCGATCTTGTTCTCACCGGCGACGGGGTTCTCGTGGCGCGCCATGAGAACGAGCTGTCGGCGACCACCGACGTCGCGGCACATCCGGAATTCGCCGGCCGGCGCACGACGAAGAACGTGGCCGGACACCTCGTCACCGGGTGGTTCGTCGAGGACTTCACAGTGGCGGAGTTGCGGACTCTGCGCGCGCGGGAACGACTGCCCGGCCTGAGGCCGCACAACCGGCTATACGACGGACGGTCTGCGGTTCCGACGTTCGCCGAAGTCCTGGAGCTGGCCCGCGTAGAGAGCGGGCGGCTGGGCCGGCCGATCGGGGTGTACCCGGAAACAAAACTCGCGGCCTATTTCGCCAGCCTCGGTCTGGCGCATGACGAGCCTTTGATCGCGGACTTGGCCGGGGCGGGAACCGACGTCCCGGTCTTAATCCAGTCCTTTGAACCGTCGTCGCTCCAGCGGCTCGCCAGCCGGCTGGACGTACCGCTCGTCCAGCTCGTCGACGCCACCGGCGCGCCGCATGACTTCGAGCTGTCCGGTGCCGGACGAGCCTATGTGGACCTGTTGACTCCGAGCGGGCTCGCCGAGGTGGCCGGCTACGCGGACGTGATCGGCGTGCACAAGTCGCTGCTGATCCCATGTGGGCCGGACGGACGGCTCGGCGCGCCCAGCGGCCTGATCGACCGGGCGCGGAAAGCTGGGCTGGCCGTACACGCCTGGACGTTCAGGAACAAGAATGTTTTCTTGCCCGCAGATTGCCGGCAGGGAGTTGACGATCGCGACTTCGGTGACGCGTTCGCGGAGTACGAGGCCTTTCTGCGGCTCGGCGTGGACGGGCTGTTGACCGACTTTCCAGACACCGCACTGGCCGCGTGCGCGGCGGTCCCGTCCTGAGGACGTCGGCTCAGCCGGTCTCGTCGCGGTCACGGCGGATCCGGCCCAGCGAAGCGACCAGGCCGGCAAGTCCGACCGACACCAACAGGACCGGTGCGGCGACCTCAAGGCCCGGCAACCCGAGCACGTCGAAGTGCACCAATGGCCACATAGCACTAACCCCCAGAAAGAGAAGTCCGAATACCAGCGAGGCGACGTCGGTGTCGTGGCGCTTCATCGCCTCACCTCCACCCTTCCGACCCCGAGTTCGAGGTTGAGTGTGATCTCCCCGCCGCCAGCGCCGTCGTCGCCAAGGTCGGTGTCCTGGCGTGAGCTGCCCGGGCCACCGGACCGGCCATCAAACGACTCGATCGCACCGAGCCCCACTTCGGCATTGAGCGTGACGTCCGCCTCCGGCGGGACGATGACCCGCAACTCGCCGACCCCTTGCTTGATGTCGAGGCTGAAAGAGTCGGAGTCCTCCAGCTCGAGCAGCGACAGGTCGTAGACCACGCTGCCGGCACCGTACTCCTGCGGCCCGTCAGGCAGCGCCTCGATCGACTGGGGCTGGACGTTGACGCTACCGACCGACTCGATGTTGAGCCCGTCGGCCACGACGGAAACCGGCAAGACGAGCGCCAGCACGATGCCAAACCCGATCAGACCGCGCGCCCTGCCGAACCAGGTGCCGATCAGCAGGCCGATGCCGACGACCGCGAGGGCGGTTGCGACGTACGCCGACCTCGGGATCGAGGCCCAAGTCGCATCGTTGATCGCAAGGATGCCGAGAGCCACGACGACGGCACTGAGCGTCAGAAGGCCGAGCCGCGAACGTGAGCGTTCGACGTCCGGCGGTGGTGAGGCAACCGGCGTTATGTCGTCCCCCGGCGGCGGTGGGCTCCAGTCCGGCCCCTCCGGCCAGCCCGGCCCATCGGGCCATTGCGTGTCGCTGGTGCTGCCCGGTGTCTCGGCCGGCACGGTCGGTGCCGCGGGTTCGGTTACGGCGCCAGGTTCGGGCGCCGTCTGATCGCCGCGGTCTGCCGTGGCCGGTGCCTCCGCCGGAGCGGGCACATACCCGGGAAAACCGGGGTAGTCGATGCCGGACGGAATCTCCGGTGCGCTTTCACCGTCACCGTCGCCGTCCTGGCGGCGCAGCAGCGCATACGCGCCCACCAACGTGAGGATCATCAACAGCCACCCGGTGCCCGAGCCGAACATTCCTCCGGTAGCGAGCAGGGCGGCGAGCACAAGTCCGGCAGCGAGCGCGACAGTACTCATTCCGGCCGGCCGGCTCTCGTCCCGGCCCAGAGCCTGCTCGCCGATCGACGTCTCGGCATCCTGATCCGGGATGAGCAACCAACCCAAGGCGTACAGGACGATCCCGACTCCGCCGAACAGCGCGAGTACCACGGTGACGATCCGGAGCAGCAACGGATCGATGCCGAACCGCCCGCCCAGGCCACCGAGGACACCGGCGACCACGCGGTTGTCGCGGCTGCGGCGCAGCTCACGCAAGTCCAAGTTCGGGTTCGAGGTCGGCGACTCGCTCATACCACCGATACTGCCGAGAGCCGGACCGCGGCGCTATCGGGGATCGCCCCGGTCCCACCCTGGTGTTCCCTCAGGGACCCGACAGGGCGCTCCCTCATAGCTTCGCGCGCCCACGCGTGTGACCATCGTGGTATGACGGCGACCCAGCCTGCCTCCGAACAGGGCGCGTACCCCAGTACCGCCGGACGTGAGGCGCCGCGCTTCGCGCGCCGCTCTGACGGCCGACTGCTCGGCGGCGTGTCGACCGGGTTGGCCGACCATCTGGGGCTCCAGCCGCTCAGTGTCCGGATTGCCTTCGCCCTGTTGACCGCCGTCGGCGGCTTCGGCGTCGTCCTCTACCTGGCTTTGTGGGTCTTCACGCCGCTGGACGAAACGATCGCCCGCGAAGAGGTCGACCGGGCCCCGGCCGGTGTGGCGGCGGCGACTCGGGCCGGTATGCGCGGGCGCCTCCGTGCGGCGCGGCCCGGAGATTTGGGGCAGCTGGCTGCCCTGGTGCTGCTGGGGCTCGGCATCGTCGGCTTGCTCCAGAACACGCCGTTCGGTATCAGCCCCGGCGTGCTCATCCCGCTGCTGCTCGCCGGGTTCGGTGTCGCGTTGATCTGGCGGACCGCCGACGAGAAGGAACGCGAGCGGATGGCCGAGCTGGCGCCGAAAGCGCCGTGGCTGGCGGCGCTCACCGGCACTGACCGTACGGCAACGGTCATCCGGATTGTGGCCGGCGCCGCGGTCATCGTGGCCGGCGTGGTGGCGTTCCTCGCCGGGCAGGGTGAGTTGGACGCCACCATGGACGGGCTGCTCGGGGTCGTCGTGGTGATCGCTGGAATCGCCTTGATCGGTGGGCCCTGGCTGTGGCACATGTGGCGCGAACTGGACGCCGAACGCCGCGAGCGGATCATCTCTCAGGAGCGTGCCGACATGGCGGCTCACCTGCACGACTCGGTGCTCCAGACGCTGGCATTGATCCAAAAGCAGGCGCACGATTCGCGGACCGTGATCAACCTGGCCCGTCGGCAAGAGCGTGACCTGCGGCGTTGGCTGTACGAGGATCAGGCAAGCGAGTCGACGTTGTTCTCTGCGGCACTTAAGAAGGTGGCCGCCGACATCGAGGACGCGCACGGCGTGCCGGTCGAGGTGGTGACCGTCGGCGACTGCGAGCTGGACGACCTGCGCCGGGCTGTCCTGAAGGCGGCCGGTGAGGCCGCGGTCAACGCCGCCAAGCACTCCGGCGCGGACAGCGTCGACATCTACGCCGAGGTGGAAGGCGACCATCTTGAGGTCTTCGTCCGGGATCGAGGCGCCGGTTTCGACCTAGAGTCGATACCGGACGACCGGCTGGGTGTGCGACGCTCGATCATCGAACGTATGGAGCGGCACGGCGGCAGTGCGCAGATCCGGTCGGCACCCGGCGAAGGCACCGAAGTGCGGCTATCCACCAGGAAGGACGAGTCATGACTGAGCAGACGCCGATCCGTGTAGTGCTGGTCGACGACCACGCGATGTTCCGGACCGGCGTGCGGGCCGAGTTGCGCGACTCCGTCGAGATCGCGGGTGAGGCGGCCGACGCGGGCGAGGCGATCGCGGTGATCCTCGAGACCCAGCCCGACGTCGTGCTGCTGGACGTCCACCTGCCCGGTGGCGGCGGTGTCGAGGTGCTGCGCCAGGTTCATCCCAAGGCGCCGGATGTCCGCTTTCTCGCGCTGTCGGTGTCCGACGCGGCCGAGGATGTGATCGGGACGATCCGCGCCGGTGCTCGGGGATACGTGACGAAGTCGATCACCGGTAACGACCTGGTGGCGGCGATAAGGCGGGTGGCAGACGGCGACGCGGTGTTCTCGCCGCGGCTGGCCGGTTTCGTGCTGGACGCCTTTGCCGGTGGCGAGGCCCCGAGCGTCGACGACGATCTCGACCGGTTGACCCAGCGCGAGCGCGAAGTGCTGCGGTTGATCGCCCGCGGCTACGCGTACAAGGAGATCGCCAAGGAGCTGTTCATCTCGGTAAAGACGGTTGAGACGCACGTCTCTGCCGTGTTGCGCAAGCTGCAATTGTCGAACCGCTACGAGCTGACCCGCTGGGCCACCGACCGCCGCCTCGTGTAAGTCGGCCCGCACTGATTCGGCTTGTCCGGTTCAGCAGAGCCGAATCCCGTGCTGAGCGAGTTGTCCGGCCGGACAGATGGGCTCGTGATCGGTAGGCTTGCCCGCCGTGGACTTCATCTACAACCTGCTGGTCGTATTGCATTTCCTTGGTTTGGCCAGCCTCGTCGGCGGCTGGCTGGTGCAGATGCGGGCGCGGGGTGAGCGTTATGTCAGCCCGGCGATGCTGCACGGCGTACTCACGTTGTTGCTGACGGGCGTGATCCTGGTCGGCCTCGCCGAAGGCGTCGAGTCCCTGGAGCGCGAGGTCGACAATGCCAAGATCGCCGTCAAGCTCGGCGTCGCCCTGATGGTCGCGGTGCTGGCGTGGTTCAACCGCCGCCGGCAGGCGATCCCGGACGGGCTCTACTTCGTGATCGGCGGGCTGGCGATCGCCAATGTCGTCGTGGCCGTCTTCTGGCGCTGAGCTGACCCCGGGCGGCACGCTCGGTGATACGTCGGGCTGCCGAGCCGGTGACAACGCGTTCGGTCAGGATGGGTTTGCCGGTTGCGGGCGGCGGTCGAGCACGTCGAAATGGGCGGACCGTTCGTCGCGCCGGGCCAGTACGGCCCGGGCCGCCGCCGGCACGTGACTGACCTCGTAGTCCTCACCCATGAAGGCCTTGACCGAGTCGATGTCGTCGAACCACATGAGGGTCACGAACTCGACCTCGTCGCCGATCTCACGCCGCATCAGGTCGATGTGCCGGAATCCGGCGATGTTCATGGCTTCGATTCCGGGAATGACCTCGCCACGTACCACGGACTCGTAGGCGTCGGCGTTCTCGGGCGTCGTCCAGCCTCGCCAGAGGCGGCAGATCATCGTTGCTCCTTTCATGCCGGCTCGATCGGCCGAGTGAGGGTAACAGCCGGGACCGGCGGACCGCTTGACCGCCTCGGCACGGCTCGGGCTGGATGTCGGGCTGTCCCCATAGACTCGTTGGCACGATGAGCGCTCTGTTCAACGACCTGCGACTGTCCGCACCTGACGCCTCAGAGGGAGGCGGTGGCGAGCGGCGCCGCAGCGATCCCGAAACCGTCCTCGAGGGGCTCAATCCCCCGCAACGTGAGGCTGTGACCCACTCCGGCTCGCCGCTGCTCATCGTCGCCGGCGCAGGATCAGGCAAGACCCGAGTCTTGACCAGGCGCATCGCTTACTTGCTGGCCGAGCGCAACGTCCATCCCGGCTCCATCCTCGCGATCACGTTCACCAACAAGGCGGCGGGCGAGATGAAGGAGCGGGTCGCCCATCTGGTGGGCCGGCGGGCCAACATCATGTGGGTCTCGACGTTCCACTCCGCGTGCGTGCGTATCTTGCGCAAGGAGGCCAAGCGCTTCGGGTTCACGTCGTCGTTCTCGATCTATGACCAGGCCGACTCTCAACGGCTGATGACGCTGGTGTGCCGCGAGCTCGACCTCGACCCGCGGCGCTACCAGCCGCGCCAGTTCAGCCATCAGGTCAGCAACTTCAAAAACGAGCTGATCGATTACGAGACGGCGCTGGCCCGGGCCGAGAACCACCACCAGAAGATGATCGCCGAGGCCTACGAGCTCTACCAGAAGCGGCTCACTGAGGCCAACGCCATGGACTTCGACGATCTGATCATGCTGACCGTCCATCTGTTCCAGGCGTTTCCCGATGTCGCTGAGAACTACCGGCGGCGGTTCCGGCATGTGCTGGTCGATGAGTATCAGGACACCAACCACGCGCAGTACGTGTTGGTCCGCGAAATCGTCGGACACAAGCCGAAGCGCACGGTCGACGGCGAACTTGTCGGCGAGGCCCAGTCAGCCGTCGAACCGGCCGAGTTATGCGTCGTCGGTGACGCCGATCAGTCGATCTACGCGTTCCGCGGCGCGACGATTCGCAACATCCTGCAGTTCGAGAAGGACTACCCGGACGCCAAGGTGGTTCTGCTCGAGCAGAACTACCGGTCGACGCAGAACATCCTGGCCGCTGCGAACGCAGTCATCTCGAAGAATCCCGAGCGCAAGCCCAAGCGGCTCTGGACCGACGCAGGCGACGGCTCGCCCATCGTCGGTTACGTCGCCGACAATGAGCACGCCGAGGCGCAGTTCGTCGCCGAAGAGATCGACAAGCTTGGCGACGATGGCGATGCCAAGCCAGGCGACGTCGCGGTCTTCTACCGGACCAACGCCCAGTCCCGCGTGCTGGAAGAAGTGTTTATCCGGTTCGGCCTGCCGTACCGAGTCGTCGGGGGTGTGCGGTTCTATGAGCGGCGCGAAGTCCGCGATGCCCTCGCGTATCTGCGCACGCTGGCCAACCCCGACGACGCGGTTTCGCTGCGCCGGATCCTCAACACGCCGCGGCGGGGCATCGGCGACCGGGCCGAGGCCGCGGTCGAAGCGCTCGCGCAACGCGAAGGCGTGACGTTCTGGCAGGCGCTCCGGCGGGCGGCCGACGCGCCTGGCATCGCCACCCGATCTCTGCGTTCGATCGAGGCGTTCGTCACTTTGATCGACGAGTTGCGAGGCCTCGTCGCCGACGGTGTCGGGCCGGCCAGCATCCTCGAGGCCGTTCTCGACCGGACGGGATATTTCGACGAGTTGTCCGACTCCGACGACCCGCAGGACGAGACGCGCATCGACAACCTCCGCGAGCTGATCGCGGTGGCCGGCGAATACGAGGCGTCCGATGGCGACGGAACGCTCACCGGCTTCCTCGAGCGGGTTAGCCTCGTCGCCGACGCCGACGAGATCCCGGAGGGCGAAGACCACGGCGGCATGGTCACGCTGATGACGCTGCACACTGCGAAGGGTCTGGAGTTTCCCGTCGTGTTCCTCACCGGCATGGAGGACGGCGTCTTTCCGCATCAGCGTTCGCTGTACGAGCCACGTGAGCTGGAGGAAGAGCGGCGGCTCGCTTATGTCGGCATCACCCGTGCCCGCCAGCGGCTCTACCTGTCGCGAGCGCTGGTCCGGAGTGCGTGGGGCGCCCCCAGCCACAATCCGGCGTCCCGCTTTCTCACCGAGATTCCCGACCGGCTGATCGACTGGCGGCGAACGGAGGAAGATCAGACCAGGTGGCACCGTCCGACAGCAACTCGCAGCCAGCGGGCGACGCCGAGCCGCGGGTCCAAACCGTCGCGTCCGGTGCCTGTGTTGTCCGCCGGTGACCGCGTCACGCACGACACCTTCGGCCTCGGCACCGTCGTCGCCACGTCCGGAGTCGGCGAGCACGCTCAGGCCACCGTCGATTTCGGTGCCGAAGGGCTGAAGACTCTGTTGCTCCGCTACGCCCCGGTGGAGAAACTTTAGGCGACACCCGCCGCGCAGTATGTGACCATCGGTGCATGGCACGGCGCCTGGCACCTCTTGTCGCGGTCGGCGCTGTCATTGTGGTCGCGGTGGTGGCCGCCGTCGCGGGCCCGGTCCAAGTGGGCGAACCGATCATTCCGTTCGAACCGCTCGATGCCGAGCCCACGGCACCGCCGACGTTGGGTGCAGACGAGCAAGTGCCCGAGGACGTGGATGTGCCGGCCAACCCGTTCACCGTCGGGCTCCTCACGTACACCGTCCTGGTGGGACTGGGCGCCATCATCATCGGCATTCGCGTCCTGATCTGGCTGATTGGCTGGTGGCTGAGCCGGCAGCGGGTGGCGCGGAGCCCGCACGTTCAGGATCCGAATGTCACCATGGCGGCACTTCGCGATGCCGCAGAGCTTGCCGCCTTTGAAGCGGAAGCGGCCAGTCCGGGGCGAGCAAGCGACGCGGTGGTCGCCTGCTGGGTTCTTCTGGAGCAGGCAGCAGCGTCGGCAGGTACACCTCGGGCGGCGCCGCAGACCCCGACTGAGTTCACCGCGGCCGTTCTCGCCCGCCATCGCGCTGACCGCTCCGCCGTGGAGACTCTGCTCGCCCTATACCACAAAGCCAGATTCGGCACGGCGCTGCTGCCTGATGAGGCGGCATCAATCGCGGCCGGTGCCTTGCGGACCATCTCGGCGAGCCTTTCCTCGGCCGCCGCCGGCCCAACGGATCGGTTATGACCGGCCGCCGGCGGGTGCGCGCGCTCGTCGTTCCGGCACTCGTCGGTGCGATCTGCGGCCTGATCGGCTGGCTGTTCGGCGTCGTTCCCTCGGATGCGGCCCTGGTCGGTCTGCTCGTGGCGGCCGGGGTCGCCGTCCCCAGGCTGGCCGCCCATCCGTCACAGCTCGTGTGGCCGGCGCCTCCAGAACCCCACGGCGTGGGCACGTGGTATGAGGTGCGGCGGCTCAGCACCGCGTTGAGCCAGTCCAGTGACACGCGCGACGTCTTCAAGAGCAAGGCCCGTCCCAGGCTGCGAAACCTTGCCGAAGCGCGGCTGACTCGACACGGTGTTATTTGGTCCGATCCTGCCGCCCGCCGCCTGCTCGGCCCGGACGCGTACGACCTGCTTGACCGAATGGGACCGGACCTCATAGGCCGCTCGCCCATCGCTCTGACTGAGCTGGTGCTCGACCGGCTGGACGAGTTGTCGAGCGACCGTCTAGCCGGAAGGGACGGACCTTCATGACCGAACCTAGGACCGACGGCGCCGCAGCGCCGTGCACTGTCGAGGAGATCGCGGTCGCCGGAACCGAGATCATGGATGCGATCGGCCATGCGGTGGTCGGCCAACGTGAGCCCATCCGGCTGGCGCTGGCCGCGATGCTGGCCGGCGGCCACGTGCTGATAGAGGACGTTCCCGGGCTGGGCAAGACGTTGACCGCACGCAGTCTTGCCGCGGCCGTCGGGCTGGACTTCCGGCGGATCCAGTGCACCCCTGATCTGTTGCCGGCCGACGTCACGGGCTCGTACGTGTACGAGCAGGACCGCAGCACGTTCGTGTTCCATCCAGGGCCGATCTTCACTGGCTTGTTGCTCGTGGACGAGATCAATCGGACGCCGCCGAAGACCCAGTCAGCCTTTCTCGAGGCGATGCAGGAACGTCAGGTGACCGTCGAGGGCCACACCCACTCGTTGCCTGAGCCGTTCCACGTTCTGGCGACCGCCAACCCGATCGAGTACGACGGAACGTACCCACTCCCCGAGGCGCAGCTTGACCGGTTCTTACTGCGCCTGCATTTCGGGTACCCCGACCCTGACGAGGAGTCCCGGGTGTTGCGGCGGCGTATCGCGCGGCGCCAGGACGAAGTCGCCGTCCCTCCGGTGATCGACGCACCGGCTCTTCGCCGGTTGAAGGCCGGCACCGAGGAGGTGGACGTCAATCGGGACGTCATGCGGTACTGCGTCGACCTGGTCCGGGCCACCCGGGAGCACGCCGCGGTCGAAGTCGGCGCATCACCACGTGGCTCGCTGGCATTGATCCTGGTGGCACGTGCACTGGCGGTGCTGTCCGGCCGGTATTACGTACTGCCGGAGGACGTCAAAGCGTGCGCCGTTCCTGCGCTGGGCCACCGGCTGACGCTGCGGCCGGAGATGTGGGCAAGCGGGACGACCGGACAGGCCGTGGTGGAGGAACTGCTCGAAAAGGTGCCTGGTCCCGGGCCGACGCCCGGCCATGGTGGTGGCTGATGAGCACCACACGTGACGAGCAGGGCCCCAAGCGAGGCGCCTGGCAGCCCACGTGGGCGATGCGCCGGGCAGTCCTTGTTCTTGTAGTGGCGGCCGGCCTGGCCCTGGTGTTCGGCCGACCCGAGATCGCGCTCGTCGTCCTTCCGTTCGCGGTGGGAACGGCTGCGGCGTGGGCCGGCCAGCAGCGTCGGCCACGCCCCACCGTGCAGGTCCAGATGCCAAGCATGGCGGAGGAGGGCATCGGCCGTTCGGCGACGATCTCCATCGGCGGGCTCGATGGCGCGGAGCTGGCCGTTCTGCGGGTGCCGGCCGGGATTGGCCCCGGCCCGCCCGACGGCCCATACGTGGTGCTGGCGGCCGATCTGCCGAATCGGCAACTGACCTTCACCGTCGACTCGGGGCGGCAGGGAATCCGGGCTTTCGAACCGGCAGGGCTGCGAGTCGCTTGTGCCGACGGCCTTTTTGCGACGCCAGTAGTCATCACCCACACCTCGGCCGTTCGAGTCTTGCCGCCGGCACGCGCGGTCCAGGTTCCGGAGTTGCCGGCGCGCTCGACGGGTCAGGTCGGCGCACACCGGACCCGGCGTCCCGGTGATGGCTCGGAATTGCTAGACGTCCGGGAATTCCGGCCCGGCGACCGCATCCGACGTATCAACTGGCGGGTCAGTGCCCGCCGCGGTGTGCTGCACGTACGGCACACCGCCATCGATGCCGACGCCGACCTGGTGATCTGCCTGGACACGCGCCACGACCTCGCGCTGGACGTGGCGACCTGGCATGAGCGCCCGACCGGCACCGACCCGGCCGGCCGCAGCCTCGGCATCGCGATCGAAGCGGCGAGTGTGCTGGCCGCCTCTTATCTGCGGCTCGGGGATCGAGTAGGCCTGGTGGACCTAGCGGTTCCGTACCGCGGTGTCCGTCCAGGTACGGGGGTGCGACAGCTGATGCGGATCAGGTGGCACCTGGCCGGCACCGTCCCCGAACCGTTGCTGCGCCGGCGCTTGTTCGACGAGGGATCGGTGCCTACCGGCGCGACCGTGGTCGTCCTTTCGCCTTACCTGGACGCGCAGATCGATCCGTTGGTTGCCACGCTGACCCGGTCGCACCGCGACGTGCTTGCCATCGATGTATTGCCCGCGCCGTTGAGAATGCCCGCCGATAGGGCCGAGCTGGCTGCCGCTCGGCTCGTACTGGCTGAACGGGAAGAGCGGCTGGCGGCCCTCGCCCGTCGCGGGGTGCTCGTAAGCCGGTGGGATCCAGCCTTGATCGGCGTGCTGATGCGGCGTCGACAGCGAGCGCGGCGGGCGGGATGAGCGCGGCGACGGGCGCCGGTCGCGCCGAGCGCCCTCACCTCAGTGGTGCGGCGGCCGGAGTGGTGGTCACCGGGCGTGATCTGCGTGCGGTTCTCGGTTTGGCGTCCGCCGCGCTGCTTCTCGCCGCGCTGGCCGGCGCTGGCCACACCGTCCACCCCGTGGTAGTCGCCGCATTTGTCGCGGCGGCGGCGGTCGTGGCGGCCTTCCCGGCCTCGCCGGCTCCGGCCGCGGTTTGTGTCGTGACGGTCTTCATTCTGCTGTCCGGTGCCGGCGAATTCACTGGGTGGCTTGTCCTGGTGGCTTCCCTGCTGCACACAGTCCACGTGGCCGCCGGATTGGCCGAGATCATCCCTATACGTGCGCGGGCAGAGGTCGGTGCTGTGGCACCGACGGCCCGTCGCTGGTTGCGGACGCAGATCTGGACGCTCCCTTTGCTGATCATCTTGGTGGCTCTGCTGGCGTAGTCGTCACCGATCGTCTCACTATCCGAGATCACCGACTGTGGTAGACCACCGGTTGCATCGAAGATCGTCTTGTGACGGTTGAACCCTCTCTGAATGGTCGCGTGCTGCTTGTCGGCAAGCGAGCCCGCATCCTTGACCATCTCGCTGATGCGCTGACCCGATTGGGCCTGCATGTGCGCGAAGAGACCGATATCAACCGCGCTCGAAGTCAGATCGACGGCGCGACGGTAGACGTGCTGGCGGTGGGCCGGACGATCAAACCGGCGCACCGCGACGAGCTGTTCAGGACGTTGCGCGCGAAGAATCCGAAACTGCGGTTGGTCGAGGGGATGGCACCGATCACTCCACTGATCGTGGCGCAGATCGAGGAGGCGCTGACCACGCCGAGCCGGGATGCGCGGGCGGTGGGCAGCGCATACCTGGAGATTCCGAACCGGCGCATCGTGGTGACGATGCGTAAAGCTGCCGAGTCCGTCGTGGTGATGCATCGGCTCGACTTGCTCTACCGGGCCCATGAGATGAACGTCCACCAGGGCCCACTGGCCAGGGGCCGAAATTACCTGCCGGTCCGCGGGAAGTACCAGCGGGGCGAGCGGTACATCGTGGTCCGCGCCGCAGGGCAGACGTCCGTCCACCCCGTCCCCTGACCATGCTCCCGTGATCATCGGCACTTTCCGGCTGGATTACCCCGGTAAGTGCCGATGATCAAGCGGGCACACGGGCGTCGCCGCGGATCCTCGCCATCGCGGCGTTGAGTTCACAGCTTGGTCCGCACGGCCTCGGCGTCTCCTGCCAGCCGCGGTCTTGCAGGACGACGGCCTGCTCGGCTGCGACTTCACACGGCGAACCGAAGACTTCGGCGTGGCCGTAGCGCAGTGTGGCCCGCCGGTCGACCACGCCGCGGTTGTCTCGTCGTCGATCCCGGAATGCGCCCTCGCCTTGGTGACCGACCCGTCCATCGAGCTCGACGCGGGTGGTGTACTCCACGTAATCGACGTCGATCCAGATGACGCGGCTTCCGGCGACGCGTCGTTGCCGGTGCCCGGGCCGAAGTCCGTGAGCGCGCTCGACCCTGCGCAGGTGCTCGGCTTCGAGGAGGGAACGCGCGCCCTTGGCAACGTCGAGCAGCATGGCCTCGGCCATCGCCCGCCACTTGATCTTCTTGCGACCGGCGAGAGCGGCGGCCAAGCGGCTTGGCTCCGTGCAGCGACGCTGGATGGCATTGACGATCCAGCCGGCCGCCGTCCGCGCCGAACGCGACGTGTCGATGAGGTCGAGCACCGTTTCTTCCAGCCTCGGACGTGGCGGTGACTTCAACGGATGACGGATGTGCGGGAGCCGGTGAGCGTAGTGGACGCGAACGCCGTTGAGCTTTCCCCGCACCCGACGACGTGCCAGGACGGTTACATGCACTCGCTCATCGATTTGGTCGCACACACCGTCGAGCTCGGCGGCCGTCTCGTGGCTGACCATGGCGTCCCTGCCGCAGCGCAAGAGCGCGGCCCAGATCGTTGCCAGGCGAGTGAGCGGACCGCTGAAGGTCGCGTACACCCGCCGTTGGGGTCGTTGCCACCGACCAGCGCGGACGCGGGCTCGCGCGAACTCGTCCGAGATGCCGAACTGCTCGAGCTGTTCAGTGGAGAGCACCCCGGCCTGCCGCTCGAGAAGCTCCTCAAGCTCGGCCTGGATAAGGACCGCGGGGATATCGAACGCCGCCATGTGCTTGATCATGAGTGCCGAGTGGCGCGTGGAGACGGGCGCTGGCGCAGTCTGTGGAAATCGTCCGGCGGAAGTTCGTAGGTGTGGATAACTCCTCAGCCCGTGATCATCGGCACTTTGCGGCTGGATTACCCGGAAAGTGCCGATGATCAGCGGTCAAGCTACCGTTGCTGGCATGAGCGCATCGACCGAGTCTGGCCGGCCTTTCCAGCCGGTGTACCGTCCGGACGATCTCTCGGGTTGGGATCCGGCGAGCAAGCTAGGCGAGCCGGGTGAGTTCCCGTTCACCCGGGGAGTGTACCCGACGATGTACACCGGCCGGCCGTGGACGATGCGCCAGTATGCGGGTTTCGGGACGGCAGTTGAGTCGAATCGGCGGTACCACCAGTTGGTGGCGGCCGGCTCGGGTGGCCTGTCGGTCGCATTCGATCTACCGACCCAGATGGGTTATGACTCAGATGCGCCGGTTGCGCATGGTGAGGTGGGCAAGGTCGGGGTGGCAATCGACTCGATCGATGACATGCGGGTGTTGTTCGACGGGATCCCGCTGGATCAAGTGTCGACGTCGATGACGATCAACGCCCCGGCTGCGGTGCTGCTGTTGCTGTACCAGCTGGTGGGTGCCGAGCACGGGGTGAGCGGTGACAAGTTGACCGGCACCGTGCAGAACGACGTGCTCAAGGAGTACATCGCCCGGGGCACCTACATCTATCCGCCGGCCGCGTCATTGCGGCTGACCAGCGACATCTTCGCCTACTGCCGCCGGGAGCTGCCACGGTGGAACACGATCTCGATCTCCGGCTACCACATGGCCGAGGCGGGGGCCACTCCGGTGCAGGAGGTAGCGTTCACGCTGGCCAATGCCCGTGAGTACGTCCGCGCCGCGCTGTCTGCGGGGTTGGACGTCGACGAGTTGGCCCCTCGGCTGTCGTTCTTCTTCGTGGCGCGCACCACCTTGCTGGAGGAGGTGGCCAAGTTCCGGGCCGCCCGCCGCATCTGGGCGCGCATGATGCGCGAGGAGTTCGGCGCCAAGGATCCCAAGTCGCAGATGTTGCGGTTCCACACCCAGACCGCCGGTGTGCAGCTGACCGCACAGCAGCCGGAGGTCAACTTGATCAGGGTCGCCGTGCAGGCGCTCGGCGCGGTGTTCGGGGGTACCCAGTCGCTACACACCAACGCGTACGACGAGGCGATCGCGCTGCCCACGGAGAAGGCGGCCCGGTTGGCGTTGCGCACGCAGCAGGTGCTGGCGTACGAGACGGACCTGACCAAGACCGTCGACCCGTTCGCCGGCTCTTATGTCGTCGAGTCGCTGACCGACGACCTCGAAGCGGCGGTGGACGAGCTGATGCAGCGGGTGGAGGATCTCGGCGGTGCGGTCGCGGCCATCGAGCAGAGCTTCCAGAAGAACGAGATCGAGCGTTCGGCCTACCAGATCGCCCGGGAGATCGACGGCGGCGAGCGCACGTTCGTGGGCGTCAACCGGTTTGTTGACAACGGGCAGGAGCCTTACGAACCGCTGCGGGTAGATCCGGCCATCGAAGAGGCGCAGTCCAAACGGCTAGAACAGCTGCGCGCCGACCGCGACTCCGAAGAGGTCGCCCGCACGCTCGACCAGCTACGGACAGCGGCAGGCGGCACCGGCAACGTCTTGGATCCGATGCGCGACGCACTGGCCGCGCGGGCCACCGTGGGTGAGGTCTGCGACGCCTTACGCGAGGTCTGGGGAGTCTACGAGCCGGCCGCCGCAGTGTGACTTACGGGCGGAATTGACCGATCTGTGGGCAACCGAGGTCAGGTTCCGAAGCCAGGTTGATTACAGGTCGGCATCGGGGACCTACGTCCCTAAAGCATGGTGCAGCAGGCCGTATAGTCTGCCGCGCAGATCTATTCTCGGGGGCCTGGAGGGCACACGTGAACAAGACATTTCGACTCGCCGCTGCGGCAGGCGCCGTTGCGCTAGTACTGGCGGCCTGTGGTGAGGCACCGGACGACGATGCAGACGACACCGTTGAGCCGGGCGCGTCGCCGACGGATGAGATGACCGAAGAACCAGCGGCCGACTTCATTGGCTGCATGGTCACCGACGAGGGCGGCGTCGATGACAAGTCGTTCAACCAGTCCGCCTGGGAGGGACTACAAGCGGCGCAGAGTGCCGGGGCGGTGTCCGACACCCGGCTCGCAGAGTCCAACGCGGGCGCGGACTACGAGCCTAACGTCCAGAGCATGATCGCCGAGGAGTGCGGCCTGATCGTCACCGTCGGCTTCCTGTTGGCCGACACGACACAAGCAGCCGCCGAGGCCAACGCGGAAGAGAGCTTCGCGATCGTCGACTTCATCTGGGAAGAGCCGATCGACAACGTCAAACCGCTGGTCTTCAACACCCACGAGGCCGCGTTCCTGGCCGGGTATCTCGCCGCCGGGTACAGCGAAACCGGCAGCGTCGGGACGTGGGGCGGCGCCAAGATTCCGACCGTGACGATCTTCATGGACGGCTTCTACGACGGCGTTCAGTACCACAACGAGCAAAAGGGCACCGACGTGCAGGTGCTCGGTTGGGACAAGGAGGCCCAGGACGGTCAGTTCGTGGGCGACTTCAGCAACACCACGCTTGCTCTGCAGATCAGCGAGAACCTGATCGACCAGGGCGCCGACATCTTGCTGCCGGTGGCCGGTCCGCTGGGCGAGCAGGCTGCGATCGCCGCGCGTGACGCCGGCGAGACGTCGGTGATCTGGGTCGACGTCGACGGCTACGAAACCGTGCCGGACTACAACGACCTGATTCTCACCAGCGTGATGAAGGGCATCGCCGTCGCGGTCGAGACCGCCGCCACCGACGCGGCCGGGGATAACTTCTCCAACGAGCCGTTCATCGGGACCCTGGAGAACGAGGGCGTCGGCCTCGCGCCGTACCACGACTTCGACGAAGATGTCCCGCAGGAGCTCAAGGACGAGGTGGAGCAGCTCAAGCAGCAGATCGTCTCGGGCGAGATCACAGTCGAGTCCGACGCGGCCTTCCAGTAGGCCATCTGTTACGCGCCGGGGAGGGCACCTTGTGCCGTCCCCGGCGCGTGAGTCGCTACGGTACGAAGCTGACGGCGGGTTCGTAACCCGTGACGAGCACGCGCTCGGGCCCAGAGAGGCGGTCGGATGAAGCTTGAGCTCCGGGGAATCACCAAACGGTTCGGTCCCGTCGTAGCCAACGATGCGATCGATCTGACCATCGAACCGGGTGAAATCCATGGCCTGCTCGGCGAGAACGGCGCGGGCAAGACGACGCTGATGAACGTCCTGTACGGCCTTCTCGACCCGGACGACGGCGAGATCCTGGTCGACGACCAGAAGATGACGTTCTCATCGCCGAACGACGCGATGGCCGCCGGCATCGGCATGGTGCACCAGCACTTCATGCTCGTCCCGGTGTTCACGGTGGCCGAGAACGTCATGCTCGGAGCGGAGCAGACGCGTGGGCCCGGCTTACTCGACCTGGACGCCGCCAGGGCGCAGGTCCGAGAGGTGTCCGAACATTACGGGTTCGACGTCGACCCCGACGCCGTCGTCGAGAACCTGCCGGTCGGCGTCCAGCAACGGGTCGAGATCATTAAGGCGCTGGTCCGCCACGCCAGGGTCCTGATCCTGGACGAGCCGACCGCGGTGCTCACGCCGCAGGAGACGGACGAGCTGATCGAGATCATGCGTCAGCTCAAGGCAGCGGGCACGTCGATCGTCTTCATCACACACAAGCTGCGCGAGGTCAGAGCCATCGCCGACCGCATCACTGTCATCCGGCTGGGTCGAGTGGTGGGTGAGGCAGAACCGACGGCCACTGAGACCGAGTTGGCCTCGATGATGGTAGGCCGGCCGGTGAGCCTGGTAGTGGACAAGTCGAAGGCCGAGGCCGGTGATCCGGTATTGACCGTGAACGGGTTGACCGTGGTCGACCACCGCGAGCAAGTAGTCGTCGACGACGTCAGCTTCGACGTCCGCAGCGGCGAAATCCTTGCCGTCGCGGGGGTGCAGGGCAACGGCCAGACGGAGCTGGTCGAGGCCATCATGGGCCTGCAGGAACATGTGACCGGTTCGGTCACTCTCGAAGGAGTGGAGCTGATCGACCGGTCGGTACGCGACACGCTGCGGGCCGGCGTCGGTTTCATTCCGGAAGACCGGAAGGTCGATGGGCTGGTCGGTGACTTCACGGTCGCCGAGAACCTCGTCCTCGACCTCTATGACCGTCCCCCGTTCGCCAGCGGCATCGGGATGAAGCCCGGCGTGGTCGCGGACAACGCGCGCAAGCGGGTCGAGGAGTTCGACATCCGGGCAGGCAGCATCGACACGCCCGCGGGGACCCTGTCCGGCGGTAACCAGCAGAAGGTCGTCGTCGCCCGCGAGCTATCCAGGCCACTGCGACTGCTCATCGCTACGCAGCCGACCCGCGGCCTGGACGTCGGCTCGATCGAGTTCGTGCACCGGCGGATCATCGTCCAGCGCGATCAGGGCACCGCCGTGCTGATCGTGTCCACCGAGCTGGACGAGGTCAGCGCGCTCGCCGACAGGATCCTCGTGATGTACCGGGGCCGGGCAGTCGGGATCGTCGACGGCGAGACCGATCGCGACGTCCTTGGGCTGATGATGGCCGGCGTGCCCGCCGACGAGGCCGCACGGCAGGCAGCGGAGCACCCGACCATCGCAGAGCACCCGGACGAGGTCGTCGGTCACCAGGACGAAGGAGAGTCGCGTGGCTGAGTCCGAACGCCCAGCCGACGCCGAACGGCGGTCGACCGTCGGGCAGCGGTTCTGGCGCGAGCTGGCTACTGGCAACGCGATGGTGACGTTGTTGTCAGTTGTGCTTGCTCTGGTAATCGGCGCCTTTCTGATCATGGTCTCCGACCCGCGAGTGCAGGATGCGGCGAGTTACTTCTTCAGCCGGCCGGGCGACACGTTCAGTGCCGCCTGGCAGTCGGTGAGCAGCGCATACTCAGCGCTGTTCCAAGGCTCTCTGATCAACTTCCGGGAATACTCAATCGGCCGGGCGCTCCGCCCCTTCGCCGAAACGCTCGCCTATGCCACTCCGCTCATCGCCGCGGGTCTGGCGGTGGCACTGCCTTTCCGCGCAGGGTTGTTCAACATCGGGGCCGAAGGGCAGATCGTCCTTGGTGCGATCTTCGCTGGCTACATAGGTTTCGCAATCGACCTGCCGGTCGTGGTGCACGTCGCCCTTGCAGTCACCGCCGGCCTGGTCGGTGGGGCAATCTGGGCGGGTATCGCCGGTGTGCTCAAGGCAAGGACAGGGGCGCATGAGGTGATCGTGACGATCATGCTCAACAACATCGCCCGCTTTCTGATCGTCTACGTG
Organism: Jiangellaceae bacterium; assembly: GCA_036374175.1. GTDB lineage: Bacteria > Actinomycetota > Actinomycetes > Jiangellales > Jiangellaceae > JASLBX01. The sequence goes on along the minus strand of DASUUH010000017.1, from coordinate 3,967 downwards.
CTGGCAACGAGTGCCTTTCAGCGGCCGGGTCGGGCGGACCCGATCAGTCCCTTCGTCCACGAGTCGGCGGAGCTGCCCCGGTTCTTCGCCACCTCGCGGCTGCACGCCGGTTTCGTGCTGGCCATCCTGGCCGCCGCATTCGTGTGGTGGCTGCTCGAGCGTGGCACGCTGGGCTTCCGGCTGCGCGCCGTCGGGCACAACCCGAACGCGGCGACAACAGCTGGGATGTCGGTGACGAACACCTATGTCGCTGTCTTTCTGATCGCCGGAGCGCTCGCCGGGCTGGCGGGAGCGTCCCTGGCGCTGGGTACCGAGCGGCACCTGACACCTGGCATCTCCGGTGGGTTGGGCTTTGACGCGATCACTGTCGCGTTGCTCGGCCGGGCCAACCCGTGGGGGACGATCGCGGCCGGCATCTTGTTCGGCGCGCTGCGTGCTGGTGGTGTCACCATGCAGTCGAGGACCGGCACGCCGATCGACATCGTGCTCGTCGTGCAGGCGTTGATCGTGCTCTTCATTGCGGCGCCGCCGCTCGTGCGGGCAATCTTCCGGATCAGGGTGCGTGCGGCCGAGCCGGTCGCCACGGCGGCGAAGGGTTGGTAGTGACGTGAGCGTAGACACCGCGACTCAGCCGGCTGCTCCGGACGTCGACCAGACCCGCGTCCTGACCCGCAGCTGGAAGGCGCCGATCGTATTGGCGCTGTTCGGCGTCGTGGCGCTCGTCGTGTTCGGTATCGCCGCTCCGTCGGGAGAGCACAGTACATTCAGGGTCTCGACCTCCAGCGACTTCGTCCAGATCGAGCCGTTCGCGTTGCCGTCGCGGCTGGTCGGCACCCTGCTCGGCGTGCTGTTGTTGGTCATCGCGGCGTACGCCTTCTGGCTCGTCCGCCAGGCCCGCAAGGTGCCGCTGTGGCTGTCAGTGATGTTCGGGCTCGCGTTCGTCTTCGCGTTCTTGACCTGGGCGGTCGCCGGCGCGACGATCTCGCTGACCAGCCTGTTGCAGGGTGCGGTCGCACTGTCGGTGCCGCTGATCTTTGGCGCACTGTCCGGGTTGCTCTGCGAGCGGGCCGGGGTGATCAACATTGCGATCGAGGGCCAACTGCTGTTCGGCGCGTTCCTTTCCGGCGTAGTGGCCTCGCTTACCAGCAGCACATGGGTGGGGCTGATCGCCGCGCCCATCGCCGGGCTGCTAGTCGCGTACGTGCTGGCAGTGTTCACTGTCAAGTACTTCGTCAACCAGATCATCGTCGGCGTCGTTCTCAACGTCCTGGTCATTGGGCTGACGAACTTCCTGTTCGGGCGCCTGCTCAGCCCCGATCCGGCCACGTGGAACTCGCCAGGCCGCTTCCTGCGGATGAAGATTCCGGTGCTGGGCGACATCCCGATCATCGGTCCGGTGCTGTTCGACCAGAACGTGATCGTCTACTTCCTGTACGTCATCGTCATCGTCGTTCACATCGCGCTATTCCGGAGTCGCTGGGGGCTGCGCGTGCGTGCGGTCGGCGAGCACCCGGAGGCGGCCGACACGGCGGGCATCAACGTCAACAGGACGCGGTTCCGGAACGTACTGATCGGCGGTGCGGTGGCCGGCTTCGGCGGGGCGTACTTCACTCTGGGCGTGTCCGGCCTGTTCAGCCGCGAAATGACGGCGGGGCAGGGCTTCATTGCGCTGGCCGCGATGATCCTCGGTCGCTGGAGTCCGATCGGAGCCGTCTTCGCGGGCCTGCTGTTCGGCTTCGCGAACAACCTGCAGAGCGTGCTCGGCATCATCGGCACACCGATTCCCAGCGAATTCATGCTGATGGCGCCGTACCTCGTAACCATCTTCGCCGTGGCCGGGTTCGTCGGCCGGGTCCGCCCGCCGGCCGCCGACGGCGAGCCATATATCAAGGCATGACCGATCCAGCGATCGACTGGGAGGCGCTGCGCGAGGCGGCAGTGGCCGTGCGGGACCGGGCGTATGCGCCGTACTCGTCCTTCCCGGTGGGTGCCGCTGCGCTGGTCGACGACGGCCGCGTCGTCGTGGGCTGCAACGTGGAGAATGCCGCCTACGGAGTCACGTTGTGCGCCGAATGTGGCTGCGTCTCGTCCCTGCATGCCGGGGGTGGTGGCCGGCTGGTGGCCTTCACCTGCGTCGGAGGCAAGGGCCAGCGTCTGATGCCATGCGGCCGGTGCCGCCAGTTGCTGTGGGAACATGGCGGAGCGGGCCTATTGGTCGACACGCCGGAGGGAATCCTGCCGATGAGCGAGATCCTCCCGCAGGCCTTCGGGCCGGAGGATCTGCAGGCATGAACTCGACCCAGGAGACCCGGCCGGCCGAGCTTCCCGTGGGCGCGAAGATGGTGGCCTGGCTGCTCGTTGTCGGCGGGGTGCTGTACATCGCGGTCGGCACCATCGGGCTGGTAAGCCCGGAGCGTTCCAATTCACTGATCGGTGCGCTCATGCTCGTGTTCGGAGCGGGTTATTTCGCCGTTGGCCGCGGCATGCTTCGTGGCAGCCGGCTCGGCTACTTCGCAGCCCTCGGCCTCCTGGGCGCCTCCGTAGCGCTGGCCATCGTCCGGGCCGTCGTCGAGGGCGACCGGTCGCTGATCAGCCAGGGGTTCGTTCCCGCGGTGGCGCTGTGGGTGCTGCTCGGCGCAGAGCCGCGGGCGTATTTCGGACGGTCGGTGAGTGGGTCGGACACGCCCGGCACCCCGGGCACCCCTGGCACGCCGAGCGCACCGCCTGCCGGCTGAAGCCATGCGTGTCGAAGCGGCCCGCGAGCTGAAGGCAGAACTGCGGCGCGAACTTGCTCCGCTGGTGATGGAGCGCATCGCAGCGGGCGAACCGGCCCTCGTAGCGGTGGGGCTATCCATCTCGGCCGGGGAGTACGGCGTTGCGGTACGGCACTCCGGGCAGTCCGGGCTTGCCGACATTGTGGTGGAACGCGGGCATTCCCTGGCCGGTACGGCGTGTGATATCCGGGACGTCGGTGCGGTAACAGCCCAGCAGTGGGGTGCGAACGACTTGCAGGCGCGTGGCCGCCCGCTGCGCGCGGGCCTATCGGTAGCTCACGTCGGTGTCACGGCCGGCACCATCGGCGGGTTCGTCCTTTCCGCTGACGACGAGCGGCCTCACGTGCTGTCCAACAATCATGTCCTGGCCGACTCCGGCCGCGCTGCGCCCGGCGATGTCGTCGTCCAGCCGGGGCCGGCCGACGGCGGGTGGGCGCCGCAGGACCGGATCGGCACGCTTGGGCGTGTCGCCCCGCTGCTGCGTGAGCGGCCGAACGTGGTCGATGCCGCGACGGCCGTGTTGGACGACGGGGTCGAGTTCGACGTGTCATACCCCGCGGGCCCGCTGACCGGGATCGCCGAGGCCGAACTCGGCCAGCCGGTAGAGAAGGCCGGCCGGACGACCGGGCTGACCCGTGGCGAGGTGTCGGCGATCGAACTCGATGGGCTCACCGTCCAGTACCCCATCGGGTTGGTCCGGTTCGACGACCAGATCGAGATCGCCGGCGCGGAACCTGGGCCCTTCTCGGCCGGCGGCGACAGCGGGTCTGTCGTCTACGACCCGGGGTCGAGTTCTGCGGTGGGGCTGCTGTTCGCCGGCAGTGAGCGCGGCGGCCCCGGCGGGCAGGGGTTGACGTACTGCAATCCGATCGGGGTGGTGCTCGACGAGCTCGGCGTGCGGTTCGCCGGTGCGGCCGCCGGTGGCGAGCCGGGGGTAGCGGAAGCTCGAGCGGCCAAAGAGGTCCTGGCCACCCAACTCAGCGAAGACCCGCGGGTCGGCGGTGTGGGGATCACGCGGTGGCACGGCCGGTACGCGGTACGGGTCAACGTGGTCGACGAGTCGGACGTGCCGGATGTGCCGTCCCGCGTGTACGGCGTGGAGGTTCAGATCGTCGCTGTCGGCCACATCCACCCCCACTCCCTTCCCTGACCCTCCCCCTCGCGTTGTTCATTGGCAGTTGTCCCCTACCACG
>DASUUH010000016.1:0-8696 GCA_036374175.1 Jiangellaceae bacterium | reverse complement strand
GATCTGCAGGAAGATCCACTGCGTCCAGCGGACGTAGTCGGGGTCGATGGTGGCGAAGCTCCGCCGCGAGTCGTGGGCCAGGCCCAGCCGGCGCAGCTGGCGGCCCATGATGCCGATGTTCTCTTCGGTGGTCTTGCGCGGGTGCTGGCCGGTCTGCACGGCGTACTGCTCGGCCGGCAGTCCGAACGCGTCGAAACCCAGCGCGTGCAGGACGTTCTTGCCGCACATCCGGTTGAAGCGGCCGATGGTGTCGGTGGCGATGTAGCCCAGCGGGTGGCCGACATGCAATCCGGCCCCCGACGGGTACGGGAACATGTCCATGATGAAGAACTTGGGGCGACCCGCCGCTGGGTGCTCGGGCTCGGCCAGCGGTCCGACCGGGTTGGGTGCGCGGAAGGTGCCTTCGGATTGCCAGCGCTCCTGCCAGCGCGCCTCGATCTCGCCGGCCAGGGCGGCGGTATAGCGGTGCGGAGGCATCGCTTCGGCCGCCGGCGCGGCGGTGCCGGTCTGCATCTCGCTCATCGGATTCCTCGTCAGTCGTCAGGCCTGTGTGGACATGCAAAGACCCCTCGCGCAGGAGGGGTCGGCCGCGCTGACGCGACGCCGTGATCGTGGCGTCCGATACAGGTCAGCGCGGCTGCATAAGGAGCAGCAGGCCTCGCACGCGGCCAGGATACCGCATCTGCCGCCGCACGTTGATCCCGTCCGGACAGCGCCGACGCCGGGTAAAACTTGCCGCTGGGCGTAGGTTGATGATCAAACTACTGGTTAATGATCAAACTTTCGTGATCATGGCGAACCCGGCGATTTGGCGCAACTATGATCATCGTCCAGCAACAAGATTATTGACGTGGCGATCTAACTGAGCAACGCCGAATAACCCGTAGGACCTGGAGGTCTTGCCCGGCAGGATGGACGGCGTGCTGATCCGCCGCGAGCTCGCCGCCGACATCGACGCCATCCACCGCGTGCACACCAGGGCGTTCGCGCCCGCCTACCCCGACGCCGAGCCGGTCGAACCGAAGCTCACCGACGACCTGCGCCGCAGCGAGGCGTGGATCCCGCAGCTGTCACTCGTCGCGACCGAGGACAACAAGGTCGTCGGCCATGTCTGCTGCACCCGCGCGCACCTGCTGCCGGGCGAGCGTCCCGTACTGGGCCTCGGACCCATCGGCGTCGACCCGGCGCGCCAGCGCCAGGGCATCGGCGCAACGCTCATGCATGCGGTGATCGCCGCTGCCGACGCGCTGGACGAGCCCTTGATTGTGCTGCTCGGCCACCCCGAGTACTACCCACGGTTCGGGTTCGTCCCAGCCGCCTCACTCGGCATCGTTCCGCCCGAGCCGAGCTGGCAGGAAGCTTTCATGGCGCGCCCGCTCACGACGTACAACCGAACGCTGGTCGGTGAGTTCCGTTACGCCGAGCCCTTCCGGAAACTCTGACTCAGATCAGCGTCGACCAGTAGTCCCAGAACTTGATCAGGATGGCGGTGACGATCACCAGGTACCAGGCCAGCACGATGAGGGCCCTGTTGCGGACCAGGAAGTTCCGGACGCCTACCGGCGCCGGAATGTGCCCGGCCTGAACATTGTGGGCGGTGACGTAGACGAAGATCGGAATCATCACCGTCCAGACCACCATGCAGTACGGGCAGAGCTTCTCGATGCTGTAGAGGCTCTGGTGCGCCAGCCAGGTGACGAATCCGGCTCCGAAGACGGTGCCGGCCTGCAGGCCGAGCCAGAACCAGCGCGGCAGCACAACGCGGCCAAGCAACGCAACCCCAATCGTCGTGACCGCTGCGAATGAGGCCACACCGATGATGGGGTTGGGGAAGCCGAAGGCCGACGCCTGCGACGTCTCCATCACCGAACCACAGCTCAGCACCGGGTTGAAGCTGCAGCTTGGGACGTAAGACGGATCCTTGAACAGCTGAATGCGCTCGAAGAGGAGAGTGAACGCGGCCACGAAGCCGATCGCACCACCGATGGTCAGCAGCAGCGATAGGCCCCGGGTGGCCCCGCCGGCCCGCTGGTGCTCGGTAGGCGCGTCAAGATCGATCTCTTCGCTGTCCTCGAGCACTTCCGGCTCTGCTTCAGCGGCTGTGACGATCGCGTCGTCGGTCATGTCCGTGCTCACAAGGCCCCCACTTAGGCGAACAGTGGCCGGGCTGGTACGCCAGCCTCGCACCACTAACGTACGCCAAGTGTGGCAGGTGCCCACCTTTCATGGCGAACATCCCCGGCTCTGGCCAGACTCAGCACACCAGCGGCCGCCACGGAGGCGGCCGTTGCGGCCAACGCCAGCCCCGCCGCCCCTCCGGCATAACGCTCGCCGAGCAGACTCTGCCGATGACAACCGCCGTGGCGGGATTGACTAGAGCCAGCATGGCCAGCGGCGCACCCACACCAGCGCGTTCATCGACCCCACCGTCTCGTCGAACCGCGATACCGCGCCCGGCGCGGATCGCGGGACTGCGGGCGCCTCGCCAAGGCAGTGGGGGCACCCGCAGCCACATCTTACAGAATCTTCATAAGTTACTGAACCTTCTTATGAAATTGTATGGCTCACATCAATCAACGGCTGACCGGCGCCGGTTCTGCCGGATGCCTCACGTCCAGGTGGCGCCTCAGCTTCTCGCCCTCGACGTCCACGTCCGGCAGGACCCGGTCCAGCCATCGCGGCATCCACCAGGCCCGCTCGCCCAGCAGCCTGAGGACGGCCGGGACGATCGTCATCCGGACCACGAAGGCGTCGACGAACACCGCGAACGCGAGCGCGAAACCCATCTGCTTGATGAAGTCGTCGCCGAGGATGAATCCGCCGAAGACGCTGATCATGATGACCGCCGCCGCCGCGACCACCCTGGCACCGTGCTGGAAACCTCTGACGATCGACGGTGTCGCGGCCATGCCGTGCACATGTTCCTCGTGCATCCGGGTGACAAGGAACACCTGGTAGTCCATCGCAAGGCCGAAAACCAAACCGATCAGGATGATCGGCAGGAAACTGATGATCGGCCCGGTCTGGTCCACGCCGATCAGGCCCGCCAGCCAGCCCCACTGGAACACAGCGACGGTCGCCCCGAACGTGGCGGCCATCGTCACCAGGAAGCCCAGTGCCGCCTTGAGCGGAACCAGAATCGACCGGAACACCAGGATCAGAATGAGGAAGGACAGCCCGACGACCACGGCGAGATACGGGACGATGGCATCGGCGATCTTCTCGTTGAAGTCGATCAGCACCGCTGTAGCGCCGGTCACCATGATCTCCGCACCGGATTGTGACCGGACCTCAGGGGACAACGCCCGGATGTCCTGCACCAGCTGCTCGGTCTCGTCCGCGCTCGGGCCAGTCATCGGCACCACGGTGACCATGCCGGTGTCGCCGGCCGGGTTGAATCCCGTCGGGACGACCGCAGCCACGTTCTCCAACTCCTGGGCGGATGCCACTACCTGGTTCACCGCGCCTTCCGGATCGGCGCTGTCGATCGCATCGACCACGACCAGCAGCGGCCCGTTGAAGCCCGGACCGAACCCGTCGGCGAGCAGGTCGTAGGCCCGCCGCTGGGTGAGGTCCTCGCTGAAGCTGCCCTCGTCCGGCATTCCGAGCTGCAGGCTCGCCGCGGGAATCGCCAGTGCCCCGACGGCGAGGATCGTGATCGTAAGCACCTTGATCGGATTCCGAGTGATCATCTGAACCCAGCGGAGGCCCAACGTGGGCTCTTCGGCTTCGGGGTCGCGCATCCGAAGGCCCGGGATCTTGCCGCCCAGGATTCGGTGCTTCGCGAAGCCGAACAGCGCGGGGAGCATCGTCAGCGCAATGATCACCGACATGAGGACGGCGAACGCCGCAGCGAAGCCCATCTGGCTGAGGAACGGAATGCCGATGATCGACAGGCCGGACAACGCGATCATGACAGTGAGCCCGGCGAAGACCACGGCGTTGCCCGCCGTTCCCACCGCACGTCCCGCGGCCTCCTCACCAGCACGCCCGAGTGTGAGCTCGTGCCGGTACCGCGAGGCGATGAACAGTGAGTAGTCGATCGCGAGCGCAATGCCGAGCATCATCGCGAGGATCGTGGAATCCTCCGAAAGGTCGATGAATCGAGTACTGATCGTGATCGCGGAGATGGTCACGCCGATACCGATGATCGCGTTAAGCAACGGCATGCCGGCCGCGATGAACGAACCGAAGGTGATCACCAGCACGACAGCGGCCACCGCGAGCCCGATGAACTCTGTGCCGCCGCCGACCTCCTCCTCGAACGCGATGTCGCCGCCGATCTCGACCGTCAGCCCAGCGTCCCTACCAGTCTCAGCAGCGGCAAAGAGGGCCTCGCGCTCCACGTCGTCCAGGATCTGCGTGTCGTACTGGATCTCGGCGTACGCGATCCGGCCGTCCGGTGAAATCGAACCGACCTCGTACGGATTCGCCACTGTCTCCAAGCCGGGCGCCGCAGTGAGCTCACCGATCACTGATTCGACCGCGGCCTGGTTATCCGGACTGGACAGATCCTCGCCGTCGGGTGCGGCGAACACCATACGGCCGGTCGCACCGTCGGCAGTAGAACCCGGGAAACGCTCGTTGAGCAGGTCGAAGGCAGCTTGCGATTCGGTACCGGGAATCTCGAACGACTCGCTGTTGTCGCCGGCGATCGTCGCCGAGCCGATGCCGGTGAGCACCAGCAAGGCGATCCACGACAGCGCCACGTACCAACGTCGCCGGTAGGAAAACCGGCCAAGCCGGTAGAGCAGGACAGCCACGAGATTCTCCAGTCACGTTGATCGAGTGATGCCACCTTGCCCGAGTTGACCTGTGAGCCGGCTGAGAGCTTGCAGAACGGACCGTTACAATTAATGTAGATGCTACATGGTGAAGGTGGTTCCGTTTATGCCCTCTGATCGAGACCGAGCGGCGCTCGACCGGCTGCTGGAGCTGGTCGTGGTGCTCAGCAATGACATGGAGGCCGGCCTGAGCTCCAAGGGCCTCACCGGAGCTCGTGCTCACGTGCTGTGGGAGTTGCGGCGCCACGGCCCGATGACGCAACGCCGGCTCGCCACCGCGCTGGACGTCACACCCCGCAATGTCACCGGCCTGGTCGATGCGCTCGTCGATACCGGCTTCGTCACCCGAGAGCCGCATCCGAAGGACCGGCGCGCGACCCTCGTGACGTTCACCGACCACGGCGCAGCCACCGCTGCAGAACTCGATCGCGAATACGACGCATTCGCCCATATCGTGTTCGCCGGCGTGCCGGACGACGAGATGGCCGGCTTCGTACGCGGCATGGAACATGTCCTCCACCGCCTCTACGAACACGCCGTGACACGCACCGACGAGGTCTCGGCGTGACCGCCGCCGATCAGCAGGCTCGCCGAACCACGATGCGCGCCCTCGCCAGCCGGGCGCTCCGCTTCGAGATGAATATCTGGCTGAGCCTCTACCGGTGGATCGCCCGCCGCCCGAGGGTTGGTCCAGGGGCCCAGGGTTTCGGATACTCCACGGCCGTCGAGCCGGTGATCTGGGTGTTCATCGTGGTGTCGGCCATCGAAGTGGTCGTCGTCCATCTGCTGGTGCCCTGGCCGGTCGTGCGGGCGATCGCGTTGATCATCGGCATCTGGGGATTGACGTGGATGCTCGGATTCCTGGCCAGCGTCAAGGTCAACGTCCACGAGCTGAACCAGGACGGCCTGCGGGCGCGATACGGCAGCAACGTGGACGTCTTCGTCCCGTGGGGCGCAGTGGCCAGCCTGCGCCCCCAGCGATACGACTTGCCGAGCTCGCGGACGGTCCAGTTGTCACAGACACCGGATGGCACCGCACTCAGTATCGGTGTGTCCAGCCAGACCAACCTCCGGATCGTCCTGCGAGAACCGGTCACGGTCCGGCTGCGCAAGGGCGAGCAGGAAATTGTCGAGCTTCGCTGCTACGCCGATGACGCTCAACAGCTGCTCGGACGCGCTCAGGCGCACCTGAGCTAGGTTCTCGAACTTGACGCATTCCCATATAGGCATATGATGGGCGGCGTGGCGAGAGCACCGACGACATCCGACGCGTTCAACGCGATCGCCGAGCCGCACCGACGCCAGATCTTGGAACTGCTCAAGGAGCGCGAACGTCCGGTGCTGGAACTCGCCGAAGAGCTGGGCATGACGCAGCCCAGCGCGTCGAAGCATCTGCGTGTCCTTCGCGAGGTCCGCCTGGTGCGGGTGCGCGAAGTCGGCAAACAGCGGCTTTACGGCCTGGACGCCCGAGGGCTTCGCCCGATCCACGAGTGGGCCGGCGGATTCGCGGAGTTCTGGAACGAGAGCTTTGACCGCCTGGAGACGTACGTACAAGATCTGAAGAAGGAGAGCGACCATGGCAGATAGCACCGGCCAGGTAACGGCCGACCGCGAGATCGTCATCTCGCGCACCATCGCCGCGCCACGCGAATTGGTATTCGAGGCGTTCACTGATGTCCGGCACCTGTCCCAGTGGTGGGGCCCGACCGGTTTCACCACGACGACGCGGGCTTTCGAGTTTCGCGAAGGCGGCAGTTGGGACTTCGTCATGCACGGGGCCGACGGAACGGACTACCCGAACTGGATCACCTGGCGTGAGATCGACCGCCCGGTGCGGATCACTCTGCTGCACGGCGACTCGGCGGACGACCCGAACGCCTTCGAGTCGGTCCTGACGTTCGAGGCACGCGGCGAGACGACACACCTGGCCATGCGGACGGTCTTCCCGACCGCCGAACTGCGCGACCAAGCGGTCAAGGAGTACCACGCGATCGAAGGCGGCGAGCAGACGCTCGGGCGGCTCGCCGACTACGTCGAGGCACAGGAGCGACGCTGATGGCGGGCAAGGTGTTCTTCAGCGTCGCCATGACGCTGGACGGGTTCATCGCACCACAGGATCGGGCGGACGATCCGGAGCTCAAGCAGTGGATGGCGCAGTGGATGCAACTGCAGCACTGGGCGTTCAAGCAGCGGTTCTTCCGGGAGAACCTCAAGCTCGGCACCGGCGGCGAGGAGGGCGTCGACAACGCCGTCGCCGAGGAGACCTATAACCGCACCGGCGCGACCGTGCTGGGCAAGCGGATGTTCGACGGCGGCGAGCACAGGTGGCCGGAGGAGGCGCCCTTCCACACCCCGGTCTACGTGGTCACACATGAGGTCCGCGAGCCGTGGGAACGGCCGGGCGGTACGACGTTCTATTTCGTCAACGACGGCATCGAGAGCGCCCTCAAACAGGCCCGCGACTCCGCCGGAGACCGTGACGTACGGATCGGTGGGGGCGCGGAGACGATCGTTCAGTACCTCAACGCCGGGCTGGTGGACGAATTCACGATCACCCTCGCCCCTGTGTTTTTCGGCACCGGAGTGCGGCTGTTCGAGGAGGTCGACGCCGAGCGCATCGCCCTCGAGCCGGTCCGCGTTCAGCCGTCGCCGATGGTCACGCACCTCTCGTACGCGGTACGTCCACGTTAGGCACTGCCCGCTTGGCTGGTCAGTGATTGAGACGTGCCGGAGTAGGAGGAAGCGGTAACGGCAGGCCAGGCAGTCCATCGAGGCTCGTACCGACGTGCTCCTTCTTCTCGAAGTAGGCGTTGAGCGAAGCGTCGTCCTCCCGGGCGAACCGCTTGCCGTGCAGGTCGCGGTCACCGTCGTAGGTCATGAAGGGGACGGCGTAGCCGCACGTGTCGCGGATCAGCTCAGCATGCACGACGATGATCGCCCGCAGGCCGTGCTGGCTGGTGTCGATGTCGGGAAAGTACGCCATGAGTTCCGGCCAGCGAGGGTCGTCCCGGAAGATCGGTTCTCCTCGGCCGTGGACGCGCACAATGTTGGGCGGGCCGTCGAAGGCACACCACATGAGCGTGATGCGGCCGTTCTCGCGAAGGTGCGCGATGGTCTCGGCGTTGCTGCCGGCGAAATCGAGATAGGCCACCGTCAACTCATCAATGACGGCGAACGATCCGGTCAACCCCTTGGGCGAGAGGTTGACTGTGCCCTCGGCCGCAAGCGGCGCGGTGGCGGTGAAGAAGATGTGCTGGGCTTCGATGAACTCGCGCAGCCGGCCGTCGATCCGCTCGTATGTCTTTCCCACCGCCCCATCATCTCTGCCGCCCGATCGGCACGACAACGGTGGCCGCCCGGCGGCGGGACGGAGTCACCCAGCCTCGCGAATCCGCACGGGCGGCCATGGATTTGTGGAACTAGTTGCGGTCAGCACAGATGAGCGACATGAACGCGTACGGCACAGCAAAGGCCCTGCCCAAGATGCCGGACAGGGCCTCTGACCTGCGGTGGAGCTAAGGGGATTCGAACCCCTGACCTCCTCCATGCCATGGAGGCGCGCTACCAACTGCGCCATAGCCCCGTGCCTGACGGCCACCTAAGGTTAGCCGACCGGACGGCCAAGCTCATAAGCGAAAGTCGCGTCGCCAGCCCGCCGGCGTGACGTCGCACAGTTGCCTGATGGGCGGGGTTCAGCCTTCTTCGATGGCCACCGGCGTGGGAAGTGTGCCGGCGTTGTGTTCCACCAACACCCACCCCTGTTCGGTGTTTCGCAGCATCGACCAGGACCCGTTGGACAGCCCGCCGATGTTGGTGAACCGCTCCAGCGGCATGCCGATCAGAGCGGCGATACCGAGGCGCGCCGCGCCGCCGTGGGTGGTCAGCACCGCCAAACCGTCGTCGGGCAGTTTG
>DASUUH010000015.1:0-2128 GCA_036374175.1 Jiangellaceae bacterium | reverse complement strand
TCACGTGAGCGCGTCTACCGCAAGATCCACTACGCTTCAGCCAGGCCACCGCGGCACCCACCCCCAGACGGCTTCAAAGCCGACCTCCTCGCCGACCCTGGGCTCAGTGACCTCACGGCCGAGCGCGACCATGCCGATGTGCGTGCGGTCCGCCGAACGTAAGCCGAAATGGTGGAGGATTCCACCATGTCCGCCCTAGCCCAAGTCTTGCAGCAGATCAGCGCTCGTGAGCCGCTGTTCCACCACCGGGACCTTGTCTACTCGGCAGAGACGTTCGACCGTGAAACGAGCGACGACTTCTGGGAAGTTGGCGCATCTGGCCGCGTGTACCAACGGGACCAGGTCCGCGATGGCATCCTCGAGCGACTTGCCACCGAGGATGAGGACGTCATGCTGGCCGACGGATGGCAGACCGAGGACCACCATGTGCGCGCCCTGGGAGCGGACACGTACCTGTTCACATACGTCCTGCGTGGGCAGGGCCGTGTGACTCGGCGTAGCACTGTCTGGCGCGGGAGCCCCGAGCGCGGTTGGCAGGCGCTCTACCACCAAGGAACGGTTGTCCAAGAGAGCGCTTGAGACCGCCGAACCCATGAGCGCAGTCAACGTGGATCTGCTCCGCGCTGATCAGTTGAGACGACCGCTCATGCCGCTGTCGGGGCGGCCCGACCATGCCGCGACGAGAGCGGTCGTGCCGAGAGTCGGATGATCGGCGGCCGCATCGGTATGCGTTTGCATAGATGTGCGCCGCGTGCCGCCCGTGCCCTTCAAACCGGGTCAGTTCGCCGCCGCGCCCTTGTTTTGATCAACGGGGCTACGGCGGCGGTCCGTGCTGGCCCGTATGAGGTAGCTGAGCGGGCACTTTCACCGGGCGGGCCTTGCGGCACGCTCTATCGGCGCCGATTGCTGGAGCGCCGGCCAGTGCTTCAGTGCCGTCCGCAGGAGGTTCCCGATTCGGAAACCGTGCTGGTCACCTGGCACACAGGGGATCCAGCGTCCCAGACGAGGGTGGTCGGAGATCAGGCGTCGCTCCCGCGTCGCCGGGACCTTCCCGAACTCCGCCGCGGTCATCCGACTGGTCGGAGCCATCTGATCGACATGCACGACGAGTGGATCGCAGGCGACCGCCGCTAACTCTCCGAGGGCTCCATGGCCAAGCTCTATGACACCAGCGATGATGGAGACCTCGCCGCGATCGGGAGGGGCGAGTAGGCACCGAGGGCAGCCTCAAAGCCCACCACCCAGCGGGGCGCCGCCCCGCTTTGCTGCGACTACCACGGGGAAAGGCGGAGGGATCACCGTGCGATACGACGACTGGGGCGTCCGGTCGCAGCAGTGGGCGGGGTTGCGCAGCGTGTCGACGAGCGTGTGCGGCGTGCCCGTGCACTATGTCCGCGCGGAGCCCGTTTCGGCCGCGGCTCACGAGGCACCGGTTCACCTGCTCGTGCCCCCGATGACCGGCAGCGCGAGCATGTGGATCGACCTCGTTCCTCACCTGAGACAGCTCGGGCCGGTGATTTCCGTGGACCTCCCGGGGACGATTACGGGCCACACCGGTGCTCCGTATCGGCGCGGGCCACGCGCGGACCTCGACGCTCGCTTCGTGTCGGCCTTCGTCCGGCAGCTCCGCCTCGAAAGCCAGGTGGTGCTGCACGGCTGGTCGATCGGTGGGCTGGTGGCGGCGCTGGCCGCGGGGATGATGCCCGAGACGACTCGGGGAGTCGTCCTGGTGGCCCCGGCGCTGCCGTGGCGCCGGGCATCATCAGCCGAAGCGCTCGGGTGGCAGACGCTGGGACGCCTCGCCGTCGCAGCCGGCCCGCCCACGACACGCATCGCGCTGCGACTGGCTGGTCGGCGCATACTGGACGCCAAGCGAGCCGCGATCAAAGATGCAGGTGCCGTCTCAGGTGGCCGCGCCGGCCTGGTCGGCGGAGACCCGGGCCGTGTCTCACGCGCGCAGGTCGACCTGTGGCTCGATGGCCTCGATGCGGCCCGCGAGCACCCGGAACGGCTGGCGGGCACGGCCACGGCGTTCGCGTCGGTCCTCAAAGCCATGTTCATCACCCAGCGGCCGACAAACGAGGCACTCGATTCGGTGCGGGTGCCGGTACTTGTGCTGTGGGGAAGG
>DASUUH010000014.1:0-6363 GCA_036374175.1 Jiangellaceae bacterium | reverse complement strand
GCAACGACATGATCTCGACGGCGCGCTGCACGCTGCGGACGCCACCGGAGTCGTTGTCGCCCTGCTCATTAGTGGGCACGTAGGGCACCCCTTCGGTCTCCTCGTCTTAACATCTGCGGATACCTTACGTCTGCGGTCCGCCAAGCGGTATACATAGACCACTAGACGGACGCAAGTAGCAGTAGGTGACAACCTTAGAGCGATCATCGGCGGGTGGAGCGCGCACCACCCGCCCCAGGGTACGCAGATGCTGCCCCACTGCGGCAAGCGTCCGTAACGGTTTGGACATTCCCCGGACAACCTCTTGCCAAGATGCCGCGCACCACCGTAGCTTGGGTCCGTACAACGGACCTCTTAGACCGTCTAGTGGGTCAGAAGGCGAGGTAGCAGAGTGGCCACATTCGTGGAGCGGCCCGGCGAGAGAGGCGGCACCAGGACCGGTGCCGAGGCGCTCGTCGAGCAACTCGAGGCGTACGGCGTCGAGTACGTATTCGGCCTGTGTGGCCACACGAATATCGCGTTCCTCGACGCGCTCGGCCGCAGCGACATTGAGTTCGTCGTGTTCCGGCACGAAGCAGCCGCCGCACATGCCGCCGACGGGTACGCCCGAGCCACGGGAAAGCCAGGTGTGGTGTGCGTCCACGTCGGGCCCGGCATGATGAACGCGGTCACGGGGGTGGCGAGTGCGGCCATGGACTCCGTCCCTCTTGTCGTGATCAGCGGCGACGTGCCCTCGTACTACCACGGCCGGCACCCGCACCAGGAGGTCAACCTGCACGCTGACGCCGACCAGGCGTCGATTTACCGGCCGTTCGTCAAGCGGGCGTGGACGGTTCACCGCGTCGAGGATCTCACCAGGTTCGCCGAGCGAGCGTTCTGGACGGCCACCTCGGGCCGACCGGGCGCGGTGTTGCTCAACGTCCCTATGGATGTCTTCTCGCGACCGCTGCCGGAGCAGATTACAGTCCCGCCACTCCCGGAGGCCGGCATCGGTGCGAGCCTCGAGCCAGGCGTTGCTGAGCAGGTCGCGCGGGTGCTGGCCGCAGCTGAACGTCCGTTGATCTACATCGGCGGGGGACTTCGCGACAGGCACCGGGCCACGTTGGCAGACCTTGTCGAGCATTACGACATACCGGTGGCGCACTCGCTGATGGCAAAGGGCACGATCCCCGATGAGCATCCCCTCGTGCTCGGCATGCCCGGGTTCTGGGGCCTCGAGTTCACCAACGAGTACGCCCGTGATGCCGACGTCGTGCTCGCCATCGGGACGCGCTTCGCCGAGACTGATGCCAGCAGCTGGGATCCGCGATACACGTGGCGGATCCCGCCGACGCGGTTGATCCAGGTCGACATCGATCCAGCAGAGATTGGCCGCAACTATCCCGTCGAAATCGGCATCGTGGCCGACGCCGGCGCTGCGCTCTCGGGTATCGCCGAAGCAATCAGGAAGGTTGCTCCAGACGGCCGGCAGCGGCCCGAACTGCGCAGACGCATTGCCGACAGCCGTTCGACTGCATTCGACCGGATCACCGCCTACGGTGATGACTCGCAAATGCCCCTGCGGCCGGAACGGATCCTCGCGGATCTGCGGGCCGCACTGCCCGATAGCGCCGTGCTCGTCACTGACGTCGGATGGAACAAGAACGGCGTGGCCCAGGCCTACAACCTGCCCGCTGCCGGACGGTTCATTACGCCAGGAGGCTCCTCGACCATGGGCTTCGGGCCGGCAGCGGCCCTTGGTGTGCAAATGGGATGGCCCGACCGGGCCGTCGTCGCGCTGGTGGGTGATGGCGGCATGAGCGCGCAACTCACGGCGATTCCCACGGCCGTCGAGCGCGATCTTCCGGTGATCTTCGTCGTGATGAACAACCGAGCCCACGGAACCATCGCCGATTTGCAGGCCTCGCACTATGGCCGCAGCTATGGGTGCGAGTTCCGTGATCGTAATGGCGAGCTCGTCACCCCGGACTTTGCCGCACTGGGTCGGGCGTGCGGGGCCGATGGCTACACCGTCGGGGCACCGGATGAGTTGCGAGCGCACTTGAACGCCGCAGTAGGCAACCGCCGACCGGCAGTCATTGACGTTCCGATGGTGAACGAACCTGTCCCGACTCCGGGCTATTGGAACATCACGGACATCTATGCAGGGGGGTTCGACTAGGACTTGCTCGGATCCCTTCCACCCACAGAAAACGTGCCGACGGGTACTCGCGGCGCACCGCGAGACGGCAACTGATCAATCCAGGCAATTCAGCGACAAATGGAGGTAATCATGGTGGCAACACGGCGGAAGCTGATGCCGCGCATCCTTGTGATTCCCGTTGCCGGAGTCATTGCTCTGGCCGGATGTGGAGGCGACGACGACGGAACGGCGGCCGCGGACGGTGAGAATGGCGACGCTCCCGCCACGGAGGGGGCCGATGGGGACCAACCCGCCGAGACGGTCGAGCTGTCGTTCTCGGACAGCTACTCCCCCGAGCATGCGCACAACGTGTGCGGTGCCGACTTGATGCAGGAGGAGCTCGCGTCCAACGGCAGCGGCATCGACCTGCAGATCTTCCACAGCAGCCAGCTGGGACCGGACGGGCCCGACCGCGTCTCCGCGGTGGCGGCAGGGGACATCGACATCGACATCCAAGGCAGCTCGGCAATCTCTGCCCTGTACGAGCCGATCGGAGCACTGGACGCGGCGTACGTCTTCGACGGGCCGGACCACCTGTTCGCGTTCGCCGACAGCCCGGCGTTCGACGACATGGCCGCTGACATGCTCGAAAAGACCGGCATTCGGGCGCTAGGCGTCTGGTTCTTCGGCATGCGTAACTTCACCGCCAACCAGCCGATTCGGACGCCGGATGACCTGCAGGGCCTGCGGATGCGCTACCCGGACAGCCCGCAGTTCCTGCAAAACGCGGAGGCGGTCGGCGCCAACGCCACGGCGGTCGCCTTCGAAGAGGTGTACCTCTCCCTGCAGCAAGGCGTGATCGACGGCCAGGAGAATCCGATTCCGACGATCGTCGACATGAACTTCGACGAAGTCCAGTCCCACGTCAGCCTTTCTGGCCACCAGACAGGTTTCGTGGTAGCAATCATCGGCGAGGAGACCTGGCAGTCGCTGTCGCCGGAGCAGCAAGAGGCGCTCCAGGCGGCTCTCGACTCTGCCCGCGACACCACCCGGCAGTGCCTGGAGGAGGCTGAGCAGGAGATTCTCGACAGTTGGAACGAGACCGGCGAGGTCACCGTCGTCGAAGACGTCGACCGGGAGGCGTTCAGCGCGAGGGCCGAGGAGTACTTCGCCGAGAACCTGGAAGGGGACAAGCTCGCCCTCTACGAGCAGGTCCGCGAACTCGCTCAGTAGATCCGCGCGGGCGTGCCGCCGAGAGTGTGTCTCTCCCAGCGGCACGCCCGCCAACCGGCCCGCGCACACGGTTAGCTGATCAAAGAAGGGCAGGTCGATGCGCGCACTCGTCACTGGTGGTGCCGGTCACATAGGCTCCGCGATCGCGACGCGATTGGCGGCCAGCGGCTACGCGGTCACCGTCGCGGATCTGGCCGACCCTGCGCCTGCGCTCGCCAGCGTGATCGACCGCCAGCTGGCCGTCGACGTGGCCAGTGAGCAGGGTGCCCGCGAGGCGGTACAGTCCGCCGCAGGTACCGACGGTCTCGATGTCCTCGTCAATTGCGTCGGTGTGTCGCCCAAGAAAGATGGCCGGAAGCGGCCGTTCGCTGAGATCACGCTGTATGAATGGCAGCGTGTGTTCGCGATCAACATCACGGCGTGCTTTCTGACCATGCGTGAGGCGATGCCGTTGCTTCGGCGGCACGCGAACGCGTCGATTGTCAACATCGTCTCCGCAGTCGCAAAGCTCGGCACAGCCGGACCGGACGGCGCCTCCTACGGCCCTGCACACCCAGCAGGTGCCCACTACTGCGCGTCGAAGGCGGCCCTGGCCAATCTCACGGTGTCCGGTGCCCATGAGCTCGCCAAGGACGGCATCCGCTGCAATGGCGTGGCGCCGGGCTATATCGGCTCCGGCATGGGCGGCGCTACCGACGAATCCGTTGGGCGGCGCCTGGTCGGACAACTCCCACTCGGCCGCGCGGGTACCGCCGACGAGGTTGCGGCCGTCGTAGGCTTCCTGGTCAGTCCGGACGCGTCGTATCTCACCGGCGAGATCATCGACGTCGACGGCGGTTGGGTTCCGGACTAGTGGCCGGGCAATCGACCCAGGCGCCGAGGCCGCACTTGAGCAGGGCAAAGGGAGGTGACGCCGATGGTCGAGCGACAGATCTTGCAAGAACGTCCACCGAGATATGAACGGCGCGTGGCCAGAGTCCTTCGAGTCGTCGAGATCGTCGAGGGCACGATCGGTGCGCTACTGCTACTGGCGATCCTCGTCTTGGTCATGGTGCAGGTCACCGTGCGCTTCTCAGCACTCGGCGGCTGGGCATGGACGGGGGAGCTGGCCAGATTCAGCCTGGTGTGGTTGACCTTCATCGTGGCCGGCTACTTGCTGGGGCGAGATCAGCACATCTCGTTCGACCTTATCGATTTTGTTCTCCCTGAACGCGCACTACGCGTGGTGAGAGTCATTTCCTACGTGCTCGTGGCTGCCATCTGTGCCGCCTTCGTTTACGAGGGTGTCGGCCTGATCGATGCCCAGTCATTCATCAAATCTTCAGCGGCCGAGATCCCGATGTCCTTCGTCTACCTGATCCCGACTGTGGGCTTCGCCCTCACCGGCGTACGCGCACTCATCGGCATCTTCGCGAGGAAGGAGTCCGCGTGACTCTCGGCATCATGGGCATCGCCATAGTCGCCCTGCTGGTCATCCGGGTGCCCATCGCCTTCGCGATTCTCGGCCCATGTCTCGGTTACCTCTGGTACACCGACCAGTCACTCGGCCTCGGCCTGCGGCTGGCGGCACAGGGCATCAACAGCTGGCCGCTGCTGGCTGTCCCCCTGTTCATCCTGGTAGGGGTCATCGCCAACCGAGCCGGCATCGCCGACCGCCTGTTCGAGTTCGCGCTATCGCTCTTCGGGCGGGTTCGGGGTTCGCTCGGCTACGTCAACATCGGCGTGAGCGTGGGCTTCTCCTGGATGAGCGGGTCCGCGCTCGCCGACGCCGCCGGGCTTGGCTCGATCGAAATCCCAGCCATGCGCAAGCAGGGCTATCCGGCTAGGTTCGCCGCCGGTCTCACGGCGGCTTCCACCGTCATTGGGCCGATCATGCCGCCGAGCATTCCGGCGATCATCTACGCCGCCGTGGCCGTCGTGTCGGTAGGTGCGCTGTTCGCGGCGTCGGTCGTGCCCGCCTTCATGCTGGCCGTCACTCTGGCCATATTCGTCTTCTTCTGGGCCCGCAAGCGCGAGGAGCTGCGGACGGCGCGGTTCTCCTGGTCGGAGCTTGCGCGCACATTCTTTCGTGCGGCCGGCGCCATGCTGACTCCAGTGATCATCATCGGCGGCATTCTGGCTGGTCTGTTCACTCCTACCGAGGCGGCCGGGGTGGGCGCGTGCTACATGCTCGTCCTCGGTCTCGCCTACCGAACGGTGCGGCTGCGGGATCTGCCGGGCATCTTCCGCGACACCGCTCTGACGACGGCGTCGATCACCATCATCCTCGGCGCGTCGGCGCTGCTCGGCTGGATCCTCGCCCGAGAACGGGTGCCGCAAAGCGTGGCGAGTGCGATCTTAACAGTGACCGACAACAAGATTGTGTTCCTCATCCTCGTAAACATGCTCCTGCTCATGCTAGGAGCGATCATCGAGCCCACATCGGCGCTGGTACTCAGCGTCCCGATCCTGCTACCCGTCGCCGTCCAGTTCGGCGTAGACCCGGTGCACTTCGGCGTGATCGCGGTGCTGAATCTCATGATCGGACTCCTCACGCCGCCCATGGGAGGAGTGCTCTACGTGCTCAGCTCGGTCACGGGCATCTCGGTTGCCTACGTGTTCCGCGGCGTGGCGCCGTTCCTGATCCCGCTGTTGTTGGTGCTCGGCATCGTCACCTTTGCGCCGGGCCTGGTGCTGTGGCTTCCTGGCCTTCTGGGGCTATGACTACGAGCGATAGCAGCTTGGTCACCCTGGATACGCCGCTTCAGGTACGCAGTGTCACCCTGCCGAACCGGATCGTGGGCGCGCCGATGGAGCGGAACTACTGCGACCTGCTCGGCCGCGTCACGCCGCGGTACGTCGACTACCTGGCGCGGCGCGCGGCCGGGGGAACCGGGCTGCTGTTCACCGAGTCCTGCTACGTCACCCAGGCGTCCAAGGCCCGCCCGTACCAGATGGGGCTGCACGGCGACCACGCCGTCGAGGGCCTGGCGCGGCTCGCCGGGGCGGTACACGCCGAAGGCGCCCTG
>DASUUH010000013.1:0-30003 GCA_036374175.1 Jiangellaceae bacterium | reverse complement strand
ACGGCCCGGCTCACGGGGCACGAGCAAGGTGGGCAGCCGAGGTGGTGGACCGGCGGTGCGCAACCTCCAGAACATCACCGCGGCCCAACCCGTGACGTACGCCGGCAGCCCCGTAGCCAAGGCGAACGCGCGCGCCTGCTCGCGGTGCAACTCCCAGGCGTTCAGTCGCTGCAACCTCGCCGTCGCCACGTAGCAGCCCCGCACCACCGCGGTCAACAATCCGGCGTGGCAGAGGCGATTGATTCGCTTAGCATCGATTCCCGCCGCTGCCGCATCCGCAAGCACGAAGATGCCGCCGCCACCGCGAAGTAGGTCGGTGATATCCGCGGGTACCTCGTTGATCCGTCGTCCCACGTCCGGTAAGCCTGCCCGGTTGGATCACGCCGCCGCGGTCGCTGTCCACAGCTTGTGGATAACTCGTCGTGCCCACTACTGCTGGGACACAGGCTAAGGTCGGAACCATGACGGATGTGTGCGATGTGCCCACGACCGACGCCGACTGGCGCGAACCGGTCGTCATCCGCAGGCTGTTGACCACACCTGCGACCTGGGCCGTCGTCGGGTTGTCCAACAACAGGGCACGCACGGCCCACGGCATCGCCCGGTTCGTGCGTGACCGGCTCGGCATGACGATCGTCCCCGTGCATCCGCGGGCCGAGACGGTCGACGGCGCGCCGGGTTTCGCCCGCCTCGCCGACATTCCCACCCCTGGTGAGAACGGCAGCCCAGGCCCAATCGAGGTCGTCGACTGTTTCGTCAACAGCTCCAGGGTGGGCGGCATCGTCGATGAGGCGATCGCGAACGCAGAGCGGCTTGGCATCCGCGCCCTATGGCTGCAGCTCGGCGTCATCGACGTGGAGGCGGGCGTCCGGGCCCGCAAGGCGGGGTTAGACGTCGTTATGGACACCTGCCCGGCCATCGAATCGCCGCGCCTGCGTCGCGGGTAGCCGCCACGCTGCACGCGAGGCGGCTGCGCGCGGCTATCCGTGCGCAGCCGCCCCCAGTTGAGGTTCAGCAGCAACCGGTGTCGCAGCAACCCATGCTCAGGTCGTCGCAGCAATCCATCTCGTCACCTCCTCTCGACGATTGACCGCCTGTTTCGACGTCTATCTAAACACTGATTAGACAAACGTCAAAGCATTCTGCGAAAATCTTCGAAGAAACTGTGACCGCACGAGTACGCTGAAGGCACGATGGAGACCACGACGACGATCTCGCCAGCTCGGCAGCTGCCGGTTCTTATGACCTGCTGCACACCCACGTCGGCCGTGGACGACGAAGCCGCCGAGTCGCTTGCCGGTATGTTCAAGGCGCTCGCCGACCCGGCGCGGGTCAAGATCTTGTCGATGCTGCTCAACGCCGACGAAATCTGCGCGTGCGACGTATCCGCCGGCATCGGCAAAACTGCCGGCACGACCAGCCATCACCTGAAGCTGCTGCGCGAAGCGGGCCTCATCGCCGGCGACCGGCGCGGCACCTGGATCTACTACCGGGTCGTCCCCGAGCGGCTCGCGGCCGTCCGCGATGCGCTCGCGCTCGGCTAACGGCGACGATCGTTAGGGTCTGACGCTGTGGAACCGTTCGAGGTGCGCATCGCCGTCCGGGGCTACGAACTCGACCCCCGGGGCCACGTCAACCAGGCCGTCTACCTGCAATACACCGAGCACAGCCGGTGGGAATGCCTCCGCGCGGCCGGCATCGGCCACGATGCGCTGCACGACACTGGCGTAGGGCCGGTTGCGCTCGAGCAGACCGTCCGGTACCTCGGCGAGCTCCGTGAGGGTGATGAGATCGACGTCACGTGCGAGTTTCGCTGGGGCAGTGGCAAGACCTTCACCTTCGACCATCAGCTCCGGCGCCCGGACGGTACACGGATTGCCGAAATCACCGGCGTCGCGGGCTTGCTCGACCTCGACGCCCGCCGGCTCATCCCGTCGCCGGGCGAGCACTTCCGCCGGCTAGCCGCCCAACCCGCGATTCTCGGCCTGTAGCCGCACGCCACCGTGGCGGCCGACGGCTCAACCACGCCATCGCACTCGTCACGATCAGCCAGTACACGACGCCGGCACTCAGTGACGCGAGCAGGGCGAGCACCGGGAAGTCCGCCTTGAGCAGTGGATACACCTGCCAGTGCACCAAGTAGACGTAAAGGGAACTGCTCGCCAGGACGCCGGCCACCCGGCTCAGGCCCGCCGGTACGACGACCGTCCCGACCCACAGCAGCATCAGCAGGCCGGCGATCATGACCGCCTCTCGGACGGGATTACCGAAGAAGCCCGGCACACCGGCCACAACGAGCGCGGTGAGCAGCAGCCGCTCGCGCATCGTCGCTGCCCGCGCGATCGCCCACCCGAGGGCGAACAGCCAGAACGCCGGCTTGGTGTGCGGGATGCCGATGTCGAGCAGTCCGAACCGGAATGCCAGTCCGACAGCCACCAGGGCGAGGACGAAACCAAACGGGTGACGCCGCTCTGCTCGGTCGACCCACGGGACGGCCATCAGAGCGGCCATCAGCACCAGGATGTAGACGAGGACCTCAACGAACCAGAAGTGCCACGATGTGGTCCAGTTCGGCGGCCCGACGATGGCGTTGAGCAGGAATACGTTCGCCAGGCCGTACTTTCCGGTCAGCGCGACGATGGCGGCGATGAAGACCACACTCGGCACCACCACGCGCGCCAGACTGACGAGCTGGTGTCGCAGCCGCTCGAGACGCGTGGCCGCCGTCAGCTGAAACCGGGCGAAGTTGAAGCCGGCCACGGCCAGCAACACATGAGCGCTGCCGAGCACCGAGAAGAGTCCAATGTGCGTGCCCACGATTAGGACAGTGGCCGCCGCCCGTACCGCCACGCTGGTCTCGACACGCCGCCAGCCCCTCCGGCGCCGCGGGCGTCCGGGCCGCTCGAGACCTTCCAGATCGCGGATCGCCATGGTGTGCCATCCGTCCGGAAGCCGGCCGAGCCGCTGTTCGAGCCGGACCGACATCTCCACGTACGACAGCGAGTCCCCGCCCAGGCTGACGAAGGTGTCGCCCTCCGTGGCGTCGGGTCGGTCCAGCAACGCTGCGTACAGCTCGCGCACACTTGCGTGGACACGCGGGTTGTCAGGATTTTGGCCGCCTGGGACGTCCATGATCATCGCGATGAGAGCCTGGTAGTCGGGCTTGCCGTTCGGCAGCCGAGGCACCTCGTCGACGACTCCGGCGTGGACGGCGCCACGCGGCAGGCCGCACCGGTCGGCCACCAGGCGCTCAACCTCGTCGGCCGAGCAGCCACGGCCTTCGATCGCAATGGCCAACTCGTCGTCGGCCGACGTGCAGTAGGCGACCAGGCCCTGGGCGCCGAGCAACTCTTCCACCCGCTGCAGGTCCACCCGCAGCCCGACGATCTTGACGAACCGGCTGCGGCGGCCGACGATCTCGTACAGCCCGTCCGGCGCCTGCCGCGCGAGGTCGCCGGTTCGCAGTCTCACGACCGTCCTCCCGGCCGCGAGGTCGGCGGGCGACTCGGCGTATCCGAGCATGACGTTCGGCCCCTCGTAGACGAGCTCACCGACGTCCGGGCCGTCAGCCTCCGGTACCGGCTCGAGGGTGAACGTCCCGCCCGGGATCGGTATCCCGATGGCCTCGGGCCGTGATGCCGCCAGCGCAGGCGGCAGGTACGCCATCCGGGCGGTTGCTTCGGTCTGGCCGTACATGACGACGAAATCCCAGCCCTGACGGCGCCCCAACGTTGCATACCGCTGCACGATCTCGGGGGCCAGCCGGCCACCGGCCTGGGTGACGTACCGCAGCCGCGGCAACCGCATGGCGGCGAAACCCACCCGGTCGAGCAGTTCGAACGTGTGCGGGACGCCCGCGAACGTCGTGGCGCCCGCGGCCCGGAACAGATCCCAGAAGCACGCGTCCACGACGGACAGGTCGGTGAGCACCAGCGCGGCGCCGGCGAGCAGGTGGCTATGCACTACCGAGAGGCCGTAGCAGTAGTGCATCGGCAGGGTCGTCGCCGCCCGGTCAGATGGCCGAATGTCGAGGTACTCGGTGATGGACGCCGCGTTGGCCTGCACATTCTCGTACGAGAGCCGCACCAGCTTCGGCGAGCCCGTGGACCCGGACGTGCTCAGTAGCAGCACGAGATCCGGATGCAGTTCGTGCGCCGGCAGCTCCCGCCGTACGTCCAGCAGCCATTCGCCCCCGATCGGCCGGGCCACCACGTCCGGGTTGTACGCGCCGATCAGATCCTCGACGGCCGAAACGTTCCCAGCAGGCGCGAGTAGGACGGCGTGCCCGGCGGCGAGCACTCCGAGGTACGTGACGAGGGCCTTAACGTCATTCTCGCCGGCGACGAGCACCAGCCGACGCGGACCACTCAATTGGCGGGCAACGCCGTCCACTCGGTCGGCCAGCTGGTCGTACGTGAGCTCACCGGCATCGGTGATCACTGCGGTCCGGCCACCATGGTCACGCAGACCGGCGACGAACGGCAGTCGAATGGGCGCACTGACCTCGGGAAGAACGGTCACCGCGGCAGTGTAACTGAGGTAAGCCTTACCAAACTAACCGCAGGAAGGTGGTCTACGTCATCCGAGCTTGCCTCGGAGGGCCGCTCCCTTGGCCCGGGCCGAGCCCTCCAGGGCCGACCGGAAGTCGTCGAGGCGAGCACGGAGCACTTCGTCGGCCGCACCGAGAATGCGGGCGGCGAGAAGCCCTGCGTTGCGGGCGCCACCCACCGACACGGTGGCCACCGGCACACCCGCCGGCATCTGGACGATCGACAGCAGTGAATCCACCCCGTCCAGGTACTTCAGCGGCACGGGAACCCCGATCACCGGCAGCGATGTGACCGACGCGAGCATGCCGGGTAAGTGGGCCGCGCCGCCGGCACCGGCGATCAGCACCCGCAACCCACGACCGGCCGCCGCCGCTCCGTAGTCAAGCATTAGCTGGGGCATCCGGTGCGCCGACACCACGCCGACCTCATACGAGACGTCCAGCTCGTCGAGTGCTGCGGCGGCATCGGACATCACCGGCCAGTCGGAGTCAGACCCCATCACGATTCCCACCCGCGGCCGGCCGGCGCCGCGGGCCGTCACGAGCTCGGAAACATCACTCATCGATGTCGCCCTTCAGGTATTTGGCGGCGTGCCAGGCGCGCGCTCGCAAGTCGTCCAGGTCGTCCCCGTAGACCGTGACATGGCCGAGCTTGCGGCCCGGTCGAATGCCTTTGCCGTACCAGTGCACCTTCAGCCAGGGGTCGCGAGCCATCACGTGACGGTACGCAGGATAGACGTCGGGAAGATCGCCACCGAAGATGTTCACCATCACCGTGTAGGGCGCGCGGGCGGCCGGAGAACCGAGAGGCAGGTCCAGCACGGCGCGCAGGTGGTTCTCGAACTGGCTGGTGATCGCTCCGTCGATGGTCCAGTGCCCTGAGTTGTGCGGGCGCATGGCCAGTTCGTTGACAAGGAGCTGGCCGTCCTCGGTCTCGAACATTTCCACCGCCAGGATTCCGACGATGTCCAGCGACTCCGCGATCGTCAACGCAATGTGCTGGGCGTCGGTGGCCAGGTCGGGCGGCAGGCCGGGCGCGGGTGCGACGACCTCAACGCAGATGCCGTCGATCTGCACCGATTCGACCACGGGGTACGCCACCGCCTGCCCGTGCGGCGAACGCGCGACTACGGCCGAAAGCTCGCGGGCGAATCTCACTCGCTCTTCGGCGATGACGGGGACGCCAGCCTTGAACGGTTCGGCGGCCTCACTCTCCGATTCGGCGAACCAGACCCCTTTGCCGTCGTACCCGCCGCGCGCCGTCTTCAGCACCACCGGCCAGCCGTGGACGGCAGCGAACTTCGCGACGTCGCCGGTGGAGTCGACGACGCGGTATGGCGGGCACGGGACACCGATCTC
The DNA here is from genome assembly GCA_036374175.1 of Jiangellaceae bacterium. Taxonomy (GTDB): domain Bacteria; phylum Actinomycetota; class Actinomycetes; order Jiangellales; family Jiangellaceae; genus JASLBX01. Next base: position 24,095 of record DASUUH010000013.1, on the reverse strand, counting down.
GGTGAGTCGAGCCCGCATGGCGCCTTTGTCCTGGGCATAGAGCAGCGCGTCCGGGCTGGGGCGCAGCGTGACGCCTGCTGTCGCCAGCGCCGCCAGCAACTCCGGCGGGACCTGCTCGTGATCGAACGTGACCACGTCACAGGCCGCGGCGAAACGCTGCAAGTCGTCCAGCGACTTCTCGTCGGCGATCATCGGCTCGCGCACCACCTTGGCGGCGGACTCGATCGCAGATGCGGCCAGGACGGTGAATCCGACGCCCAAATTTATCGCTGCCGGCTGGGTCATCCGGGCCAGCTGACCGCCGCCCACCATGCCCACAACGGGCCAGTTCTTGCCTCCGGTCACAGGCGTCAAGGCTAGCGAAATTGCCAGCATGCCCTACCCTAGCGGGGTGCTCGACACCCTGCAGCGGCAACCGCATCCGACCGATTCTGTCGTGCGGAGACTCCTGCGGGGTGCCGTCACCCTCTGGTATCAGCTGCACCTGCTGATCCGTGAGAGCGTCAAATTCGCGACGGTCGGCAGCTTCGGATTCGTAGTCGACATCGCAGTGTTCAACGCCCTGCTCTACGGCGGTGGCCCGCTGCACGACAAGCCGTTGTCGGCCAAGACGGTGTCCGTGGTCGTCGCCACGATCGTCACCTACGCGGGTAACCGGCACTGGACGTTCCGCCACCGGGCCCGGACCGGGGTCAGGCGCGAGTACCCGCTGTTCTTCCTGCTCAACGGCGTCGGCTTGGGCATAGCGCTGACCTGCTTGGCGACGTCCCGTTACGTCCTGGGCTTCTCCGGGCCGCTGGCGGACAACATCTCGGCCAACGTCATCGGCCTGCTGCTCGGCACGTTGTTCCGGTTCTGGTCGTACCGCAAGTGGGTCTTCCCTGCAAGCCCTTAGCGATCTTGATGCAATCCACAGCGTGCGACGGTGTGGATTGTCTCAAGATGACGTGGGGGTGAGGCGGGTGCGGGGGCCGGCCCGAAGTACCTGGGACGGCAGCTCGCGGCCGACGAGCTTCTCGGCATAGGCGGCCGCTTCGATAAGCGCGTCCAGGTCGACGCCGGTCTCCACGCCCATGTCCTCGAGCATGTGCACGAGCTCTTCGGTGGCGATGTTGCCGGACGCTCCGGGCGCGTACGGGCAGCCGCCGAGGCCGCCGACCGACGCATCGAAATCGTCCACGCCGAGTTGCAGCGCGGCGTAGACGTTGGCCAGTCCGGTCCCGCGCGTGTTGTGGAAATGCAGACCGAGCGGGACGTCCGGATGCGTCGACCGGGTCTCCCCGACCAGCTCGATCACTCGCGTCGGGGTCGCCATTCCAGTAGTGTCGCCGAACGCGATCGAGTCGGCTCCGGCCGCCATGGCACGCCCGAGAACCCACAGGACCCGCTCGACGGGGACCTCACCCTCGTACGGGCAACCCCATGCCGTCGAGACGACGACCTGCAGCGTTCCACCAGCATCGTGGGCCATCGACGCCAGCTCGGGAACGTCGGCTAGCGACTCGTCGGTCGAGCGGTTGATGTTGCGCCGGTTGTGCGTATCGGAAGCCGAGATCACCACCTCGATGTCGGTGAAACCGGCCGCCACCGCCCGCTGCATACCGCGCACGTTCGGCACGAGCGCGGAGTACGTCACGTCAGGGTTCTTGGTGATCCGAGCCCAGACCTCGTCCGCGTCGCCCATCTGCGGGATCGCCTTCGGGTGCACGAACGAAACGGCTTCGATCCGGCGCAGGCCGGTGGTGGAGAGCGCGTCGATCAACGCGATCTTGCCGTCGGTGGGCACGGGATCCTCGTTCTGCAGCCCATCGCGAGGGCCGACTTCGCGAAGGCTCACCCGGCTAGGAAGATCACTCATCATCGCCTCACTCCCCTGGCCAGTCCGGCGTTCTCTTATCATTGAACGCCGCGATCCCCTCGCGTCTATCCCCGCTGAACGCGGTCGCACGCCAGCGGGCGTCTTCGATCTCCAAGCCCGCACTGAGCGGGACGTCCAACCCGAGGCGCATCGCCTGTTTGGCATTGCGTACCCCGACCGGCGAATGGCGGGCAATCGTGGCCGCGAGCCCGATCGCCTCGGGGCGCGCCGAGCCGGCCGGAACCAGCCGGTCCGCAAGGCCCAACCGATACGCCTCAGCGGCGTCGACCCGGCGCGCAGTGAAGATCAGATCCGCCGCCCGGCCCCAGCCGAGGCGACGGGCCAGCAACTGCGTGCCACCTCCGCCCGGTATGACACCCACGGAGACCTCGGGCAGGCCGAAGACCGCGGACTCGTCCGCGACGATCAAATCGCACGCCAGCGCCAGCTCGCATCCGCCGCCGAGCGCATACCCGTGGACGGCGGCGACGACCGGCACCGGCAGCTCTTGCACGCTTGTGTAGGCCGCGCGCGTAATGATGCGCTGCCGCCGTAGTTCGTCGTCGGTAAGCGAGTTGCGTTCCTTCAGGTCGGCTCCAACGCAGAAGGCCTTCTCGACAGACGATGACAGGACGATCGCTCGAACCGTTCGATCCGCCGCCAGATCCGCCGTCGCAGCCGTAATGGACTCCGCCTGTGCCGTCGAGATGGCGTTGAGCGCCTCCGACCGGTCGAGTACGAGCTCCGCAACGTGCGGTTCATCGTCCGGGCGCTGGATCAGGACGCCGGGATGTGCGCTACCCACGTCCCGGACCTTACCTGCCTCAGGGTCTCTGCTCGTCTCCGGCCGGAGGGACGGCAGCGGCGCGGAACTCCTCGTGCGGCATGTGAATGCGGCCCAGGGACACCACCTCGCGGCGGAAGAACAGCGCCAGGGTCCAGTCCAGCACGATGCGCGTTTTGCGGTTCAGCGTCGGCATCCGGCTGACGTGGTACGTCCGGTGCATGAACCAGGCGAGCCACCCTTTGAGCTTGACGCCATAGACCTGGGCCACTCCCTTGTGCAACCCGAGGCTGGCAACCGAGCCGACGTGCTTGTGCGCGTAGTCGACGGGCTCGCGTCCCTTGAGCACGGCGACGATGTTGTCCCCGAGCCGCTTGGCCTGTCGGACGGCGTGCTGGGCGCTCGGGCTGGTGAGCGCATTGGGATCGTCAGCGGTCAGGTCGGGGATGGCTGCGCAGTCGCCGGCGGCCCAGGCGTCGTCGATGCCCTGAACCCTCAAGCTGGGGTGGCAGCACACGCGGCCACGATCGTCCAGCGGTAAGTCAGTGTTCGCCAGCATGGGGTTGGCCTTGACGCCGGCGGTCCAGATCAAGGTGTCGCTGTCGAACTCCGTACCGTCGCTCAACACGACGTGCCCGCCGATGCAGGACTCCAGGCGCGTGTTCAGCCGCACGTCGATGCCGTGCCGGCGCAGTTCATCGACGGTGTACCGGCCCATCTCCTCGCCGACCTCCGGCAGGATTCGGTTGGCCGCTTCGACCAGCACCCAGCGCATGTGCTCGCGTTTGATGTACGGGTAGTAACGAAGCGCGTCGACCGCCATGTCCTGCAACTCCGCCAGCGCCTCGACACCCGCGTAGCCGCCGCCGACCACGACGAAGCTGAGCGCGCGCCGACGGGCGTCTTCATTCGCCGTGGACGCCGCGACGTCCAGGCGGTCCAGGACATGGTTTCGCATGGCGATGGCTTCCTCGACCTGCTTGAAGCCGATGCCGAACTCGGCCAGCCCTGGAATCGGCAGCGTACGGGCGATCGAACCGACGGCTATCACCAGCACGTCGTAGGACATGTCATACGGCTCGCCGACGTGGGGTTCCACATGGGCGGTTCGGTCGGCATGGCTGATCCGCGTGACCCGTCCGGTGATCACCTGGCAGTGCTTGAGGGTGCGCCGCAACGGGACGATCACGTGCCGTGGCTCAAGAGAACCCGCGGCCGCCTCGGGCAGGAAGGGTTGGTACGTCATATAAGACCGCGGGTCCACCACCGTGATGCGTACGTTGCTGCGGCGCAGCTTCTTCTGCAACCGGAGTGCGGTGTACATGCCGACGTAGCCGCCGCCCACGATTAGGATGCGCGGCACTCTCTCCTGCGTCATGGCCCCAGCCTAACCGGCTTGTGAAAACTTTCACAAGGACTCTCAGGGTCGTCTCAGCCGGCGCACTCCGCCACACCGAACCTGGCCAGAGCCGCCACTATGTGGCCTGGCAGGTAAACCGGTTGGTTCTGCCTGCCAAGGTCTGGGCTCTTGAGCCGGACCACAACGTCGACCTCCGCGAGCTCGGCGGTGCGCGTGCACTCATTGACGGACCACCGCATCGTGATCGTCTGCGTTGCACCTGGTGGCAGCACAATGGGAAGGTCGCTGCTGGTGGCTCGAAAGCCCGCAGTCTCACCGCCGACGCCGAGCACCGTGATCTCGCGACCGTCCGGCGGCCCGATGTGCCGGAGCCCCAGCCGGATGACCAGGGCGCCGTCGTCGGGAGGAAGCGCGTCTGCGTCCACCACCTCGATGTCCACGAACTCGGGCAGCAAGCATGCGCTCTGGTGGAACAGCGCGAGGTACTCGCCGCTCTGCCGGAACGGTACGGTCACCTGGCGGTCGCCCCGCTCCGTCCGCACCAGCAGCTCAAGTTCCGGCCGTACCGGCGCAGTGCAGTCCGGGGTGGCCGCAAGGGGTACGCTCGTCCACTCTCGCGGTGGTATCGGTATCGGGCGGGCCCCGTCACCCACTGGCACCCAGCCGGCCGGTCGCGCCGCAAGGATGGTCACGTCGCGGCGGCCGTGGTAGTAGATGGTCCCGACGAGGCCGGAGTTCCAGCCGTCACCTTCTTCGCCGAGCTCAAGGCTCACCGACCCGGCGATCAGGTTCACTTCCAACGCTGCGGCGGACAGCTCCGCGACTTGTTCGTGGGCAGTCCACCCATATGCTCCCAGCACGGCTCCGAACGTGCAGATTCCGAGCAGTACGCCGAACCGTGGCCAGCCACGTCCCTCGGTCCACCGATTCATGGGCCACACTCCTCTGCCGCGAAGCGGGCCAGCATGGCGATCGCCTCGTGCGGCAGCCTGACGTCCCGTGTGACGGAGCCTTCGGCGGTTGTGAGCTCCAGGGTGACGGCCAGCTCGTCTAGCCGGCGGGTATCGGCGCAGTCGACGATGCGCCAGGCGAGCTTGAGTTTCGTGGTGGCGCCATGCATGGCCGGGAGCAGCACTTCGGTACCCGATGCACGAAATCCCGCCTGAGTCACCGTGGCCTGGGTCACGTATGCCGCGTCTTCCAGCCACACCCAGAGCACCATGTGCCGGACGCCAGGTTCGAAGGTCGTGAACGACGTGATCTTGTCGACCTTTGAGTCGTACTCCAGGACGTTGCACTGCTCATCGTGCAAGCTGTCGATCAGGTCCCAGCCGGGCGGCAGCGGGATCGTGACGGTGGTTTCCCGTGAATCGGCCCGCACCTTGGCCGTCAGGTACTGCGGCGCGGCAGCTTCGCAGACCGGCCGGACGGCCATCCCGACGTTCAACCATTCACCGGCCGGGATGTGCTGCGGCGCGAAAGCTTCGTCGGAGCCTTCCCAGCCTGCCACGTGCGCGGAAAGCACTTCCACGTCGCTGCGCCCCACATTGAGCAAGGACACCGCCAGCTGGTGGAACCCGGGGGGCACGACCACAGCGCCCGATGCGGCCACGAGGCCCTCAGCCCCGACCGGCGACACGACCATCCCATGAACCGAACCGGCGACAAGGCTCAGCTGCCCTTGCTCCGTGGCCAACAGCGCGTCGCTGCGGGCGTCCGACACCCCGGCACCGGCTACCAGGCCCACCGCGAAGAAGCCGGCCACAGCACCCCAGCGCTGCCAGGAAGGAACGGGGCGCGGCGTACTCTCCGGCATGTCAGCTTCGTCGCCGAGGTCGAGATATTGAACCCCAGGCTTGCTTTCGTCATCGGTGGCGTCGCCGATGACTTCGAAGCCGTCGTCACGCTCCCGGTCCACCGCAGTGTCCCTCCTTACCTGCGGTTATACCTCAGCAGCCGGCGGCGCAGGACTCACATCTCGGCGGCGCGGCGCAGAACATCGTCCAGCATCTGCTCGGTGAGCTTGCCGGTGAACGTGTTCTGCTGGCTGGGGTGGTAGGAGCCGAGCAACGACACCGCGCCGGACGGCGTACCGGCCAGCGCCACCTCCGCTCCGTGGCCGAACCGTGGTCGTGGACGCGGGACGGTCATGCCGTTGCGGCCGAGTGTCCCCAGAGCGGCGTCCCAGGCGTACGAGCCGAGCGCTACGACTGCGCGCACTGATTCCAGGACGAGCCCGACCTCGCGATCCAGCCAGTAAGAGCAGGCGTCTCGTTCGGCCGGGATGGGCTTGTTCGCGGGAGGCGCGCAGCGGACGGTGGCCACAACACGGGTTCGGATCAGCCGAAGCCCGTCGCCGGAATGGACCGAGGTCGGTTGGTTCGCCAGCCCGGCCCTGTGCATGGCGGCGAACAACCAATCCCCGCTGCGGTCGCCGGTGAATATCCGGCCGGTTCGGTTGCCGCCGTGCGCGGCGGGAGCGAGCCCCACGATAAGGATGCGCGGTGCCTCATCGCCCCAGCCCGGTACCGGCCGGCCCCAGTACGGCTGGTCGTCGAACGCCCGGCGCTTGCCCGCCGCGACCTCCTCACGCCAGCTGACAAGGCGCGGGCAGGCCCGGCACACCGACGACCGTGCGCTTACTTCGGCGACGTCGGTGGCCGCGACGGCGAGGTGGGCTACCTCGCTGGCGTTGTGTGCGACAGGTGTGTCCGGCTCAGCAGGGTCGTCCGGCCAGCCAGTTCCCGGCGGCACCGGACTGGCGAACGTCCCTCCCACCACCGGATGCGGACGCTGCGCTTCGGACCCGCTGTAATCGCCGACCACGCCGCCATTCTTACCGAGCCGTCAGCCTGACCCGACTTGTCCGGCCGGACAGCGGCGCCAGCCCAGCGTGCCCACTTGTCCGGCCGGACAGCGGCGACGGCGCAGGCTGCCGACTTGTCCGCCGGACACGTGGGGAACATTAGGTGCAGGGGCCGGCGTCACACCAGGGCGGCAGCGCCTCAAGAGCCTCGTCGCCGAGCGGATTGACCCCCGGCCCGGCGGCGAGAGCGTGTGCAACCAGCGCGTGCAGGCACTTCACCCGAGTCGGCATCCCGCCCGCGGACACGCCGGCGATCTCTGGTACGTCCGCGATGGCTTCACGCCGGCGTAAGTAATCGCGGTGCGCGTCGGCGTACGCCTGGGCCAGGTCCGGGTCATTCGCGAGCCGCTCCGACATCTCCCGCATGAGTCCACTCGCCTCGAGTGTCGAGACCGCGGCGGTCGCGCGTGGGCAGGTCAAGTAGTACGTCGTCGGAAAGGGTGTGCCGTCCGGCAGTCGGGGTTCGGTCTCGACGACGTCCGGCTGCCCGCAGGGGCAGCGGTGGGCGATGGACAGCACGCCCCGGGCCGGCCGGCCAAGCTGCGCCGACACCGCCGAGATATCCGCGGCGGTGGGTTCCTCACTCACCATCGGCCTCCGGCTGCACGCCGTCGGCCGCCTGGATCGACGTCCACAACCGCGAGTACCACTCACCCTCGATGAGCACCGGCAGACCGTCCGGACCGAGCTCAGCTTCCGGTTCACCGGTCTCGTCTACGACGACGTACCCGATCTCGCCCGGCAGCACATATCCCAACCGCTGGCGAGCCTGCGCCTGGACGTAGGTCGGGTCGTCCCACAACCGGAGCTGGGTCTCCAGCGCCGCAACCTCCTCCTCCAGCCGCTCGGCTTCGGCCCGCAGCTCGGTCCGCTCACGATGCTGGTCGTACCATGCCCGCAGCGGGTACGCGTAGGAGACCGCAAGCACACCAAGCACCAGCGCAAGTACGGCGGCGCGCCCGGTCAGCGAGCCTCGCCTCGCCGGCCCGTCCCCTGCCCGGCGTCCTGCCGATGCACCAGACCGGTTGGCCGATTCGCCTCCCGGACGGGGGCGGGCCGACGTACGTTGTGGGCGCGCCGACCGCGGCCCGCCGGAGCGGCGGGAACCCGGACCACGGCTCGCTCCGGCCATCGTGCCTACTTCGCCGCGAACCTCGGGAACGCGCCGGCACCGGCGTACCGGGCGGCGTCGTCCAGCTCCTCTTCGATGCGCAGCAACTGGTTGTACTTCGCCACGCGCTCAGATCGGGCGGGGGCGCCGGTCTTGATCTGCCCGCTGTTCGTCGCCACGACCAGGTCCGCGATGGTGGTGTCCTCGGTCTCGCCGGACCGGTGGCTGATCATGCAGGCGTACTGCGACCGCTGAGCCAGCGCGACGGCGTCGAATGTCTCAGTCAGAGTCCCGATCTGATTCACCTTGACCAGCAGCGCGTTCGCGGCCGACTCTGCGATGCCACGGCCGAGCCGCTCGGGGTTGGTGACGAACAGGTCGTCACCGACGATCTGGACGCGCCCGCCAATCGCAGCCGTCAGCGACGTCCAGCCGGCCCAGTCGTCCTCGGCCAGCGGGTCCTCGATGGAGACCAGCGGATACGCATCGACCAGATCCCGGTAGTACGCGGCAAGCTCGTCCGCCGATTTGGTGGCGCCCTCAAACGTGTAGCCGCCTTCGGAGTAGAACTCTGTCGCTGCCACATCGAGGGCGAGGGCGATGTCCGAGCCGAGCCCGAATCCGGCCTTGTCGATGGCCACCGCGATAAGGTCCAGCGCGTCGCGGTTGCTCGGAAGATTCGGAGCAAAGCCGCCCTCGTCGCCGAGTCCGGTAGCCAGGCCTTTGTCCTTGAGCACCTTCTTAAGCGCGTGGTACACCTCCGCGCCCCAGCGCAGCGCCTCGCGGAAAGTCGACGCGCCGATCGGCGCGATCATGAATTCCTGGATGTCGACGTTGCTGTCGGCGTGTGATCCACCGTTCAGAATGTTCATCATCGGCACCGGGAGCAAATGTGCGTTGGGACCGCCGAGGTACCTGAACAACGGCAGCTCGGCGGACTTGGCACCAGCCTTGGCCACGGCCAGCGAAACGCCGAGGATGGCGTTGGCGCCCAACCGCTCCTTGTTCGGCGTGCCATCGAGGTCGATCATCGCCTGATCGATAAGCCGCTGCTCGCTGGCGTCGAACCCGAGCAACTCCGGGCCGATCTCGTCGAGCACCCCGGTGACGGCCTTCTCGACGCCTTTGCCGCTGTAGCGGCCGCTGTCGCCGTCACGCAATTCGACCGCCTCGAAAGCGCCAGTAGAGGCGCCGGACGGGACGGCTGCGCTCGATATGGTGCCGTCATCCAGCGCAACCTCCACCTCAACGGTGGGATTGCCGCGGGAATCGAGGATCTCGCGGGCACCAACAGCTTCGATCGTGGCCACGTACGTCTCCTTGCTTGGCTTTCCGGTTGCGCGACGGCCCGAGCCACGATGCTCATGACCTCGCTCATGCGCGTCGGTTACCTCGGCAGCCTACCGGCGCGAACGTCCGTAACCGTGCACGCCCCGCCACGGTGCGGGCCAGCGCTGCCGGGCCACCCCGGTCACTCGAAACCGCTCGATGAACTCAGCGACCGACACCGAACTAGAGCCAGCCGCGGCGCTTGAACACCAGGTAGAGGGTGACACTGGTGGCCACCATCAGTGCAACGGCAAGTGGGTAGCCGAAGATCCAGTGCAGCTCCGGCATGTGATCGAAGTTCATCCCGTACACCGTGCCGATCAGGGTCGGGGCGAAGAGGATCGCCGCCCACCCGGAGATCTTCTTGACCTGCTCGTTCTGTGCGAAGCTGGCCTCGGTGAGATTCGTCATCTTCTCATTCTGCGCTTGGCTAACGAGAGTGGCGTTCACTGTGAGGATCTCGCCGAGCGCCTGGCGAAAGCCGTCCACCCGCTCCACCACCGTCGTCGCGTGGTCGGCCACGTCGCGCAGATACCGCTGCAGCTCCTCGTCGGTGCCGTACTTGTCGAAACCGGCCGCCAGCGCGTCCAGCATCCCCAGCAACGGACGCGTCGCGCGCTGGAACTCCAGCACCTCGCGCGAGAGCTCGTACGTGCGCCGGGACGCGTTCGGGTCGCCGCCGAAGACCTGCGTCTCGATCTCGTCTATGTCGTTCTGCAGGCCCGCCACCACCGGTGCATACCCGTCCACTACCGAGTCGAGGATCGCGTACAGCACCGCCTCGGGACCGAGCCGCAGCAGTTCGGGCTCGGCCTCCATTCGCCGGCGCACCGCACTCAGATCGGGAGCCATGCTGTGGCGGACGGTGAGCACGAAGCCTGGCCCGACGAACACGTGAATCTCGCCGAAGTCCACCTCCTCGACTTCGTCGATGTACCTGGCGGCCCGCAGCACCGCGAACAGGGTGTCGTCGTAGCGCTCGAGTTTGGGCCGCTGGTGTGCCACGATCGCGTCTTCGACCGCCAGTTCATGCAGCCCGAACTCTTCCGCCGCGGCCGACAGCTGCGCCTCGGTGGGGCGGTACAACCCGATCCAGGCCATCGCGGTGGGATCGTCGCGCACCAGTCGGTACGCTTCGGCGACGCTGGCCGGGCTCGCAACCCGGCGACCGTCCCGGTAGATGCCGATGTCGACGACGCTTTCACCGACGGTGCGTGGTTCCGGCGCGGCGGCGCGCGGGTCCATCGAGTATTCCGGCGCCATCGCCTCTCGCGGGCGCCGCCGGGGCCGCCGCCTCACCTGTCGCAATGCTCGTGCACGCCACTCGTCCATGACCAGCCTCCGCGTTCAAGGATGACAGGCACGGCCCACTCCGCACCGAGGTTCGGCGGCAAATCGACGGCTAGCTGCTGCGTTCGTGCTCCCGAACTGCGTCGGCGAACCGTCGGACCGCCTCACGCAACTCCTGTTCGGCGTCTACACCTTCGCGATGGGCCCGCGCCGCGACGGCCAGCAGCAGTTCACCGATCGGCAATGCCGGATCGACGTCCGGTAGCTGTGGCGCGACCCCTGCCCGGGTGGCCCGGCTGATCGACTTGGCGGCCAATGCCAGGGCCGGTAGGGCCGCCGGGATGCCCTCCAGCGCCGAGCTGCGCCCCTTCTCGGCATTCTTGAGTTCGTCCCAGCGCGACTCGACATGGGCGGCCGTCGGCGCGTCCGCATCGCCGAACACATGGGGATGGCGGCGGATGAGCTTGGCCACGATGCCGGCGGCCACATCGTCGATGGAGTACGCGTCCTCCTGCTGCTCCTCCGCGATTCGAGCGTGGAACACGACCTGCAAGAGCAGGTCGCCGAGCTCTTCGCGGAGGTGGTCAGGATCGGTCTCGATGGCCTCGAGCGTCTCGTAGGCCTCCTCGATCAGGTAGGTGGCGAGCGACCGGTGGGTCTGCTCACGGTCCCACGGACACCCGCCCGGCGAGCGCAGCCGATCCATCACGGCCACCAGATCGAGCAGCCGGGCGCCGGGCAGGTCGTACGAGCCGGTCAGGATTTCGATCTCGGGGGCTGGCTGGCCCTGCGTGGTGCGGCGCGCTACCTCCGAGGCCAACCCGTCGGTCAGGCCGGGATCACCGTCCGGAGAGCCCAGCCACACGACGTCGCCGCTGGCCGTCGCGTCGATCAGGTCGTACGGGTGCGGCGGCCCGTACGGTTCGACGGCGATCCCCTCGGCGGCAAGGGCCGCGGACTGCGGATGATCGGAATCGGCCGCGAGCACCCGGCTGGTGCGCAACACGTCCCAGGCTGGTGCGGTCAGCAGGCCGGCCGCGACCCGCGGGCTCGTGACGAGCAGGATCAGCCGGCCGGCCGTCACTGCACCAGGCCGCCTACCGGCACCGAGATCGAACCGCTCTGCTGCACGACCTGCGTGCCGTCCCACGCCCCGTACCGTGGGTTGACCTCGACGCCGACTTCCTCAGCGGCGGCGGCCATGGCCTGCGCATACGCCTCCCCGCCACCTAGCTCCTGAATGGTCAACACCTGGCGTACCGCATCGCGGAGGGTCTCCTCGGTGAGCCAGTTCTGCGCCAGCAGGGGCGTGAGGTCGCCGTCCGGCGCTTGCGGAATGAGCTGATCGGCGATGAACTCGTCGATCTCCGCCTCGCTGATGGAGATTCCAGTGTCGCGCTCAATTTGGTCGTCCAGCCGGAACGAGATCATCCGGTTGAGGAGTCCGCGCTGAATCTCGGCCTGGTCGCCGGTGGTTTCGGCGCCACCTACCTCCGCGACTTCGCGCGTGTGTTCCTGCAGATCGGCGACAGTGATGCGCTCGCCACCGACGACCGCGGCGGCGCCGATCTGGTCCGCATCGCACGCGGCGAGGGCAACAGCGAGAACGGCGCTGGACGCGACAGCGGCGACGCGACGGCTGAGCAACACGATCGTTCCTTCTCAAAGGTGGCAGCTGACCACGCCGAATCCTACGGCACCACCTCCGTCGATCACGCAAGAGTGGGGTGACACGCTTCCTTTCGCTCAGGCTTGATCCGAGCAGCGGTCAACTACGACAAACCAGGCATCTAGGCGGGCCGTCCCACTCTTGCGTGATCGACGGATGCGGATGGGGCCAACAGATCAGCGGCGGCTTCGGCGGTCACCCGGGACGCCCCGTACGTCAGCACGTACGGCTCGTCGAACTGAGCCGGGTCGGACAGCTCGTGATCCACGATGACTGCGTCGGGCCGGACCGCTCGGACGTCCTCGACGACCGTCAGTTGCCAGGACAGCCGGCGGACCCCCCGCACCGCGACGACGACGGGCCGGTCTGGATGGCGGGCCAGCACGGCACGTACCCGCGGGCCTGGGTTATGGAGCGGGACGACGATCGTGCCGGGCAGCCGCTCGGCGAGGGGCGTGCCGATACCCCACGGCACGTGGCCAGCGGCGAGGGAAGGAGCTGCCTGCAATTCCAGGACAAGCGGCGCCGACCGCAGCACCACGTCGCCCCGGGCCACCACGGCGCGGCGGGCGGCCCGCACTTCGGCCGGTTCGAGATGGCGAAGCGGCAGCGCTTCCTCATGGTGCGCACTGCCCACGCCGTCATATCCGCGTGCCCAGGAGGCGAGTCTTGTTACCCGCTGGGCGGCCTCGGCGAGCCGCTCGTAGCTGAGCCGGCCGGTCTGGACCGCGGCGACGATCGCGTCCGCCATCTTCTCCACGAGCTCCGGACCCGTGCTGTCCCCACCCACGCAGATCGCGTCCACGCCGGCCAGCAGCGCCTGCACGGCACCTTCCGCGTATCCTACCGTCCCGCTGATCGCCTGCATATCGAACCCGTCGGTCATGACCGCACCGTCGTATCCGAGCTCGCCGCGCAGCAATCCGTCGATGGCGGCGGGCGACAGGGTCGCCGGACGCGTGGGATCCAGGGCTGGCACGGTGATGTGCGCTGTCATGACGAGGCGGACGCCGGCGGCGATCGCGGCCCGGAATGGCAGGAGCTCGCGGCGGTCCAAGTCCTCGCGCGACGCCGACAGAACGGGCACGGTGACATGGCTGTCCTCGGCCGTCCCACCATGTCCGGGAAAATGTTTCGCCGTAGCGATCACGCCGCGTGCCTGCTGGCCGGTGACGAACGCCGCGGTGTGGCGGGCGACCACGTGCGGATCAGACCCGAACGCCCGCACACCGACGATCGGATTGCGCAGATCGACGTCGATATCGGCGACCGGCGCGAAGTTGATGTCGATGCCGCACATGCGGAGCCGCGCGGCCAGCGACGCCGCGACCTCACGCGTCAAATCGGCATCGTCCGCGGCACCGAGCGCGGCGCTGCCCGGGAAGGCAGAGCCGGCCGCCACGTCAAGCCGCGTGACGTCACCACCTTCCTCATCGATGGCTATCAACAGGTCGGTCCGGTACTCGCGCAGCCGGGTGGTGAGGGCCGATATGCCGGCGTCGCCACGGGCCGGGTCGATGTTGCGCCCGAACAGCACCACTCCGCCGAGCCCGTCCTCGATAAGGCGGCCGAGGCGCTCGGGTGGGACGTCCGTCCCGTCAAAGCCCGGGAACAGCGTGCGAAGGGCCAGGCCCCGGATGGCGTCAGGGCCGGCTGGACCGTCGTGCATATCAGCCTTTCACCGCGCCCGCGACCAGGCCTGAGGTCATTCGGTGCTGTACGAAGAGGAAGAAGATCACAACCGGGATGGCCAGCAGCGTGGCTCCGGCCATCACGGCTCCCCAGTCACTTGCCCGGTTGGCCTGAATGAAGGTGCGCAACCAGACCGGCAAGGTCTGGGTCTCCGGCCGGTTCATGATGACCAGTGCCATGACGAACTCGTTCCACGCGAGGATGAACGCATAGATCCCGCTGGCCACCAGCCCCGGCGCCAGGAGCGGCAGGGTCACCTTGACGAATGCCTTGAGCCGGCTGCAACCGTCGATCATCGCGGCCTCCTCTAGCTCGACCGGGACGCCGTTGACGAACCCGCGCAGCATCCAGATGGTGAACGGCACCACGACCCCGACGTAAAGCAGAGTCAGCCCCGTGACGGTGTTCAGCAGCTGCCAGCCTTCGAGCATCTTGAACTGGGAGATGAACAACGCCTCGACAGGAACCATCTGGACGATCAGGACGGTCAAGATGAACCCCTTCCGGCCGGCGAACCGGAAGCGCGTCACAGCGAGCGCGGCCAGGAACGCGGCTGCGAGGGTCAGGGCCACGGTCAACACGGTGACCGTGGCGGACAGCCGTAACGAGTTCAGGAAGTCGGTCTCGAAAACCCGGCGATAGCTGTCCAAGGTGCCGCCGGCTGGGACGAACGACGGCTCGCGGCTACGCACCTCGCGCTGCGGCAGTACCGAACTGTTGAGCATCCAGTAGACCGGGAACACCCAACCGGCGGCCGCGATCAGGGCCACGACGTTGGCCAGCGCTCGCCGGAGCCGACGAGCGGTCGAGCGCCGCCTGGGCGTTGGCACGTCGGCCACCTTGGCGGCCGGGGTAGGGCGGGTGATCGTCGTCACAGCTCGTCCTCTTGACGCACCAGCAGCCGGACGTAGTGGAAGCCGACTCCCACGGTGAGCACGAGGATGATTCCGGACGCCGCTGCGGCCAGGCCGAAGTTCCCTTCCTTGATCCCGAGCTGGTAGACGTAGGTGCCGATCAAGTGGGTGTCGCGGGTGATGCCACCGGCGTCCTGCAGCACGAAGATCTGGGTGAAAACCTTGAGGTCCCAGATGATCTGTAAGAGCCCCACGATGAGGAGGACCGGCTTGATCAAGGGCACCGTGATCAGACGGAACCGCTGCCAGCCGTTCGCGCCGTCGATTTCGCCGGCCTCCAGCACGTCGCCGGGCACCTGCGTCAGCGCGGCATAGACGGCGAACGCGACGAACGGCACGCTCATCCAGCAGATGACGACCGTCGCCACGAAGTAGAACGACAGTGGCTGGATCAGCCAGGCGTGGTTGTCGAAGTCCAGGCCCAGCCAGTTGGTGAGCGCGTAGTTGACGACCCCGTAGTTGGTGTCGAACAGCCACTGCCAGACCGTGAGGGACGCCAGGTGCGGCATTGCCCATGCCAGTAACAACGCCACCTGCAAAACAAGCCGGACCGGCGTGCTGATCCGCGTCATCAGCAACGCCAGCGAGATCCCGCCGACCATCGTCAACCCGGCGTTCACCAGGCAGAACAAGATCGATCTGGCGACGATCAGCCAGAAGTAGCTGTCGCTGAGCAACCGGCTGAAGTTGTCTATGCCCGTCCACTCCGCCGGCTGGCCGAACTGCTGGGCCAGTCCGTACTCCTGGAACGACATCACGACCTGACGGATCAGCGGATAACCGAGCGCCAGGACCAGGAACCCGGTCGCCGGGATCAGCAGGAGGTACGGCATCGGCCGGCGCCGCCGTCGCGCCGCGGTGATGGGCGGCCGGCCGCCGGTGGGCACCGCCGAGGTGGAGACCGGTGTCGCTGCGGACATGGCGGGCCTCCTTCCGACAGCTCGAATGTTCCGCTGATCATCGGCACTTTCCGGGTTATCTAGCCGGAAAGTGCCGATGATCACGGGTTGGCTAGTTCAGCGCTTCGGTGATCGCCGCATCGGCGTCGGCCGAGAGCTGGACTACATCGCCCCCGGTGGCGATGCCGATGAAGAAGTCCTCCAGGATCCGAGCGCCTTCCACACTCGCCCAGTTCTCCGCCGCGGGCGTCAGCTTGGCCTCGGCGGCAGCCGCGATCGCTGCGGCGTTCGTCTCGTTGTCCTCCATCTCAGAGGTCAGCGAGATCTTCGCCGGCGTGAGGCCGTTCTGCGCGTACTGGGCTTGGAACTCCTCGCTCAGGATCAGCTTGAGCAGTTCGTAGGCGAGTTCGGGGTGCTGCGACTGAGCGGAGATCGCCACGTTGGATCCGCCGAGCAGTACCGGCGCCGGGCCGTCCTGACCTGGCAACGCGAACACGCCGATGTTCTCCGCGGCAGGGGTATCGGGGCAGCCGGCGTCAGGGTCCTGGATGACGCCGTAGGCCCAGCCCGGAGCGGAAAGCATGCCGATCTCGTCGTTGCACCACGGGATCCACGACTCGGCTTCGTCGCCGTCCTTCGCAGCGTTCGACTGGGCGAACAAGCGCTGAACGACCTCCAGCCCGGCCTGCGACTCCGGCGTGGACAGCGCACCCTCCCAGGTGTCGCCATTCTGGACGGCGAGGTCACCACCGGCGTCCCAGATGAAGGCCACGGCGTTGCGCCAGTCGGCACCTGGGAAGTAGAAGCCGGAGAAGTTCGAATCGTCGCTCGCCTCGGTCAGTGTTTCGGCAACCTCGACAAACTCGTCCAATGTCGAGGGGACCTCAACACCGGCGTCTTCGAACAGGTCGGTGCGGTAGAACACGACCTTCGAGCCGGCGTAGAGCGGCACGGCCGAAACCTGCCCGTTGGCCGTGCCCGCTTCCACGAAACCGGGCAGCAGGTCTGATCCACCGAGCTCGGCCACCTGATCGTCGGTCAGCGGCAAGAAAGCGCCGACATTGGTAAACGTCGGCGCCTGCGTGTTACCTACCTCGACCACGTCGGGGGTCTCGGTCGGGCTGGCCAGCGAGGTGGTCAACCGCTCGACCAGCCCCTCCCAGCTCTGCTCCTCAATAGTGAGCGTCGAGCCCGGGTTCTGCTCTTCGAAGGTGGCGATCAGCCAATCGCGCATCTCCTGCGGGGTGTCTCCGCCGTTGACCCAGAGCCGAAGATCGGCCGGCTCAGGCGCCGCGTCGTCGCCCGGTGCCTCGGTGGAGTCCGGCTCGTCGGACTCGGCCACGGGATCCTCGTCACCACCACAGGCGGCGAGGACGAGAGCCGCAGCGATACCTGCGGCAAGGAAGCTTGCCTGTCTCATGTAGTCCTCCCTGACTCGGCACCGCAACGGCATGGTCGTGGCAGCACGACTGGTTAGGTTTCTTACTAGTAGAGTGGCATTACTGGATACCTTCTTTCCAGTAGTGGCTCGTCACGATCTGATAACAGCCCGAACTAAAACCCCTCGGCCGCTTGTGATCGTCGGCACTTTCCGGCTGCATAACCCGCGAAGTGCCGATGATCACGGGGTCGATCCGGCCGCGCACGTGGATCCTGCGCATAATGGAGCGTGGTCGATGATCGAGACGGGGTCGCGCCGTCCGACGCTGAGCTTTGGGTTCGCGCGCAAAGCACAGATCCATCCCCGCTCGGTGAACTCTTCGACCGGCATGCCGCCCGCATCTACGGGCACGTCCACGCCCAGGTCAGCAATCGTGGTGAAGCCGAAGCCCTCACCACTGTGGTGTTTCTCGAGGCGTGGCGCCGGCGCAACGAGGTGGTCTTCACCGTGGACGACTCGGTGCTTCCCTGGCTCTTCGCCGTGGCCAACCAAGCTGTCAGGAACCGTGGACGTACGTTGCGGCGCCACCGGAGCTTGTTGGCCAAGCTGCCGCCGCTACCGGTCGACGAGGACGCCGCTGATCATTCCGGCTACGATTCGGGGCTGGAACGTGACGGCGCCCATGTGCTCGCAGCGTTCCGCCAACTCCGGCCGGCCGAGCAAGATGTGTTGGCGCTGTGCGTGTGGCAAGGGCTCAGCCACGAGCATGCCGCGCTCGCGCTCGGCATCCCCACCGGAACGGTCAAATCACGCCTCCACCGGGCCCGCCAGCGGCTCAGCGAACTCGCCGAACGCGAGCGACCGCGCCGCCGACGCATGCCCGCCACCCGCCGATCGTCTACGCAGAATGTTTGAGGAGATGAGCCAGATGCGTGTACCGCCCGCGAACGTGCCCCCTTTGGATCCGGCACGGCAGGCGGTGATGCGTGAGCTGATCGAGTTAGCGGTGGCGAACGAGAAGCCCCGGGCGGCGAGGGTAAGGCTGCCGATCGCGGCCGGGCTCAGCGCCGCTGTCGCGTTGGCCGGCGGCACCGCAGTGGCCGTCGTTTTAACCCAGCAGCCGGTGACGGACTCGAGCCTGGTCCACTGCTTATCCCGGGCAGAACTCGACGCCAGGGGCAACTACCCTGGCACCGCCGTCGCCGTCGCCGCGGCGAACAGCAGGCAAGTTCCCGTCGACGACGCAAAGGCCGCGTGCCGCGAGGCATGGCGGCACGGCATTGTCGACCCCGCAGCCGACATTGGCGCGCCGCTGCCCGAACCCGATCCGGCTCGCCGGGCGGCTGTCCCAGCCGAGTTGTCCGTATGCGTGATGCCGGACGGATCGGCCGCGGTCGTCCCGGGCAGCGCCGCTGCGTGCGGTGAGCTGGGGCTCGCGCTCCAACTGGAGCACTAGCCGGTCGGCACTCGTGCCTCAGCTAGCCCCTCGGCTTGAAAAGGATCGATGAGGTTCGGTTGTTCATCGTCCCCAGCGACGAGCACGAGCCGGTGCACGTCCGCCGGTCACCGGAGTAGCTCGTGTAGTCGTAGTGGACGCTCCAGCAGCTCGCGAAGACCTTGGCCGAGCTGATCACGTTGCTCCAGCCAGATGGCATGCTCGAGAATCCGTACGTCGAACCGCTGCCGCAGCCGGACCCACTCGACCCGTAGAGCACGAGGCTGCCACCTGTGTAGCTGGTCCCCTTGTACTCATAGCCCAGCACGACCGATGCCATGGTGACCGCTGAACTTTCGACCGCCGACTCCAGCTCGGCGGGCGAGGCTGCACTGAGCTCGCCCCGCGTCGCGAACTCGACCGCTTCAGCGAAGGTGGGGAAACAGTCGACGACCGGCTCCGGGAGGGGTGCGGAGGCGGTCTCGACCGCGGTGAGCTCGACCGGCGCCACGCCGACCGCACATGCCTCACCGCTACTGTCTGTTGAAGGAGGGCCGGCCGTTGCAGCAGGAGCTGCCAACAACCCGGCGAGAAGAACGGACGAAGCGGCCAGCGAGGCCCGCAACGAAGGCACGGGAAATCACCCCTTGTGCTAGATCGTGTTGTTCTATGACGCTACATGTAGAACCTCACGTCGTGAACCCCTTGCACCGGGTCTGTTGATCAAAGGTAGGGGCGCTGGGCGGCCTTTCCGTCCTGGTAAGTGTGCAACGCGTCGCGGGTCGACTCCAGTTCGGACACCTCGGCCACCGGGACGTCCCACCAGGATTCGCTGTCCGGTGCCGAAATCAGCGGGTCGGTCTCAACACGCACTAGGAAGGGCCCGGCCGCCGTGCTGGCTTCCTCCAGCGCTTCCCGTAGCTGCTTGACATCGCTCGCGCGCCTGACCTGCACGCCGAGGCTTTCAGCGTTGGCGGCGAGGTCGACGGGGAGTAGATCGCCGTCCAGCCGCCCGGTGTCCGAGTTGCGCGAGCGGTACGCCGTTCCGAACCGCTGCGAACCTACCGACTCCGACAGCGACCCGATGGATGCGAACCCGTGGTTGTCGACCAGGACCACGATCAGCTTGACGCCTTCGGCGACCGCGGTGACCAACTCAGTGGCCATCATCAGGTACGACCCGTCGCCCACCATTACGTAGACGTCGCGGTCCGGCGCGCCGAGCTTGGCTCCGAGACCACCGGCTACCTCGTAGCCCATGCATGAGTAGCCGTACTCGACGTGGTAACCGAGGGGATCGCGGGTTCGCCACAGCTTGTGCAGATCTCCGGGCATCGACCCGGCGGCGCAGAGGACGATGTCGCGCGGGCCCGAAACATCATTGACCACCCCGATCACTTCAGCCTGGGATGGCCGAGGCTCGTGCCCGAGGGTGTAGGCGTGGTCAACGGTGGCGTCCCACTCGGCGGCAAGTTCGCGGACCCGCTTCCGGTAGCTCTCCGGCGTCTGGTAGCCGGTGAGTTCGGCGGTCAGCGCGGTCAGTGCCGCCTGCGCGTCCGCGATTACGCCGATGCCGGCGTGTTTAGCTGCGTCGAAGGCCGCGATGTTGATGTTGATGAACCGGACGTCAGGGTGGCCGAAGGCGGTCCGCGACGCCGTGGTGAAGTCGCTGTACCGGGTACCGACCCCGATGACGAGGTCGGCCCCGGCCGCGATCCGGTTGGCGGCCGTCGTCCCGGTGCTGCCCAACGCGCCGAGCGCGAGCGGGTGGTCGTACGGCAGCGACCCCTTGCCCGCCTGTGTCTCAGCCACCGGGATGCCGGTGGCCTCGGCGAATGTGCGCAGTGCCGCCGTGGCCTCGCTGTACTTCACCCCGCCACCTGCGACGATCAGCGGACGTTCGGCAGAGAGCACGGCGGCGGCAGCGCGGCCCAGTGCTGCCGCGTCACCGGCGGGTCGCGGCACGTGCCAGATTCGGCGCTCGAACAGTTCGGCCGGCCAGTCGTGGGCCTCAGCTTGGACGTCCTGCGGCAGCGCGATCGTCGCGGCGCCGGTCTCGGCTGGGTCGGTGAGCACTCGCATCGCACCCAGCAGGGCGGATGGCAACTGCTCGGGCCGCCAGACCCGGTCGAAGAACCGAGACACGGGCCGGAACGTGTCGTTGACCGAAATGTCGTAACCGGCCGGACTTTCCAGCTCCTGGAGCACCGGGTTGGCCACCCGGGTCGCGAAGACGTCACCGGGCAGCAGCAGGACAGGCAGCCGGTTGATCGTGGCGAGCGCGGCACCGGTGACCATGTTGGTGGCGCCAGGCCCGATCGAAGACGTACAGGCGAGCGTGGCCATCCGGTTGCGCACCCGGGCGAAGGCCGCCGCGGCGTGGACCATCGCCTGTTCGTTGCGGCCCTGGTAGTAGCGGAGCGCGGTCGGATCGGAGAGCTCTGCTTCCAGCAGCGCCTGACCCAGCCCGGCCACGTTGCCGTGCCCGAAGATTCCGAAGCAGCCCTCGATGAACCGGTGCTCGACACCGTCGCGTTCGGTGTACTGCTGTTGCAGGAATCGGACGATCGCCTGGCCGACCGTCAGCCGTACTGTCTGCGCCATGTGAATCGCTCCTCTCCTTCTTTTCGTTGATCATGGGCGATTCGTGCTACGAGCCGGCCGGATACCACGATTAGCCCATGATCAACGCAGCTGAGTGGATGGCTGTCGGGTTAGCGGGAGGCGAGGGTCGGGTTGCTGGCTGGCCCACTCGGCCCGCACCCAGGCGTGGTCCGGGTCGTCGCGGATCAACCACTCGCGCTTCTCCCCCGGGCCGGCCATGACGTTCAGGTAATACATGTCATATCCGGGCGCGGCCACGGACGGGCCGTGCCACCCGTGCGGGACCAGCACCACGTCGCCGTCTCGGACTTCGGCCAGCACGTCGATCGGCCGCTCCGGCGTGCCGTAGACCCGATGGAACCCGAACCCGCGGGGCTGGCTGAGCTCGAAGTAGTAGATCTCCTCGAGCTCGGATTCCTCGCCGGGGACTTCCTCGTCGTGCTTGTGCGGCGGGTAGGACGACCAGTTGCCGGCCGGCGTGATGACCTCGACCGCGATAAGCCGGTCCGCCTCGAAGGTGTCGGCGGCTCCGAAGTTGTGCACCTCGCGTGTCACGTGCCCGGCACCGCGGATTTCAACCGGGACGTCCGCCGCCGGCCGGTAGCGCGCGGCGAGTTTCCGCGAGCACAGCGCCGCGGGCAGTGCGAATCGGCCACCGGCGGATGAGCTCACCTCGACCTGGGAGTCGCGCGGTAAATAGACCGTGTCGGCCGCGCCGCTGAACACATCCGAACGCCCGCTCAGTTGGTACCGCTCGCCGTCGCAGCCCACCTCGAAAGACCCGGCCAGCGGCAGGACGAACATCTCCTCGTCGCCGGTGCCGAACCGCAAAGACGCCTCCGGCGGCAGCTCGACAACGCGCAGAGACGTCCACTGGCAGCCGCTGTGCGTGCCGATTTCGACGGCATACGGCTCGCGGGCGGTCGATCCGGCTGGAAAGTGGAACCCGTTCACAGCAGGCTCACCGCCGTATCGACCGCCGCGGCGACATCGCCGTCCGGCGGGTACAGCAGCGTCCGGCCCACCACCAGGCCCATCGCAGTGGGCAACCGAAGCACCTTCTCCCAGCGCGCGAATTCGGCATCAGGATCGTCCGGCACCTCGCCGCCAAGCAGCACAGCCGGCAGCGTCGACGCGGCCAGCACCCGCTCCATGCCGGCTGGATCGTCGTCCACGACAGGCAGCTTGAGCCAGGTGTACGCGGACGTGGTCCCCAGCCCGGCCGCCACCGTGACCGAACGGACCACCGCCTGCGTGGACAGGTCGTTGCGGACTCGCCCATCGGCCCGGTACGAGATGAACGGTTCGACCATCGCGATCTTCTGCCGCGCGGCAAGGTCGGATACCGCATTGGCGCAGGCCTCGAGAGTTCGGGCCGTGGCCGGGTCGTCGGGGTCGACGCGCAAGAGCATCTTGCCCATCTCGAAGCCCTTCTCCTCGATCGCCGCGGCGTCATAACCGGTGAACCGGTCGTCGAGCTCGAAGCTGGTTCCCGCCAAGCCGCCCCGGTTCATCGAACCGACCACCACCTTGCCGTCCAGGGCGCCGAGCAGCAGCAAATCCTCGAGGATGTCCGCCGTGCCGAGCACACCGTTCACCCCCGGTCGGCTGAGCGCCACGATGAGCCGGTCCAGCAGTTCGGCACGGTCGGCCATGGCCATCGCGTCATTGCCCGCCCGGAGCACCCCGCGGGCCGGGTGGTCCGCCGCGATCACCATGATCTTGCCCGATGGGCCGAACAAGCCGTCCGGCCGCACCCGTCGCGCGGCCGCCTCAGCGACCGCGCCAGGATCCTTGACCCTTGTCTCGACCAGGGCACGCACTCGATCAGCTGGCATGGGCCTGCGCTTCCATCAGGGCGATCACTTCCTCTGTCGTGGGCATCGCGTCCGAGCAGGACAACCTGGACGCGACGATGGCGCCGGCCGCGTTCGCGAACCGGATCGTGCGCTCGAGGTCCCAGCTCGACAGCATGCCGTGGCACAAGGCGCCGCCGAAGCCGTCACCTGCGCCGAGCCCGTTGACAACGTCGACCGGTGTCGGCGGCACGGCGTACCGGCCCGTGGCATCGACGGCGAGCACTCCGGCGGGGCCACGCTTGACGACGGCTGTGTCCACTCCGAGTTCGCGCAACGCGTCGGCCGCCCCGTCCGGGTCTCGTACTCCTACGGCGGTCTTACACTCGTCGAGGTTTCCGACAGCGACCGTGACGAACTCGAGCGCCGTGCGGGCCAGCTGACCGGCGGCTTCGCGGGACTCCCAGAACATCGGGCGGTAGTCGAGGTCGAGCACGGTGATGCCGCGGCGGCCCCGTGCTTCGAGCGCCGACAGGGTGGCGGTGCGGCTGGGCTCTTGGCACAGACCGGTGAGGGTCACCCAGAAAACGCTGGCCCCGCGGATCGCGTCGAAGTCGAGTTCGTCGGCACGTATCTGCAAGTCCGGCGCGGTGGGCTCGCGGCCGTAGAAATAGAGCGGAAAGTCGTCTGGCGGGAAGATCTCGCAGAACGTCACCGGGGTCTTCAGGCCGGCGACCGGTGCGACGTACCGGTCGTCCACGCCGAACTCACGCAGGGCGCGGCGCAGGAAGCGGCCGAATGGGTCATCTCCGGTCCGCGTGATCGTGGCGGTCCGCCTGCCGTGCCGGGCCGCGGCCACGGCGACGTTGGACGAACTACCCCCGAGGTACTTGCCGAAGCTGGTGACCTCGTCGAGGCCCGCACCGACCTGGTCCGGATAGATGTCCACGCCGATCCGCCCCATGGTCAGCACCTCGTACGAGCTCACTCGCACCCCCAACCCGATCGTCCGCACATCATATGTCAAGACATACTGACATGGGCCGGTTGATCACGTTCAGCAGGTCTGGGCATGCCGTACCGGGCGCGTGCGGGTGGTAAGGCACC
>DASUUH010000012.1:0-8935 GCA_036374175.1 Jiangellaceae bacterium | reverse complement strand
TTGGCCTCGGCGTAGGACCAGCGTTTGGTCAGCGGCGAGCCGACGACTCGGTCTGCTTCTTCGTCGAGCTTGGCTGCTGAGCTCTTGCCATATACCTCGCTTGTAGACGCGACGAGGACCCGAGCACGATGCCGGTGCGCGGAGTGAAGAACCGTCTCCGTGCCCTGCAGGTTCGTCCGAAGGCCCTCGAACGGACGGTCCAAGATGAGTTGGACGCCGACCGCTGCGGCCAAATGGAAGACCGTGTCGACCTGCGAAACAAGCTCGTCCATCAAGGATGAATCGAGAACCGAGCCCTCGATGAACTCGTAGCCCGGACTGCCCGCCAGCTCGGTTACGTTCCCAACGACGCCCGTCGACAGGTCATCGACGGACAGTACCTGGTGCCCATCCACGAGTAGACGCTCCGACAGATGAGTTCCAATGAAGCCCGCGCCTCCGGTTACAAGCACTCTCATCGTCTGCCTTCCCCCAGGCAGCGGTAGCGCGAGCGTTAGGACAATGAAAGAAGCCCGCGTCCCCCGTTTGATTACTGATCAGTATGCCAGCAAACGGAGTAACGAGGTGTGACTTTTTCCTTTACAATCGAGTATTTCGCTCCCTTGTGGCCAGCCTCGGGGTCTTCCTCTCCTTGCCCGCCGGCGAAGAGCGCACAGTTGTGTTGGCCTAAGACACGGGATCAGGTTGTAGCCGGGTGGAGCCAGCCGTGGCGCTCTAGGTAGCTGAGCACCGTTGCCACGGCCTCGTCGACGGTGATCGAGCTGGTATCTATCCGCACATCAGCGTCGTCGGGCTCCTCGTATGGATCCGAGATGCCGGTGAACTCGGCGATGATCCCGGCACGGGCCTTGGCATACAGCCCCTTGCGGTCACGCTGTTCACAGACCTCGAGCGGAGTGGCGACGTGGACCAGCACGAAATCCCCGTTCGCCTCGACCATCTGCCGAACTTCGGCCCGGGTCGCGGCGTACGGGGCGATGGGTGCGCAGATGGCCAGTCCGCCGTGCCGAGTAATCTCTGCGGCCACCCAGCCGATCCGGCGGATATTCAGTTCTCGGTCGGTTCGGCTGAAGCCGAGGCCAGAGGACAGCATCCGGCGGGCGACGTCACCGTCCACCAGGGTGACGGTGCGGTCGTATCTCGCCCTGATGGCGGCCGCGACACCGCGCGCCACCGTGGACTTGCCGGACCCGGACAAGCCAGTGAAAAACAGGGTCAGGCCGCGCTCCGGCCGAGGCGGGAGCCACCGGCGAAGGAGTGCTGCAATCCCGGGTTGGGTCGGCAGCGGCACGTCGTCGACGGCCTCGCGCAATGTCGCAATGACACCCGTCCAGCGGTGGTGGTCGAGCGGACCGGGTTCGGCGCCGGTCTCGAGCAACGTGGCGCCGACTGCATTCGCCGCCTCGCGGCTACCTGTCGGGGGCTGGCCGTCACGCTGCGGTACCAGCGGAAGGGTTGCCACCACCGTCTCCACGTGCGACGAGATGCGCTCGGCGGAGATCAGCGCAGCCCGAACCGTGATCTCGACAGGCACGCCGGCGGCTCCGGTGGATCCCGTGCACGGCAGCAACAGCAGCGCCGTTCGGTCGGCGGCGGCGATCGTCGCGACGGCGTTCTCCTCGGCGAGGGTGAGCGGCCGGTCGAGGGTGACCGCTACCGCCCTGGCCTCGTCAAGCCGCTTGCGGATGGCTTGCGGATCGAATCGCAGGCCAGGGAAGAGTGTCCGGTGATGGCCGCGAATTGGCCGGATAGTGCCGGCCACGGTGCCTGATCCAGGCTGGTCGGCCGCGACGTCGAAGACCGCAACCGGTGCTCCCTCGTCGTCCGTGAGCACCAGGTGGCCTGCGGTCTCGGCGGCGGTCTTGACGTCCTCGCCGACGTCGAGGACAAGTGGGTCGAGAAAGTCGGGAACGGGGTCGTATGCACCGGCGGCGAGCAACTCGGCGTGCCCGGCGACCTCGAGCGGAGCTTGGTGCGTCGGCCAGGATGGGTCAAGCGTCATCGGCAGGTAGCGGGTTGGGTCGATGGTGCAGTAGATCTTACGGGGCTGGTTCTCGTCAACGAACGACTCGGGTGGCGAGAGCGCAGGTCACTGAGCCGTGCCGAACAGCGACCGGCCCGTTCGCATCGGGCTGGGCGAACGGGCCGGGCTGTGTGAGGTTCGGTTGTTCAGCGGACTTCGCCGCCAGCGTCGGTGGGCTTACGGCACCCTGTTACCGCGTCGGCCGGTGACAGTGGCGGCGATCATCACCAGGACGGCCGCGACCGCAATGCTGATGATCCACCGGATCCAGTCGATGCCGTCGGTGTCCTCCACGCCGAATGCCGCGGCGAGGTAGTAGCCGATGAGCACACCGCCGATGCCGCACAGGACGGTGAGCCAGAGCGGAATGTTGTCGCGGTCGCCAGGGGCAACCCACTTGCCGAGCAGGCCGATGATGATGCCCGCAATGATCACACCGATGACTTCCACGATGGTCTCCTTTTCGGTCGTTCTGCGGGGAGCAGAGCGGTTGACCTGATGGCAGGTTTCCCCGTAGAGAGCCGATACATGCGTGCCGTGATCGACAAGGTTCAGTGGTCAACCGCCGGGCGGGGTGACGGCGGGGGCGGGGGCGGTGGCGCCAGTCCAAGACGGCGCAGTTCAAGGGCGGCCAACTTGCGCAAGGCGGCCGGCTCGCCACGACGCCACTTCGGGACGATGTCGTCACCTAACGCGGCCAACTGCGGTAGTCGGCGGCGGGCCAGGGCGCGGACGGCAAGAAGTTCGAGTCCGCCCTCAGCCTCGCTTACTCTGCGGGCCTCGCGCGCCCGCCGCATCCAGAACAGTCGCGGCAGTAGCCACACCACCGCCAGTGCGGAGAATGCGAACGCGAGAAAGATGAGCGCGAAGGCGAGGGCGGTCAGCCTGGCGGTGTCCTGTATCGCCACGCCGGCTTCAGCCAGCCGCCCGGCTGCGCCTGCCGCGCTGTCGAACGGACTGGCGACCGAATCGCCAACAAGCGGCACGTCCTGTAAGCGGTCCGACGCATCGCCCAGGTTTGTGGAGATTCCGGTGCCGGCGTCCTCCAGCGCCTTACCCGGCCGGCCGAGTAGTTCGACCAGCGAGTAGATGCCGCGGGCAACGAGCACGGCGGCCACGGACCACATCAAGCCCAGCACGTCTGCGATGAGCTGGCGGGTGCGGCGGCCGGGATGATCGGCGTAGATAGGCACTCGACGATCCCTTCGTGGACGGTTGATCAACTGAAGATGCGTCCCGGGGAGCCGGGATCGATGGTTCTTCGATCATTGTCGAGCAACGGCGGTTCCAGTCCGGCAAGGCGCTCGGGATCGGCCAGGACGTCAATGGCGACCACCTTGCCGTCCACGACAGTGAAGGCCATGACGGACAGCACCCGCCCGCCCGCGACCGTGACAACGCCCGCAGCTCCGTTGACCAGCACCGGGCGCGCGAACGGCGCCAGCGACCGCGCGGCCCGGACGGCCTGGCCGGCCACCTCCTGCGCGCCGCGAAGAACGGCGGTGTACCGAGCGCGCGCCTCGCCGCCGTCGGACCGCAGCACGATGTCCGGATGGAGAACGCCCACGAGAGCCTCGAAATCACCATGCCGAGCGGCGGTCAGGTAGGCATCGACGACTTCTCGCTGGCGAGAGACGTCCGCGTCCGGAGCCGGAGCCTTATCGCGCACGCGGCGCCGCGCCCGGCTGGCCAGCTGCCGCGCCGCCGTTGGTGAGCGCTCGATCATTGGCGCGATCACGTCGAAAGGCACGGAGAACATGTCGTGCAGTACGAACGCAAGCCGTTCGGCCGGCGCCAGCGTGTCCAGCACGACCATGAGCGCAAGGCCAACCGAGTCGGCCAGCAACGCCTCGTGCTCCGGGTCGCCACCCTCTGCGGGTCCGACGATCGGATCCGGCACCCGGAGGTCGAGTGGCTCCTCGCGCCGCCGATCCCGCGACCGGAGCATGTTGAGCGACACCCGCGCCACCACTGTGGTCAGCCAACCGCCGAGATTCTCCACCTCGCGGGCATCGGACCGGCTGGCTCGCAGCCAGCTCTCCTGGACGGCGTCGTCGGCCTCGCTGAGCGAGCCGAGCATCCGGTAGGCCACTGCCCGCAGCCGGGGCCGGAATTGTTCGAACCGCTCGGCCGAGAGCACCTGCTGATCCATCGGTCACATTCCTTCGGTATGCGGTGTCACACCAATAGATCCTGCCCAGATGAAGAACGGAGATGACAGTGATTCAGCCCATTCTGATCACCGGAGGCACCGGCACGCTTGGCACCTCGCTCGTACCGATGCTCCAGGACAAGGGGCTCGAGCTACGAGTGCTGAGTCGGCACGACCGCGAATCGACCCCTGACGTCGAGTACGTTACCGGCGACCTGGACACCGGTGCAGGCGTTGAAGCCGCGGTTAAGGGCGTTGAAACCATCGTCCACCTCGCCGGCAGCAACAAGGGCGACGACGTCAAGACCCGGACCCTGGTCGAAGCCGCCCGGCGGACTGGCTCGCCGCACATCGTGTACATCTCCGTCGTCGGTGCCGACCGAATCCCGGTGACGAGCCGGACCGACCGGGTGATGTTCGGATACTTCGCGGCGAAGCGGGCTTCGGAGCTGGTTATCGCCGACTCGGGGCTGCCGTGGACGACGCTTCGCGCCACCCAGTTTCACGATCTGGTGTTGGCGACCGTTCGTCAGCTGGCCAAACTTCCGGTGGTGCCCGTCCCGGCCGGCGTCCGGTTCCAGCCCGTCGACACCGGTGAGGTGGCGGCGCGACTGGTAGAGCTGTCGCTCGGTGAACCCTCTGAACTCGTCCCCGACATCGCCGGGCCGCGGGTTTACGAAATGAAGGAGCTGGTTCGCAGCTACTTGCGGGCTGCGGGTAAGCGCCGGCTGCTTGTGCCGGCGAGGCTTCCGGGCAAGGCCGCTCGCGCCGTTCGTGAAGGAGCCAACCTCGCCCCCGACCGGTCCGTCGGCCTGCATACCTGGGAGGAGTTCCTGGCCGAGCACGTGCCCTCGACGTGAGCCGGGTTGTCCGGCCGGACAGCAGCGTTTCCCGTGGCTGCCGACGTGTCCGGCCGGACAGCCAGAAATGGTGAGTCGGTGCGGGCACGTAGACTGATGAGAACCCCCTACCCGCGCCGGGTCGGGGGCGTTGGCGCGTGCCCGAACCCGATCACTAGGACGTCACATGAGCCTCGCCGGCCTGTTACAAACCCTGCTGACCAACCCAGGCGATGCCACGCTGCGCTCCGCGGTCGCGGACGCCAGGGCGGGCTCGGTGACGGCGCTCGACCTCACCGCGCCACCTGCACTCCGTCCATTCGTCGTCAGTGCAATCGCGGACGGCACGGTCGGCGCCGGGCGTCCCGTCCTGGCGGTGACGGCGACATCGCGCGAAGCCGAAGACCTGGTCAGTGCGCTGCGGTGCCTGCTTCCACCGGACCGCGTGGCCGAGTATCCGGCCTGGGAAACGCTGCCCCACGAGCGGCTTTCGCCACGCAGCGACACCGTGGGCCGCCGGCTGGCAGTGCTGCGCCGGCTCGTCCACCCCGAGACCGACGGCGCCGATCCAGGCAGCGGGCCGTTGCAGGTCGTGGTCGCACCCGTGCGCAGCGTCTTGCAGCCGCAGGTCGCCGGCTTGGCCGAGCTCAAACCGGTCCGGTTGCACGCCGGCGACGAGATCGCCATGGACGAATTCGTCGAGGGCCTGGCCGGTGCCGCGTACACCAGGGTCGATCTGGTCGAGCGCCGGGGCGAGTTCGCCGTTCGCGGCGGCATCGTAGACGTCTTTCCACCCACCGAAGAACACCCCATCCGGATCGAGTTCTGGGGCGACACGGTCGACGAGATCAGGTACTTCAAGGTCGCCGACCAGCGCTCGCTGGAAGCAGCTGAACACGGGTTGTGGGCGCCGCCGTGCCGCGAGCTGCTGCTCACGCCGGAGGTTCGCAACCGGGCCGCCGCGCTTGCGACCCAGCATCCACAGCTGACTGAACTGTTCGACAAGCTGGCATCCGGTATCGCCGTCGAGGGCATGGAGTCGCTGGCTCCCGCCCTGGTCGATCGCATGGAGCTGCTGCTCGACCTGCTCCCGTCCGGCACCCACATCCTGGTGTGTGATCCCGAGCGGGTGGCGACGCGAGCCCACGATCTGGTGGCAACGAGTCAGGAGTTCCTCGAGGCGTCATGGGCCGCAGCGGCCGGTGGCGGCCAGACGCCCATCGACCTGGGTGCCGCGGCGTTCCGGACGCTTGGCGAGATCCGGGCGCACGCGATTGAACTCGGCCTGCCGTGGTGGAGCGTCAGCCCGTTCGGCGCCAGCTACACCGCCGACGACAAGCGGTCGCGACGCGATGACGACGGGGATGACGAGCTGGACCCTGACCTGGCAGCGGCGATGGCCGCCATTTCGGTCGAAGGGGTCGAGAGCCGGACCATCGCTGCTGCCGCCGCCGACTCCTACCGGGGTGATACCCAGCGCGTGCTCGCGGATCTGAAGGGCTGGCTCGGCCTCGGCCAGCGGGCGGTTGTCGTCACCGGCGGGCACGGGACGGCCGAACGGATCGTCGAGGTCCTGGGGGAGGCCGACGTCCCCGCCCGGCTCGACGACGCACTCGACGCCGTGCCCGACGCTGGCATCGTCCACGTCACGACCGGCACCCTGGACCACGGCTTCATTGCCACCGAGGCCGGCTTGGCGGTGTTGACCGAGGACGACGTCACCGGCCAGCGCGCGTCCACCAAGGACATGCGCCGAAAGCTGCCCAGCCGGCGGCGCAACCAGGTCGACCCGCTCCAGCTGCGGCCAGGCGACTATGTCGTGCACGACCAGCACGGCGTCGGCCGGTACGTCGAGATGACCAGTCGCACGGTTCAAGGTGCTGTTCGCGAGTATCTGGTGATCGAGTACGCACCGTCCAAGCGGGGGCAACCAACCGACCGGCTGTACGTCCCTACCGACCAACTTGATCAGGTGACCAAGTACGTGGGCGGCGACGCGCCCGCGCTGGACCGGATCGGCGGCTCGGACTGGGCCAAACGCAAGGGCCGGGCCCGAAAGGCCGTCCGCGAGATCGCCGCCGAGCTGATCAAGCTGTACGCGGCTCGGCAGGCCGCCCCAGGCTACGCCTTCGGGCAGGACACGCCGTGGCAAGGCGAACTCGAGGACGCCTTTCCATACATCGAGACGCCTGACCAGTTGACCGTGATCGACGAGGTCAAACGCGACATGGAAGGTACCGTCCCGATGGACCGGGTGATCTGCGGTGACGTCGGATACGGCAAGACCGAGATTGCGGTCCGGGCGGCGTTCAAGGCGGTGCAGGAAGGCAAGCAGGTCGGCGTGCTGGTGCCGACGACGCTGCTGGTCTCGCAGCATTACACGACGTTCTCCGAGCGGTACGCGCAGTTTCCGGTGACCGTCAAGGCGCTGTCGCGGTTCCAGACTGACGCCGAGGCGGCCGCGGTGATCCGCGGGCTGGCCGACGGGACGGTCGACATAGTGATAGGCACCCACCGGTTGCTCACCGGCGACGTCAAGTTCAAGGACCTCGGCCTGCTGATCGTGGACGAGGAGCAGCGGTTCGGCGTGGAGCACAAGGAGAAGATCAAGCACCTGCGCGCCAACGTCGACGTGCTGACCATGTCGGCCACGCCGATCCCACGGACGCTCGAGATGTCGATCACCGGCATTCGTGACATGTCGACGATCACAACGCCGCCGGAAGAGCGGCACCCGGTGCTGACCTACGTCGGGGTGTACGACGAGAAGCAGATCGGCGCGGCGATCAGGCGTGAGCTGATGCGTGACGGCCAGGTCTTCTTCGTGCACAACAGGGTCGACACGATCGAGAAGATGGCCTCACGGCTTCGCGAGCTGGTACCCGAGGCGCGGGTCGAGACAGCACACGGACAGTTGGGTGAGCATCGGCTGGAGCACGTGATCGACGCGTTCTGGAAGCGGGAAGTGGACGTGCTGGTCTGTACCACGATCGTGGAGACCGGGCTGGACATCTCGAACGCGAACACTCTGATCGTCGACCGGCCGGACCGGCTCGGGCTCTCGCAGCTGCACCAGTTGCGCGGCCGGGTGGGTCGCGGGCGCGAGCGGGCGTACGCCTATTTCCTGTACCCGCGCGACAAGCCGATGACCGAGGAGGCACACGAGCGGCTGGCGACGATCGCCGCGCACACTGATCTCGGCGCCGGCATGCAGGTGGCGATGAAGGACCTGGAGATCCGTGGCGCGGGCAACCTGCTGGGCGCGGAGCAGTCCGGCCACATCGCCAACGTCGGATTCGACCTGTACGTTCGCCTGGTCGGCGAGGCGGTTGCGGAGTACAAGGGCGATGGCCCGCCGGTGGACGAGAGTGTCCGCGTGGAGCTGCCCGTGGATGCGCGCCTGCCGCACGAGTACGTGCCGTCCGAGCGGCTGCGGCTCGAGGCCTACCGGCGGTTGTCCGAGGCGGTCGACGAGGCGGCGGTCGAGGAGGTGCGCGACGAACTGCTCGACCGGTACGGCGCGCCGCCGACCGAGGTAGAGAACCTTGTGGAGGTGGCCCGGTTCCGGGCGCACGCGCGATCGGCCGGCCTGCGTGAGGTGACGCTGCAGGGCAACCACGTGCGCTTCGGTCCAGTGAAGCTGGCCGACTCGCAGCGGGTGCGGTTGCAGCGGTTGTACCCGAAGTCGCTGGTCAAGGACGCTGTGGACACCTTGCTGGTTCCGCGCCCGGCCACTGCGCCGATCGGCGGCAAGCCGCTGCGGGACGTCGAACTGCTCGCCTGGGCCCGCCGGGTGATCGACGACATCTTCCTCCCGATACCTGTCGGTTGATCACGTTCAGCATGCGTATGGGTGCCGTACCAGGTGCGTGCGCCTGTTGGAGTGCCGACGAACCTGCTGAACGTGATCATTCGGTGCCG
>DASUUH010000011.1:0-2624 GCA_036374175.1 Jiangellaceae bacterium | reverse complement strand
ACTCGGCGAGCCCGCCGGTGAGCAGCCCTGGGCGTGGAAGGTCGGCGGCCACCACCTGGCCGTGCACCTGACGATCGTCGGGGAGCAGGTGGCAGGAGCTCCGATGTTCTTCGGCGCCAACCCGGCGGCGGTGCCCGACGGTCAACCGCACGCGGGGTTGCGCACCCTGCCGGAAGACGAAGACCTCGGCCGGGCGCTGGTCACGGGTCTGCCGGAGCACCTGCGTGCGATGGCCGTCACCGGACCGCTGGCACCGAACGACATCCTGACGCGGCACGATCCGGTCGCGAACGTGAACCTCATACCACCAGGGCTGGCGTACGCCGATATGGACGGTGGGCAGCAGGAGTTGCTCGTCCGGCTGGTGCGCCACTACCTCGACCGTGCGCTTCCCGAGGTGGCGGGCGCCACGTGGGCCGGCATCGAAGGCGCCGGGCTGGAGCACGCGTCGTTCCGGTGGGCCGGGCCCGTCGAGCCGGGGCGCGGTCACTACTACGCCGTGCTCGGCCCGACGTTCCTGCTCGAGTACGACAACACGCAGAACAACGCCAACCACATCCACACCGTGTGGCGCGATCTGCGCAGCGATTGGGGCGAGGACCTGCTGGCCGCGCATCACGCTGCGCACGAGCACTAGGCAAAGGCGGCGGCCAGTGGGAGCCGTCAGTTCGTCGTCACGGTGACCTCCGCAGAACCGACGTCCGAGGCCGTCGTGGTCGTCTTGTCGGTCGCCACCGATACGAGTGAGGACACGTCGAGCGTCGTCACGCCCGACCCCTTGGCACGGAGCGTCACCGTGGCGAGCAACACGTCGCCGTTCGCCGCAGGTGAGGTGCCGAGTTTGGTGTGGACGACGCGGACGCTGGACCGCGATGGGTTGTCCACCGTTACCCCGCTCGTGCCGGATTCAGCACTGCCCGGCATGTACACGAACGAAGCCGGGTCGAACTCGATGGCGAGATCGTACGCGTACAGGTCCTGGACGTCAGACGCAGTGACGGCTACTTCGACTGTCTCGCCCAGCGACACCTGCGCGGACGATACGGCGACGGTGTAGGTCGGCTCGGGGGTCTCCTCGGCGGTGGCGACGGTCACGGACGCGCTGGCCGCGAGCAGGCCCAGTGTGGCGATGATGATCGTACGACGGCTGCGGCTGGTTCTCATCGAGCGGCCCTTCGAAGTCGGTTTCCTGGTCAGAGTGGTTCGTGCGGCCATGTCAGTCCAGCTCCCCGAAAAGAGGTGGCGTGGTTCGCCAGTGGGTCGCCTGCTCGTACGCGTACGCGAGACCGAGCAGGGTGCCCTCGGCGAAGTCGCGGCCGAAGAACTCGAGGTTCACCCCGGCTCCGGTTATCGTCGCGTCGGCTTCCACGGCCTGGCCCATCGGCAGCGTTACGGACGGCATACCGGTGTTCGGGCTGAGTCGAAGGTTGGTGCTCTGCGTTCTGAACGGGTTGGTGGACGGGTAGATGAGAGCGTCGACGTCGTTGTCGTCCAGCATTGCTGTGACGAGTTCCTTTCCGGCCGCGAGCGCCAGCGTGTGCGTGCCCTCTGGTCCGGCCCAGGCCTCGTACTGCTCGGGCGTGATGCTGTTCCGGAACAGGTAGGTGTTACGCCGTGACGGCACGATGCGGCCGGAATCCACGATCTGCTGCAGGTCGCGGTATTCGACCGCCGGTGACAAGTGTTTCGCCACGTAGTCCTCGAGGTCGTGCCTGAACTCGTTGGTGGAGCCGCTGGGTTCGCTGAGCACGGCGCTGAATCCGGCCGGTGGCGTGACCGGGACGACGGTCGCGCCGAGCGATTCGAGTTCTGCTACCGCGTCGGCGAACAGGCGGGTGGTCGTTCGGTTGCTGCCGACCATCGACGGGACGTAGCCGATCCGCGCCATCGAGGGCGTCCGGGTCGAGGAACTCGGTGTACGACGCCGGAACCTTGCCCTCCTGCTCGGAGGTCACCGGGTCGTCGGGGTCGTACCCGGTGACGGCGTCGAGCGCTGCTGCCGCGTCCAGCACCGAACGAGCGATCGGCCCGCCGGTGTCCTGGCTCAGCGCGAGCGGGATGATGCCGTCGCGGCTGGCCAGGCCGACGGTCGGACGGATGCCGACGAGCTGGTTGTACGAGGACGGGACGCGGATCGATCCGCCGGTGTCGGTTCCGAAGCCAATGCCACCGAGGTTCGCGGCGATCGCGGCTCCGGTGCCGCCGCTGGAGCCGCCGGCGGTTCGTGAGGTGTCGTACGGGTTGGCGACGAACAATGTCTGGCCGGCGGGTTGGAAGGCCGAGAACTGCGACACGAACCCGAACGCGAACTCGTCCATGCTCGCCTTCGCGAGAATCACGGCTCCGTCACCGCGGAGGCCTTCGACCATCGTGGCGTCAGTGCCCGTCAGGTTGTCGTCCCAGCAGCCGCATCCGCCGGTGGTCGGCATGTCGTGGGTGTTGAAGTTGTCCTTGACGATGATCGGGACACCGGCGAGCAGGCTGCGAGGGCCGATCTCGCCGCGTTCGGCGTCGATCGCGGCCGCGATCCGGAGGGCGTCCGGGTTTACGGTGATGATCGAGTTGAGTGGGCGGCTGCCGATCGGCGTCCGGTCGAACGCTTCGATGCGGTCTATGTACTCCTT
>DASUUH010000010.1:0-14387 GCA_036374175.1 Jiangellaceae bacterium | reverse complement strand
TGTCACCGACCTGGTGGACGCCGGATATGTGATCAAGGACAAGAACGGCCGCCGCAACAGCTACGACGTCCAGGCGGACAAGCCCCTGCCAGAGGCCCTGCTGCGACAGCGAACGGTCGGTCAACTGGTGGAGCTCCTCGCTCACACCGAATTGGGCACCCGCGATCACGCGTGAGCTCACTGACATGCCGCCATGTGGAAGCGTCCACGCGGCGTAGACCCGAGGGGTGTTGCGCCTCTTCGCTGTGGCGGGCCGTCCGGCGACGGTGCGAGCGTCGACGCCAGCCGCGATCAGCTCAGCCGCCGAGTAGTGCCGGAGCTTGCGCATCGTCGTCTCTATGCCAGCGAAGTGGGGCGGGTGGGACTCGAACCCACGGCCAAGGGATTATGAGTGGCCTCGACATCGAAGCTTGTGGCCTCTACCTGCGTCTTTGTCCTCAGCTTGGCCTCATGGGGCACCTTGCTCCCCGCCGATCGACACCGTTTCGCACCACGAACGGCACCACGCGGGAGCGGTCGGCGTGCCGTCGGCACTTGCTCATCTGCATGTTATGTGGGTGGTCTTCTGGGACATTTCGCTGAGGAGTTCCCGGTGGTCCCGTGAAGGGAGTGTCACCGGCGATGGGCCTACTGGACTTGTGTCTGATCCGCCCGCAGGCCCGACCCGGTGATCCGCTGGCGGCCCGGCTGGGTGTGCCGCTGCTGGATGACTACCTGCGGTTCGTTGCCGGGCGGTGCCGGCCGGACACGGTGCTGGCCGCGGCCTATGACCTGAAGGTTTTCTTCACCGTGGTCGGCAAGGCACCGCAGGAGGTGAGGCCGGGCGATGTGTTGGCGTTCGTGACCGCGCAGCGCACCGGGCGGCCATCGATCGATGGTGTGCTCCAGCCGGTGGCCGACGACGACGAGACCGGTGTCTCGCTGTCGACGGTGCGGCGCAGGTTGTCGATCGTGTCCGGGCTGTACGGGTTCCTGCAGGCCCGCGGCGACGTGGCCGCGAACCCGGTGCCTCGCGGGTTGCCCACGCGACGGGAGCGGCTGCGGCCGCATCAGGGTGTGCCGCTGGTGCGTGCCCCGCGCAGGTTGCCGCGCATCCTCACCCCGGCCGAGGTCGACGCGTTGATCGGTGCGTTGCGCACCCATCGGGACCGCGCGATGGTGGCTGCGATGGTGCTCGGCGGGCTACGGCGTTGCGAGGTTCTTGGCCTGCCACTGGAGGACCTGCGGGTCGCCGAGCGGCGGGTGTTCATCGCCGACGGCAAGGGCGGCCGGCAGCGACTGGTGCCGGTCTCGCGCCGGTTCTTCGACCACGTCGCTGCCTACCTCGAGGACGAACGTCCAGCCGATGCCGCGACTGAGTTCGTGTTCGTGGTGTTGAAGGGGCAACGCCGCGGGCATCGGCTGTCGGCCTACGGGTTGGACGAGATCCTCGAACGCGCCAGCCGCCGCGCCGGCCTGAAGCACGCGACCTGTCACCAGCTGCGGCACACCTGCCTGACCCGGCTGCGCGAGGCCGGCATGGCGTTGGAGGCGGTGCAGGCCCAAGCCGGACATGCCTCGATCGAGTCGACCCGCATCTACCTGCACCTGGCCGATGACTGGCTCGCCGCGCAGTACCGGCGGGCCGCCGAGGTGATCGACGCGCAGCTGTTCGCCGACAAGCCGACTGCTGGTGGTGCACGGTGAGCGGGCCGCTGCTGTTGCCGACCTGGGAACAGCTGGCGGCCGTCAAGCCGCAACTGGTCGACACGATGCGGCGCTACCTGCAGCAGATCGCCTGCGTGCTCCGCCCGGGCAGCGTCACCGGCGCCGACCTCGCGTTGCGCTCGTTCGCCGCGTTCCTCACCCAGACCGCTCCGGAAGTGAGCAGCATCGCCGACGTGGTGCGCCGGCACGTCGAGGACTACAAGCCGTGGCTGGCCGCGCGTCCCGGGCAGAACAGGCCCCGCGTCACGCCGGCGACAATGGCGCATCGACTGGGCACGCTGCGCATGTTCTTCGTCCGCATCGACGAATGGTCGTGGCCGGAGGCGCCGGCCAGGGGTGCCCATGTTCAACGGTGACCTACCCCGGCTGGACCATCCGCTGCCCAAGGCGCTCGACGACGCGGCGGCCGCGAAGCTGCTGCGCGCCGCCCGCGCCGACCGCAACCACTGGTGGGAATCACCGTGGAAGTGGACCGCGGCTTGTACATCCTGGAGTACACGGGCCCGCAGTCATCACGCTGCCGAACCGGCCCCCACACCCATGGGGGCCGGCTCCGCGTGTCGGCAACGAGCGGGTGCCGTTCGAGTGCGGGTGTTCAGCTCCCCTGGAAGTACTGCTTGTCTCGCCAGTGGGCGACCTTCTTGGCGATCACTGCACCGTGGACGTCGGCGGTGCGGAAGTGCAGCCCGGCCCAGATTCGGGCGTCGACGATCTCCTTGATCGCTTCCGAGAAGCGGGTGAAGTCGCGTTGGATGCCGCTGAACGGGTTCCGTGCGCCGAATGCCACCTTGTCGGTGCCGAAGAAGTCCTGCAGCGTGTAGACGAACGAGCCGCTGACGCAGGTGTGCGCCGAGGGATGGTCCGGATACGGCGGGGTGGGCAGCAGCGGCGTCCACGCCGGATCCGCCTCGGTGGCGGGATTGCCGTCGGTGTCGGCTTCCCGGATCGCCGTGATCGGCCGCCAGAATCCCCAGTGCCGCTTGTCGTCCCAACAGCTGATTGCGCCGTCTGCCGCGGTCAGGTAGAGCATCGCGAACAGCCGGGCCTCGTCGGCGACCGGTAGGTCGTGATCCCTGGCGAGCGACCGGAACATGATGGCCCACGTGACCGGCGGGGGCCCGACGCCCCAGAACCGGGCCGCCTCGGTCTGCTCCGCGGTGCGCAACGTGCTGGTCGCCGAGCCGAGCGCCTTGACCTCGGCGAACTCCTCGGCGTACTCGGCGCTGGTCAGCGGGTTCGGACCGTCGGAGCGGAACTGCGACGCGGTGTCGATCAGGAACGGCGTCACGTCGGCGACCCATGCAGCGGGGTCGTTGATGAACGCCGGCGGCACCGGCCGCCACTCGCCCGGCGCCGACCCGACAGGGAACCCGGGGGTGCCGAACCGGCCGTCCCCGGTGCGTGCGGCGACCATCGCCGCGGCGGCCGCCTCCCCGGTGGCGATCCCGCCGTCCTCGGCCGGCCCGTCCTCGATCGCGTCCAGGGACGCCTGGTAGGTCGCCAGCAGCGCGTCCTGCTGGCCGGCCGGCAGGATGCTGGCCAGCACCCGGTAGGCCGCCGTGGCGGCGGCCGCCTCTTTCGAGTACCACGGCTCGGCCGGAGGCGCGCCGAGATACGGCTGGTGCCCGCCGTCGATCGCGTTCACCGCGTCGTAGACCGCGCCGTGCATCATCGCCAGATGCAGCACGTCGACCAGCAGCGGCTGGCCCGCGATCAGCATCGCATCGATCGCATGCTGGTTCCACTCCACCACCGTGTCCGACTCGTCGGCCTCCACCCCGACCGACGGCGGCACCGTCGCCACCGCGGTCACTCCCAGCACCGAGAGCGCCGAAGCAAAGACCGTCAGCTTCGTTGTGATCGTCGTCATCACCACGCCCCCCATTCGTACGCGCGCCTGTCCGCCACCGGCACGGCAGTGGCGCCGACGTGTCTCGAGTATCGCTTCATGGTGTTCATCCCCGTTCTCTGAATTAGTCATCCGATGAGATCGACGCCGTATGCGCAGAGGTCGTCGAACGTGCCGTCCTGGTGGCCGTGCGTGTGCCACTCGTTGGCGACGTAGCCGTCCAGCGTGGTCACGGCCACCCCCTCCTGTGGCTTGCTCGGCTGCGGTGTTCCCAGACGATGCGCGCTGTCGGTCGCTGCGCGGTCGCCACCCGGTCGCGGCTGGTGGTGCTTCGCTCGCGATACGGTCGCGGCCGACGTCGCGGCTGTCACCTCACGCTTATGGGCATTTCTCCACATGCAGGTACTGGCGGCACTCGTCGTCGGTGAGTGCGCGAGTCACGTTGCGTTCCGCGATGGCGATGAGGTCGTCCAGATCGAGCGCCCATACTCGCACCACGTCTTCCGCAGCACCGGACGCGAGCTTCGAACCGTCCGGGCTGAAGCGCACATTCCAGGCCGTCTTTGCGTGCCCGCGCAGAACGAGGACCTGCTCTCCGGAGTCCGCATTCCACAGCCGCACAGTCGCATCGCTGCCGGCAGTTGCGATACGCGAGCCGTCCGGACTGAACACGACGTCCCAGACGTCTCCCGAGTGCCCCGCGAGAGTCAACGATTGTCGCCCGCTGCCGACATCCCAGACCTCCACGCGGCCCTGACCAAGGCCGATCGCGATCCGGGTGCCGGTGGGATCGAAGGCGAGACTGTCGGGAAAAGCTGGGGTTCGGATGATCCGCGTGAGCTTGTCCTGCTCCCAATCCCAGATCTGCACACCCGTGGCCGTCGGATTGAACCGTTCGGGTATTCGGTTGTGTGCCACCAGACGGCCGTCTGAACTGAACTGGACCCGATCGGAGAAGAAGCCAGGCTCGGCACCGAGCGCGGCCACCTCCCCGCCGGACCGATCGACGATCTTGACCCCGCCCTCGAAGCTGGCCATTGCCAGCAATTCACCGTCCGGGCTCCAGGCGACATCGGGCGCCTCGGCGACGGTAAACAGCTGCGTGCCAGAGGCGGCGTGCCACACCGTTGCGTCGCCCATCGAGGTAGCAATCAACGTTCCGTCCGGACTCACGTCGATGTCCCAGACGGTGTCGGTGGATCCGGACTCTCGCTGCCCGACGGTAACGACGCCCTTGCCCGTCCTCACGTCCCACACGGTCACCGACCGGCCCCCGCTGCTCACGACCAGGCGGCGACCGTCGGGGGTGAAGGCAACCGCGCTGGCTGTCGGGGTGCCGGGCACGTTCCGCCACTCCGCGTCGCCATTGAGGCTTACGTCCCAGATCTTCACCGCGCTGATCGCGTTGTCGCCCGCCATGACTCGGGTGCCGTCGGGTGAGAAGGCGACCCCAACGATCGCGTCGCTCATCCCAGCCAGAGTGAGCAACTCGCGCGCCCCGCTGTCGGTGATCTCCCAGAGCTTCGCGGTGCCGTCGTGGCTCCCCGTGATCAGGCGGGTGGAGTCGGCACTCCAATCGGCCGCAACCACCTCGGCGGCATGACCGGGCAGTGTGAACCGAAGCTTTCCCGTCTTCGCGTCCCAGATCCGAGGCTCCTCGTCGAACCCCGACGTGGCGATCCACCGTCCGTCCGGGCTCCAGCCAATGTCGTAGATCGGCATGCGGTGGCCTTCGAGGGAGAACATGCTCTCGCCGGAGTTCGCATCCACGACGAAGGCCCGCGGCTCAGCAGAGGTCGTGATCGCCAGCAGTGCGCCATCCGAGCTGAAGGCTGTGGCCCGTGGTTCGTCGACCTCAACTTCGCGGACCGTTCGCCCAGTACCCGGATCCACCAGCCGCACCACACCCTCGTCCGGCCAGGCCGCCGCGAGCAGGGAGCCATCCGGACTGAACGACGGACCCCACACCGCCCCGCCTGGCCCCTGTACTGCCTGCAGCTCGTTGCCTGTCGTGGGATCCCACACCCGTGCGGCGCCATCGTCACCGGTGGTGGCAAGCATCGAGCCGTCATGGCTGAAGGCCACGGCGTTGACGTCCACGTCGTGGCCGGACCACGAACGCACCGACTCGCCTGTTTCGGCGTCCCGTATGTCGATTATCCCGGTGTCTTCCGGCCCCTCGGTCACGAACACGCCGCCGTCCGGACTCCAGTCCAATGACCCCCCGACGCCGGGCACGGTCATCACGATGCGGGAGGCGACCACAGCTCGGTGTAGCGCCTCCTCGGCTTCCCACCGGATCGGACTGTCGAGGGATCGGGCCCGCGATACGGCTTCGAGGGCAAGCAGGATGCTCCGTTCCGGGTCGACCTCCAGATTCGCCACCGACGCGGCGGCGAGTTCCCGAGCCGTGGCGATCAGGGCTTCCCGCTCGGCTCGGGACTCCGCCCGAGCGGCGAGGACGCCGGCGATCATCGCCGCGACCAAGACCAGGCCCAGGCCGCCTAGCAGCCACCGCAACCGCCGGTTCTGCCGGGCGGTGGCGGCTGCACGTTCCTCGGCGGCACGGCGTTCAGCGTCCTGCTGGGCCTGGCCTGCCTTCAGAAAGGCGTGCTCGACGTCGGTGACCTCGTCGGGGTGGGAGGCGGCGAAGTCGGTCCCCGCGGCCAGGCGGGTTCCGCGCCAGAGCTCGGTCGCCTCCCGCCCGCCGGCGTCCCACTCCCCGGCGGCGACGGCCAGCCGACGCTGGACGGCGCGCCCGGCGGCGTCGTCGTCCAGCCAGGCTCGCAGCCTGGGCCATTCACGGAACAGTGCCTCATGCGCCACCTCGACGTGGCCAGCGCTGACACTGAGCAACCGGGCCTGCGCCAGAGGGTCGACAACCGCGCGAACCCTCGGATCAGGCAATGCCTCCAGTTCGAATAGCGGAACCCGGCGCCGGGCCACCGCGTTGGCCTCGCCGGGTCCGGCCAGCCGCAGCAGCAGGACCCGGGCCGCGGCCTGATCCTCGGGCTCGAGGGCGCCGTAGGCCGCTTCGGCAATCCGCGCGACCGCACCGCGGATGCCGCCGGCTGCGACGTAGGCGGCCATGGTGAGCCTGCGGCCGTCGCACTGCTCCCACAGCTCGGTCAGCGCGGTGGACAGCAACGGCAACGAGCCGGGCTCACCGCCGGCATCGGCGACCATGGCATCGGCGAGCCCGACGTCGAGGTGCAGGCCCGCGCGCTCGGCAGGGTGCTGGACGGCACGTCGCACCTCTGCCTCGCTCGGCTCCCCCACGAGGACGGTCGCATCGGCCAGCGCGTGGGCCAGCACCGGGTGGTCGGCAAGCTCGGCCACGTAGTCGGCGCGGACCACGAGGACCACGGTGCAGCGCGAGTCGGACTCGACGATCTCGGCAAGAGCGTCGAG
The DNA here is from genome assembly GCA_036374175.1 of Jiangellaceae bacterium. Taxonomy (GTDB): domain Bacteria; phylum Actinomycetota; class Actinomycetes; order Jiangellales; family Jiangellaceae; genus JASLBX01. The sequence continues at coordinate 7,420 of DASUUH010000010.1, read as the reverse complement.
GAAAGCGGCCCGCTCGCCGGCATTCGTGCACACCGTCCACGTCTCCTCGAGCTGGTCGACAACGACGACGGTCCGGCCCACTGCTTCGTCGCTGTACACCATTCGTTCGAGCAGGTCGGCGACCCGGTCATCGCTCGGTTCGGCCCCGCGCAGGGCGACCCGCACCAACTCGCGCAGCGGGTGCAGCCCAGGACGCATCACGAGCTCGGTCCACCCTTCGCTGCCCGGAAGGGCACCGGCGTGGAGCGAGGCCAGCAGTCCTGCACGGACAAGCGAGGACTTCCCGCTGCCGGAGGCGCCGACGACGGCAAGCAGGCTGGCCGTCGCCAGCCGGGTCAGCAGCTCGGCAACGAGCCGCTCGCGGCCGGCAAACCACGGTGCGTCCGCGACTTCGTACGCGGCGAGGCCCTTCCACGGGCACATGTCAGCGGCGGGCAGTTCCTGGCGCTCGAGCACGCCTTGGAACTCAGCGACACCCTCCCGCAGGTCGTCTCGTGCTGCACCGAGTGCGGCCTGCATCAGGTCCGTCCTGACAGCCGCCTCCCCGACGCGCCTGATCGCGTGGCGTCGTGCCAGGCTCAGTGCGGCGTCGTGGACCAGACCAGGGACACCGCCTGTCTGACGCAACACCTCGGGCAGCGCGGTGTCAACGGCCGATCCGTCGAGATATGTCTCCAGGATCACCCGCACGTCCTCGGGCGCCAGGGGCGTGAGGTCGAGCACATTCGCCCCATCGGGGGCTGCGACAGACGGGCCGCCGATCACGAGGGTGAGGCGCGGACCGGACAGTTGGCCGCGGTGCGTGGACGATGGCGAGCCGGAGACAACGGTCAGCGTCGGTGTCTCGGCCGCATCGGTCGGGAGCGTCCCGTCGGTCCGATGCTCCACCCAGCCCTGGTCGGCTACCTCGGTTGCGAACTCGGCTGCCAGGCGGCGGCGACCGGAGCCCTTGGCACCTCGGACGACCAGGGTGGTCGGTTGCCCGCTAGCGGAACGCGTCCAGGCGTTGCGGAGAACTTCGAGCTCGCGTTCCCGGCCCACGAACGGCCCATGCGGGGCCAGCAGCGTGGGAGGGACAGCCGGACCAGAGATCGGGGTCCGCAGCCCCTCATCCTGTGCCAGCACCTGAGCGTGCAGTGCTCGCAACTCCTCGCCCGGCTCCACGCCTATCTCATCGATGAGGAATTCACGGGCCCGGGCGTACGCCGCCAGCGCGTCGGCCTGCCGCCCAGAGCGGTACAGCGCCAGCACGAGTAGGTGCCACAGCCGCTCACGCAGCTGATGCTCGTGCACCAGGGACTCGAGCTCGGAAACCGTCTCGCGTGCTCGGCCCACGTCCAGATCGGCGGCGATCCGGTCCTCGAGTGCGACGAGTCTCAGCTCCTCCAGCCTGCGTGACTCCGCGCCGCCGAACCTGGTCGCCTCGAATCCCGCATAGGCGGGACCGCGCCAGAGAGCGAGAGCCTCGCGCAGAGTTCCAACGGCCGCGTCGGCCCGACCCTCACGGTAGGCCCGGCGTCCCAGGTCAACGAGGCGCTCGAAGCGCCATGCGTCGACTGCGTCGTCGGGAACCGCGAGTCGGTAGCCAGGCATCTGAGTCACGATCAGGCGCGGTACGCCGTGGCGGCTCGGCTCCAGCGCGTTCCGGAGCCGAAGCACATACGTCTGCAACGACTTCGCGGCCGTGCGCGGCGGAGCGTCGCCCCACAGGCTGTCGATCAGCTCATCTGTGGTCACCATCCGGCCGGCACTCGCGACCAGGTGCGCAAGCACCGTGCGCTCCTTGAACCCGGCGATCTCAATCGGCCCGCTCTCGCCGGAGACCTGGAGCGCGCCGAGCACGGCGAAGTCCACATTCGAACGGTAGGACGAGTGCGTGCCTCCCGCCATGGCTTCCTGCCCAAGCCGAAAAGATTCGGTCGCCTGTCATGCCGACGCATACTGCGCCGCTACACGACGCTCCAGCAGGACAGTCGCGGTCCGGTCGCAGGCCAGTCGCGGAGGCAAACTGCGACTCACCACGACAGGTTGGGACAATCCGCCATAACCTCGTCCTTTGACTGGGCGTCGATCAGGACCAGGACGTGCCGATGACTGCCGAGCCACCCGACGTCGCGGTCGTCGGAGCGGCATCGTGGGACTGGCCAAAGCGCGGCGGACAACCCGACGGAGGCCCGCGCTGCAGGTCGTGGTCGACAAGGAGTCCGACGTCGCCCGCCACCAGAGCAGCCACAACTCCGGCGTTCTGCACGCAGGCATCTACTACGGACCCGCGTCGCTGAAGGCACGCCTGTGCAGGCGTGGCAAAGACGTGATCGAGAAGTGCGCCGCGGACCGCGGCATCCCAATGACGACGAACGGCAAGCTCGTCGTGGCAACCGGCGCCCACGAGCTGGGTCGGCTGTACGCGCTGGCCGAGCGGTCGGCCGCCAACGGCGTAGCAGGGCCGCCCGATCGACGCCGGGGAGCTCCGCGAGCGGGAGCCGGCCGCCACCGGTGTCGCCGCACTGTGGTCACCGTCCACGGGAGTCATCGACTTCACCGCGGTCCGCCAGGCTCTGGCGGCCGATGTCGACGGCGCTGGCGGGTCGATCCGCATGGGTTGGCGGTCGCCGAGGTCGCGACCGCCGGGCCGGACCGGGTTGAGGCCGCGCGGCCCGCGCGGCGTACGAGCTGTCCGGCCCCGTCGCCGGCGCGGTGCGCGGGAACGTCTATCCCGTCACCTTCGACATCAAGTGACCCTCGTCAACGGGCTGGGCCCTGGGCCGACTGGAGGAGGCCTCACAGACGGTCTTGAGCCGGGCGACACCGCAGAGCCGGCGTGCAGATCCAACCGTTGAGCGAGCTGGTAGCCGCCGGAGCCGTCGCCGTCCTCCGACTCGGCGTCGAAACATTGGCCGTGAGGACACCGGTCAGAGTGGTCTACGTCGTCAACGGCGGTCAGCGAAAGGGGTTCGGTCATGACTTTGTGGCCACGTCCGAGAACGGTTGGCCGTGTTTGTAGTTGTGGCCACCGCGGGCTGCATGCAACCCTACGGAGCACCACGTTGGCCGATGACCGGTGATCCGTCAGCGGCCGCCCCGGAAGCATGCGGTCAGCGTCGAGCGTTTTTGGACGTGTGCCAGCGTCGCTGGTCACGAGACTGGTTCGCGGCCGACTCTGCCGGACGTCATCCCACCCGCTGTCACCGCTACAGCCGAGTCAGCCCGACCTCGCGAACACGTTCGCGGCCGAACCGCTGTCCTCGACAAACCGCCTGCGCGCGACCCGACACGAGCCCGTCCCGGCTGCGTCAACATCAGACAGACACCTCTGGCATCTCGCCCGTACGCGTAACGGGGCGAGTTCGCATCAGATGCCTTGACGATGGTCGACGACACCTTCCGCGTGCTGCGTGGTCCCGCTATTGCCGGGACTGCCACGCGGGCGACCGCATTGTCGACACGCCACACTCTTGATGTGTGCGGCGGCTGACGGTTGGCTGGGCTCGTAGGGCAGGAGTCCCGGGCTAGATTCCGGGCAAGATCAGTAGCTGAGCGTCATGGCCGGCAACGTGTATGAGTTGGCTGCGATCGGTACCGATGGGACGAGAGATGCCGCCACGGCCAATCCGATTCGGCCACGATGATCGCTATTGGCCACATGGCCACGCACGGCCAGCATCGCGGCTGCGCGGGCCTGGTCCGGTCCAGCGATGCTGAGCTATCGGAGGTGGCGACGTACCTCGGCGGCGAACCGAGGAACGTCTGAATGCTCGAGTCTGACAAGCAAGCCGGGCAGCGTGGTGGGCTCGTGGCGGTAGGCGGCGACTTGCTGGTGTAGGACCTCCAGGGTCACGCCCGGGTACAGATCAAGCTGGTCGAGGAGGAAGTCGTCGGGATGAACGGCGGCGACCTCGTAGTCCTTGAGTGCGTGCTCGGGGAAGTCGCTGGTGTTGAAGGTCACGATGACCTCGGCGTTGGCGCGAACCGCGGCGGCGAGCACATGCCGATCCTTCGGGTCGTTCGTCATGGCCTCGATCAAGGATTCGTAGCCGGCGACCGCAGCGCCTGGAAACGTCTCGCGCATCTGGGTGATGCGGTAGTCGACTCTGTCGGCAGCGATGCCAGCCTCGATCAGATTCCTGCGTAGCTCACTGAGCACGTCGGCCGACCACAGCGGTCGGTAGGCACCGGCCTCAGCGAGTCGTAGCAGCGTGTCACACAGGTAGGCGGGGTAGAGCACGCATGTGTCGAGGAACGCTGGGAGGCCACCGTGCCTCATCTCGTGCGTCGCGGCGTCGCGGTTGCCTCGTACAGCCCAGCTTCCTCGCCGGCGGCCGCCATCTCGTCCAGCGCCCGTCGGCGGTCGCGGCGCGTGCGCTCGCGGTAGTCGAGCACGTCCCGAAGCAGCACCCTGCGGTGCCGGCCTCGCATCGTGTAGGGGATCTCGCCGTCGGTCAGCAGCCGCACCAAGGTTGGCCGCGAGATGTTGAGCAGATCAGCCGCTTCCTGCGTGGTGAGCATGGTGTTGTGCGGCGCGATTGTGATCGCCAACCCCTGGGACAGTGTGTCAACGACATCCCGCAGGACGGTGTACAGCTCCTCCGGGACTTCGATCTCGGTGCCGTCCGGGCCCACCAACCGGGCACGCGACGGTGCCTCGACCCCCGCCAAGCCTTTGGCGAACCTTGTCAGCCCGGACGGGTCGTCAGGTGGAAGGACAGTGCGTTCTCTCAGTGCGCTTGCCATGCCACCAGCATACTTAGATATTCGAAAAAAGCGAAAGCCCTGGGGTCATCGCCCGTCCATGGACCTTGAGCTCGGGCGAGCGGGCATGCGGGCCGACAACGCTGCGGCGGCGCGCTGGTCAGCTTCGGATGTCCACGCAGCGTAGACCCGAAGCGTGGTTGCCCCTCCTCCGCTGTGGCCGAGCCGTCCGGCGACGGTGCGGACATCGACGCCTGCCGCGATCAACTCCGTGGCCGAGTAGTGCCGAAGCTTGTGCAATGTCGTCTTGATCTCCAGTCTGCTAGCCATCCGGTCGTACCGCTGTGTGACGGAATCAGGGATCAGCGGAGTACTGCCATCCGGCGAACGCGAGAAGACGTACGCGTCGGCCGAGAGTTCGACGTCTAGCGCTGCGACATGTCCACGACACCGATCAAGGTGCTCGCGCAGCAAATCGACCGTCTCCGAGTCCAGCACGATCCGCCGTTGCTGGTGGGTCTTAGTGCCTTTCTCGCTCAGTCGGCCGTCCTCGTCCAAGAACAGAGCCCGTCGTACGACCAGCACGCCGTTGTCGAGGTCAACGTCGGACCAGCGAAGAGCGCACAGCTCACCGCGGCGAGCGCCGGTGGTCATGGCGAGCCAGACGAGCGCACCCCATTCAGGATCACTTGACCAGGCCGCCTCCACGAGCCGGGCCGCCTCGTCTGCCGACGGCGGACGTGGGTCCGGTCGGGGTAGTGCCGGCGGCTCGGCTTGTCGCGCCGGGTTGACAGCGATCCATCCCCAGCGGACCGCACGGTCCAGGGCTCCACTGAGGATCCAGTGAATCTGCCGCACGCTCGAATCCGCTAGGCCTCGGCAGGCGTGCTTTCGGCACATTCGCGCGCACGCCCGGCATTCTGCCGGCTTCGACGGGCGACAGCGCGGACCATCGTGCTCGTCGCACACGTGCTCGGCAGGCGTGCGGTGCTGGGCGTACTTCCGGCCTCCGCAGTGGTCACGGCACTTCCGCAGCTGGGCGTAGAACGATTCCAAGATCTCCGCGTCGAGCTTGCCAACCTGCATGGTTCCGAGTGCCGGCCGGATGTGCTTGCCGATCTTGCGCACATAGCCCTGCCTTGTGCTCGCTTCGACGTCGATTACTTCTAGCCAGCGATCGATCAGCTGGCTGACGGTGGCCGTCGTCCGAGGGTTGCGCTTCTCGTCGACCTGATTGAGCAGCCGCGTCCGAACCTTCTCGGCTTGGCCTGCGGCGCGCGGACCGGCCGGGACCGTCTCGCGTAGGTACATCCGACGACCCGACAGCGGATCGATCCGGAGTACACGGTCACGCGTAGAGCGCCAGACGGCAGCGTCTCGACGCGCCCGCGTCCTCGGCGCCGCGCGGCACTCGTACTGGCCATGGCGGTCATGGTAGAGCAAAGATTCGCACCACGGGCGGCACCACGCCGACCGTTCCGAGATCTTGCCGCAGTCCGTCGATGCTGGTCAGCGGTGGTGGGGCGGGTGGGACTCGAACCCACGGCCAAGGGATTATGAGTCCCCTGCTCTAACCGGCTGAGCTACCGCCCCGCGAGCTGTCTGAGCTTACCTGTCAGCGCCCGCAGACCCGGTAACTGGCCACTGCGGGAAAGGAAGACAGTGGTGCGGTGAGCGACCCATACTGATCTTGTCCGTCTGCGTCCTGGAATTGGGAGTACTAGAACGGAAATGCTTCGTTCGGGTCGAAGATGGCGGTCGGCTTCGGGTCGGGCAGGGAGTCCTCCTGTGGTGCTCTGGTCGGGATTGGTGGCAGGATCTGCGGTTCACAGTCGCAGGGTTCGTCGCATTCGCACGATTCCGGTCGGCTGACCCACACGTAGAGTCCGACGGGTTCGTCGAGTCGCCGTTGGTCGTCTGGGTACGGCTCGGGGACGGCCGGGATGACCGGGGGCCGGCGCGATTCGTAGCGGCGGCCGAGTGGGCTGGTCCACACGGTGAGTCCGGGTTCGGGTTGGCGTATGGTCCAGCCGGCCTCGTCTTTGAGCCGGTGGTCGTGCCGGCATGGGGTGGACAGGTTCGCTGCGATGGTGGGTCCGCCGTGGGCGTGGCCGATGCGGTGGTCTTGGTCGGTGGTGCGGGCCGGGGCCCGGCAGCAGGGGTGGACGCATTGCCGATCGCGCAGGGCGATCCACCGGCGCAGCACTGCCCCGGCGGTGCGCCGGGTGGTGTCCCTGGTGTCCGTGTCGGGGTCGCGGCCGCGTTGTTCGGCGTGACGGGCCAGTTCGACCAGTACTGGTTGCCACCGGCCGCCCGAAGGTTGGGCGGCGGCGATGCGGGCGAGTCGGCTGGCTGGGACGGCGATCTCGACGATGCCGCCGCGTCGCGGGTCGCGCCGTACGGGTGCGCCGCTGGTGGTGGCTGGGCGGGCGCGGATGAGTCCGCCGGCGATGGCGCGGCCGGCCGGGTCGCAGAAGACGTACCGCCATTCGGCGGCGTGCATGTCGGCGACCAGTTGGCGGGCCAGATCGGCCGGTAGGTAGCCCCAGGGCGGGATCTCGCCGGGGTGCTCGTCGAGTCCGAGTAGGGTGGCCAGCTCGATCCGCACCTCCGGGGTGGCCCATCGCGTGGCCGACCGCCCGGCCTCCGGAGTGGAGGCCCCGCCGCTGCCGATCTCGGCTGATCCGCTCGCCGCAGGCACATGGGCCAGGACCTCCGGCGTGGGACGTCG
>DASUUH010000009.1:0-15422 GCA_036374175.1 Jiangellaceae bacterium | reverse complement strand
TACCAGGCGAACTGCTCGGAGTAGACCTGGGCCGCTGCGTTCGGATCTCCGTTGGACGACCAGCTCAGGTGGTACATCGCACCGGTTCCGGTGTCGCTGAAGATGTCGTCGATCATGCCGGCGACATCGGACGTGACGACCCGCGGCTTGAGACCCACCTGTTCCATCTGGGCGACGATCGCCTGTACGACTTCTGGGCCTCTCGGCAGGAAGCCTTCGGCGACCCACAGATCGAACTCGGGCCCGCCGTCCGGCTCACCCGCCGCTTCCAGCTCTTGTGCGGCCATTTCAGGATCGAACGTGTACACCGGCTCTTGCGGGCCTGCGAACAGGGTGTTCGTGGGCAGGTAGCTCGTTGCCGCCCTGCTGTTGCCCAGGACGAGGCTTTCCACCAGCGGCTGGCGGTCGATCGACCAGTTCACCGCCCGGCGGAAGTTGATGTTCTCGTCCCAGATCGGCAGCCGCCCTGGGCGGACCCAGAGGTTGACGCTCTCTACACCCGTGACAGACACCAACTCGACGCCTTCCGCACCGTCCAGCGCGGGCAGTTGCTCGGGCGGCACCCGGTCGATGGCCTGCGCCGAGCCGTCGAGTAAGGCACTCGTCCGAGTCGACGGGTCGGCGATGAACTCCCACACCAGCTCGCGGATACGTGGAGGGTCCCGCCAGTACTCGGTGTTCGCCTCCATCGTCTTGATCTCGACCTGGTCGTCCACGAGTCGGAACGGTCCTGTGCCGTTGGGCGTGTCCTGCGGGTCGGCGATGAAATCGGCGGACAGGATCGGTATCTGTCCCAACTCGACCAGCATGGGCGCGAACGGTTGCTCGGTGGAGATCCGCACGGTCATGTCGTCCACGACCTCGACCTCAGCCGGGATCCAGGTCAGCGAGTAGGCGCTCTCACCCGAGAAGCCAGAGCCGAGCTCGATGGACGCCTTGACGTCCTCCGCCGTGAGCGGGCTGCCGTCGTGGAACTGCACGCCCTCACGGAGGCTGAACTCCCAGGTCAGGTCGTCGACCTGCTCCCACTCTGTGGCCAGCATGGGCTCCGGCTGGCTGGGATCTCCAGACGGGAAGTCGACCAGAAAGTCATAGATCTCGCGCTCGAGCCGCCGTTGGCTCTGCGCGGTGGACGCGTACGGCGACCAGTCCGCCCAGAAGTTCTCGGCGATGAGAAAGCGCACACTGCCGCTGGGCTCGCCCGCGGCCTCTCCATCCGCGTCTGTGGGTGGTGCCGCGTCAGGTTCGTCCTCGTCGTCGGCGCACGCAGCCAGCGCCAGGGCGAGCGCCGCCATCGCGGCGACGGTTCCTCTGTGCAGTCGTTTCGACATTGCACCTCCCGGTCTTGCCGAGGGTCTCGGTTTCGTCTAGTGAAACGACCGTTCCATTCAGCAATCTTTTATCAAAGGTGTGAGGAGGCGTCAATGGACATCGGGTCCGCGGCAGCAAGGCTTTATCGCACCGATACACAGCAGAGCGCAGGCGCCGCGCCTGAGGCGAGCCCACGCGAGCTCCCGGAGAGTACCTCAGTGGCTGGTGGTTGCCAGACGGACGGCGACGGTGGCCAGAACGAGCCCGGTGAACTGCTGCGCTGGCATGCACGGTCAGGCCGAGTACGCCTCCCAGCATGGTCAGCACTCCGCCGTACCGGCCACCCACTAGGGCATTGCGGGTGATCAGGGCCTTGTCCGGATCGGCAGTGGGACGACGCTCACCGAACACAAGAACACACCCTGGATCGCCGGCTGCGAGCGATGCCGGACGCACCTCGTAGAGATGTGCGAAGCCGCCAGCTTGTCGCCCCACTTGGCTTACACGACCGACGACATGGTGGTCATGCAGAGCCTGGTCGCCCCGGCATGGGCGTCACCACCATTCCAGGCTTGGCGTTTCGCGCCCACCACCACCCCGCGATCACGGTCACCCGGCTGCCGGTGGGAGCCCGCCGGATCTACGCGGCCACGTACGGCGAGCCACCCGACCCGCCCGCGACCGCCGGGCTCGTCCCCTCCTTGACCGAGTCCGCAGCAACAGGTTCGGTGCGACCGTAGGCGCAGAGCCAGACGCCCGGACGGCGCGCCGTCGCCGGACGAAGGCGCGCGGGACGTTCGCCACCGAGCCCGCGAAAAGCACTTTCGAGCCTGACCAGCGGCGACCTGATCAGGATCTACGGCGGCTTAGTCCCTGACTACCTCGTAGGTGAGGTGCGTCGCCCGCGGCGATTCGGTGACCTCTCGCTGAATCAGCGTCGTCGGGCCAACGAGGTCGAACAGCCGGGTGCCGCCGCCGAGCACCAGCGGTGACAGGTGGATGCGGAGCTCGTCGACCAGCCCCGCCGCCAGGCTCTGGTCGATGACGTTCGCGCCGCCCATGACGACGACGTCCTTGTCGCCAGCGGCCGCCCGGGCCTGGTCGATGGCGGCCGCTACTCCCTCGGTCACGAACCGGAACCTGGACGCGAGCCGCACCTGGTCGGGCGGTTCGTGGGTAACGACGTAGCACGGCGGCGCGGCCGACTGGTTCTGGTCGTGGCCGTAGCCGACGTCGTCGTTCCAGCCGTGCGGGCCGTCCACGATGTCGTACAGCCGCCGCCCCATCACCACGGCGCCTGTCCTCTCGAAGCTGTGCGTTAGCACCGCTTCGTCGACGGGGGAGCGGGGCTCCTCGAGCACCCACGCGTGGATCGCCTCGCCGCCGATGCCGAGGCCGTGCTCCAGGTCAACGCCGGGTGCGGTGACGTATCCGTCCAGCGACATCGAGATGTCGGCGATCACCTTTGTCATGCTCACTCCTCAGTGTCTGCCTGTCCGGGTAGACCGAACACCTGCGTAGAACTCATCGGGCGACGTGGCCCTGCGCCAGTCGATAGCCCCGCACTTCTTGACCGTAGGCCGAGCCATGCGTCGTCCGCATCGGTGAATCCACCAGCTCCGCCACGGAGCGCAGAGCGGGCAAAGGCGCACCGGTAGGCCACGTGAGCAAGAACGGTCAAGCACGCGGGGCGTCAGGCGGGCCAGGCTGGTTGTATGCGGAACGGACGCACCGCCTACTGGCCGTACACGCTATCGCCCAGGATGATGATCGCCCACAACCTACATAGGGCCGGCGAGAACGTCCGATTCGACAGCGGGCATGTCCGCCGTGGGCAGGAATGAGCGAGCTTCGGCTGTCCGACCGGCTCGCGGCCGTGGTCGACGCGCTGCCACTGCGCCCCGGGATGCGGGTTCTGGAGATCGGCGGAGCGCCTGGAGCCGCCGCCAAAGCCGCGGCCCGGCGCATCGGGGACGGACACGTCCTGGTCATCGACCGGTCGGCCAAGGGAGTGGCTCAGATCGAGCGGAACGCTGCCGCTGAGATCGCGGCCGGTTTGCTGAGCGTGCGCCACGTCGCCGCAGAGGACTTCGAACTCCTTCCCGGCGAGCCACGGTTCGATCTCGCGTTCGCGATCCGGGTGGGGGCCCTCGACGGCCGGCACCCGCAAGCCGGCGTCCGCGCACGCCCGCGCATCGCCGCCGCTCTCACCCCTGCCGGCCAGCTGTTCATCGACGGCGGTGACCCACTCCGTTCGGTGAATCTCGGCGACGCACTTAGCCCAGTAGCGACGCTGACCGGCCGGGCGTAGGCACCCGCACGCGGGCCGTGGGAAGGGTGCTGCCGTGCGTCATCCGCCGGTCCACCCTCGACTCGATCGCACCGACCAGGAGGTAACCGGCGACCGACGCGGCCACGACGACGACCGCCGCAGTCCATACGACGCCGAACCGTGACGACGCGGTCGCTCGCAGCATCAGGCTTCCCAGACCCTGGCCCGTCGCGAGCCACTCAGCGAGCAGAGCCCCGCCGACCGCACCAGGAATCGCGATCCGGATCGAGGCGAAAAGGGCGGGCACGGCTGAAGGCAGCCGCACAGTACGAAGCTGCCGCAATGCCGATCCGCCGTATACCGCGACCAGCTCGCACGCCGCTGCCGGGGCATTTCGCATCGCCGTAGTCATCGCTACCAAGGTCGGGAAGAACGTCACCAGGCCGACGATCACGACGACGGCCCCCAGGTTCCTGCCGAAGACCAGGACGATCAGCGGAGTCATGGCGATGATCGGGATCGAGCGCAACGCGATCGACACCGGAGTCACAACCCGATCGATCACGGGCGAGAGCACTACCGCGACCGCCATCGCGACCGATGCCACCAGGCCGACGCTGAACCCGACACCGGTGTGCAGCAGCGTCTGCAACGATGCGTCCCACAGGTCCGCTCGCTCGGCCGCCCGCCCAGGGTCGATCAGGAACTGCCACACATCCGCCGGCCGGTACGCGAAGTAGGGATGCAGGGCGAAGACGTCCAGCAGTGCCCACCACAGCGCGATGATCGCTAATGCGGTTCCCAACCCCACACCAAGGCGTAGCCACATGCCAGAAATCCGGTGACTGCCGAGTTGCATGATCGGGATTGGTGACTCCTTGCCGGCCCAGGGCAGCAGTAGGCGGCCGATGAGACCCGTGACGCCGTAGGCCAGCCCCACCAGCGCGGAGATCACGATGGCGAGCGCCCACGTACGGTCTACTGCGAAGCTCGACTGGGACTGGATCATGGCCACACCGAGGCCGCGCGTGCCGCCGAGATACTCGCCGATGATCGCGCCCAGCACGGCTGCCGGTGCAGCGATCTGCAGACCGGCGAACAGCAGGGGGAGTGCGGCCCGGGCTCGTACCTTGGCGAACCCGCTCAAAGCACCCCCGCCCGCCGCATGCACCACATCGAGCATCGCGCGGTCGGCCGAGCGTAGGCCAAGAACCCACGTCACGGTCGTAGTGAAGAAGACCGCAAGCGCAGCAAGAACAATCTTGGTGGTGGCGCCTGTCGTGACGATCTGCAAGATCGGGCCGATGGCCAGCAGCGGCACGGCGTACACAGCTACCGCCAGCCGTTCCAAGAAGGGCGCGAGTGCCCGACTAAGAACGATCAATGATCCGATGATGATCGCCGCCAGGTTGCCCCACAACCATCCCCAGGCGGCTTCCTGCACCGTCGTCAAGATGTGTGGACCGTAGAAATCCAGGTCAGCCCACAGCCGCCGGGCCACTTCCGGCACGGTTGGCGTCACCGACGGCGCAATCCACGCGGCCATCAGCGTCCACCCGGCTCCGACCAGAAGGGCCGCTGTGGCCCAGCCGGCGAGCCGTTCCCGAGCGGCGCTCATGCGGCCGGCTCGTCCTCAGCGAACAGCATCTCGACCAGCTTGTCGGTCAGGTGGTGGAACTCCGGACTACGAATGATGTCCGGCCTCCGAGGCCGGGGGAGGTCGATCGGGACGGTCGCGACGACACGGCCAGGACGCGGCGACATCACGGCCACTGTGTCGGCGAGGAAGACTGCCTCGGGTATGGAGTGGGTCACGAGCAGGGTGGTGGTCATCCGCTCGGTCCAGATGCGCTGCAACTCGAGATTGAGACGCTGCCGCGTCATGTCGTCGAGGGCACCGAATGGCTCATCGAGCAGCTGGATCTCCGGCTCGGTTACTAGCGCTCGGGCGATCGCGACGCGCTGGCGCATCCCGCCGGACAGCTGGGCTGGTCGAGCCTCGGCGAATCCCGACAACCCCACGAGGTCGATGAGCTCGGACGCGTTACGGCGGTGACCGCCCACGACCTCGACGGGAAGAAGGATGTTTCGTTCGACGGTTCGCCACGGCAGCAATGCCGGATCCTGAAAGGCAATGCCGAGGCGGCCGGCCTTCCGCAACGCGTTTGGAGACTCCCCGTGGATGGCGACCTCGCCTGCGGTCGGCGGCTCTAGGTCCGCGAGAATCCGCAGCACGGTCGACTTCCCGCACCCCGACGGCCCGATGAGGGCAACAAAGGAGCCGCGGTCGGAGCTAAGGTCGAGCCCGTCGAGGGCGTGCACCGTCCGTGCTCCGAGCGAAAACTGCTTGGTCACCCCGCTGATGTAGATGCCTGGCGTGGTGGTCGACGAGTGCATCATTTTTCCTCGGGTTCGATTCCCTCGTCGTCCAGCAGAAGCCGCCGCCACCGCAGGTTCCGGTCGTCGCTTTCCGGCCGTGTCCGTGCCCCTTCCATGAAGAAGTGCGCGAATCCCCGGCCCATTCCCCTGCCCCGCCTGGTGTGCATGTTTAGTGCGGCGTCGAAGACCTCGGGCACCGCGCCGCGAGCAGCCTGGCGACGAATCCAGGTGGCCAGCTCGTCGGTCGAGCGGTCCTTGGGCGCCTCTGCGAGATGCCGTACGGCATGCACCGCGAACAGGAACCGGTCGTGGCTGGCAAGCTCGTGCCGCAGCCGGGCGGTCGCCGCCGCCACCACTTCCACAATGGCATGGGGCCGCCCTGGACCGACGTCTTCGACCGCGATCACCTGTAGCCGGTCCCACAGGTACTGCTCCAGCTCTTCGCCGGTGGCCCACATTTCGTGGGCGCACAGGACGGCGTTCTCTACCAGGTTCCGGCGGATCGACTTCTGCAATGTCGAAATCACCTCGTCGGCGGCGAGCCCGCCCGGCGTGACGACCTGGGTCCAGGGATCAGGGTTCTCGGCTGCCATGAGCTCAGCTGGCGTCCAGCAGCTCGTTGCTGAACAGCGTCTCTTCCACGGAGATGCCCACGGAGTTCATGGTCTCGACGTTGACGGCGATGGCATCCTCGGTCATCCAGAACAGGCCATGGTCGGCGATGGCCGGCGTGTCGATGAGCGGCACCAGCTCTTGTAGCGTCTCGGTCTGCTGGTCAAGGTCCAGGTCGAGGTCAGCGCCCGGTCCGGACACCACAATTTCGGCCGCCGCCCGCGGATCTGCGATGGCATCCTCCCAGCCCCGCCGGGTTGCCCGCAGCCAGCGGATGACGACTCCGCGAACATCGTCGTCCTCGAACGTCTCCCGGGTGATGAAGAACGCGTTCGCGAACAGGTTGTAGCCGAAGTCGGCGAGCAGGAACGATACGGTGTCGATGCCCTGTGCGCGAAGGGCGACAGGCTGGTTGGTCTGGAAGGCGGCGAATGCGTCGACCTCTCCAGCCACGAGGGGTGCCGGGTCGAACTGGACGGGAACTACTTCGATGGCCGAAGCGTCGACGCCGGCCTTCCGGAAGAACGCGTCGTAGATCGCCTCTCCCGACTCCTGCAATCCCAGCCGCTTGCCTTCCAGTTCCTGTGGGTTGTTGACCGGGCTATCGGCCAATGACATCACCGCTGATGGGTTCCGCTGCAGTGTGGTGCCGACGATCACCAGGTCGGCTCCCTCGGCATTGGCGTTCGCGATGGTGTCCGCCGATGACAGCCCGATCAGTGCGGTTCCGGAGACGACGGTCGGTTCGAGGATGGCTCCAGGGCCACCCGGCGTGAGCGTCACCTCCAGGTTCTCATCCTCGTAGTAACCCTTCTCGGCCGCCACGAAGGGTCCGGCGTTCTCGACATTGGCGATCCAGCCGAGCTGGACGTTGAGCGTCGCGGGCGCGGCCTCGCCGGACGGCTCGGTTGACCCGCCGGAAGGCTGGGTTGACCCGCCGGACGGCTCGTCTGAGTCGCCGCACGCGGCGAGCAAGCCCGGTGCGGCGATGAGACCCACGCCACCGAGCCCCATTGCCTTGATAAGCCGACGTCTGCCGATCGTTCGCATCGTTATGCCTGTGGTCCTTTCTCCGGGCTGACTCCTTTCAGGGCGTCAACCACTTCAGCTGGACGTGGATAGGAACTCTGAGTCCCTGGTCGGGTGGTGGACAGTGATCCGCAGACGACGGCAAGCCTGAGGGCGTCCGCAGGTGCCCAGCCAGCTGCCATCGCCATGGCAAAGGAGCCGACGAAGGCGTCGCCGGCCCCGGTTGTGTCAACGACGTCCACGGCAAGCGCGGGAACCCGGAACACGTCGCGCCGATCGGTACCGATGGCGCCTTCCGCCCCGAGCGTCACCACCAGAGAGAGGTTCCAGCGGTGAGCGGCATGCTCGACATGCTCCACCGTCGTCGGGGCTCCCCACAGGCTCTCGAACTCAGACTCGTTGACGATGAGCCAGTCCGTCGTCCTACGGAGGTCCATCGAGAGCTCCGCGGCCGGAGCCGCGTTGAGGACCGTCGTGGATCCGACCCGGCGACCCCACGCAAACGCCGCGGTGGTCGCCTCCTGGGGGGCCTCGAGCTGTCCGAGTACCACCCCGGCCGGTTCGATGCGTTCGACCTGGTGCTCGACGTCGGCGCCGCTCAACGCGTGGTTGGCTCCCGGGATGATGAGGATTCGGTTTGCTCCGGTCCGGTCGACCCAGATGGGTGCGATGCCCGAACTGTGGCCCGGAGTCGCCTTCACACCGCTCACGTCGACGCCGTTCGCGGCGAGATTGGCGGTGATCTCAGCGCCATACTGATCGTCACCGACACGGCCGACGAACGAGACCGTGCCTCCGAGCCGAGCGGCGATCACCGCCTGGTTCGCACCCTTGCCGCCGAATCCTTGCTCGAACGCACTGCCCACCAGCGTTTCGCCGTCGCGCGGGAAGGCATCGCAGTAGGCGATCTGGTCGATCATGCTCGATCCCACGACGAGGAGTCGGCCGGACAGCGGTGGCTGCGAGGTCGTCACGGCAGCGCCGTCTCGTTCCCGGTTCGGGGCGCGAAGGAGCTCCCGACCGGATGTGCCGTCGAGCTTCGTACCACGAGTTGCGTCTCAAGCCGGATCTGCCGCGCGGGCTCGTCGGCCGTGCCACCGAGCCGGGCCAGCAGCAGACGGGTCGCCACCGCACCCTGAACGTCGGTCGGCCGGTCCACCACCGTGAGGGGTGGATCGATCAGGTCGGCCAGGGTGTGGTCGTCGAAACCGACGAGGGAGACGCCGTCGGGCACGGGGATTCCCAGGTCGCGCACCCCACGCAGCATCCCTACGGTCATGAGGTTGTTGGCCGCGAATATGGCCGTCGGTGGGTCGGACCGCCCAAGCAGCCGCAACGTGGCTTGGTAGCCGCTCTCCTCTTTGAAGTCGCCTAGCTCGATCATCGGCACGACATCTCGGTGGCGGGCACATTCGTCCGTGAATCCCTCGTGACGTTCGTGGCCGGGCGTGGTGTCGAGGGGGCCAGAGATGAACCCGATCCGGCGGTGGCCGAGCTCAATCAGGTGACGGGCGGCCGCGGCGGCGCCGCCAACGTTGTCCACCAAGATGACGTCCACGTCGGCCATCTCGGGCACGGCTCGGTCGATGAACACCACGGGGACATCGAGCGAGCGAATCGGGTCCGCCGCAATGTCCTCGCGCGCCGGGGCGAGCAGCAGGCCGTCGATTCGATCGGTAAAGGTCGACAGCACGCGGCGTTCGCGTTCCGGTGTCTCGTCGGTGTTCGACAGCAACACGGTGTACCCCGCCTGCCCGGCGACCGCCTCGACGCCCTTGGCGACTCCTGCGAAGAACGGGTTCGTGACGTCGGGCACCACAAGGCCCAAGGTGTGCGTGCGTCCGGACTTCAGCGAGCGGGCTACCGCCGAGGGCCGGTACCGAAGCTGCTCGATCGCTTCCTCGATCTGCTTGGCAGCGCCTACCCGCTCGCCCTTCAGGTAACGCGACACGCTCGACGTCGACACGCGGGCATACCGGGCGACGTCACTGATGGTCGGTTTTGCAGGCTTGGTATCGATACCTGGAATGGATACCAGGACGACCGAGAATGGTCAAGGGGTGCTTGTGAGCTCAGGGAGAAGCAGGCCGCTTGGACCAGTTCCCCGGACGGGTGATCGCAAGAAATGGTTTGCGCGGGAGACGGTGATCGGATAGATCTTGTGCCCGGACCCCTGTCGACAGGACCGAGGGTCATGACACCGAAAGGAGGGATAAGCCCATGACCGCCATGATCACCGCGCTTGTTCCCTCCCGGGCCGCGGACCACAACTGACTCCGGAGCGGACAGGCGCCTTCACTTGGAGCGTGCCTTGACCGTGGAACAGAACGACCTGACCATGCGCCCGATCGCCGGGCGCGAAGAACTCAGCCTCTTCTCCCGACTGCCCTACGTGCTCAACGACGAACTGGCCGACGACCTCGCCGTCGGCCGTCGCCGGCCGGAATGGATGTGGGTCGCACTCCGCGGCGACCACCTGCTGGCCAGGCTCGCTTGGTGGGGTCGGGCCGGAGACGACACCCCGTTCCTCCTCGACATTTTCGACATCGACGACAGCCGCGCGGATCGCCACCGCGTGGACATCGGCGTGCGGCTGTTGCAGACCGCCATGGCCGAAGTCGTCCCAACAGGGGACCGTCCACCCGAGTACCTCCGTAACGTCCCATCCGACTGGCGCGAGGACGCAATGACCCGGCGCGCCGTCGAGGACCGTATGGCTGCCTTGGAACGCACCGGCGCCCGCCTGTTCGTCGAACGGCTGCGCCTCGAATGGCATCCCGGGACGCAGATCCCGAGCCGACGGAGCGCCTGGTGTTCCGGCCGGTCCGCGACACCGAGGAAATCCTTACCCTGATGACCCGGGTCCTGGACGGGACGCTCGACGCGCACAGCAGGGATAGGCTGACCCGGATGTCCGCCCGCGAGGCGGCGGTCAAACACTACGAGAAGGAACTCGCGAACTACCGGAGCCCGCGAGATTGGTGGCGGGTCGCGACACTGCCGGACGGTGAACCGGTTGGGTTAATCACCCCAGCCCGCAACGACTACAACCCCGTCATCGGCTACATCGCCGTACTACCCGAGCACCGGGGCAACGGCTACATCGACGAGATCCTCGCCGAAGGCACCCGGATCCTCAGTGCGCAGGACGTCCCTCGCATCCGGGCGGCCACGGATCTTGGCAACACTCCGATGGCGAACGCCTTCCGGCGCGCCGGATACGTCAATTTCGAACGCACGATCAACATGACCTGGCAATGACCCGGGCATGCGGAACGGTCAAGACCTGTGTTTGGTGTGTCACGCGCTCCTGGTGCCTGGCCACATAGGCGGGTAGTTGCTGCTGCCGAAAACACAGGCCGGGGCGGGTGACGACCAGGTCGTCGGCTCTTCGTGCTCGTTCGTTCCGCCGTGTTCGTCGCCCGGCTGGCCAAGCACCTGCCGCGTCGTCATGTTGTGTGGGGTTGATCGACATTCGCGCCGGTCGAGAGGGTCGGCCAGCAATTGATAGCAATCCGGCCATCTGACTAGGGGCGGACAGTCCGTCGACGGGCCGCTCGCGCGGCGAAATCGTCCAGTGCCGATAGCACTTCCCGGGCTTGCCACAGCCGACGGCGCTTGCGCCCACTGAACTCGGTGATGACGCCCGCGTCCTGGAGCTGCCGGATGGCCCGGTGTGCATTCGCCGAGGTCGCCTTGAGTTCCGCCTGCACGATCGCGGCATCGATAACGGGTTGGCGCAGCAGCAGGTCCACAAGCTGCCATGCGACAGCGTCGCGGCGGACTGAGACCGCGTCCTGCCACCGGAGTCGGATAGCTCGAAGATCGGCGACGAGCTGCCGGCCGTTGGCCACAGCCATGAGCGACGCCTCGGACAGTTGAGCGACGATCGCTGTAGGGTCGCCGGCACGGTACTGCGTGAGGGCATCGAAGTAGGCGTCAGTGTCCGCCAGCAGACCTGCTGAGACCGGCACGGTCACATGGCGGGTCAGCCCTTTGGCATGGAGCATCGCGTGGATGAGCGCTCTACCAGTGCGGCCATTCCCGTCGACGAACGGGTGAATGGTCTCGAACTGTGCGTGAGTAAGCGCTGCATGCGCGAGGACGGGCACGTCGTCGCGGCCGGCAAAGGCCACCAGGTCGCGCATCGCTGATGCGACGTACCGGTGGTGGGGTGGGACGAAGGTGGCCTGGTGTGGCCCATAGGAGGTGCCACCGATCCAGACTTGCTCGGTGCGCCACTTGCCGGCGACTTCCTCGTCGTGAGCCATGAGCGCCGCCTGCATGGCCAAAATGGCCTCGACGTCAAGCCGGTCTGCGAGCGCGATCGCGGCGTTCATGGCCCTGACGTTGGCCACGATCTGAACCGAATTGGCGGTCCTTCCCTCTCCCAGCTCGGCCAGCGCGATGGCCCGCGCGCCGGCAGTGAGGTTCTCGATCTGCGAAGAGGACGCGGACTCAGAGCGCAGCAACAGCGCGCCAAAGTGCGTGATCTCGTGACCGAGTTCGGCGTCGAATCGGGCGATCTCAGCAGTCGCCTCGTCCGCTTGGGCGAGTACCGTGGTTGGCAGCTGGATGTCGAGACCGGCGATCGTAGGCACTGTAGCCGCGCGGTAGGGCCCGAAGTGGCGCTCTCGCATCGACCGTGACAGCAGGTCGGGCGATATTGACGGTCGCCACAGAAGTTCCTCCGAGCCGATGGCCGGCCACGCAGCATCGGATGCCATGCGCCCATGTTAGCATCCGATAACTACGAATCGGATGCTATGCGCCGGGCTCAGTCAGCTTCCAGTCGTGCGGCGCTAGGGGTTGGCAGGCGATTTGCGCGCTGAACCGCGATACGTGTCGGCCGGGTAGCGCTTCTCGTTGGCGTCGATCTTGGCGTGAGCAGCTTGGATCACGTCGACGCCCAGGACGTCAGCGAGCCGGACGAGGTAGTTGGTCACGTCGCCGAGCTCGGCCCGGATTCGCGCGGCAGCCTCGGCGTCCTCCGTCATGACGGTGGCGGCCTGCTCGGGTGTGAGCCATTGGAACTCGGCCACGAGCTCGCCGACCTCGCCGGCCAGCGCCATGGCCAAGTTCTTAGGCGTGTGGAACTGAGCCCAGTCGCGGGCATCGGCAAACTGTTCGAGCCGGTGGGCAAGTGCGTCGAGGTCGGACATGGCGGCCAGCGTCGCAGATTGCGCGTCCCGGCGGGGAATCGTCCGGGTGATCGGTTAAAGTGTCGGCTCAGAAGTTGCGGCCCGACGGGCTTCCATCGGCTGGTGGATATGCCCCCAACCCGCACGAGTCATCTCGTGCTGCTGGGGGACACCACCGTTGTCGACGTTCCGCCACTCCGCGGTAGGTCTGGCCGCCCTCGCTCGTGAGGGGAGTCTCGGTACGCGCGTCGCCGAGCATGTCCGGTCGACGTCCGGCGGAGGCGCTGGCCCGTCCGAGGTCCGTTCGTGGGATCGCAGCCTCCCGGTCTTGGCGAATGACCTGATCGACGCCGGGCTCGGTTCGGTCGAGATGATCGTCGAGCACCGGCTGCCGCTGACGAGCAAGCGGATCGACGCGGTCCTCGCCGGCGTCGACCCGCGCACTGGTGGCGACTCCTACGTCGCCGTCGAGCTGAAACAGTGGGGCGCCGCCGAGAGCTGGGAGGGCGACGACCAGCTAGTGGCAGTGGACGGCATGACTCGACGCCCGCTGCTTCACCCGGTCATTCAAGTTCGTGGCTACTGCGAGTACCTGGCCGATTTCCTAGGGGTCCTGGAAGGCGACGAGGGCGCGATCAAGGGTGCGGCGTACCTCCACAACGCCACCGAGCACGGCATCAGCGATCTCCGCGCCCTCCGGCAGGACGAGCGCGGTCGGATGTTCACCGGTGAGCGTCGCGGCGAGTTCATCGACTACCTCCGGCATCACCTAGCGCCAGACTCCGGAGCACCCGCCGCCGACCGGTTCCTGCGCAGCGCCGTCCGGCCGAGCCGGCAACTGCTCGCGGTCGCCGCTGAAGAGCTGAAGAACCGGGAGCAGTTCGTCTTGCTGGCCGAGCAGAGGCTGGCCTACGAGCTGGTCCTGCACGCCGTCGAGAAGGCCAACCAGTCCGACGGCAAGGAGGTCGTGATCGTGACCGGCGGCCCGGGCAGCGGTAAGAGCGTCATCGCACTCTCGCTGCTCGGCGAGCTTTCCCGGCAGGGACGTACGGCGCTGCACGCGACAGGCTCTCGAGCGTTCACCGAGACGGTGAAGATCCACGCCGGCAGGGGGTCGTCCCGGTTGAAGGCGCTGTTCAAGTACTTCAACAGCTTCATCGCGGCCGAGCCGAACAGCATTGAGGTTCTGATCTGCGACGAGGCGCACCGGATCCGGCAGACATCGGCCAACCGTTTCACGCCGGCGGCGAAGCGCACCGGACGGTTTCAGGTGGACGAGCTGATCTCGGTTGCGCGCGTCCCTGTGTTCTTGCTCGATGAGCACCAGGTCGTGCGTCCAGGCGAGATCGGGACGGTGGAAGCGATCGAGGCGGCGGCATCCGCGCGCGGACTGCGCGTGCACACGATCTCGTTGGAGGGCCAGTTCCGCTGCGGTGGCAGCGCGGCGTACGAGGAGTGGGTGCTGCAACTGCTCGGCCTGGACGGCGGAGGCCCGCAGCGCTGGAAGGGTGACGACAGGTTCGAGGTCCTGGTGGCCGACAGCCCGATGGAGATGGAGGCCATCCTCCGGCTGAAGCACGAGGAGGGCTTCAGCGCCCGAATGGCGGCGGGCTTCTGCTGGCAGTGGAGCGACCCGCGGGACGACGGCACGCTAGTGCCCGACGTCCAAATCGACCAGGTGTGGGCGCGGCCGTGGAACGCCAAGAGTGAACGCGCAGTTGGGGGAGCGCCCGGACGGTCGTTCTGGGCGACGGATCCGGCCGGCTTTGAACAGGTCGGCTGCGTCTATACAGCGCAGGGGTTCGAGTACGACTGGTCAGGCGTCATCATCGGGCCGGACCTTGTGGCGCGGGACGGCAAGATGGTCAGCGTCCGCGAGGCCAACCGTGATCCCGCGTTCCGTAACCGCAACGCGGTGAGCGACCACGAGTTCGACGTCCTGGTGCGGCAGGTCTACAAGGTCCTATTGACGCGCGGCATGCGCGGCACCGTTCTCTACGCAACGGATCCCGAGACGCGCAGGTTGCTCGGCGAACTGGTCGAGGCAGGGCAAGGCTGATCACTTGTCCAGAGAGAGACCCGTCACGGGCCACCAAAGGAGGAGTGGGCTAAGGGCCAGAGGCCCTCGCCCGCTCACTTCCCGTATACCGGTCGGCTCGGTCAGCAGTTAACTCGGTGGCAGCGACTATAGATCTTGAGGTTCAACTTCCCACTACCACTGGCATAAGTCCGGGGTGAGCGGTAGAACTCCTGTCATCAAGATCAGCCAATCAGCCGCAGGGGGCGACGATGAGCGTGGTTGGCAACGACGTGACAGGGCCTGAGGGGGCTTCGGCCAACACACTGCTTGACGTGCTGATAGCCAGGCTTGAGCGCTCGAGTCTGACTGACGGGCAGCAGTTGCTTGTGCTGGCGGCATTTGAGGGTGACGAGCCACTCGCCCAGGTCATGGAAGGGGTAGTGGACGCGCGCATGCGCGTCCAGGCCGTAGCTGAGGCCGAGCGGGAACAGCAGAAGGCGTTTCTCGGCAAGGTAACTGTCCGGGGATTCAGGGGCATCGGTCCGGAAGCAGCGCTGCAACTGCAGCCTGGTCCTGGGTTGACGCTGATTCTCGGCCGAAACGGCTCCGGCAAGTCCACGTTCGCTGATGGCGTTGAGATCGCGTTCACTGGTACGAC
>DASUUH010000008.1:0-58031 GCA_036374175.1 Jiangellaceae bacterium | reverse complement strand
CGAGATCGAATCCGCAGGTCCCGCGGCGTGTCCGCCTGAGTGCTCATTGCCGCCTCTCCGCGCGCATCGAGTAGACGATGTACGGAACGATCACGAGCGAGACACCCACCATGAGCAGCGTCGCGATGGCCGCACCACGGTTGAAGTTAAATCCGTCGAACGTCGTGAACCACATATAGATGGCGGGCATCTCGATCCGGCGGCCTTGCGGGTCCATCGCGAAGATGAGGTCGAACGTCTTGAAGGAGATGTGGATAAGGATGACCACCGCACTCATCAGGACGCCGAGCAGCATCGGCCGCACCACGTGCCAGAAGACGCGGCGCTCGCTCGCGCCGTCCACCCGTGCTGCTTCACGCAGGTCCTCTGAAACCCCGCGCATTCCGGCTACGAACAGCGCCATGATGTACCCTGCGAGCGCCCATCCAGCTGCGAGCGCGACGGCCATCACCGCAAATGGCTGGCTGGCTTTGAACCAGTCATTGACGAGGAAGTCCAGGCCCATTGAGCTGAATAAGCGGTTCAACCCAGTCTGCTGATTACCCGTCGAATTGTTTAGCAACCAGCGCCAGATGATGCCCACTGCGATAAGCGAGATCGCCATCGGGAACAGGAAGACAGCACGGAAGAACCCGTCCCCACGGATGGGCCGTTCCAGCAGGTAGGCGAGCCCGAACCCGACCAGTAGCGTGCCGCCGACGAACACGATCGTGAACACGATGACGTTGTTAACGCTGTTGAGGAACCGCCCGTCCTCGGCGAGCCTGGAGTAGTTCTCGAGTCCGACATTGCCGTAGGAGGGTCGAAGACCTGTCCAGTCACTCGTCGATACGGTGACGTTCCAGCCCAGGAACCCGTAGACGAACACGCCGATGGCGAGCAACGACGGCAAGATCAGCAGAACTGCTGGTCCCCACCTTCTCAACCGGTACATCCGCCACCTCCTCCGCCGGGACTCAGTATGAGTCCCCTCCCCGCGATATGTAAGGCGGGGAGGGGACCGTAGGCGCCGAACGCTTACTGCATGGTGTTCTCGCGGGCCTGCACCACGGCCGAGGCGAACGCCGCCGAGTCGCCGCTGCCGACGAACTCCTGGAGCGCGGAGTCGATCTCAGACTTCCACGCGTTGTCGGCAACCGCGCCGTGCGCCAGCGAGCCGACCTTGCCGACGCTGTCGTCGCTCCAGTCCTGGAACGGCATCTCGAAGTAGCCCGTGTAAAGTGACTCGTCCCCGTCGGTCCGCGCCGGGATCGAGCCCTTGACCGGGTTGAATGTGTCCTGACCCTCCTGCGAGCCGGCCAGCTGCAGCCACCTGATCGCGTTGTCGCGGTGCGGCGCGTCGAGCGGCAGGGTGAAGCTGTCGGACAGCCAGTTGAACACTCCCTCGGTGCCCGGCGACGCAGTGACGCCGTAGCCCTCCTCGAAAGCCAGGCCCTGCACCGTCTCGAAGTACGCCCACGCCCAGTCGCCCATCACGTTGTAGGCGGCGTCGCCGTCCACGATCGGGTCGATGGCCGGCTGCCAGTCAGCGGCTGCCTGACCGATGTTGGAGTGCTCCAGCACCTGGGTGAACATGTCCAGCGCAGAGATAACCTCCTGCGACTCCCAGTCGGTGTCATCGGTCCACAGCCCCGCGTAGGCATCCGGGCCGAGTTCGCCGAGCAGCACGTTCTCAAGGAGGTGCTCCTGCGTCCACAGCGGGCCGACCGTCAGCGGAGTCTTGCCGGCCGACTCGAGCGCTTCGGCCTGAGTCAAGAACTCATCCCAACTCGCCGGCGGACCATCGATTCCCGCCTCGGCCAGCACGTCCGGGTTCCACCAGATCAGGTTCGACCGGTGGATGTTGACCGGCACGGAGTAGATCGCACCGTCGACGGTGATCTGCTCGAGCAGCGACTCGGGATACACATCCATCCAGCCCTCCTCCTCGAAGAGCCAGCTGATGTCCTCGATGAAGTCATCCTGGATATCGGACAGCAGCTCCGCGCCGGCGTGCCGCTGGTACGAGTCTGGCGGGTCACCGGAACCAAGGCGCGAGGCGAGAACCGCCTGCGCGTTCGTTCCGGCACCACCGGCGACCGCCGCGTCGATGATCTCGACCTCTGGATACTGCTCCTGGAACAGTTCCAGCAGCGCCTCCTTACCTTCGGAGTCACCGCCACCGGTCCACCACGAGAAGAACTCGAGTTCACCGCTGGCCTCTTCGGTCGGAACCTCTTGGGCACCCTCTCCGTTATCGCCACCGTCGTCGTCGTCACCGCCGCACGCGGCGAATATGAGCGACGCTGCTGCAATCACCGCTGCCGGCGCGATCGCCCGGCTCCTTCGTCGAATCCACGACATTGTGTCTCTCCTATCTGGAACCCACATTGGTTCTTCTAGTACGCCTCGAATCTGCTTAGAGCGCCTAGGGCCGTAAGGTATGACAGCGTTGTCACCGATGCCACGTGACCAATTGCAGCCCTCGACAGAAGTGCCGTCAAGGATCCTCCGCAGTGACGTGACCCATTCGTGACCTGCCCGTTCCGTGAACCGCCCGCTGGGCAAGCGCAATGCCACCCAAAACCCCCGATCGGTCCCCGAGCCCCGGTGCGACGACGTAGCTGTCCATCTGATTGCCGGCCACTGCAGTGCCGAGGTAGCCATTCAGGAGCGCCCCGGTCTGGGTTCGGATGGCGGAGAGCAGTCCGGTCAAATTCAGCACACCACCGCCAAAGATGATCAACTCCGGCGACAGCACATAGGCCAGCGTCGTCGCCAACTGTGCGAGGTACCAGGCCTCCAGCGCGACGGCCTCGTCACGCACCGGGCCGAGCTCCCGAGGTGTCCGGCGCCACCGGGCTTGAATGGCCGGCCCCGACGCGAGGCCTTCCAAACAGTCCCCGTGGTAGGGACACACACCTTCGAACGGGTCGGCTGGATGGCGGCGCACCGGCAGGTGGCCCATCTCAGGGTGCACCAAACCATGTAGGAGCCCGCCATTGACCATCGCCCCTCCGCCGATCCCAGTGCCGACCGTCACATAGATCACCGGGTCGAGGCCTCGTCCGGCGCCCCACCGGCTCTCAGCGAGCGCAGCGCCATTGACGTCCGTGTCGAATCCCACCGGCACGTCGAAGGCGTTGCTGAAAGCGCCGACGACATCGGTGTTCGTCCAGCCGGGTTTTGGAGTGGAGGTTACGTGCCCGTAGGTCGCCGACCCCTCGCGCAGGTCCAGTGGGCCGAAGCAGGCAATGCCCACTGCCGCCACCTCGGCACCGGTGCGACGCTGGTGGCCCTGGATGAAGGTGACGGCCTGGCCCAGCGACTCCTCCGGAGACGTGGTGGCGAAGGACGTGGTGGCGTGCACGTCGTCCGGCCTGGTGCCGATCGCGCAGACAAACTTGGTACCACCGGCCTCGACACTGGCAACCAGCGCCGGCTTGGCGGCCTCGACCTCGATGGACGCACTTAAGCTGCGCGCGCCGGGCCGAGTCGTCATGGCGTTATCTCGCCGGAGCCGCGTGGAACCAGCCGGGTCGCGATCTCGATCGTCTGCACCGGGCCCTGGTAGCCCTGCAACCGGCGGAACAGCAGGTCGGCGGATGTTTTTCCGAGCGCAGCGGGATCATGCGCGATGACGGTAATTCCTGGGCTGAGCAGGTCGGCCAGCTCGAAGTCGTCGAAGCCCACAAGTGCCAGTCGCTGGGGGCGCGTCGACAGGTCGCGCAGGACCGTCACGGTAGTGCGGTTGTTTCCAGCTATCAGCGCTGTGACGGGCGCGGGGCCGGCCAACATTCTGTCCAGGGCCGTGCGCACGGACTGCGGTTCAGGATGCCCCATGGCAACTAGCGACTCGTCGAACGGCAAGCCCGACGCAAGCAGTTCGTCTCCGTATCCGCGCAGCCGTTCGGCGGCCGTGAAGATCTCGGCCGCATCTCCGATGTACCCGATCCGGTGATGCCCCTGCTGGAGTAGATGAGTCACCGCGGCGCGGGTTCCGCCGGCGTTGTCGGTAAGCACAGCATCGGCCGCGATGCCGACAGCGGGACGGTCGACGAAGACGGCGACCACACCGGCATCGATCTCGGGCTTCAGGTACCGGTGGTCTGCCGCGGCAGCGGGGACGATCACGAGCCCGTCGACCCGGCGGGCGCAGAAGGCCAGGGCCAGTTCGCGCTCCTGCTCGGCGTCCTCCTCTGACGAGGCGGTGAACAGCAGGAAGTTGTTCGCCCTCGCCGCTCGTTCCACCGCACCGGCGAGTGCCGAGTAGAACGGGTTGGCGACGTCTTCGACCAACAGTCCGATGCACGCCGTCTGCCCCCTGCGGAGCAGGCGGGCGCCCTCGTGCGGGCTGTAGCCCAGCTCCTCGATGGCCGCACGCACGCGTTCTGCCATTGCCTTGCTCACTCGCGGCTCGCCGTTGACGACTCGCGAGACCGTCTTGAGGCCAACGCCGGCCAGGCGTGCGACGTCGTTCATCGTCGGACGGCTGCCGCCGCGCCGACGAGCGTTCTCGCTCACCGTCACCCTCCCCCCTGTACGCATCTCAGATAGAGGCACATCGAACGATACGTTGCCAGTGACAACGTTATCGCGATGGGAGGCGGCAACGTGAAGCGTCAGTACCGCCGCACGTTGGTGTGGTTGACAGCGACGGCGACACGACGCCACCGCCACTTCCCCTCCGGTGATTCATCGGCACTTTCCGGCTACATGACCCGGAAAGTGCCGATGATCATCAGATTAAGACGGGCGGAGGACGACGGCGCTGCCACCACCCAGACGCTCGGGTTCAGCCGCCGCCTGCATCCGGCCATCCGGCAGGAACGCCACACCCGTGGCGTTGCCGATCGTTGCCAGCGAGGCGAACTGGTGACCGCGAGCCATCAGTGCCGCGGCTTCCGGTGTGGCGAGGAACGCGGGCTCCGCCCCGGTCGTCGGCCCGTTGAGGTTCGACACCCGCGGTGCCGCGATCGCCTCCGGCAGTGTCATGCCGAAGTCGATCATGTTCACCGCAATCTGTAGGACGGTCGAGATGATCCGCGCGCCACCGGGCGAGCCGAACGCGGCGAACGGCTGGCCCTCGGCGTCCAGCACGATTGTCGGGCTCATGCTGCTGCGCGGACGCTTACCGCCTGCCGGAGCATTGGCCGGGTGTTCTGGATTGGTGTCGAAATCCGTCAGCTCGTTATTGAGCAGGAACCCGTATCCAGGCACGGCTATGCCACTCCCGGCGATCTGCTCGATCGTGAACGTGTAGCTCACGACGTTGCCGTACCGGTCGGCGACCGTCAGGTGGGTGGTCGACCCATCGGCCGCTCCCCCGGTTGCACCGGCTAGCGCACCCAATCCGCCGCCGTTGAAGGGCCACGGATCGCCGGGCGGGAAGGGTTTGGCGCCGGCGGTGTCGCCGATCAGCTCCCTGCGCACGTCGGCGAACTCGTCCGACAGCAGACCGGCCAGCGGGACGTCGATGAAATCGCTGTCACCGAGGTACGCATTCCGGTCCGCGAAGGCCAGCGCCGAGCTCTCGATCAGCAGGTGCAGTGCCTCTTCGCGGGCCACGCCACCGACGTCGAAGCCCTCGAGAATGTTCAGCGCCTCACCAACTGTCGAACCGCCACTTGACGGCGGGCCCATGCCGAACACCTCGAAGCCGCGGTAGTTGATCTGTGTCGGCGGCCGCTCGATGGCCTCGTAACCGGCCAGGTCGGCGACCGTCATCTCGCCGGGACGGACGTTGCGGGTAGCGCCGGGCACAACGGGCGGATCGGTGACCGTATCGGCGATGGCCTCCGCAATCTCGCCTTCATAGAAGACGGATGTTCCTTGCTTGGCGATCATCTTGTAGGTGTTCGCCAGTTCACGGTTGCGGAAGATCGTCCCGACCTGGGGCGCTTCGCCATCGACGAGGAACGTGTCGCGGCTGGACGTGAAGTCGCGCAGGATCGCCAGATTGTCCTCCGTCCGGCTCTGGTACTGCTCGTCGACCAGGAAGCCGCGCTGCGCGATCGTGATTGCCGGCTGAAGCACCCGATGCATCGGCATCGTGCCGTATTCGGACAGCGCGTACTCCCAGCCGCGGAGAGTGCCGGGGATGCCGATGGAGAGACCTGAGACCCGTCGTTCCTGGAATGGAATCACCTGGCCGTTCTCGAGAAAGACGTCCGGTTCCATCGCCGCCGGCGCTTGCTCACGCGAGTCGATGGTGGTGACCTCGCCGGTGTCGGCCGAATAGATCACCATGAAGCCGCCGCCACCGATGCTCCCGTCGTAGGGACGGGTGACGCCGAGCGTCGCGGCCGCGGCAACCGCTGCGTCCACCGCATTACCGCCCCGGCGGAGGATCTCGAGCCCGGCGTTAGCTCCGTACGGATCGAGTGACGCGACGGCACCCCCCAAACCAGTCGCTGTCGGTTGCTTGTCCACCTCGCGTGGCAGGGCCTGCGTGGCTGTGGGCTGGACGAGACCTAGCGCAACCACAGCAGCAACGGCCGGCAGGACGGCGAGCCTTCGACGTCGGATCCGGTTCAAGGTCATGGGCTGCCTCCAACGATCACGGGGTCGGTTGATGACGTCTCCCCAGCCTTCGTCGAGATCCGGCCTACGTCAAGGCGCGGCGCCTGATCTGCGCGGTTTGCGAGGTGATCAGGCGGGTAAGCCGAGGCCGGGAGGAAACCATGCGAATCGGAAGCGTGATCATCGCAATCTGGTTACTCATCGGCGTCCTTGCTGCCTGGCAGCGGGACTATTTCGAAGGTGGCGACAACCCCGACTGTGAGCGGGCCAGCACAATTGCCGTGACCATCATCGCGGGGCCACTCAACTATGTCGGCGTCAATCCCAAGGTCGAGGAGTGCACCGTCCCTGAGCCGTCGGAGTAGCGTCGCCGGGGTCGATACCGCTCCGGTTCAGGACAACGCCTCGATCGGCGCTACCGCCACGAGGTCCTTCGCGGCACGCGCGAGTTGCGCGTCCAGCGTGATCAAAGCGTCCGCCTGAAGCTGGGTCAAGGCGATGTACTCGGCGTCGAAGGTGTCGGCCCACCCGAGGTGGTCGGCGACCTTCCAGGCCACGTTCTGAAGGACGCGGTCCCCTAGCAGTCGGATGCGCAACCCTCGCACGTAGTCGAGCCGCCGGTCGGCATCCCCTTTTGTCAGCTCACCGCGGCGCACAGACTGATAGAGCAGCGACAGCAGCTGGGACCGGAGCAGGGTCGGAGCCAGGATCTGATGTTCGGCCCGGATCCGCGCCTGCTCGTCCGCCAGCCGGATCGCGACAGCTGGGCATACCACGTACCTGGTCATGGGTAACAGCTCCTCTCACCCGCGACCTGAGATCCTGCCACGTCGGTCAAATGGGAAGAAACATGTCGTGCTGGGTCGACTAAAGTGTGCGTACCGATGCCGTGTCGATCGTGTCAGTGCCGCGACGGGAGCTACGGGGGTCGCCGCAGGCATTGCCTGATGGGGGGATGCAGTGACCAAGCGACTTGTCATGTGCTGCGACGGCACGTGGAACACACCGGACCAGTTGGTCAACGGCAAACCGTGCCACACCAACGTCACCAAGATCGCCGCCGCCGTCGGCGCGAGCCCGGACGGCGTACCTCAACTCGTGTACTACCAGCGTGGAGTCGGCACGTCCCGCGGTGAGCGCTTGCGCGGTGGCGCCTTCGGCATGGGGCTTTCCCGGGGCGTGCAGGACGTATACCGCTTCGTCGTCAACAACTACGAGCCTGGGGACGAACTCTTCTTCTTCGGCTTCAGCCGCGGTGCGTATATGGCGCGCAGCACCGTTGGATTGATCCGCAACGCGGGTATCCTGCGCCGCGAGAACATCGGTCAGATCGGCCAGGCCTACGCGCTGTATCGCGAACGGGCCATCCGTCCGCGGGACATCGAGTCGCAGTTGTTCCGGCGCTCGTTCTCTCACGAGGAGATGCACATCCGCTTCCTTGGAGTCTGGGACACCGTCGGAGCCCTGGGCATCCCTTGGAGCGGCATCCCCGCCATCGATCGGATCAACTGGCGCTGGCAATTCCACGACACCCAACTGAGCACCATCGTTCAATCGGCGTACCAGGCCCTGGCGATCGACGAAGCTCGCAAGCCGTTCGAGGCCGCAGTCTGGGAACAGCAACCGGACGCCACCGACCAGACCCTCAAACAGGTCTGGTTCAGCGGTGTCCACTGCGACGTCGGCGGCGGATACGCGGATACCGGCCTCTCCGACATCCCGCTTCGCTGGATGGCCAGCGAGGCGCAAGCGTGCGGGCTGGCCTTCAAGGATGACGCCTTCTCGGCGACCAGGGGTGGCGGTTCGTCAGGCAATGTGCTGATGCCGTTTGTTCCCAATCCGCTCGGCACATTGCACAACTCGCGCAAGGGCCTCTACCGGCTGGCACCCCCAGCCCTCCGGACCCTTGGTGGTGAGCCGACCGGCAACGAGTCCGTGGCCTCGACCGCGATCGAGCGATCATCCGGTGATCCGTCGTACGCCCCGCGAAACCTGACGGACTTCTTGACCAGGGACCACCAGATCACGCCGGTGTGAGCCCTCGAAACCGCGCACACCGATCGGCTACCGTTCCGCCATGAAGAGTCTCTCGCGGACAGCGTGGTCCGGTATCGCAGCTTTGGTCCTCGTCATTCCCGTTGTCGTCGGAATCACCACCGCCTCGGCGACACCGCGACCTCCGGTGGTGTACGACGCGCTCGGCGACTCCTACGCCTCCGGATACGGCGTTCCGCCGTACGACGTGTGCGGCCAATCCCAGTCGTCCTACCCCGTGCAACTCGACGGCCGGATGAAGATCGACCTCGACGACTTCGCCGCGTGCGCGGGCGCCACGACCGGTTCCCTGGTGACAGGTGGGCAACTGAACGCACTCGACGAGCACACGGATCTGGTGACCATCACGATCGGCGGCAACGACACCGGCTGGTCGACTGCCGTCGTGGCCTGCCTGATCGGCAGCGATGAGCAGTGCGCCGGAGCCCTCGCCGTGAGTTCGAGCAGGATTGCGAACCTCCTGCCGGGTCTTCTCGATTCGGTCTACTCGCAGGTGTCGGCGAGCGCCCCCGAAGCTCACGTGCTCGTTGTCGGCTACCCGCGGCTCTTCTCGCCCGAGTACGGACCATTCCTTGCCGCCTCGGTCTCCGAACAGCAGGCCATGAACGACGGTGCCGACCTGCTCAACGGGGTCATCGCCGAGGTTGCGGCCACGCATGGCTTTGCGTTCGTCGATGTGACGAAGCGGTTCGTCGGGCACGGAGTCAACGCGCCGGAGCCATGGATCCTCGGCCCTGCCGACCCAGGAGCGTTCCATCCCAACGCCGACGGCTACGAGGCGTACGCGGCTGCGGTAACGGCGGCGTTCAATCCCGCACAGTTGCGGTAAGACGCTGGATCAGCCCTCGATAGAGCAAGCACGAGGCGCTCTACCCGAACGAAAGGAGTCGGCTTAACGCCGTCGGCCCTGCACAACGCGGTGTTAGCATCAGAGCTGCGCTGACTCCAGTCCGCGCTGTCACTGGGGGGGACTATGTACTTATTTCGTTCTGCACGCATGCTCGCCGTCGGTGCGCTTGCCGTCGGGTTAGCTGTCTCGGCCGCGTCGCCCGCATCAGCCGTTGAGATCGATCACGTCGCCGACGGCTTCGTCGGCCCATTGGGCCTCGCCATCGGCGCAGATGGCACCGTATACGTCGCACAGGCGTTCCTAGGAAGCCTTACGGCGATCGACCGCGACGGTGACAGGACCGATCTTGTGACCGGCGAACCCATCGCCGGAGGCGTCGAAGCCCTCGGCCGCGGACACGTCGTCTACACCACACGGGTGGGTGAACCGGGCATACCGCCGAGCGAAGCGAGCCTTATGCGTGTCACGCCGAACGGCAAGACCCGGGAGCTCGCCTCACTGCTTGACTACGAGGCTGCGGAGAATCCGGACGCAGGCAACTTCTACGGGTTCGTGGATCTGGATCCAGAGTGCGCGGCCGAGGTAGAGGCAGCCTTCGGCGGCGAGGTGCCTACGACTCCGTATCCCGGTCAGGTTGATTCCAATCCGTACGCCGTCGCCTTCGACCGCGGTGGGTACGTAGTCGCCGACGCCGGCGGCAACAGCATCATCCGCGTCTCCGCCAGCGGTCGGGTGACCACGGTCGCGATCCTGCCGCCGATCACCACAACGTTGGGACCGGAGGTCCTCGAGTTCGGCGCACCGGAGTGCGTGGTGGGCGCCACCTATCTCGCCGAGCCGGTGCCGACCGACGTCGAAGTCGGCCCCGACGGCAACTACTACGTGTCGTCACTGCCGGGCTTCCCCGAAGCGCCGGGAACCGGCTCGGTGTTCCGGGTGACGCGGTCGGGTTCGGTCGAGCTGGTCGCCACCGGGTTCTCCGGAGCAGTGGACCTTGCAGTGGCCGATGATGGAACGATCTACGTGGCTGAGCTCTTCGGCGGACAGATCTCGCAGATCGTCGACGGAAATGTGTCGGTGCTCGTCGAGGTGGACGAACCGGCTGCTCTCGAAGTGGCTCGCGATGGCACCCTTTACGCCACTACGAACGCCTTCGGAAACGGCCGGCTGGTCACCATCACCCCCTGACACCTCAGGCGAGGGTTGAGGTTCGGCGCAGCCTACCCGCGGCGCGGGTAGGCTGCGCAGCGTGGCAGGGGTGACGATCCAGGACGAGGTCCGTGAGCTGCTCGAGAGCGACGCGGTCGCTCAGGTGGTCACGCTCAATGACGACGGCTCGCCGCATGTCACGGCGGCCTGGGTCGGCGTTGAGGGTGACGAGATCGTCATGGCGACCATTCCCGATCAGCGCAAACTGCGGAACCTTCGCCGGGACCCCCGCATCGCGCTGTCGGTTCAGACCACACGCGTGAACGACTGGGGTTTGCAGGAGTACCTCGTTGTGTACGGGACCGCCCGGGTGACCAAAGGGGGCGCACCGGAGTTGCTCCAGCGGCTCGCTCACACCTACCTCGGTCCAGACGTGGTGTTTCCTCCCATGCCGAATCCGCCGCCTGGATTCGTCACGAGGATCACGCCGCAGCGGTTCGGCGGTGTCGGGCCGTGGCATCCACCACGCGGCTGACGGGGACGTGAGTTCACCAACCAAACATGCCGGGACGGCAGCCTGGCGACAGACCACCGTCCCGGCATCGGTTGCGGCATCAATGGGCGAGTTCGCGCCGGCGCCGGAGCATGACCACAACCATGCTCGGAATCATGACCGCGTGTTGGATAACTAGCAGTCCATCGCCGGAGATCAAGCCCAACCACAGCACCGGAAGCAGCGCCACGACGGGGACGAACATCGCCGCGGCCATCTCCATCGCGTACGGCCAGCTGTGGCCGCAGTGCCGCATCCACCACACCATCGGCACGCTCATGTTGAACGCCATGATGAGGGCCGACACTTCGGGCCACGCGAGCGGAGGCCGGTCGTAGTCGAGGCCAGCGGCATTGAAAGCCAGCTCGGTGGCCATGCCTAGCACTGCCATACCGAGCAGCATTGCGACGATCATTTCCACGAGGTGCCTGAGCAGGTGCGCCTTGCGGGGTTGCCGCCGCACCTGTGTTGCCCCGGAAGGAATGGAGACGTCCAGCGTCCCGGCCCAGGAGCCGTCACCAACGACGGTCGCCACTTGTGGCCGATTCAGTTCGTGTTGTTCTTGTCGCATCGGGCTTTCTCCCCCGTGATGGTGGCGACCCTTCGGCTGCCGGCTGTTGATGTCTTCAGCGTCGCGAATGTGACGACCCGGCCCAAGCTGGCCAGCCGGTGACTTGACTCCCGGCCAGTTGGAGTCCGCCCTGGTAGGGCTACCAAGTACGGACGGCGCCGTCGGAGTCTGCACGGTGTTCACCCTGCAGAGCTCATTGCCGGTTGCGGTGCTGGAGCGACGCCGGCCACGTGATGGGTGTGCGGGTGTAGCCGTGGCAGGACGCGGTCCAGCCAGCGGGGCAAGTACCAGTTGGCGGAGCCCAACAACGCCATCCCGGCGGGCACGAGGACCAGCCGCACCAACGTCGCATCGAGCGCTATCGCCGCGGCGAGCCCCACGCCCATCATTTTGATTTCGACGCCCGGGTCGAACGCGAAACCGAGGAACACTACGACCATGATCAGCGCGGCCGAGCTGATGACTCGCGCGGTGGATGCAAGCCCCGTCACGACACTCTGCCTGTTCTGGCCGGTGCGTAGCCATTCCTCGCGGACGCTGCCGAGCAGGAACACGTGGTAGTCCATGGAAAGGCCGAACAGGATGGCGAACATGAACAGGGGCACGAACGCCGAAACCGGCACCTCGCCTGGCAGCCCGACCAGCCGCGCGCCGGTTTCGGTCTGGAAGATGAGAGTGATCACGCCGTAGGCAGCGCCGACCGACAGCAGGTTCACCAGAGTCGCTTTGAGCGCCACGACAAGCGAACGGAACGCCAGCAGAAGCAGCACCAGCGAGGCCGCAAGCACGGCTCCGATCACAACCCACAAGTGATCTTCGACAATGTCGGACATGTCGATCGTCGCTGCCGTCATCCCAGTCACTTCAGCCGCGGCAGGAAGGACGTCGGCGCGAAGGGTCTCAAGAAGCGCGACCGTCCGGTCGTCTTGCGGAGAAGTGGACGGGCTCACGGTGAGCACAGCCGCTGATTCGTCCCCGGAAACAACCGGTTCGGAAACCGCGGCCACACCCGGCACGGTGCGCAACTGCGCGGCAAGGTCGGTCACATCGGACGCAGGTGTGTCCGCGAGGTCGAACGCGACCACGAACGGTCCATTCGCGCCCGGCCCGAACGCGTCCGCAACCAGGTCGTACGCCTGGCGAGCCGTGTTGGACTCGGGCTCGTTACCGGCGTCGCTCTCGCCGATCCGCATGCCCAACGCGGGGGCGGCGAGCGCGAGTAGCACGACCAGCGACCCGAGCAGCCACGGCAACGGCCGCGCTCCCACGATCATCGCGAGTCGAGCGGCGGCCCTTGAGTGAGGCTGGGGTGCCGAGCGGACACCGCGCGATCTGCGCCGCGATAGGCGTGATTTCGCCAGCCCCAGCAACGCCGGCAGCAGCGTAACCGCCGCAATGACGGTCATGAACACGACGATCGCCGTCGCGTAGCCCATAGTGGCGAACCCGCCGATGCCACTGAACGCCAGACCGCTGATCGCAACCAAGACGGTGGCCCCGGCGAACACCACCGACTGCCCCGCTGTCGCGTTCGCCTGACCGGCGGCCTCATCGAACGAGAGACCGGCGGCAAGCCCGCTGCGGTGCCTGGTGAGCAAGAACAGCGCGTAGTCAATCCCAACGCCGAGTCCGACCATCGTCGCCAGCGTCGGCGCGGTGGTCGCCACGTCGGTAAACCCGGCGAGCAGTGTTATCCCGGCTGACCCGACGGCTAGCCCGGCCGCGGCGATGGCCAGCGGTAGGCCGGCGGCTACGAATGACCCGAAGGCGATTAATAGGATCACGAGCGCCGCCGCGACACCGATGAGCTCCGCGCGTCCGTCGGGAGCAGTGAACCGCTCTGCTACCTGGCCACCGAGTGCGACCTGGTAGCCCGCCCCACGCAACGGCTCGGCGGCACTCTCCAGGCGGTCCATGCTGTCCGCCCCGAGGTCATCGGCAGGTACGTCATACTGCACGGAGATCAGCACAGTCCGCTCGTCTCCGCTAAAGACCGGCGCACCGACGTCACTCACATGGGGAACGGTCCACAGCCGCTCGGCGGTTGCCTGTGCGGCACGCTCGTCGATCGGCGGGTTGTCGCTGTGCGCTACGACCCGGGCATCCGCCCCTGACATTGCGGGAAAATGCTCGGTCAACAGATCGGTGGCTCGCTGCGACCCCGTTCCAGGCAGCGAGAAGTCGTCTTCGAAGGGGCCTCCGAGGCCGACGGCGAGCCCGGCAAACGCCGCTAACGCGGCCACCCACAACAAGATGACACGCCACGGATGGCGTGCGGCGCCCTTTCCGAGCCGGTAAAGCAAGCGGGACATGAGGTTCTCCTCAGGCTGGAGCGGTAGTGCGTCCAGCGTCGCCAAACCGGCCATCGTCCCCCAGCCGGATACCCGGTGACTTGCCTGCTGGCCAGTGAGTGTTTCTGCTGGTGGGGCTACCAAGTACGGACCTCCGGTTCGCCGAATGGCAGCGCCGTGCCGCCGCAGGAGGCGTACGCTGGTTCTCGGGGTCTGCCATGGGCCGACGGACGATCGTTGTCGCGGCCGCAGCGCTCGCGGCGGGCGTGGCCTTTGCGTGGTTCACATTCGCGAGCGATCTTCACGGTGTGCGTGTTCTCGACGTCACCCTCGTCCTCGTCGTCGGCTGGTCGTTCATCGCTGCCGGCTTGCTTGCCTGGGAGCTGAGGCCGGAGAACCGCATTGGTCCGGCGATGGTCATCACCGGGTTCCTCAGGTTCTTGGCGGCGATGCATTTGCCGCCGGTCGCGGACGGCCATGCACTCGAGGTCGCGTACATGGCGGGAGTGATCTATGTCGTGCTCGCCTTCCCACGCGGGTACCTGGAGAACCGCCTCCACCGCTGGCTCTTCGGCCTCGCGGTCTTCGCAGTCGGGCCGCTCGATGCGGCCCGGATCATCTTCGGGGCCGTGCACGAATCCGCCATCGCACGTGCGCTCGAGCTTGCCCTCTTCGGCTTAGGCGCGGTCGTG
Organism: Jiangellaceae bacterium; assembly: GCA_036374175.1. Classification (GTDB taxonomy): domain Bacteria; phylum Actinomycetota; class Actinomycetes; order Jiangellales; family Jiangellaceae; genus JASLBX01. The sequence continues at coordinate 43,369 of DASUUH010000008.1, read as the reverse complement.
GCGGCGGCTGCATTTGTGGTACTCGTCAGACGCTGGCGTCGAGCCAGCTCGCGGCTTCGCTTCGCGATCGCGCCGGTTCTGTGGGTTGGAGCGGCCAGCTTCGTCGCCGTCTTTCTCATGGTGACCAATCACTTCCTCGAAGAGCCGGCCGGTGATGCGCCCCACATCCTGCTCGACATCGTGACGGCGTCGATCGCCTTCGCGTTTCTCGTCGGGATCGGACGGACCCGGTTGGCCCGCTCAGCGGTGGCCGACCTGGTCATCGAGCTCGGCAACACGCCCGGCCCCGGCGAGCTTCGCGCCGCCATGGCCCGAGCATTGCGGGACCCGTCCCTGGACATCGTCTACTGGCTGCCGGACAGCGCGCGATACGTGGACGCGAACGGCCACCCGGTCGAGTTGCCCGGCGAAAGCGACGAACGCTCCGTGACCGTCGTCCGCCGAGAAGACCACACCATCGCCGCGCTGCTGCACGATCCGGCACTGCACGAGGACCAACAGCTTGTGGAGTCGGTATGTGCCGCAGCCGGGCTGGCTATGGAGAATGAACGGCTCCAAGCCGAACTCAAGGCACAGTTGGACGAGTTGAGCGCGTCCCGGACCCGCATCGTCGAGGCGGCGCAGGCGGAACGGCGCCGCATCGAGCGCGACCTGCACGACGGCTCCCAGCAGCGCCTGGTGTCAGTTGCGATGACGCTGGGGCTGGCCGACTCCAAGCTCGCTTCCAACCCGGTCGACGCGCAGACATTCTTGCGTGAAGCCAGAAGCGGCCTGTCCCAAGCCCTGGCAGATCTGCGTGAGCTCAGCAGTGGGATCTATCCGGGAATCCTCACCGAGCGCGGGCTGGCGCCGGCGCTGGACGACCTGGCGGCACGCTGCCCCCTGCCCGTAGACCTTGTTGTGTCGCTCCCCCACCGTCCGCCGGACCAGGTCGAGACCGCGGCCTACTTCTTCGTGTCCGAGGCGCTGACGAATGCGGCGAAGCACGCCCCCTCGTCCAACGTGCACATCCGCGTCGAACAGGCGGACGGGCAGGTGACGATCCAAGTGAGCGACGACGGCATGGGCGGTGCCGACCCGAGCCGCGGCTCCGGCTTGCGCGGCCTGCGGGATCGGGTCGAGGCTCTCGGTGGTCATTTCACGGTCACCAGCCCGCCCGGGGCGGGAACTGTAGTTGAGGCAGCGATCCCATGCGGGTAGTGGTGGCCGAGGACTCGGTGATCATCAGGGAAGGTCTCGTCCGGCTACTCACCGAGGCCGGATTCGACGTGGTCGGTCAGGCGGGTGATGGTGCCGAGTTGCTGCGGCAAGTCGACGCGAAAAGTCCCGACGTGGCCATCGTGGACATCAGAATGCCACCGACCCACACCGACGAAGGCCTGCAAGCCGCCCGGGAATTGCGGCGTCGGCATCCGGGCCTGGGTGTGCTGGTGCTGTCCCAACACGTGCGCCCCAGTTACGCGTTCGAGCTGCTGAGCGAGGGCACCGACGGCATCGGATACCTGTTGAAGGACCGCGTCTCAGATCTGGACGAGCTTGCCGAGGGAATCCGGCGGGTGGGCGGCGGCGGCTCCGTGCTCGATCCATCCGTTGTGGCCCAACTCGTGAACCGCCGCAAGATGGGCAACGATCCCGTCGACGAGCTGACCGAACGAGAGCTTGAAGTACTTCGCCTGATGGCCGAGGGGCGGTCGAACAAGGCTGTCGCGGACCGCCTGTTCATCACCGAGCACACCGTCGAGAAGCACGTGCAGAACATTTTCGCCAAGCTGCGGATCCCTACCACCACCGACGACCATCGCCGCGTGCTTGCCGTCCTCACCTTCCTGAATTCCAGCTAGCAGTAGCGGAAGTCTCCAGGTGCCCGGCTGGGCGCCGGCGGCCCGCCGAAGGAGATTTGAGGTGTCACACAGGAAGGAGGTGCACGATGGACACCTCGGATCGCCGGATGCTCTGGACCGCCGGGCTCGCCAGCTCGATCGTTCTGCTAGCACTCGTTATCGCGCTGGTAGTCGGCGCCGCCAGCGGCGGCTACTGCTGGTAACCCGCACACCGCGACGCCATACACCGGCACGCTCCCGACATCACAGGGAGCGTGCCGGAGCGTTCAGCGTCGGGGCGGCGTTGGTTCGTCCAGTAGCGCGAGTTCTACCCGCGACCGCACTCCCAGCTTGCCGAATGCACGCGAAAGGTTGTTCTCAACGGTGCGCACCGACAACCCCAGCGCGGTGGCGATGGCGGCGTTAGGCAGGCCGCGCTGGGCAAGTCGGACGCAGCGGCGCTCACCTGGTGTCAGGGCGTCGTACGGGTCCCACAGCGATCGCGACTTGCCCGAAGTTGCCTCGGCAGTCGCCAGGCCGTGCCCCGCCAAGAACTCGTGGATCGTGTCGATGTAGTCGTCACAGTCCGGTGACAACCAGACGAAGTGATCAACACCGTCGAACTCCCGGTACTGTGCGCCGCTGATGCGGTCGGCAAGGTAACGCCCGGCGGCTACCGGCACGATCCGGTCGTCGAACTGGTGCACGATAAGCGTAGGGACGTCAATTTCCGGCAGTAGTTCTGTCGCGTCAAGCGACAGCGCGCTCCGCACCCACCGGTGGATCAACGCCGGGCTCGCCGCCGCCCGTTCATAACGCGGGACCCAAGCCCGCATCGCCGGGTCTGCCAGCACACTTGGGGCGATGTGGGTCAAGGTCAGCGTCTCCGGACGTCCCCACTTCTCGGAGAACTCGTCCCAGAACCGCCTGATCTCGTCGAGCGGCGGCACCGGTCCGTACGCCGATACGCCGTGCAGATCGGACGTGCCGGGGACCGCCGAAACCAAGACAAGTGCGGCGACTCGGTCCGGATGCCACGCGGCGGTGGCCATGGCCGTGGTCCCGCCTTCGGAGAAACCCATGACGGTCGCCCGTTCGACACCAGCCGCATCTAGCACCGCGATCAACTGCTCGACGCGGCCGTCGAGATCCGCCGGCTCGTCAACCGGGTCGGACAACCCGGTGCCGAGCTTGTCGTACTGGATGAACCGCACACGGCTGGCGAACCGCAGGGTCGGCCGCCAGAACGCGGCTCGCTCCCACATCATTTCCAGATGCTGCACCAGGGGCGGGGTACAGATCAGTGGCGGTGCGCTGGGGAGGCCACACTCCTGCCATGCGACAGCGCCGGCGGGAGTTCGCGCGTACTGGACGGACGGCGCCTCCATGCGGCCATTCTGTCGCGATCAGCCGGAAACCGCATCGATGATCAGCCGAGACACCGTCCTTGAGGCGGCGGACGTACTCCTGCGTGGGGTCGATCCGCGTCGAGCATAGAGGCCCAGCGGAGCACCTCGTCGGCGGCCTGAGCCCAGTGTCTGTCCAACATCAGATCATGACCTGAGCCGGCAACGATATGCAGCCGGGTTGCGTAGGCCTTGGCCAGGTCATGCTGTTCGGCGAGGGTGAATAACCCGTCTTGCTCTGCTGCAATCACATGCACGGGGGTGGTCACGGCGGAGGGTCGAGGCGTTCGTACCACCATGTTGAGGAACGAACGGAACGACTCGTTTTGCAGCCGAGTGAACGTTGCCTTCACTACGGAATCAGGCGTGCCAGGGGTGAAGAACGCCTGGCGGGCCAAGGGCTCGCTGGCCACAATCGGCCACATACTCACTGTGGAGATGCCGCGGAGGGTCGCCGCAGGCGCGCGGCGCAGCGTCCGGAGCGTTGCCGGTAAGACACCTCGGCGCGGAACGGACGCCAACAGCACAGCGCCGGCGGCGGTGGAGTCCTTCAGAACCCGCTGCACGATCAGCCCGCCCATCGAATGGCCGACCAGTACCGTGCGCGGCCCGAGCTCAGCGAGCCGCTGGCGGACTTCGGCCACGTGCCGCCGGATCGCCGTCCAGATGCGTCCACGGTTGCCGGGCCGGTCATGGGCACCAAGTTGGACGGCGTCCGCATGATGCCCAGCGTCTTCAAAGTAGCCTGCCCAGTGCTCTCGCCAGCACCACGGTCCGTGCCAGGCGCCATGAACGAACAGGAATGGTCGTGGGCTGGTCGAAATTGGCCCGCTGTCGGGCGTCCTTATGCGGTCCGGGATTGTCGGCGGTGCGGACTGGCTCGTCATCGGCTCTCCTTACTCGTACCTGGCTGGTCGCCTTCAAGGGGAGCTTCGAGCAGCGCGCGGCGGCTCGCATGAGTGAAATCACTCAGGTCAGCTTCTGTGGTCCTCATAACGACTGGACGTAGGTCAGCACGAAGGCGGCACACGGCACCACGTACGTGCCGGCCACTACCAACACGGAGCCGAACGAGGCCGGTTCCCTAAGGAGCACCCGGTACAGAACGAGCAAGATCGGCGTGATGACCAGGTGCAACGGCACCAAGGCAGAGTCGATGACCACACCGGTCAACGCCAATCCGAGTGCGAGGGCCGCACTGGCCGCCCACAGCATGAACCCGATCTCGAACGTCGCACGCCTGCCCAGCGCCACCGCGGTCGTCCGAGCACCCGCGAGCTGGTCGGCGCCCCGGTCCACCATGGTTGTCGGCAAGTAGAGAGCAGCCACCGCCAGCACGCCGACGATCGAGATCGGCCACGGAAACCCGGCGACCGTTCCGGTCATCGCGACCCACCCGCCCAGCGGTCCGAACACGCCGACGACGACTGAGTTCACCATCACGTCCGCGCCGGCTCGAGCCTTCAGCCGCAACGGCGGCGCACTGTATGCCCACCCGAGCAGTACCACCGCCGCCGTCCCCGCGGCGACAAGCGGTCCCAGCGGGACTGCGGCCAGCACGGTCGCCACGCTGGCAACGACTCCGACGCGCAGCACTTCCTGCTGATTGACCTCCCCCCTGACGAGCGGCGAGCGAGCCTTGCGCGGGTTGGACCGGTCATTCTCCAGGTCCCACACGTCGTTGACGCACAGCACGGCGAGCCACAACAGCGGGCCGGTCACCAGAGCCGCATTGGCCATTGTGACGATCTCGTCCCCTCGCGGCACAATCCGCCGGGTCGCCAGCACAAAACCCAGCTGAATCGCCACGAAGGAGAGGAACCAGAAGTGCGGCCGCGAGATAAGCAACAGCTCACGCACGCGCCTGCTGCGGGTCGCGCGCCGCGTGATCGGCGCCGGGCTTCGGTCGATGACAGCCATGGAGACCTCCTCGGTCCCAGCGTCACGGCGTCGATCACTTCGCTGCCTCACGATCACGGGTGAACCGGCTCCCCCACCCGAGGGAGGAGACCCGGCCAGACCGGCTGACACAATCGGCGGCATGGCGGTCCGGGCGGTCTTGGCGCCGCTGGTGAGCGGGTTGACGTATCGGCGTGGGGTGTACCTGCTGCTCGGTGGGGTGCTCCTAATGCCGTACGTCCTGCTCGGCGTGGCATTCGCACAGATGCTGTTGTCGGATTCGCCACGGACGCTCGCGTTGCTCTTGTTGGGCCTGACCGCTGTCATCGCAACCGCACCGGCGTTCTTGAGCGCCACCCGGATGCTGGAGACCGCAGCGGCCCGCGCACTCCTCGGAGTCGACCTGCCGGACCCGGTGGCCGATCCGCCGGCGCTGGAGACCCGGTTGCGCAGCGCACTGTGGTTCGCCCTCCACCTGGCCAGCGGTGGGGTCGTCGGGCTCACGATGCTGTTCGCCTTGCCTATGGCGCTGGCCTTCGTTGCCGCACAGTTCGGGCTCGGGGCCGAGACGTTCGCCGGGCTCGAGTTCGGACCACTGGACAAGACCGACACCCTGTGGTGGTCGTTCATCGGCGTCGCGATGCTGATCGGGCTGACGTACGCGGTGGCCGGTTTGGGCCGCCTTGCGGTGATCATGGCACCGGTGCTGCTCGGCCCTTCGCCGGCGGAACGAATTGCCGCCCTCGAAGCGGCGGCCGACCAGCTTGTCGAACGCAACCGGCTGGCGCGCGAGTTGCACGACTCGATCGGGCATGCGCTCACTGTGACGACATTGCAGGCGGCGGCCGCCGGGCAGGTGGTCGACTCCGATCCCGAGTTCGTGCGGCGGGCGTTGCGCGTGGTGGAAGAGACCGGGCGGACCGCGATGTCTGAGCTGGACTACGCCCTTGGGCTGCTCCGGGACGGCGATGCCGCGGTCCGGTCAGATTCCCGGCCAGCGACGCCGACATTGGACGATCTCGAGCGGCTGGTGGCCGACGCCCGCGCTGCCGGTGCGACCATCACCTTCTCGATCACCGGGACGCATACGCGCGTGCCGGCGATCGTGGCTCGCGAGGGGTACCGCATCGTCCAGGAGAGCCTCACCAACGCCGCCCGCCACGCGCCGGGCCAGCCCGTCGCCCTGCAGGTGACGGCGGCCGACGACCTGCTCACGGTCGAGGTGGCCAACCCCGTCGTCGGCGAGCCGGCTGCCATCGGCGACCGCACCGGTCGCGGGCTGGCCGGCATGCGTGAGCGAGTCGTGCTGCTCGGCGGCCAGCTGAGCGCTGGTCGCGATGACGGGAGGTGGCGCGTGATCGTCCAGTTACCCTTCGGCGGGCGCCGGATACGGTGGCCGGCATGACGATCGGCGTGCTGCTCGTCGACGACGAGGAGTTGGTGCGGACCGGCTTGCGAGCCATCCTCAATGCGCAACCCGACCTGGAGGTTGTCGGTGAGGCGGCCGACGGGGCCGAGGTGATCCCGCTGGTGCGGCAGCTGCGTCCCGACGTCGTGCTCATGGACGTGCGCATGCCGGCGATCGACGGCATCCAGGCCACCCGCCACCTGCTGAGCACCATGGACGAGCCGCCACGAGTGCTGGTGATCACCACCTTCGAGAACGACGACTACGTGTATGAGGCACTGCGAGCGGGCGCCAGCGGCTTCCTGCTCAAACGGGCCCGTCCGGCCGAAGTCGTGGAGGCGGTACGAGTGGTCGCTCATGGCGAGTCGCTGCTGTTCCCGGCCGCACTGCGCCGCCTGGTCGCCACCCACTCCGGACGCTCGGACGGAACGGCTCTGGCGTCGGCACGCCTCACCGAACGAGAGGCAGAAGTGCTGCGGCTGATGGCGGCCGGCCTGTCGAATGCGGAGATCGCCGAACGGCTCGTAGTGGGCGTCGAGACGGTCAAGACCCACGTTGGCAACGTCCTGGCCAAGCTCGATGCTCGGGATCGCACGCAGGCCGTCATCGCCGCGTACGAGTCCGGGTTCGTCACACCCGCCGGCTAGATCGCCGCCAGGAGGCGTCCCTCCTCCGGGGGAGATGAACCCCGCTGCGGCGGGAAGTCCGACACCTGCCATCCGGGCGACGGTGGACTCATGACGACAACAACGAAACCCACGCCGAACCCAACTGCGCGAGGCCACTGGAAGCAATGGATCGGATACGCGGCGGCCGGCTGGGCCGCGGTGTACGCGACGGCCGCATTGATCTGGACAATCACCGGCAACGGGTTTCCCTTCGGGAAGGCGAACCCGGAATCGATCGGTCTGTTGAGAGGACTACCAGCCGAGATAGGTGCACCACTGTTCGCGGGCGTCATGGCTGCCACCGCCGTTACCGCGCTCGTCATGGTGGGCCGGGCCCGGCCGCCCAGAGCACTGCGAACGGTCTTGCTCGGATTCGGCTGGCTGGTCGCCGGCACACTGCTCATCGTGGTGCCAGAGCCTGACGTGCTGGCCCTGGTGGGCTACGCGCCGCTGCTCATCGCGGGCGCCCCATTCGGCTGGCCGCCCGACGTGGACTACGCCGAGGTGTTCGACTGGTCGCTGCTCAACCAAGCCTTCGCCCTCGTGGGCGGCTTCTTGGTGGCGGCGACGGTGCTGGCCTGGCAACGACGCACCCGCACGCAGGACGGCGAGCCGCCCTGGACCACCCCAGCCGCCGCCGCGCGGTGGGGCCGATGGGCGGTGTACGTGGCCATGGCGATTCCGCTCGTGTACGCGGCGACCCGATACGCCTGGCTACTCCGGATCCCGCTACTGGTCAACGACGAGTTCATCGACGAACTCCACGCCGACAGCGCAGCCTGGGCCGGCGCGTGGCTGGCGACCTTCGCCGTGATCGGGGCCCTGCTCACACTCGGGCTCGTGCAGCGGTGGGGTGAGCGATTCCCACGGTGGATGATCGGTCTGGCCGGCCGGCCGGTGCCGGTCAAGCTCGCCGTCGTACCGGCGTCGGTGGTGAGCGTGCTGGTCATGTCCGCTGGCCTGGGTCTGAGCAGCCACCTTTCGCCTAGCTCCGCGCAGCTCGGCGGCTACTGGATCCTGCTGCCACAGCTGCTCTGGCCGGTGTGGGGTGCCGCGCTCGGCGCCGCGACGTTCGCCTACTACCTCCGCCGCCGAGCGACCTAGCTGATCACGCCTCCCCTTCCTCGTGTTGATCATGGCCAGATCGTGGTAAACGGCGGCTGCTGAGCACGAATCGGCCATGATCAACGCGGGTTAGGGGGCGGGTGCGGGCGCGACGCAGTGGTCGAGGTCTACTCGAGTGATCTGGCGCGGGCTGACCCCCGAGATCTTGGTCTCGACCAGGCCGTCGGCCCGGTCGATCTCGTGGACGCCGGAGGAGTTGGTGGTCAGGATGTTGCCGTTCGGCAGCTCGTAGACACCGCGGTTCGAGGTCACTCCCGAGTAGATGTCGATCAGGTTGCCCTCGGCGTCCAGTTCCCAGACTCCGGACGGCGAGCTGAAGTTCGACACCAGGATGTTGCCGTTCGCCAACTCCTGCATCTGCTGCGGGAAAGCGATCGGACCGTGGAACACGCCGAGCGGTTCGCCATCGTGGTCGAAGCGGTGGATGGCCGAGCTGGTCACGCTCGACACCAGGACATCGGCGTCGCGGAAGAGGATGAACCACGGCCCTTGCATGCCACCGGCCTGATTGGCGATGAAGTTGCCGAGGTAGTTGCCGTCGGCGTCGAACTCCGCGACGGAGTGGATGTTGCCGCCGCCGGCCACTGTCGCCAGCACAGTCCCATCGGGCGACACGGCGATGCCCCGCATGTTGTCCAAGATCGAGGTGTCGGGGCCGCCGGCCGGGGCGAACACGCCTTGCCACGTGCCGTCCAGGCCGTAGGCGTTGATCACGTCGGAGGCCTGGTCTGACAGCAGGTATCCGTCCCCGTCCGGGTTCGGGATGATGTGCTGAGGCGTGGCCAGCCCCGCGTCCGGGTTGTGCGGGATGTAGTCGGCGTCGATCAGATCGCCCGTCGTCGCGTCGAAGGCCATCACCCGGTCGTTCGTCGATTCGGGAATGAGCAGGATTTCGGTGAGCGGCGGCAGCTCGAAGTCCAGCGTCGTCGGCCCGGACACGACGAGCTCCTTCGTCTGCGCGCCGTTGCACACGCCACCAAGCGCCGTCGCGTTGTAGGTGCCCTCTGGGACGCTCGGGAACGTGTAGGAGCCATCCGCATCCGTCGTCGCCGGCGTGATCGGCGTCCCCTCGATCCGGACTGTGGCATTTGCGACCGGCTGATTGGCAGAGTCGCGAACGTGCCCGGTGACCGGGTATGCCGGCCCTGGCGGCGGAGGCACGTACCGGATCGACGTCACCGCCGGTTCGGGCAGGAGGACGGGCTGGTTGAACGAGTACCGTCGTGCGGTCGTGCCCGTGTGGTTCTCGATCCCGAACGTCGCCGAACTACCCCGCTCACGCGCGTCATTGGCGATGTTGCGGTGTTGGGTCACGATCTGGCCGTCCTCGTGGAGGACGATGTTGAAGTCGATCCGCCGGCTGGTGTCGCCGGAGAAGTGCACGTTGCGGTACTCGATCACGAAGCGGCGGTTCGGCGCGTCCCCCTTCACCTCGGCCCGGATGGACGCTTCGTCGTCGACGAACAAGGAGTCCCAGAACCCGAAGACTGCGCCATTGGGACGGGCAACGGTGGGAATGGCGGCGTTGCCGGCCGAGCACGTCGTTGAGGCCGGGCCGACGAACTCGATGTACCCGTTGGTGCAGACGTGCGCCTTGGTGTGCGCGAAGCCGTAGAACGTGAACGGGAACGGCAGGTCGATCGTTCGGGCCTCGTTGTTACCGCTGATGGGCAGCACGGTGCCGGCCTCCTCGAATGCCGCGCTCTCGACCCCGCAGACATATCCGAACTCGTCCGGCGGTTGGGGCAGCGTGAAGTCGAACGTCGTGGGCCGGGAGACGGTCAGTTCCTGCGTCTGCGCCTGATAGCACTCCCCCGGAGCGGAGGCCGACGCTTGGTACGTGCCGCTGGGTACGCTGGCGAACGAGTAGAACCCGTCGGCGTCGGTCGTGGCCGGTGGCACCGGCGCGCCCTCGAGCGTGACGGTCACGTTCGGGACGGGACGCCCGTCCTCGGCGAGCACGTGACCCGATACGGGGTGCGAGGCCGACACGTCGAACCGGAAGAACGCGCGGTGCTGCACTCCGTCGGTGCGGGTGACAACCACCTCGCGGCACGTCCCGGACCACTCTTGAAGCGTTCGCCACGGGTAGGTGTAGCGGTTCTCCGCAGGGTCGTAGGCTAACCGCGCGTTGCCTCGTGTGACGGTCGGGACGGGGAGCGGACGTGGGGTGATGAACTCCGAATCCGGGTCTTCGGTGCGCAGGTTGGCGCAGTTGACCTGGCGAGAGTACGGAGAATTGTCGACCAGAATGTCCAGGCCGTCATCGGCGCCCGTGCTGAACACGAGCGGCACGTCCGATCCGGCTCTGACGGCGTTGATGGCCGGCGAGTCGCTCACTCCGCCGAAGAACCCGTCCAGGCAGTCGGGGTGGGTGTCAAACGCCTCGTCGTTGTCGTTGCGGTTTGTGGTGCCCTGCACGGCGCTGTAGCCGAGCCCGCGGCGGGCGAACGAAGCCCATACGGTGCAGGTGTCCTCGCTGTCGGAGAGATGGTCGGCGGCGGCGATGATGGCGTCGCGGGCCACGACGAGGCCGGGGCCGCAGCCTTGCATCTTCAGCCCGTCGATGACGTACTGGATGGCCCGGTTGTTGCCGCCGGTGGGCCACGAGGCGTAGACGTCGGGGTTGAACCCGTGTTTGTCGATCAGGTCCCATGTCATGTCCCAGAGCACGGCCGCCCAACCGTGGCCGAGGCCGTGCGGCAGCGCCAGCGACGTCCCGTTCAGCCATCCGCCGCTCTTGATGGAGTCGTAGGTAAAGGGCTGGATCGACATGTCGCGGGTGTAGGGGCGCGGACGGATGCCGGCGCCTTGGCGCGAGTCCTGGAACAGCGCGTACGGCCCCATGCCGCGCGGGACGTCGGGGTCGTCGAGTGCGGGGTCCAGCAGCATCGCGATCGCCAGGAAGTCGCTCCAGCCCTCGCCGGCCTGCTCATTGCCGGACAAGCAGTTCACGCTCGGCCCACCGGTCAGGCGGTTCGACACGCCGTGCGCGTACTCGTGAACGACGATCCCGGACTCGAAGTCGCCGTCCCGGATTCCCGGGTGGTCCGGGTGCTTGCGGACGATGCCGGTGACCGATCCGGCGGCAATCGCCTCACGGATCACATTGCCGTCCGCTGTGGTGATGCTCGCCACCGCGATATCCGGCACTGCGGTCGTCTGCGAGCCGGTCAGCACGGCTGGGCTCGACCCCGCGGCCAGCACGATTGCGTTGGCACCGGCCGCGCCTGCCTGCCGTGCCTTGTCGACATTCTGGCAACCGGAATTGCTGCCGCTGACGATCGCGATCCAGGTGCCGCCAGGGTTGCCTGCGTAGTCGCCTTCGGCGCACCCGTTGCCGGCGTCGAAGAACTGCCCGGACGTGCCGGCGACGCTCGGAGCCGCCCCGAAGCGTGACCAGCCCGCATTGAAGGTGCCGACCTCGTCCACCACGACCTGGTTCTGGGCGCCGAACTGGTTGCCCGGCCACAGGAACATCTGCATCCGCGGCGTGCCGCCCGAGGTAGCGGTCTCAATCGGGGTGGAGAAGTTGGCGTTGTTGACCCCGGCGCCGTCGGCCGCCTCGGCCCGCACGTAGTCGCCGGCCGTCCCACCGCGTCCGTAGTTGTTGGCCTGGAAGTTCCCGGACTCCTCGTCGAACCCGTACCGGTAAATGACGTCGTGGATGACGTTGTTCCAGTAGTGGAGGTTGGTGACTGCGGCATCGCGGTAGTTCTGCGCGTGCTCGTTCAGATCGGCGGGGAAGTCGAAACTCAGGCCCGGTCCGCCGTCGGTGTCGCCGAAGTCCGGCGAGTTGTTGTTGTCCTGGTCGAGGTAGGCGTGGACGTTGTTACCCCGGGTGATCGTGAACTCGGGTCCCTCGGCGCCGTCTGTGTCGTGCCACCCGAACGGTGACGCGGTCGCATCGGCCGGGTTCGTCACCAGGGTGCGCGGCCCGTCGTTGGGGCTCTCCTTCGGCAGCGCGAACACCCGGTAGCTCGAGCCGTCATCGACCGGGTCAGGCGAGGACAGCGCAGAGACGCCGGACGTGGCCGCGCCGGTTGACTGCGGCCGGGCCAGCGCGCTCGCCAAACCGGCCGGGGTGTCTTCTGACGTCCAGTCGTCAGCGGACAGTAATGCACCGGTGGCCGCGTCCACGGTCGCGTTCCACAGGTGTACGTCCGAGGAATCGTCGATCACCAGCTGCCACGCGAGCCGGAGCCCGTCGTCAGTCGGCTGCCACCCCAACCGCGCCGGGATCTCCGCGTCCGAGATATTGCCTCCGGACAGCACTGTCTCCTGGGCGGCGTCACGGCTGGCCTTGACGACCCGCACGTCGCGCGGCTCGTCCAAGTCGAGATCGTCGGCTGCGGAACCGACCGCTTCGAGCGCGTCGAGGTCAGGTTCGGCCGGCCCGGCCGCCTTAAGGCCGTTCACCAGGCTGTCGCCGACGAACAACACGTCACCGCCGTCCGTAACGTTCACCGTCGCGTAGGCCCCGAATACTTCGAGGCCGTCGAAACGCTGGTTCACGTTCACGTGCGTGACGCCGCTGTGTGAACTCCGGTAGGAGGTCACGACGTGTACATCGCGGACGTCGGTACGTGTGACACCGAGTTCGGCCGGACTCCCGGTGATATACCGCAGCGCTATCTCGACCGGATCGACGGCCGGCTCCTCAGCCGTCTCCGCACCCGTGGCGGCCACCGGCGCGTACGCCAAGGTCAGTGCAACCATAGAAATAGCTGTGCCGATGAGAAATCCCCGGCTGGTGCGCGACATCTGAACCCTCCCGCCGTCCAATGCGACGGTAGGTTCGGCGATTCACCTACTTCCCCACCGCCCGCAAGCTACTTCGTAACGTAGAAGGGCTCGGTCAAATGTCAAGGGATTGGTCAGGTGCGCAGATAGGAGGCACCGTTAACGTCGACGATCGCCCCCGTCGTCGATTCGGCACCAGGGGCAGCGAGAAAGACAACGACCCGGGCAATCTCCTCCGGGCCGGCTGCGCGGTTCAGCGGACTCTGGGCGCGGATCGCTTCACCGCCGGGTGAGTTGAGATAAGGCGCGGCCATGTCGGTCTCGACATATCCCGGCGCCACGGCGGTGACGTAAATGCCGAATGGGGCCAGCGCCTGAGCCATCGATTGTCCCAAACTGTTGAGTCCCGCTTTGCTGGCCCCGTAGGCGGCGTGGGTTGGTTCGCCGCGGAACGCTCCGCGGGACGAGACATTGACGATTCGCCCACCGCCGGCAGCAGCCATGTGTGGCACGACCGCATGAATCAGATTCGCCGGGCCGATGAGATTCGTATCGATTGTGCGCCGCCAACTGGCCTGCCATTCCTCATAGCTGGTGTCGAGGACGGGATGGGCTTCGTAGATGCCGGCGTTGTTCACGAGCACGTCGATGCGGCCGAGGTCGTCGATGATGCGATCGATGAGTGATCTCACCTGCGCCACGTCGGCCACGTCGGCCCGGAGGGCCGTGTGCGCGCCGGGCGGCAGAGCGGCGAGCGTCTGCTGCGCCGCGTTCTCGTCACCGCGGTACTGGACCACCACCGAAGCACCCTTGCCGGCGAACTCGGCCGCGATTGCCCGGCCTATACCCCGCGAGCCACCGGTGACCAGGACGACCTTTTCTGCAAAGTCCACCCGGCCACTATGCCTGACGGGCGTCGGCCGCTCTCACCACCGTCTCGTTCCAGTTCTCCGCGGTCTGGAAACTCCAGTAGATGGCGAAGAACGCGATCTCGTAGGCCTCCAGCGCGAAGACGGTGTGGTCACCGAAAATCCTGGTTGTCGGGATGAGAATGGCACCGAGGATCATCAGCGCAGCCACGGCCGCGTAGACCCTGAACCACCCCTCGTCCCGCCTATCCCAGTGCTCGACCACCTTGGCGATGATGGCGCCCACCAGGAAGACGAACATGAGAACGGCCGCGTAACCGTGGGCCTGCCGGTTGAAGTCGTCCCAGTTCTGGATCAGCCACCAGCCGAAGAGCAGCACCAGGCCGGTGACGGCCAGCGAAACTCTCGTGCCTCGCTCGCCCATCACCAGCGGAGCCCGTACGCTGCGCTTCACCGCCATCGCGACGCCGGTCGCCACAGCCAGCCCGATGCCCCCGGCGATCAGCAGTGCGTAGAAGTTGTTGTCGATGTTGGTCACGACCCAGTCGGCGAGCGAACCGTCCTCGTTGACCGGCAGTGGGCTCGGCGGGATTGACCAGCATTGTCCGACGTCGGTGGTCGGCGCGACGGCGACGACGGGCGCGAACATGCCCGCGAAATTCAGGCTGACGTCCTCCCAGTCGCTGCGCCCCTTGTAGACGATCAGCGTGAGCCCGACGGCCATCATCGTACCGACGAAGATCGCCCGGACGGGGGTGTAGTAGTAAGCGCTGATCGACGTCTGCCAGCAGTCGACCTTGCTGCGCTCGATTACGATCGAGGCTGCGAGCAGGACGACAGCACCAATCATTCCAAGCCGCAGATAGCGGTAGGTCTTAATGGCGTCTTGTGACGTCAGCGGCTCTGGATCCCGTGGTGCCATCGCCATTCCCCTCGGTCAGTCGGCCGGTAACGCTGTTGTATAGCAGGAGACTGCCGTGGTCTGAGTGGAGCGATCGATCACCGGTCTAGGTTCGCCGTAAGGGCCGTGATCTGCTTCTCGACGTCGAGTTTTAGTGCATCAATGCGCTGTAGGTCTTGTTCGCTGGCAAGGACCGCCCGCATTGCGGCGATGAGGTGGTGGCCACCTGCCTCCTGAAGCGCAGTGTGGGTCGGTTCGGGAGTCAGGTCACCCCCGGGCTCTGCCTGCGTCGCGCTGAGTCCCTCGTGCAGGGTGCGGAGGATGAGTTCGGCCCCGTCGAGCCGCCCCCACAAGTAGTCATTTTCACGCCAAGCGGGGTCAAGGAACGCGCCGAAATGATGGAGCGACACGCCTTTGAGCTTGCCGTTAGGTGGTGTTCGCAGGACCGAGGCGGTGAGCGGGCTGAATTGGGCAACCCCGATCGGCGTGAACTGCGGTAACTCAGTTAGGGAGATCGTCGGGAAAATGATGCCGTCCCACAGTGGGAAACCCAGGTAGCGCCCGAGCAGTTCACGCCGGTGCCGCGGGTCCCACCGTCTCGTCTCTTGCTGGAAGATCCGCCACAGGGGTGTGCTGCCGTCGCCGAGATTCTTGACGAGCGCCTGTCGATAGTGGTTAAAGAGTCGAGCGAAGTCGTCTGCGTGCTCGGCGGCGAACCGCTCTGGGTCCTCAAGCATGTGCGTGTCGACGGCTTCAGCGGTCAGGAACTGGATCGCGTCGTCGGGAACATCGCTGACAGCGTTGCGAGGGATGGTGTGGAGATCTTCGAGCAATTGCCAGGCTCGCCCCTTCAGCAGGTCGAGGTCATCGCGCGGCGGTGCGGGAACCCCATCCGGCAGACTGTAGAAGCCGTTGATGCCGGCCAGCAGGAACATCAGGCGCCGCTCCCGGTACGGCACGTCAACCGGTCCGAGCAGGTCGACAAGCCTGGACGGGTCGGAGTCGGTCCACTCGGGTCGTGACCGAGCCCACGCACCGATGGCCGCCCGAACGAAGCTGGAGCGTCCGGAGTCTGGCGGGTAAACGAACCGGTGAGCCACCTCATCAGCCAGCCGCCGCCCGGCGGCTTCGACCTTGAGGCGCTGGTAGGTCACCCAAGCGGGGCCGAGTACGGCTTCCGCGCGTTTGTGCATCGCCCTAGACACGGCCCCGACGCGGTCCTCGGAGTCGATAGCGTCCAGCGCAAGCGCACCGGCCTGGGCGTCCGGGTCCATTCCAGCGTGTGCCAACGCCTGGTTGATCTCGCGCTGTACTTCCGTCATCTGCCGGGCAGCGATAGCGGCGATCTGGGCGATGCGCCAGTTCATGTTGCGCAGCTTGAGCAGCTCCAGCAGGATCGGGTGGCTGCCCTTCACACCAACGGTTGTGCGCCACAAGCCGGCCAGCCAACCAACCGCGCTCGGCGAGTCTGACTCAGCGGCCGGCGCGTAAAGAGGCCGGCCCGGGTCCGGTTGAATGTAGATGATCCGACGCAGCACCTCAGTCTGGGCACGCCGCCGACCGATGGCGTCGATGACCAGGTCGAACGGAGCGTTGTCGAGGACTCCACCGTCGACGAACCAGGCGTCCTCGGCGGAAGTTCCATGCTCTTCGTATTGGAACCGGAACAGGTCCGCGCTGGGCACAACGGACGTGCCCGCCTCCGCTGCGAATGAGCTCAAACTCACCGGCGCGAAGGCGCCTGGGAAACTCGACGTCGCCCGGGCAGCGAAGGCCAACGCGGGCGTCCCCTCCGGGCCGAACGCAGCGGTATCTCTCTCTCGTGCCCGGAACTCCAGCACTTGCGCGTGATAGCGGTCTCGCTGGCTCGCGCCGCCCACCCCGGACGGCACCAGCACCTCGAAGCCGTGCAGATCCGTCGTGGTGACGAAGAGTTCGAGACCACCGCCTTGCGGCAGCAACGTAGAGTTGCCGGCGACGTTGTCCATGTCTGACAGCGCACCGACCAGAAGCCGCGACATCTGCTCGCTGCGCAGCGGCGAGGTAGGCCTGTTCAGCCTGAGTAGTTGCCATGCCAAAGCGATCGCGGCGCGGCTGCGCAGGCCACCAATACGCGGCGCTCGCAGCAGTTTCTTCAGATCGCCTTCGTCAATCCAGAGCCGCTTGAGTTGCTCCTGAGATGCGTCCCGGGCGATAGCCTTGGCCAGCACCACACCATTGATTCCCCCCGCGGACGTTCCGGCGATGATATCGATGCTTACCGACAACCGCCGGCCTTCCTTCGCCAGGGTTCGCAGCACCTCGAAGTAGGTGCCTTCGGTATCCGAAACGGAGCCATCAGCGGAGAACGGATTCGGTCCATCCAAGTCATCAAGCTCATCGAACCGCCGCGATGCCCGAACCAGCTTGTGCAGCTCCTTTGTGACCCCATGCATGTAAATCGCTAGGGACACCCCGCCGTAGCACACCAGCGCCAACCGAAGCTCGACCTTTTCCATACTTGAGTTCGCCTTCATCGCGCTCTGCACCTACCGGACGACACCGAAGCCGCGCTTGGTGCCGAGGCGTAGCAATGATGTGTAGCCGGGGATGCCGTCGGCGTCGTCGCCGCGAAATCCCAGGCGCCGCTGCCATGTCTGGTAGGCGGCCTTCGTTTTCCGGCCAGGCGTTCCGGGACCGCTGGAGAAGTCGAGTCCGACTTCAACTCGTAGCGCCTTTTGGATGGTCAGAACGGCATTGCTTTTGGTACCCCGCCGGAACATCTTTGCGACAGCAGATGCGGACAATACCTCGGCGGCGGGCTTGGAATCGGAGGGAACATAGACTCGTACGCCGTTGATGTCTTCGGTCCAGCCTCGGTATGTCTGACGCCACGATGTCGTGATGTGCTTTATCGACGTACGGCCGACCCGGCCCTTGCCTCCTGTGTCAGTGGAGATGACATAACCGCCACCGTCGGAGATGGCGACATGGCCGAAACCGCGGGAACCGCCCGTCCACCATACGGGTACCCCCTTCGGAGGAGTTGAGGTGTGACGGTACTTCGTCTTGTTCCATGCGATCGCGGCACTAGCGTGCTGCGGCCCCACGCTGTAGCAGGTGCGAACGAACTTCAGGCACATGCCGGTGGCGTAAGTGCGCTGTGCCTTGGCCCAGCCGAGTGCCGACTTGGTGCTGCGATGCGTCATAGTTACCCTCCCTGGCCGGTCGGGGCCGGACCGGCTTCGTCATCCTGCGTCGCTTCGCCTTCGTCTTCTACGTCGTCCTGCAGGTCGTCACCCTGGCCGATGAGCGGGTCAGGTTCTTCAACTTCGTCGTCCGCAACGACGGCGGGCGGTGGGACTTCGTCGTCTTCTGGTTCGACCACCGGTTCGTCGCTCGAGATGACGTCGACGTCCGGGAATGGCAGATCGGCTGAGAGCTCAGGTTCCCCGGGCAGGGCTTCTGGAACAGGCCGCTCAGATGCCGCCGGCGGTCCCACCACCGGGGCCTCTGCACCTGCCAGGGCAGCGGCTGGAGTCGGTTCGACCTCGGTCCCTCCTGGCAGCTCCTCCAGCAGCGTTTGGGCCTGCCGGTCGAGCAGCCGGGTAAGGAGTTGCTGGGCAAACCCGAAGATGAGCGCGTAGGCAAGTATCTGGGGTTGAGAATCCAGAAACGACAAGCCAGGAACGAAGTCGCCGCGAATCGCAACGAGAGCGAGAATGGCGGTGAACGCACCCAGTGGGACCTTGAGCAACGACAGCGCAACGGGCACGTCATATGGCGTCGACGTGCCCTTGAGGTTTCGGATCGACAATGCCGCGGCCAGTGCGCCGCCGAGGGCTCCGAGCAACGCCACGATAAGTATGTCGTTACCGCTCGACGCCGTCACGCCGGCGCCTGTTGGGCAGTTGAGTAGGTCTGAGCCCGCTTGGCCCGCAGCGCTGTTAGTTTCCGGGAAGCACAGCGGTATCCAAGCCGGATTCTGCCAGACGATCAAGATCGTGGCGATGACGAGAACGGCGACGAAAAGCGCTGTCAGAAGCAGGATGTTGCGAAAGCTGCGTAGCTGGGCATGTTTGCCGTCGAGGGATTCGTAGCTATCTTCCATCAACCGCCGCAGGTGGGGTCTGAGGCTTTCGATCCGCTCGGTTCTCAGTCGCGCCAAGGAGATCCGGCGAGGGTCGTTGCGGCTCAGTGTCGATTCTGCTCGGGCTAATGCGGCCGGTATTTCGGCCCGAACCTCGTGCTCACTGAGCACGTCAACCATCTGTGCCCGTGCGGCGTGAAGGTTTCGATGAGCCGCCTCCACCAACGTGCCGCGCCACCAGTTCGACCACCGCCTGGGAATCGGATCGATACGGAACGCGGCCTCGCGCGCCTTGGTGATGTGCCTGGTGATACCACGCGCGACGGCTTCCTGCGACTTGTTCAGGCCGCGGGCACGAACTGCCTCAATTCGGGTCTCAAGCACGCGTGAGTCAACGGCGACATGTTGGACCCAGATTCGCCTGCGCGTCACCCCATTCATGACGTTCGCATTCCTTTCCGGCTGCGCTTCGTCATCGTCACGGCGTGGGTAGCTCGTGGGCAAGGCGCCACGTCAGTGGGCCCGGGAAGCCATCGGCGTCCATCCTCAATTCGGGCCGGGATTCCTGGAATGCAGCGACCGCATTCTTGTCTGCGTCGGACCACCGGGGACCGGGCCCCACCTGGTAGAACCGGCCAAAGCCGAGCCGCACGAGTTGCCCCCCCAGCGCCGTCACATGGTCATTGACGGCGCCGGCTTGGAAGAAATGCCGCCCGGGAAAACGGGGCGCCGGTTGAGTTCCACCGCCGGTGGTACCGGCTCGGCTCAGAAGGCGTCGGATCTCGTCCTGTCCCGTCTCCTTGGTGTAGTCCAGCCGGTCGCTCTTTCGGCCTGCTGCCCAGGTTGAGTGCTCGACGTGATGCCCCAATGGTTGGCCCAGCCAATCCAGGATCCCGGCATTCGAGCGAGCCATGAACTCCCGCATGTCGTCGGCCCACTTGTGCGGTGGTAATCCGGGGTGTTCCCACTCGGTGCCCCACAGAAAGGGCCGCGCCGAATCGGCTGGAATGCGGAACGGGCCCACCGTCAGCGGGCCCCCTTTGCCGGGGTGGTTGGCAAGCCCCATGGTGATGATGCGGTAAACAAAGTCGCGACCGCCGTAGCCATTGCACAATGGGCCGGGGATGCCCGCACGGCCACGCTTGCACAACGCCAAGGAGGGGGTCAGACCGGACGCTGGCCCAGCCGTGTGATGGCTCATCTCACCGATGAACCGGTTATTCAGCCACCGCGACCCCGATGCGACGGGACGGCCCGGCATCAGTTCGATAGACACCTTGCGCACACCATGGTCGAGCAGCGCCTGGCGCAGCCGACCAGCTGCCTGCTGAGCGGCGTCGGCGCTCATCGCTCCACTCCGCCCAGGTACTGGAGTCCCGAGTCGTCGTCATCATCAATGTCGATCAACTCGCCGAGCCGCTCGCCGGCTTCAATCTCATCCGCCGTGATGTTCGCGAAGACCTCATCCTCGGAGTCCAACCACGTCCCAGAGCGCGGCGGCTCGTCCGGATCGAGGTCGATGAGTTCATTGTCAGGTATATGCATGATACTCCCCCCATCCGGCCCGCCCCCATGGCGCCGGAATGCTTAATTGGTACCGGACCGCGAAAAGATTGGCAACCGGAAATCAGACTTCGGCACCACACTGTTGCCCATCGGACGTAGATCCCTACTCCAGAAGGCGGGCCCAATCCTCGACCGAGAATGTCGTGACGGGATCGCCGTCCGGGCCGAACACGGCCATCTCGCCCTCTTCGAGATCAACGCCGGTGGCCTCAAGGATGCTGCCCTGGTGTCCGACGAGAACGCGATTGCCATCAGGGGGCGTCGCCGCTTCGAGAAGCGTGCGAACTCCCGCAGGATCCGCGCTCTGAAGAAGGCGTTCGTCGGCCTCAGTTTCGCCAAACGCGAGCCGCGCAGTGTCCATGGTGCGGCACATAGGACTGGCTCGGACGTCGCTGATGGGGATGCCGAGTTCGTCCAGCGCCCGCCCAATTGCCTCGGCGTCGGCGCGGCCTTCCGATGAGAGATTGCGTTGACGTTCGCAGTCCGTTGGATCATCGGTCGTGTCAACACCAGAACCGGTCGCCGTATGGCGCAGGACAAGGACATGTCCACCGTCCCGGAGAGCGTTTACAACCGGCGAAGCGGTGTCCGTCGGCGCCTCGCAGGCGCCGACCACCAAAGTCAACAGCGCAGCCGCTTGAGCAACCGCTGCACCCATGCGGATCTGTCTCTTTGCTCCCATTCGGCCGCGCATTCTTCGAGCACCTTGAAATCCAAGCGGGTTCTACTGCCCCCATTCTTCGGGTGGGTGATGGTTCCCCGGCACAAAGTGCCAGTACTCGCGTAGGCGCCAGCACTGCCATTCCTCCGTGAAGTCAAGCAGCAGGCAGCCGGGCAACGTAACGGCTTCACCGTCGACGTTCATCGTGGTCCAGAACTCCACGGCCACTCTTGCACCGTCTCCGAAGGGGCGACCCATGCGGACCTGGACGTCGCTTTGGGAAGCGGTGACCGACTCCCAGTAGGCGCGAACCCCCTCCTGGCCCTGGTGCGCTGGCTCAACGATGTTGGACCGGTAGGTGGCTTCGGGTGTAAACAGGCCGGCCACAGCTTCAGCGTCCCTGCTCTCCCACGCGATCCGATAACCGTCGATCCATTCCGCAAGGGTTCGCGCCATGTGGTCTCCTCCTGACGTGTGAGCCGGCGTTCAAGCAAGGAGCTCCGCCGCGTTGTTCCGTGGCCGACGCAGCGGACGGCCCGCTAGCTCGAACGTCCGATTGTCCGCGCCTCCTTAGTACTCGCACAAGCGTTGACGGCAGTCAGGCAGCACGGGTTTGGACTCGAACCGTACCGTACGGTACGGTTCGAATATGACCAGGAGCATTCGAGCAGCGGAGCGGCGTGAGCGCATTATCCGATCCGCGATCGGCGTGTTCGCGAAAGGTGGGTATACGGCGGCCACCACGGCGCAGGTCGCCGCAGAGGCGGGCGTGTCGAAGGAGACGATCTACTCGTACTTCGGCAACAAGGCCGGGCTGCTTCGCGAAGCGTTGACCTCACTCGTGGCGGCACCCAGCGGCTTGGTGCCGGCCGAGCCCGACGGCGTCGCATCGGCGGACGAGTTGCGTGCGCGCCTTGAGTCAATGGCGATGAGCCTGATCAATGACCTCACCCAGCCGCATTATCTTGCGTTGGCCAGGATTGTGGTGGCCGAGACGCCGCGCGATCCGTCGTTAGCCGAGATGTTCCGGGACGTCATCGCCGGCCGGGTGCTGTCGGCTGTGGCCCGCTCGCTGACCACCTGGCAGCGGGCGGGGCTGGTCGACGCCGACGTCGATGCCGCGGCCGCCGCGCGTGCCTTCGTCGGTCCACTGCTCACGTACGTGCTGTTGGACGGACTACTCCGGCCGTCCACTGACATTCGCCGGCCACCCGCCGAAGCGGTGAGGGCCCAGGTGGCCCTCTTGTGCCGAGCGATCGCCCGCGACAACTGATCACCACTGAATCTGAGGAGTAACAAATGACTGACCGCACACTGCAGGAGCAGCACACCCAAGAACACCCACACGTGCGGACGAGCTGGACGCGTGCTCGGCTGATCGAGCCGACCACCTCCGGCTTTGTGCACATCGGTGCCAGTTCGGGGCGGTGGGCATTTCCGTTCGCCCTACCCCGAGCACGCCGGCGTAGGCTCCTTGCTTTGCTGGCCGCCGGCGCGGTAGCCCTGCGGCGCGATCCCCGGGTATTGCGGGCCGACGTGTTTCGGGGCCTGGTACGGCCTCCGGACGGCAACCTCGCCGAGACCAACGCGCCGGCCGCGGACTTCGACGCTGTCCTGCTGATCGAGACTCGCACCGTCGAGGACGCAACCGATTTGCCGGACGACGATGCCGTGACCGACCTGCTTGCTGAACTGGACACGACGGCGGTCCGAACGCTTGTGTTCACCGCGTCGAACGTTCGGCGGATGGGGCCGGTAGACCACGACCGGCAGGGCGTCTTCTTGTTCAACTACTTCGCCGCCGACGATGTCGACACCAACCTGTATGCATGGCAGTACACCGCCGGTTGGTTCCACGACGAGACGGGCCTGGACAACTCCACTGTCCTACAGCCGGCGGGCTCGTCCGGACCGTACACCCTGGTGAACCATGCACGGTGGGATCGGCTCGGCGACGTTCTTCCGGCCCTGTTGGTCAAGCGCAGCTTTCGGACCTTCGTGTTGCGCGTCTTCGCTGACAACCGGGTCGTCCCCAACCCGGTTCTTTACCGTCTGATCAACTCACGCGGCTAGCCGGCTGTTTCCGGTGGCCGCACGTAAGCCGGCCGGACATGGCGGGGGGCCATGTCTGGCCGGGTCCGGTCGGGCGCTATCGGTGTCGTCCTGGTGGATTGCCAGGGCCGGAGACCAACACCGACGTACCACCGCCTGGTGACAGACCTCGGCGCGGCGATGGCCGACGATCAGTTCCCCCCGGTGGCCGCCACGGCCAAAGGGCAGGTGGTCATGCCGGACCACGTCGAGGTCCCCTCCCAGCGAACTGATGAGCCCGCTGAAAGGGATGTACGCGAAGGCGCACGAGCGGGCCTCTTCCGCTCGCCTCACGGAGGCCCGCACGACTCACACACTCGTGCAGGACGTCCTCGATCTCTCGCCGATCAAGTCCCGGATCTAAACGCAGGGCTTTCATGTTGGCGAGAAATCGGTCCAGATGATCATCAAGTCGGTAGAACCGGCCCTTCCACACATGCACCACGTCATACGTGCTGTCGCCCTTCGTCACCGCCATATCGATCACCGAGATCTTGGCCTCTTCGATCGGGCAGAACCGCCCCTCGATGAACGCAACACCGGATCCCGGGCTTGGAGCCGAGGTCATGGCGTCACCTTACTGATGCCGTGGAGCCGGACCGTACGATCCATGAGGTGGACGTGGTGACGACGAGGCCGCTGACGGCGGCCGACGAGGGGCTTTTAAGAATTGCGACCCTTGGCAACGTCAACTGGGGCAAAGAGCGTTTCACCATGAGTGACGTTGTGAACCGCCCCGAGTTCGCGCACTACACCCGGCTGGATGTCGGTCGCGGAGACTTCGGGTTCGCCAGTGAGCGGGATGGCAATGCCATAGGTGCGGTCTGGGCCGTCTTCTTGCCCGTGGAGGATGCTGGCTTCGGCTACGTGGATACTCAGACACCCGAAGTGAGCCTCTGGGTTGATGCCAATGAGCGTGGCCGCGGCCTAGGTCGCCGATTGCTACGACTCCTCCAGAACGAGGCACGTCGTCGCGGTATCCGCACTATCAGTCTGTCTGTCGAGGCGGGCAACGTCGCGAAGCGTCTCTACGAGGCTGAGGGTTTCCGTGACGTCCGCTGTCGTGAGCGCAACGGCGTGATGATCTGGACGGCGGAGGCGACCTCGTCCGCCTAGCTCTGGGCCGCGATGGCCGCGGCTGACTACAATCAGCGAGTTTCCAAGGTCATGGTGCCATGCGGTTTTACGGCTGGGCAGCGGGTGGAACGCCGGATCGACGTGGTTCCCGAGGAGGGTGATGCTCGTAGGTGGACTCCTAGCGCTGCTATTGATTGCCGTCATCGTGCTCATCTTCTGGCGTGCTCCTGCCTTTCGCGATTGAAGAGCCTCAATTCCTTTGTCTAGCGTTGCGTTCGTGCGCGGGGTGCGACCGTGTCGACCTACCTGTATCGGGCGCTGTCACCGTCTCGTTTGGCGAAGGCGGGGTTCCGCGTCGAGACGACCAAGCCGTAACCGCGCACGGCGGTGTGAATGAGCGATCGTCATTCAGAACATTGAGTGGAGCGATCCGCCATTGGCATCATTCTCGGCAGTCTGATCCAGGGATGCCGAATCAGTCAGAGGCGTCGCACGCTGGCCAGAACAGCAGGACCACCGTCGGCCCAACTGCCGGTAAGCGTGAACTCACCGAGCGTTGCGGCTCCCACCACGCGAACCACCACGAGTTCGAACTGCTCGCAGCGCACGACCGTCGTCGGCCCTTCATCGCGGACGCTCACCGCGCGAATTGGGCTGACCGGTGTGCCGACGGTTCCACTGCCGAAGACCGTCGCGGTGGGCACACGCGGTTCGAGACGACCGTCGATGTCGTAGAACTCCTCAACCTGAGTGCCGCCCGTGAGCGCCGTCGCGGCCAGCGCCGTTGCCCACACCGGATCGCCGCACCCGTCATACACCCACCGGCTGCCCAGCACCGAGTGCTCCGCGGTGCCGACCAAGAACTTCTCCGCCCCGGCGAGCGGCATGCCTCGGTAGGTCAACGGCACGTGCAGTACCGGCCCACCACCGCTTCGGACTAGCAGGGCCTCCAAACCGACCTCGCCGGCCGGATCGTCGAACCGGTACGCACCTACTTGTCTCAGCTCGCCCGCCCCAGTAAACCAACTCCGACTCGGCAGCCACGCACTCAGCAAGCCGAGCTTGGAGGGATTGAGAACCGCCTTGTAGATCAAAGCCACGACCCGACTCTAGGCCGTGCCTCGAGTCGACCACGCAGCACGCGGCAGATGAGGAGGCGAGACGGTTGCTCTACCTCATCCAGTCACCCCAGGGGCACCGCACCGGCCCCTCTCGGGCGCAATGGCCCACTCCTGCATGATCCGCGTCAGCCCGAAGACCCGGCCATCTCAGAGTGAGACGACATCAACCCCGGGATGCCGATCCACCTGAAGTGGAAATCCTTCCCCCGGGTTGAGGGTGCGCATGGCGGGTACGAGCCCGCAACTACAACCGACAAGGGAGCAGATCATGCAGATCGATAAGGACCAGATCATCTCTCTATTGCGCCAGCGCGGCGATGACGCCAAGGCCGACCAGGCACAACGGGAGTTGCCTGGACAGGTCGACACCGAGAGAGACTCCGGCTTGCTGTCCAAGCTGGGCATCGACCCCAAGGACTTGCTTGGCGGACTCGGCGGCGGACTGGGCAACAAGCTCGGCCTCTGACACCGGCAGCGTGTCACGTTCCCACTGTTCGATAAGAGGGCGTGCAGTGCTTGAGTCAGCGGATGGTGAGCGTGCGGTCTCGTCTTCCCCGTATGCCCTGCAGCAAAGTCCACCGCTTCTTCGTGTACCGGGTTGGTCATGGTGCGCGGATCAGCACGCGGCGACGGCTCCGGCCGTGGTGTCGGAGTCGTCGCCGAGTCCTGGTGACAGAGCTGCGTGGGCCAGAGGGTGGCGAAGCCGTGGACGAGTGACCAGGCGGCCACGCCAGCGATCCGCGCATTGGATCCGGCCCGGCGGCTGCTTCGCGGTGGTCAACAACCCGGCGACTTACCGACGCGCGTCGGTGTGGCCTGGTTATCCTCCCGAGGACTTGGCGGTGTGGCGAGCCAGGTGGTCAAACACCTCTATACTGCGTCGGTAGGTGCCGGTTCCCACAGCTGGATCGGCGTACCTTCCGGATCGGTCAGCTCGGCGAACCGCCCATTGGGATACGACTCGGTGTGCTCCTCGACCTGGATGCCGGCACGGCGTAACTGGGCGACCATGGCGTCCAGATTCCGAACCCTGAAGTTGATCGACCATTGCTGGTCTGGCCGACCGAAGTGTTCAGAATCGCTCGCCATCGGCGCGAACACTGTGGGCCCGGACTCCTGCGTCCAAGGCTCCTGGTCATAGCTCGCTGGCGGCGGGCTGACGCCGAGATGCTCGGCATACCAGCGCGTCAGACCCTGCGGATCATTTACGCGGAAGAACACCCCACCGATTCCAGCTACCCGCTCCATGAAGCGATCCTTGCAGACAACCCTCGCAGCGCGTGCAATACACGGTGCAAGGCCGTCGTCAGCGGTCGTTGGCCCACAGCTTGGCGAGCCGTTCCGCGAGATGGGGCGGCACAACTGTGTCGGGATCACGAGAGGACGAGGCGTGGAGCGCGTGCGTGGTGCCGACCAGTGCTGCGTACAGGGGGGGACAGGTAGGGCAGCTCTCCAGGTGCTTCTCGACGGTTCGTGCCACCGCCGGTTCGAGCTCCCCGTCGAGGTACTCGCTGATGTGTCGTCGTGCCTCCCAACAACGGAGGGGGACTCCGCGGAGCGACTCGCGGCGTTCGTGTCCGGCCGCCAGCTGGGAAACCAGCATCATGCGCCCTCGGCGCAGCCGCTGCTTGGCAGCAGCCAGAGTCACTTGTTGGATCTCGGCGATCTCACGCACGGTCATCGCCTCCGCGTCGTGCAGCACAACGACTGTTCGATAGCTGACAGGTAGATGGCTCAACGCCTCCCGGAGGTCACTGCGGACTTCGGCGCGGGCGATGACTGTGGCGGAGTCGACCGTGTAGGCGTCCTCGCGCCACAGTGCTTCGACCGCCTCGCCGATTTCCTCAGTGGGCTCCTCGCGGGACCTGCGGGTGCTGTCCACGGCGAGGTTGTGCAGGATGCGGTGCAGCCACGTGGCCAGCGACGAATCCCCCCGGAAACTGGCCGACCGCTCGAGGGCTCGGCTCAGAGTCTCCTGAACAAGATCCTCTGCCTGCCCGGGGTCGGCCGTGAGGGTATGGGCGAACCGTAGCAGTCCCGGCAACTCTCCCGGGAGCGCCCGGGAAAGATCCTCGGCGTCCATAGGCCGGACGTTAGCTGCTCCGCCGTGCCGCCATTTGTGGATGACGGGTCCGGTGCGGATTCGGATATGTGCTGATGCCGAGCGCGTGGTACAGGGGGCAGAAGCCTACGGCCGACGTCACCAACAGAACGGTTGCGAGCACCAAGAGAAGAATGCCTGCGGCGGAAGTGGCGCCTGTCCACACCCCCGCGGCGACCAGAACGGCGCCAAGCCCCGCCCGGATGGCGCGATCGGTGTTGTTCTCGTTGCGTTTCATGAGCTTCTCCTTCAATGAGGGTGGTTGGCTGTGGTAGCTCATGGACGCGCGAGCAGCCAAAATGGATACACCCGTGCTGAGAAGCCCGGTCAGATCAGGCCGGTCTCTGTCGCGTGCCGGCGTACGGCAGCGCTGTCGGCCGCAAGCACGAACGGTACGTCTGGGGACCAGGCTCCCGAGACCTTCTCAATGCGACCGTCCCCTGGGTCGAGTCGTACCTCGCGGATGTAGACAGCGAGAATTCGCCCGGGGTAGGCCCGGACGATGTCGGCGTAGATCTCAGCGTCCTTTTCCCCCGAGTCACCGATCATGACGAACGGCAGATGCGGGTGCTGGTTGAGGATCTCCTCGATGCGTTCTGTCTTATGCTCGCGCCCGGCGCGGGTGCCGAGAAGGTCGCGCAGCATAATCGGTCCCATCGGGAACTGCCGGTGCCGCAGAAATGCCATCAGGAAGGCGTGCAGGTTCCACGGGCTCGACGAGACGTAGAAGATCGGGTTCTTCCCGGTGACGAGGTCGCGGTACAGCTCCGCTGCTCCCAGGAACGGCGTCCGTGTGAGGGCGGACCCGGTGACCGTCTGCAGGATCATCCGTCCGATCCGCTGGACGCCAGTTTCCAGGATCGTGTCGTCGATGTCAGAGACAATCCCGAATCTAGCGTCTGGCCCTGGAACGCGGACCTCGAGCGGCGTGGTGTGCGGGTCGGTGAGGCCGCGGTACGGGCCGCCGAGCTCGACCGTGCCGCTGGTCCACGGGCTCACTAGCTTGTCGGGGCCCGGGTTGAGTCGGGTGAGGAAGTAGCCCTCCACGTCGGTTGTGGTCTCGACGTCTTCGTCGGCGACGGAGATTCGCAGTGGCACCCCCGGTATTTCGTCGGTCATGAAGTGCCTCAGCGTGCGGCGTATCGCGGCGCCGACCCCCTCGCCCTCGACCGCCTCCGAGGGCGGAGGGTCGTCGAGGACCCGCCCGCGCACCACCACCCCCTCGGCGCTGCCATGCCCGATGTAGGGCTCGATCCGAAAGTCTGCAGGCGATCGTGTGCCGGCCCTGCGCAGCCGGGCCGCGTCCCACGCGCGCTCGAGGCTGACGACCCAGCGGCGCGCTCTCACGACACCACCGTATGGCCACGGCTGTGGTCGTGCGCGCGGCTAGGGGATTCCCCCGACGCGACGGTAGGCGGTGGCGGCCCGATTGTCGAAGGCATGACGACAATCGATGCCACCGACCGACGGGCCAGCGACGCCGTTCCACGCTCTGCCGCCGAGACGCGCTGGGCGCGCATTTTGCAGATGTTCGTCCCGGCATAGCACTGCAAGGCCGAGAAGTTGTGCTCTCTCCTCGACCGCGGCGCTCGGCTCGCCGTCATTCTGACCAACCACGCCGGCACGGTGACCGGCACATTCGACGAGCACCATGTGGGACTCGACCATATTGCGTACGGGGTTGCAGACATCGAGTCGCTGCACGGTTGGGCGCAACACCTGCCTCATTTCGGCGTCGAGCACTCCGTGATCAGCGAGATGGATGCCGGGCACCATCTCAACCTCCGCGCGCCGGACAAGTAGCCGCCCCTGCTCACTGACGTGTCAGGTGTTCAGCGGCCGCCGCGGCTTTAGGTTCCAGTCAGCCTCGGCAACCAAGTCCCGTGCCAGTTCCGTGCACGACCTGCCGCCCGTACTCACGTGGGAAGTTGTCATCAGTCTTGACCACAGTTTCGGATGGTCAGTACGGTCGACACGTCCCACTTCTTGGCGATCTCAGTGCCTACAAGGACGGCCATCGAATGCAGCTCGAGGTAGTGCAGCTAGTCCTCGCGACGATCGGCGCCGCGGTCGGACTCCTCACAGCTTGGAAAGCGGTAAGTGAATACCGGAAGCAGGGAACGATCCGGCGCATCGAGTTCTTCCTCGAGGCGAGGAAACGCCTTAACGAAAATCCTACGTTCCAAGAGATCATTAACCTGCTTGAAACCGACAACCCAGCGCTCACCGCCGTGCCGCTCGGGGCAAAGATTAGCTTCGTTGGGTTCTTTGAGGAAATCGCCCTTCTACTCAACTCACGCGTCATCCGAAGTGAAATCGCGCATTACATGTTCGGCTATTATGCAATCAGATGCTGGGAAAGCCAGAACTTCTGGCTTCTCGACGATCGACCCGAGAGACCACTCGACAAGATCAATGAGCCATACTGGTCCGTCTTTAGAGCGTTCGTAAATAGAATGGAGCCGATGCGTGAGCAATTAGAAGCCAAGAAATATCGCGAGCAGAGATACTCCTTGTGACGACAAACGGCCTTCTTCCAATTGACTTCTGCATTTGGGCGGACTATTGGGACCTCTTCGAGCAGAACGGACTGAACGGCGACAACGGCCACAGGCTGCATAACTTTCTTGCCAGTCCCGTCCTCATCTTGGGAAGCGGCCAGGGCCTAATGTCAGCGCACTTTATGCGGGCCGGCTATCGCGTTTGCAGCGTCGACAAGTCGGCCAGAATGGCTGCGTACGCCGCCCGTCGGAGAGGCGTGTCAACTGTCGTTTGCGATGCACTTCTACTACGCCTTCCTCACCATTTCCAAGCCGTCATCGTAAGCACCGGATTAATCAACTTACGTTCCCTCGGCCAGGGGCTTCTGCCACCACTACTCGAGACTATCAAGTGGCACCTTGCGCCCGGAGGGCGCCTTGTCTTGTCTTACTTCAGAGTAACACCGTGGACACATACGGCCCAGCAACTGGGCCTATATGGTAGGCCTTCCAACAATGTGATCCTCTGGCACGCGGGTGGTGATCTTGTCTATGCCGAGCAGCTTTTCGCCGCACATCTCAATGATCCGCCCGTCGTACGCCAGGCGTTCGATCAACAGCGTACGAAACTCTTAAGCCAAATGAGTTCAATCTTGGCAACCGGAAGGCGGTATGTTGAACTGCACAAGGAGCCACCTGAAAAATTCATCGCTTATCACAGCGGCTACTATCCATTTCCACTTTCTCGGGACGATGAGTCGAAGATTCGAGAAGCTCTCACGGAGCATCAGATGATCCTCCTTTCAGTTCTATCAACGAACGATGGAGACACAACTATACTTGTCTACGAAAGGACTTGAAGTGAGTGGTCCTATCCCGGGCCCAGCTGAGTTTGTCGAATTGCAGAAGCGGCTTCGGCGTATGTCCGAAGACCCAATGCCCGGTAAGACCCGTACAATATTGGTCATTCCAAGCTTTTCTGTTGACCGCGATCTACTCATTAATAATCCCGAATTCCGATACTGGGAACATCGGATGTTGTATCTATTGTCGAAACTCAGTGATCCAGCCACTCGAATGTGTTATGTATCGACTTGCGAAGTGACGAGAGAAGCACTGCTGTACTATGTGGATCTACTACCTGATGTATTTCGCCGAGATTTAGATCGACTGCAATTTATCACGTGCCCCGGCTCCGCAAGTGAACCACTTGCGGAGAGGCTCCTGCGTAGGCCGGATATTTTGTTAGAATTGCGCCGGGCCATCGATCTTACGGATGAGGCTTACATCGAGTGCTTCGCTAGTACTAATGCTGAAAAAGAACTAGCATTGATCCTTCAGGTACCAATGTACGGATCCGATCCTACCGTCACGAGTTATGGTCTCAAGTCTGAATCAAGACGGCTTTTTCGCCAACTCGAGATACCGGTACCTGAAGGAGTTGAAGGAGTATACGGCCTCGATCAACTAGCAGAAGCCCTGGTCGAGCTGAAGGCCAAAGAGCCGCGGCTGCAGCAGGCAGTCGTGAAGTTGGACGATAGCCTCGGTGGAGTAGGTAACGCGCTGTTCTCCTACTCTGGCGCGCCGGATCGACCTGCGCTACGTGAGTGGGTAAAGCAGGAGCTTTTAACTCGGCTTGAGCTGGCTATGTCGATCATTGACCGGAACAGATTCTTCGATCGTATAGCCCGCAGTGGGTGCGTTGTAGAGAGCTTTGTGGACGGAGCGAGGTCACCCTCGGTGCAGTGCGAGATCAAACCAAGTGGCGAGGTCATTGTCGCATCCACGCACGAGCAGCAAATGACCGGTTTGGGCGGTCAGCACTTCTCCGGTTGTTTCCTACCAGCAACGGACCCTCAATGGATCCAGAACACGGCTAGGCTCGTTGGGGATGCCTTACAGAGCAAGGGAGTGATCGGCTGGTATGGCGTCGATTTCGTCGTGGAGAGCGGCCCGGAACCACACGCCTATGCCCTCGAGATCAACCTTCGAAATTTGGGAACTGTTCATCACTTGATGACGTTGCGGAGCTTGACCGGAGGCAGGTATGTCCCAGAGCGCGGAATCTTCCTCACGAAGAGTGGCCGCACACGCTTCTATTATGGGAGCGATGCAATCCGGTTGCCTAACGCCGTTGGCGTAAAGGGCTCGGACCTTCTTGCGTATGCGACCTCACGAGGATGGATGTATCGAGCGCCTGAACAGACTGGCGTAGTATTGCACATGATTGACGCAATGACGTCCTATGGGCGAATAGGCGTCACCTGTATCGGCTACAGTGCGGCAGCGTCTTACAGTTCTTACAGTGATGTATTGAGGGACCTTCAGGAGCTGGGTTGATTATCGGGTGCAGACGATCAATATGACGTGTTTGTGAAGGACAAGCGAAGTGTTTGGAAAAAACCTCCTTTGACACGCCTCACCTTCATTCGGCGCCGTAGCTGTGCGGTTCTGCCAAAGACCATCTTGCACCATCGCGTAACGCGCCCGAAGAGAGGTCACTCCCTCGTATTGCGAGCTGATCTCCAGGTGAGGTGCAATGTGAAGGTGCCTCGTCCCGTGGACCTGCCAATTAGAACCCCGGACCCAACAGTAAATGACACATCGAATCGATATGCCACCTCATCAAGCGCCCATTCACCGTCGCCATGCGAACTGTCGGCGTCGTGTAGGCGGGGCTGCAACATCGATGCGATCTCGGCGATGCTGGCTGCGAGTTCGTCGGCTCTTCCGGCCATGGGCTCCGGCGTACTGGGACGCGCCGAGAGGTCGCCGGACGAGCCGGCGGACACCTCAACGAGAATGTCCGGCGCATGGTGTTGGTCACGTTCCACTCGACTCTCCTGACCAGATCAACGAAGCGTCAACAGTGCCGCCCAATGACCAACTTTACTCCGCCGACCGGCGTATGGTCAGGTTGACTACCGTTGAAACTGCCGCCTTAAAGGACGGCCATCGGTTGCTTATCGATCAACCGAGGGTACCAAGCGGGGCGCCGCTCGGCGACTCGCCCATACTTGTGGCATGTCGGCTTACCGGGAAGGCCTAGCACAGCTGGTCTCGCGCGGCCGAGAAGTTGTGCTTTCTCCTCCTGCGACCACCATCATTGTTGTCACCGCCCTCCTGCTAGGTCGGGCATTCAATGGCCGATATCCAGATCGCCGGCCTCGACAAGGCCGCTTTCATACGCGAAGACGACGATCTGAGCTCGATCGCGTAGCCCGATCTTGGTGAGGATGCTCGATACATGCGACTTAACGGTCGCTGGTCCGATGAACAACTGATCGGCAATCTCAGCGTTGCTGGAGCCGCGAGCGACGGCCGCCGTGATCTCCCGTTCCCGCTCAGTCAAGCGGTCGAGCCGGTGTGCGACAGCGGCATCGACCGTGAGCCGCTTGGCGAACTGACCGATGAACCGACGGGTAATCGACGGCGCGAGCAGCGCTCCCCCATCGGCCACGGTCCGGACGGCGCTGGCAAGCTGATCAGTCGGGATGTCCTTGAGGACGAAACCGCTGGCTCCCGCGCGGAGTGCGCGGTAGACGTATTCGTCCGGATCAAACGTTGTCAAGATCAGCACCCGGACGTCCCAATCCGCCGCTCCCAAGATGCGGGACGTCGCCTCAAGGCCATCCATGTCGGGCATCCGGATGTCCATGAGAATGACGTCCGGACGGTGTGTCCGTGCCGCCTCGATCGCCTCGACACCCGTGCCGGCCTCTCCCACGACCTCGATGTCATCGTGGATCCCCAGTACCATGACGAATCCGCCTCGCACGAGTGCCTGGTCGTCGACGACGAGGACTCGGATACTCACACCGGCTCTCCTCCGATCGGCAGCCGGGCCATTACCCGAAAGCCGCCTGCGGGACGCGGCCCTGCGTCCAGACTGCCGCCCAACAGTAATGCCCGCTCCCGCATCCCCACGATGCCGTGACCGCTACTGCCGGGCACCGTACCTCCGGCACCGGGTTCGGTGTTCCCGCCTGGCCCGTCGTCCTGCACCTCGACAACGATCGCGTCGTACTCGACGCCGAGCCGAACCTGCGCGTGGACGCCTGGTCCGCCATGCTTGAGCACATTGGTGAGGGCCTCCTGGACGATGCGGTACGCGAACAGGTCCACGCGGGCCGGCAATTCGGGTGGCACCGATTCGATGGTCAGCGAAACATCAAGTCCGGCGTCTCGCACCTGCTCGACCAACTTGGGCAACTCGGCGAGCCCCGGCTGAGGCCCGAGGCCGTGCGGGTCCGCTTCCGGGCGCAGGACTCCGACCAGGTGGCGAAGTTCGGCCAGAGCCTGGCGTCCCGCGTCTTCAACTGCGGCCATCGCCCGTACCGCGCTGTCGATATCTTCAGCCGCGACCGCCTTTGCCGCGCCTGCCTGCACCGTCATCAGGCTCACCCGGTGAGCAACGACATCGTGCAACTCCCGGGCAATGCGCGCCCGCTCCTCGAGAGCGATCCGCCGGGCTTCTG
The DNA here is from genome assembly GCA_036374175.1 of Jiangellaceae bacterium. GTDB lineage: Bacteria > Actinomycetota > Actinomycetes > Jiangellales > Jiangellaceae > JASLBX01. Next base: position 8,886 of record DASUUH010000008.1, on the reverse strand, counting down.
CGGCCTGTTCACGAGCCCGCTCGGCGGCTCGTTCCCGCCGAAATCGGAGCCGGTGTCCGACGTACCACGCTAAGAACAAGACGAACCACCCGAACACGGAGTCGCCCCAGGAAAGGATCGGATCCAGCAGTCCGTCAATCGTCAGTACCGCGATGGCAGCAGCGATGAGGGCGTAGCTCTTCCTGTCCCCGGCGACGTACCGCCCCGTGCTGTAGAGCGCGATGATGGTCACCACGCCGGGCTCTGCGTCCCCGATGCCGAGGGTCACGACCCAACCGAGCAAAGCCACGGTCAGGACGGCCAAGGGTGCGCTTCTGCGCCAGTACAGTGCCGCGCTGACGGTGGCGGAGACCAGCAGTGCAGCGAATGGGACATCGCCGAACGAGCGGACGACGACGGCGTCGCCTGGTGCGTCGACAACCAGCACAGTCACGAGGAATGCCGCGGCCGCGAGGACGCCGTCGGAGATCCGCGGCCATCGCGTGAATGGACCGCGGAACCGGCGCGGGGCAGCCTGGAGCGCCACTCCTGCCGGCCCTGTGTCTTTCACCGATCGCTCCACGGCTGATTTAGCACCTCGCCCGCGCTTTCGCGCCACGGACGTCGAACCAGCGTAGGCCGCACCGTACGGGCGGTCGCCCGCCTACAGGCGGATCTAACTCTCCACCGCGCGACGGGAGGCCACGCGCCCAATACGGCTCACTACCCGCCTCGAGACGGACGCGCCGTCCCATCTGCAGCCGGGCGACAGCACCCAGGCTCGGGCAGCAGGGTGAGAGCCGCTGCACAGCAATCACGTCGCATTCAGGAGCATCGAAATGAACCGAATCGTCGGCCGCATCGGTAACGCGAGCGCCCGCAGGCCATGGACCACCATCGCCGCATGGACGGTCCTCGCCGCCGTCGTGACCGCTCTGGCAAGCACACTCGGCGGTACGTTCGCCGATGACTTCGTAGCGCCCGGAAGTCAGAGCGAGCAGGCGATGGAGCTGCTTGAAGATCGCTTCCCGGACGCGTCCAGGGGTAGCGCGATGGCAGTTTTCGCCACCGAGGACGGCGGGCTCGCCGACCACCGTTCCACGATCGAAACGACTCTGGCGCAGATTGAGGACGTCGACCGCGTCGTGTCGGTGTCAGATCCCTTCGAGGAGGGGACGGTTTCACCGGACGGACGTATCGGCTTCGCCGAGATCACGTTCGACACGTCGTCCTTCGGGCTGGGCCCCGACGCCGTGGCCGAAGTGGCCGGGGCCATGCAACCGGCCCGCGATGGCGGTTTGTCCGCCGAACTCGGCGGCGATGCCGCGTTTATCAACGCCGGTACCGAACCCTCTGGCGCCGAGGCAGTCGCCGTCGTGGCCGCGCTTGTGGTGCTCGTGATTGCCTTCGGCACGATTGTGGCCGCGCTGGTTCCGATCGCGTTGGCCCTGGTGGCGGTGGCTGCCGGGCTGGGCGGCATCACGCTGCTGGCGGGTGCGATGGACGTTTCGAGCGCCGCACCGACGATCGGCGCAATGATCGGGCTGGGTGTCGGGATCGACTACTCACTGTTCATCGTGGCCCGCTACCGCGAGAACCGCGCGGCGGGCCTGGACAACGCGACCGCACTGTCGAATGCGACAGCGTCGGCCGGCGCCGCGGTGCTCTTCGCAGGAGGCATCGTCGTCGTTGCGATGACCGCGTTGCAGCTGACTGGTCTGGGTGTCCTCGCCTCGATCGGAGTCGGCGTCTCGTTGGTTGTGCTGCTCGCGGTGGCAACGGCCTTGACGTTGCTGCCGGCCCTACTGTCGTTGCTCGGCGACCGGATCGACACCGGACGGCTACGTGGTCGACGGCTTGCCGTCCGGCGGGCTGAAGACACAGCATGGTGGCGGTTCGCCCACCGCGTGTCGGCTCGGCCGTGGCCGTACCTGCTGGTTGGCACTGCCGCGCTGCTCGCACTCGCTGCTCCGGCGCTGCAGATGGAGACCGGTTTTCCGGATGCCGGCGACGACTCCACCGACATGACTCACCGCCGCGCGTACGATCTGCTGGCAGAGGGCTTCGGACCCGGCATCAACGGCCCGCTGCTGGTCGTCGCCGACCTCCGAAGTGCTGGCGTGGACGCCGCGGGCATCTCAGAGCTGACCGAACAGATCGCCGCAGATCCCGGTATCGCCTCTGTCGGTGCACCACAGCTCTCGCCGGCCGGCGACACTGCCATCCTCCCTGTGATCTCGACCACCGCACCCACGGACGACGCGACGTCCGAGACGCTACAGCGCATTCGCGACATTGCCCCGGACAACGTCGCAGTCTCCGGCCTGACCGCGATGACCGAGGACCTCACCACCCAGCTCTCCGAGAAACTGCCGATCTTCATCGCTGCCATCGTGGTCGCGTCATTTGTCTTGCTGCTGCTGGTGTTCCGTTCCATAGCCGTTGCGCTGAAGGCCGCCGTGATGAACCTGCTGTCGATCGGCGCGGCGTACGGAGTCGTGGTCGCGATCTTCCAGTGGGGCTGGCTGAGCGGACTATTTGGCCTGGATGGCACCCTGGTGATCGCCTCGCCACTACCGACGATCTTCTTCGCGGTCCTGTTCGGCCTGTCGATGGACTACGAGGTGTTCCTGCTGTCGCGTATCCGCGCAGAGTACGACGCCACGGGCGACAACGCCGAGTCCGTTGCGCGGGGCATCGCGTCCACCGGCCCGGTGATCACGTCGGCCGCCTTGATCATGACGGTGGTCTTCCTCAGCTTCGTCGCCCACCCATCACCGCTGGTCAAGATGCTTGGCCTGGGTCTAGCGACGGCGATCGTGCTCGACGCGACGATTGTTCGCATGGTCGTCGTGCCGGCGGTCATGGCGTTGCTCGGCCGCTGGACGTGGTGGCTGCCCTCCCGGCTCGACCGCCGGCTACCCCGCACAGACTGGGCGACGGGTGTCCCGCCTTACAGCTCTCTCCGCATTGCCAGTCGCAGGACCCCGACGCCCGGCCGGGTAAAGACGTAGATCGCGCCGGTCCACCAGAGCGTGACCAACCACCGGATCGGAGAGTCCGGTACGTCGATCAATCTCGCGATGCTCTCGAGCGCCGCCAGCGGGATGAGCAGTGATAGGACAGCACCGAGCAAGGCAAGAACGCGCTGCCACCCCGGCAGTCGGCGGTTCCTGTCATCGGTCACGGGACGTGACTCCATCCGAAACGATCGAGACCCCAAGGCTAGAGGTATGGCACGGCGGTCAGCCACAATTGGCGAGTCTGGCCACCTAAGGGTGGCCCATGGTCGAGGTCTGTTTTGCCGGCGTCACAGGATGGACGGCACCACCGATAGTCGCGGCGATCGAGACAGCGGACGACCTGCAGTTGAGGTGCGGCGTCTCCAGGTCGGCAGCCGGGCGGACATTGGTCGACGCCGTGGGGTCGGGCGGCGACGGAATGGTGTATGCCTCCGTCGCCGAGGCGCTGGAATCCGCCAAGTTGGACGTCCTGGTCGACTACACGAGCGCCTCGGCGGTGAGAGACAACGTGTGGACTGCGGTGCGCGCCGGGGTGAATGTGGTCATCGGATCCAGCGGCCTGACGGCGGACGACTACGAAGAGCTTGATCGGCTGGCGCGCGACCACCGTGTGGGCGTGATCGCTGCAGGCAACTTCTCCATCATGTCCGCAGTTCTGCAGCGGGCGGCAGCGCTGGCCGCTGAGCGCTTGGATCACTGGGAGATCGTCGACTACGCGAGTGCCGGTAAGCTGGATGTGCCCAGCGGAACGTCCCGCGAGCTGGCCGAGACCATGGCCCAAGTCCGCGCCTCTGCACCTGCGCTACCGCTGTCGGAGCTGCAGGGGCCGGTCGAGGCACGAGGAACCGAGGTGGGAGGCACCCGGATCCACTCCGTACGGCTGCCGAGCTTCGTGGCAACCACGGAGGTTGTCTTCGGCGGCAAGGGTGAGCGGCTGACCATGCGGCACGACGCGGGCGAGAGCCCGGAACCCTACGTGGACGGCACATTGCTTGCCATCCGTCGGGCGGCCGACGTTCCCGGAGTGCGTAGAGGGCTCGCCTCTTTGCTTTTCTACGAAGGCTCGCACTGATCGAGCCGCGGTCCAGCGGGTCAAGCCTCGCAGCGAGCCTTGAGGCCGCGGACCTCCGTGTTAAGGTAGTCGTTGGTTAGCCGCTTGGTCAGCCTGCCCACTAGTGGTCCCAGCAGCCCGGCTTGCTCCAGTAAAGCCGTCGCCTTCACACGATCGCCCCCGTCCAGCTGGGTGACCACGTGGCTGCCGGTCGTGATGACTCCCGGTCCTCGCGCAACCCAGATGAACGAGCGATCGGGCACAACCTCGGTCACCTCCCATACGGCAACCGGCAGACGTGGCTGCCTGATCCTGGCGCGGGAGCCGACCCGCAGCGGACCCTCGTCCAACCGCTCGACACTGGTCACGCTCCGCGTCCACTCCGGCCAGCGCTCGACGTCGCTATAGACCGCGAAGACGTGTTCGGCCGGGGCCGTAATGTCGATCGAAGCCTCGAATCGCATGTGGCGACGATACGCGCCGCGTCTGGCTCGCCGACGACAGGTCGAACGGGCGAGATCAGGTCTGGCCCGGCGCGGTATACGGGACCGAGTGCTGGCCCGCTGCGTCGATGTCCTCTGGCGTCATGAGCACGACGGTGCGGCTGGTGAGCGCACCAGAGCCACCAGCCGTCAGACTCACTGCGGTGGCGGCCGAATGACCAGGCAGGTCGGCGATGAGGTAGAAGTCATCCGCGCCGAATCCGAAGTAGTAGGACTCGAGCGTTCCGCCGACCGACTGCACGACTTGTTCGGCCACCTGGCGCCGTTTCGTGCCGCCGTCCTTCAGCAGACCTCGTGCTCCGTCTGCCGTATAGCTCCCGATGAACAAGTACTTCGGCATGTCATCCCCCTTTCAGCGCCTGCTCGCCCTGGGCCGGCGCACCAATGGGATACGCCCAAACTACGCCTCCTGATGCGCCGCGTTAAGGAGTTGGAACTACGCTCCGGTAGAAGGAACCGATTGCAATGATCAACCGGGGGGTGAGCGGGACTGGAGACGGGCACCCAGCTCTGGCGCAGCCGGTACGACGACCTCACAGCTCGTGACTCGTCGGCCCTGCGGCCCGATGAGCTGGAACAACTTGCCGACGCCGCCTTCTGGTTGGGCCGTCCCCGCGAAGCCATCGCAGCTCGCCAGCGTGCGTACGCCGGTTACCGCGATGCGGCCGATCACGAACGTGCGGCTCGCGCGGCGTGGAAGCTGTTCCACAGTCACTTCGAACTGAACGAAACGGCACCGGCCAGCGGCTGGTTGAACCGGGCGCACCGGCATGTCGCTGAGGCACCCGACTCGGTCGAACGGGGCTACGTCGCCATTGCCGCAGCGATGTGGGCCAGGTTCGCGGGCAACCTCGATGAGTCCGTCGCCCAAGCCGCCTTGGCCCACGAAGTCGGCCACGCCCACGGCGATCTCAATCTGGCCGCGTGGGGCCTCGCCGTACACGGCGGCATGCTGGCGGCTCGCGGCGACATCGCGGCCGGCGTGGCGTTGCTCGACGAGGCGATGCTCGAGACCGTCAGCGGTGCCCTTGCTCCGTTCGTCACCGGGTGGATCTACTGCTACCTACTCAAAACCTGCCAGGCACTCGGTGATGTGAGCCGCGCCGGTGAGTGGACCGAAGCGGCCATCCGCTGGTGCGAGCAGCAAGGGGTGTCCAGCTGGTACCCGGGTGTATGCCGTCTGCACCGGTGTGAGGTGGCATCACTACGTGGCGAGTGGACGTCTGCGGAGCAGGAAGCCCTCCGCGCGGCCGACGAACTCGCGCCGTTCGGTGACTACCTCAGCGCCGAAGGCCATTACATAGCCGGAGAGATTCGACGTCGGCGGGGTGACTATACCGGCGCCGAGGAGGCGTTCCGCCGGTCCCACGAACTCGGCTACGACCCGCAGCCGGGCCTCGCCCTCATTCGGCTGGCAACCGGCGACCCACAGGGCGCGGCAAGCCAATTGCGATTGGCGCTGAAGAGCGGCGCGCACTCGCCAATAACCAGGGCCCGGCTCCGCGCCGCGCTCGTCCAGGCCGAACTGGATCTCGGTGACACCACCGCCGCGGCTCAGTCCGTCGCCGAACTGGGCCAACTCGCCAAGGCGAGCGAGAGCCGCTTGCTGTGGGCGATGCTGGCGACCTGGCACGGTGCGTTGCTGCTCGCCAATGGAGATCTGGACGGCGCACTCCCCCTGCTGCGCGAGGCGTGTTCAGCCTGCCAGCAGTTGAACTTGCCGTACGAGGCAGCCGAAATCCGGATGATCTTGGGTCAAGCGGCCCGTCAAGCAGGTGACGAAGAGACCGCCCGACTTGAGTTCGACGCCGCCCGAGCGACTTTCGACCGGCTCGGCGCCCGGCCCGATGCCGAACGCGCCGCTCGCATGGCGCAGGTCGAAGCGAACCCCATGGGGTTGAGCGACCGCGAGGTCGAGGTGCTCAGGCTGCTGGCCAGCGGCCGCACCAACAGGGACATCGCCTCAACCCTGGTCATCAGCGAGCACACCGTCCGACGGCACCTCAGCAACATCTTCCGCAAGATCGGTGTGACGTCTCGTTCCGCGGCCACGGCATTCGCATTCGAGCACGACCTCGCCTGACGTCCTGCACACCCAGTGGTCCAAATAGTCCACTGCTCCGGAATTCAGGTTGGACCAGACGGTCGACGCGTGCACCCAAGCCCCATCCATACGTTCATTCCGAACCTAATAGCTCGCCTCACCAGGCGAATCAGGAAAGGAATGACCAATGCCCGCGACACTCGACAAGACCTACAGCATCGGCGACCAGGTCGACGACTTCATGCTGCCCGACGTGAACGGCCAGCCGGTGCGATTCAGCGACGTCACCGGACAGTGGACGCTGCTCTACTTCATGACCACGTGGTGCCCGTACTGCACCGCGGAGGCGCCGTACCTGGAATCCGAACTGCTGGCCAAGTTCGCCGACCGCGGCCTCAAACTCGTGGTCGTGGACGTCAAGGAGCCGGCCGCCATCGCTCGGACGGTGCCGGAGCGCTTCGGCTGGACGTCGCCATTCCTCATCGACGAGAGCGGCGAGGTGTCCGAGCGGTTCGCGCCGAAGAAGGAAGGCCTGGCTTCCGAGGTGGCGATCATCAACGCGCACCTCGTGATCGATCCGGATGGGATCATTCGCTTCGCCGAGTACCTGAACATGGAGCGGTTCGACATCCACGCCACCAGCGTCACCGCCGCGCTCGAATCCCTGATGGGTGGTGGTCACGATGAGTAGGCAAGAGGCGCTGACCATCCGTACCGAGTCCGAGCAGACCGGAGACCTGGTCCAGTTAACCCTCACCGTCGACCTGCCTACCGGCGTCCACATCGAACCGCACCAGCCCACGGATCCGTACCTCATCCCCACCGTGCTGGACGTGGACGGGCTGAGCGACGTGACGGTCCAGTATCCGGCTCCGACCGTCAAGGCGCTCGGGTGGAACGACGCCACCCTGACCGTCCTCGAGGGAACCGTGGAATTCACCGTGACCGGCCGGGTGCCCGCCGACACGAGCTGGATCAGCGGCACGCTGCACTACCAGCCGTGTGTCGGTGGGGCGTGCCTGCCGCCGAGGACAACGCGCTGGCAGTCGCCGGCACGCGGCACGACTGCCTACTCGGTCTTGCACGCTCTCGCCGTAACCCACGTCGGATGAGTTGGTCAGGCTTCCGACGAACGATGCAACCTGCCGGCAGGGTCTATCCCGCCGACATGTAAGGCATCTAGAGTGCTTTCACCTGGAGAAGGAGAGGGCATGATCAGCATCCGCACCAGGCGATCGCCGGCGCTACAGCCGCGCTGGTAGCCGTCGGAGCGCTCGCCGTCAGTGGTGGGGCAGCCGCCGCACCCGATGAGCCGGGCGTGCCGCGGTACATAGAAGGGGCAGCCGGCGCTGGCGACGCCTACTTCCCGTACTCGGGCAACGGCGGGTACGACGTGCAGCATTACGACCTGAACATCAAGTACACGCCGCCCGACCCGGCTCCCGCGCCGATCCAGGGCCAACTCGAGGGCGTTGCCACCATCGACCTGATCGCAACGCAGGATCTCGACCGGTTCAACCTGGATCTGCGCGGCATGCAGGTGCGGTCCGTGACGGTCAACGGCAAACCGGCGAGCGAGATCGCACCGCCTGCCGACCCCGAAGCGGAAATCGAGGATCCGGTGTTCTGGCAGGTTCAGGACAACGCCGCCCGCATCTGGGAGCTTACGATCCAGCCTCGCCCCAAGATCAAGCAGGGCGAAACCGCGCGAGTCGTCGTCACGTACGACGGGACGACGGTTCGGCCACGCGACATCGAAGGCGCGCTCTACGGCTGGGTGACGACCCGGGACGGCGCCATGGTCGTCAGCGAACCGGACGGGTCCATGACGTGGTACCCGGTGAACGACCACCAGACCGACAAGGCGACCTATAGCTTCGAGATCACCGTTCCGGAGGGCAAGGTGGCCGTGGCCAACGGATTGCCGGCCCGGGATCCGCAAACGAGCAACGGCTGGACGACGTGGTACTGGGACGCACCCGACTTGCAGGCCAGCTACCTGACCACGGCGTCGGTCGGTGACTTCGACCTGCGCCCGACCTACTACTCGAGCAGCGGCGTGCCGATCATCGATGCCGTCGACACCAAGCTGTCGGCGAACGCGCTGAACACCACGAACAACAGCCTCGCGCTGCAGCCAGAGATGATCGACTTCTTCGAGAGCCTGTTCGGTGAGTACCCGTTCAACTCCTACGGATCGATCGTCGACAACGACAGCGTTGGCTACGCCCTGGAGACCCAGACCCGGCCGGTGTATTCCAGCCAGGCGAACCAGGGAACTGTCGC
>DASUUH010000007.1:0-4961 GCA_036374175.1 Jiangellaceae bacterium | reverse complement strand
GTCGGCCCGCCTGCCGAACGTGATCGAACGGAATCAGGCGGTGGCGCGGGCGTAGCGGGTTGCGAGCTCGCGAAGGTACGCCACCAGGTCGGGTGGCTCGGCGGCGGTGAAGTCGACGCCGAGCAGGCTCAGGTAGATCGCCAGCGTCTCGACGCTGTCGGCGCCGGTGTGCAGGACGCAGGTGCCGTCGTCCACCGGCTCCACCGAACCAACCGCCGGATTGATGCGCTCCGCGACGACTTCGGCCGGTGCGTGCACCGTAACCCTCGCCCGGTAGCGCCACGCGGCCGCCGACACGTTGCCTGAGACATAGGCCGCAACGTCGTCGAATGGCGGCTCCCGCGGCGCGAAGCGCGGGCCGGTAGGGATCTTCGGCGTCATCCGGTCGACCCGGAACGTCCGCCAGTCGCCGCGGCCGACGTCGTACGCCACGAGATACCAGCGGCGCCCCCAGTTCACCAGCGTGTACGGCTCGGCGTCGCGCCGGGTGGTCGAGCCGCCGTACGCTTCGTAGTCGAACCGCAGCTGTTCACGGTCGCGGCACAGGGCCGCGATGAGGGTCAGGACGTCCGGATCCACGCTCGGCCCGACGCGATCCGGTGGCACCGTGACGGTGTGCGTGTGCAGGGCGTTCACCCGGCGCCGCAACCGCGACGGCAACACGTTCTCGAGCTTGGACAGCGCCAGCAGGGCCGCCTCGCCGATACCCGCGACGGAGCCGCCTGCCGCCGACCGCAGGCCCACCGCTACCGCAACGGCTTCGTCGTCGTCCAGCAGCAGAGGCGGCAGCGCAGCTCCCGCCCCCAGCCGGTAGCCGCCGGCCGAGCCCCTGGTCCCGTGCACCGGGTAGCCGAGGCTGCGCAGCCGGTCGATGTCGTGCCGGACGGTCCGCGCGCTGACGCCCAGCCGGTCGGCGAGTTCGGTGCCGGTCCAGTCGCGTGGCGTCTGCAGCAGTGCCAGTAGTCGCAGCAACCGGGCCGACGTTTCCAACATGATTGCCATTGTGGCGGTTCATTAGGAACGGAGTCGACCTAATGGCCCCATAACGTGAGTGTCATGACGAACACACGCACTGACATCCGCCCCTTCAGTATCGACATCCCGCAAGCAGAGCTCGACGAGTTGGCCGACCGGCTGGCCCGGGTGCGCTGGGCCAACGAGATCCCGGGCGCAGGTTCTGACTACGGCGTGCCGGTCGAGCGGGTCCGTGGCCTCGTCGAGTACTGGCGGGACGGCTACGACTGGCGGGCCTGGGAAGAAAAGCTCAATTCCCACCCGCAGTTCACCACGACCATCGACGGGCAGAACGTGCACTTCCTGCACATCAAGTCGCCGAAGCCAGACGCCTTCCCGCTGATCCTGACTCACGGCTGGCCGGGCTCGATCGTCGAGTACCTGGACGTGATCGAGCCGCTCACCAACCCGCAGGCACACGGCGGTGACCCGTCGATGGCGTTCGATTTGGTCATCCCGTCGATTCCCGGCTTCGGCTTCTCGGGTCCGACCAGCCAGCGAGGCTGGAACCGCTACCGCGTGGCGAAAGCGTGGGCGACGCTGATGACCCGGCTGGGCTACGAGCGGTACGGGGCGGTCGGCAACGATGGCGGCTCGATGATCTCACCCGAGGTCGGCAGGTTGGACGGCGAGCACGTGGCCGGCGTCCACGTCACGCAGATCTTCTCGTTCCCGTCTGGGGACCCGGCCGAATTTGAGGGCCTGAGCGAGGACGAGCAGGCTGCGCTCGATCACCTGAAGTGGTTCTGGGAAAAGATGGGCGCGTTTAACCAGCTGCAGGCGCAACAGCCGCAGACCCTGGCGCATGCCTTAGCTGACTCTCCGGTTGGACTGCTCGCGTGGAACGGCCAGCTGCTCGCCGGCATGGACGACGACTTCGTCCTCACGAACGTGATGATCTATTGGCTGACCGGGACGTCCGGGTCCTCGATGAGGTTCTACTACGAGGACGCCCACGCCGGCGATCAGCCCACCGAACCGACTACGGTGCCGATCGGCCTGGCGCAGTTCGGCGGCGACTTCCAGTCGATCCGCCGGTTCGCCGAGCGCGACCACAAGAACATCGTGTCCTGGAACACCTACGACCGGGGCGGGCATTACGCAGCGCACGATGCGCCGGAGTTGCTCGTCGGCGATATCCGGCAGTTCTTCGCGCACCTGCGCTAATCGATCCTGCGCTGCGAGTGACCGGAGCTCGTGCACCTTCGGTCACTCGTAGCCCCGCGTAGCACCACGCGCTACAATCAAAAGGCATGAAGACGATCACCCAGCGTGAGTTACGCAACAGCAGCGCTGCCGTCATGGACGCCGTGGAGCGCGGCGAGACCTTCAGGGTGACCCGGCGGGGCGTGGAGATCGCTGAGTTGCGTCCGATTCCCAGCGACATGTTCACGCCCACAGCAGCGGTAAAGAAGGCTTTTGGGCGCCTCCCCATCGGCGACTTCGCCGCGATGCGCGCCGAAGCTGACCAGGTTTTCGGTGAGGATCGGGTCGGTGACTGATCGTCTCGTGCATGGTGTGCTCGATACGTCGGTGGTGATTGACATAGCATCAATTCCGGAGGAAAGCCTTCCTCTACGCGCCGCTATCAGTGCCGTAACGCTCGCTGAACTGGCGCAAGGTGTACATCTGGTGCGCGACGAGCACATGCGGGCAGCACGGATCGAGCTCCTGCAACTGGTCGAGGCCACCTACCGTTATCTCTTGCCGTTCGACGATGCGTGCGCTCGGCGGTACGGCTCGCTCGTTGCTCTCGTACTGGCGGCAGGACGCCAACCGAAGCCGCGACGGATCGACCTGATGATCGCCGCCACCGCTGCGAACCAGGACCTACCCTTATTCACGCGCAACCCGGGCGACTTCGTCGGCCTGGACCGTGCCCTGTTAGTGGTCTCTGTCTAGTTGTCCGTGCCGAGCACCGTCGCGACTTATGGGGCCCGGCCAGGCAGGTAGCTCAGGACCTCCCGCCGTGCTCGCCGCGCCCTGGAGGGGACGCGGCGAGCCCGGAGCCCGGGGAAATCTAACCTACGGTGTCCTGACCACTCCGGATGCGATGGCCCCGAGCGGCCGTAAGGTGAGCCGCATGTCGTATCTCGTCGAGCGGATGCGCCCGTTCACGTCCACGATCTTCGCGGAGATGTCGGTGCTGGCCACCCGCACCGGCGCGATCAATCTCGGCCAGGGTTTTCCCGACACCGACGGGCCGGAGTCGCTGCTCGAAGACGCCGTCGCGGCCATCCGGAACGGAGCCAACCAGTACCCGCCGGGCATCGGCGTGGCCGAACTCCGCCACGCCATCGCCCGCCATCAGCACCGGTTCTACGACCTCGATCCGGATCCCGATACCGAGGTCCTGGTCACCGCGGGCGCGACCGAGGCCATTGCGGCGAGCATCCTCGCCCTGGCCGAGCCGGAGGATGAGGTCGTTACCTTCGAGCCTTATTACGACTCGTACGCCGCGTGCGTCGCGCTTGCGGGCGCGACCCGTCGCACCGTCCCGTTGCGCAAGCCGGACTTCAGTTTCGATCCTGCTGAGCTGCGGGCGGCCTTCACCGACCGGACCAGGCTGGTGCTGCTCAACTCGCCGCACAACCCGACCGGCAAGGTATTCCATGCTGACGAACTCGGCCTGATCGCCGAACTGGCGCAGGCGCACGACGCCATCGTCGTCACCGACGAGGTCTACGAGCACCAGACCTTCGACGGCGTCGCGCACATCCCGATCGCAACCCTGCCAGGGATGGCCGAACGTACGATCACGATCTCCTCGGCCGGCAAGACGTTTTCGGTCACCGGGTGGAAGATCGGCTGGCTGCACGCACCCGCCGAGCTCACCGCCGCGGTGCGGGCCGTCAAGCAGTTCCTGACGTACGTCAACGGTGGGCCGTTCCAGCCGGCGGTCGCGAGCGCTCTGGACCTGCCGGACGAGTTCTATGACCAGCTGGCGGCCGGACTGGAGCACAAACGCGATCTGCTCGCGCAGGGGTTGCGGGCCGGTGGGCTGGAGGTATACCAGCCGCAGGGAACGTACTTCGTGGTCACTGATGTAGCTCCGCTCGGCTACGACGACGGCGTGGAGCTGTGCTGGCGGCTGCCGGAGCTGGTAGGAGTCGCCGCCGTGCCGGTGGCGGTGTTCTGCGACGATCCCGAACCGGCCCGCACACTTGTGCGTTTCGCTTTCTGCAAGAAGGACGAGGTGTTGGCCGAGGCGGCCGAGCGGCTGGCCAAGCTCTCCACCCGCTGACCTCAAACCAGCAGGCGGCCCAGCCGCGCATCGACGGCGTCCAGTTCCGGCGAGTTGCCAACGCAGGCCCGCCGCAGCGGCGTGACAAGTTCCCGGGCCTGGTCCCGGTCACCGCGCTCGATCAACCGCTCGGCCATATCGACGGCCGCTCGCAGCCCCAGCGAGATGCTGCCCTGCTCGCCGGCGATGGCCAGGGCCCGCTCGAGCAAGCCGGCACCGTCGGATCCTGGTTGCAGCCGCGCTTGCAGCCGCCACAGCTCGGGCAGCCACCACCAGTCGGCGTGCCGTTCGGCTTCGGCGCGGGCTTCGGCGAGAACTTCTGCGGCTTGCGCAGCTCGCCCGGCCTCGAGCAGCGTCTCCGCCAGCAGGGCCAGGTAATAGGGGAGCCGCGACCCGACCTCGTGCTGGCGGAGCCGGCGGATTCCCTCTGCGATAAGACCTGCCCCAGCGGTCCCGCCGAGTAACCGGCCCTCCAGAATCTGGCCCCAGTGCTGGTAGTAACCGAACTCGTAGCGGGTGGAGAGCTGTTGGATTTCCCGGGCCCGAGCGAGCGACTCGGCCCGGTCTCCCCGCAGTTGGTGGGTGATCGCGGCGTATGCGACCGCGACAGCCCGGCCCCATGGCGCCCCGAGGTCGGCTGCGACGTCGATAGCGGTGGCGGCGTGATCACGCGCCTGGGCGACCTGCCCGGTGAGCCAGTCGG
>DASUUH010000006.1:0-3915 GCA_036374175.1 Jiangellaceae bacterium | reverse complement strand
GTCGACGCCGTGGTCCGGGCCGTGCTCACCGGCCAGTCGCCACGCGGCCGCGCGGGCCGCGGCCCGGGCGGCGTCGACCGCCGCCAGGACCCGGTCGGCGTCGTGGGCCGGGGTGTCGATGGTGCGGGAACCGTGGAGTCCGAGGCGACCAGGCCGTACACGCCGGGCTCGGCCCGCAGCAGGGCGACATCGGCCAGGCAGTCCCCGCCCAGGCCGAGGGCGACCGCGAGATCGCAGAGCACCTTGGCCGGGTCGTGCACCGCCAACGGCCACCGCACCAGGTTCTGCGAGAGGGCCCGGTCCAACCCGACCGTGCGGATGGTCTCGGTGAGCAGCAGCCCTTCGGCCTGCGACATCACCACCGATCCGGTCACGTCCACACCCGGGCGCGTTGACCACCGCAGAGCGGGAGGAGTTCAACCGGCTGCGCGCCGGGACAACCGCTGGCTGCAAGAGGACGTGGAGATCCTCAAGCGGTAGCCGGTATTTCTTCGACCACTGAGCAATCTTCCGGGTAGGTCAGCGCGGGATCTTGGGGGGCGGAGATGATCACTTACTAGGGTGGACCAGACGAGTTGTGGCGACTGGGCGAGTCGATGTCCCGTTGCTCCGCCACCCGACAGAGCCACAACGTTTAGCGCTTGCCGTCATTTCCGTGGTATCCGGTATCGGCGTTGCGATTGCCTTGACGGTCGTAGTTGGGTGGGTGCACGTACTCATCTTTGGTCTAGGTCTAGGTCTCCTTCTAGGTTTGCTCTGGATCAGCCTTCAACTCCTTCGCATCCGCATCCTCGGCGACGCCGTCCGCGTCGGGCCTGAGACTCTGCCCGCGATGCAGTCGGCGATTGACGTGGTGCGGCAGCGCCTCAACTACCACAAGCGGGTGGACATCTTCGTCGTGCCGAAGCTCAGCCCGAGCGTACAGCTGACGAGTTTCTTCGGAGTACGCGTGCTGCTCGTCGAGGGCGGTGCGGTCGCTGACATCACCTCACCTCCGAATCGGCCACAATTGTTGTTCCTGCTTGTGAACTGTCGGCCAGACGTCGGTCGAAGACGTCGAGTTCGTCGCAGTATGTCAGGACATGCTCAGTGAGATGGCCAACCTGGCTCAGGCCTCAGAGAAGAGCTTCGAGCTGGTCGATGTACACGATCGCGGTTTCATTCGGGATCGCGTCCAGTTTGTAGGGACTCGGCCGGTGCAGGGATGGATGCATCCGGATCCGCGGCGGATCCGGACAGGTCAATGGAGTGCTGGCCTGAGGCCAACCTGGCGCTGGACAGCGGGAGATCGTGGTCAATGTGCTCGGACAAGCCCAGCCGAGCACCGTTGGGGTGGAACTCGCGACCGGTCGACCTGCGTTCCGGGTGGCCTACTCGTTCGGTGGAGTTCTGACCGCACGTGCCGTGGTCACGTCAGTGCACCAGGACTGTCAAGGCCCGGGTCTTGGTGGAGGCTCGTTAGCTGGCTCCGGCGGATGTGGGGGTGCGGGTCGACGACTCGTATTCGGCGTTCAGCCGGTGTTGGCGCGCCGTTGCTGGTTGTAGTAGCGGGCCATGAGCCGCCAGTAGACCAGCAGTAGCGCCATCAGGACCGCGGTGGCACCGGCCGCCGGTGCGGCGCGGTGTCGCCGGGCGGCGATCAGTGCGGTGATGCCGGCCAGCGTGGCCGCCGCGTTGACCGCCATCGCGGTGTCGCGGGGCCGCTCGGTGATCCAGAGTTCTTCGCCGAGCACCGCCCGGGTGGCCCAGGCGTGCTCGTCCGCCGGTCTGGGGAAGATCACGGGGTTGGCGGCCATCCAGGCACCAATGATCGCGGCGTGGCTCCACTGCCGTGTCCACGCAGGAACCAGCACAAGCGGGGTGCTCATCCAGCGACTCCAGGCACTCCACGGGTTGGAGTGGCGTGCGAAGACCTTGTGTTTGAGGTCGGCGAAACGGCGGGGCATGTCAAGATCCTTCCTTCCGGAGCTTGTCAAGGCTGGCAGTGTCAGGCACGTTCAGGAGGACGATCGCTCCGATGCGGACCATGATCCAAACGTACGGTCGCAGGCCCATGACGCCAAGAATGACGGCAGCACTCCCCTGCCGCCGTGCGCGCGCTCGCACGCTACTTCCGGGCATTCCGCAGCGGATCGGGCGACGGCGGCGAGAGCATCACTTCGAGGACGCTTCCTGCGATGTAGTAGGCCCACGTTTGGCCGATGGCAGACCCGATGATGGCGCCGTGTCCAGCCTGGGGGCACTCGTCATCGTCCCTGACGTGCGTGCTCCAGCGGCTATCGTCGTGGCAGCGAACGACGCGTACTAGGTTGGCCGCCTCGCGTTCCCCTCGTACGTCGACGGCCGCAGTGCCGTTGGTCGAGAGGACGCGGATGGGCACGGATCAGCACGTGGTGTTGTCAGACGGCCTGCGCGTCTCCTATCGCGAGGCCGGTATCCCCGACGGTCCCGTGGTGCTGTACCTCCACGGCACGCCCGGCTCTCGGATGCAGATAACCGGCCCGTTGAGCACCGTCGCCGCCGAGTTGGGTCTGAGGCTCATCGCCCCGGACCGTCCCGGCTATGGCGGTTCCTCCTTCGTGCGGTACCGAGTCGTCGACTATCCAGCCATGATCGCGCGATTCACTGACTCGCTCGGAATCGACCGGTTCGGCGTGGTAGGCACGTCCGGGGGCGGTCGCTACGCCTATTCCTGCGGGATGGCGCTGAAGGACCGCGTCCGGCGGGTGGCACTGGTTGCCAGCACCGCACCGTCCGACCTGCTCGGTGTGGGTCAGACGTGGAGCAATTCGGACCGCCGGCTGTACACGATGGCGGCCAGAGCGCCGTGGCTTCTGCGGGCGTCGATGGCGAGGACCGCCCGTATCCTGAGAGAGCACCCGGAGCGGATGCTGAACATGCTTCCGGACATGTCGACCGCCGATGAGCGTGCGGTGGCGCGCGCGGACGTTCAGGCGCTCATCCGGGCGATGACCGCAGAGGCGTTCCGCCAAGGTGGGCGCGGATTCGTACACGACGTGCGCCTGGAGGCCCTGCCGTGGGGCTGCAGTCTGGATGCCATCGCGCCGCCCGTGGACGTCTGGCACGGTCGCGACGACACGATCGTCCGATGCGAACAGGCTGAGATCATGGCCGACGCCATACCCGGTGTACACCGGCGCTTCATCGCAGGAGAGGGCCACTTCTCATTGGTCATGCTGCGCTCAGCGAGCTACCTGGAACCTTTCAGGTAGCCCGGGGACCGCGAGGGCCAGATGCGCACCCGCCTCTGCGGACCCCCGCACCGCGGTGGCATGCCTCATGCGACTGACACCTGCTGTGCCGACACCAGCGTCGGCCGAAGCACGGTCGAGGGTCGTGCGAACGCGCGCTTGCACCTCGTCCCTCAGCCGGTCCGGATGGGTACGTGAGTTCGATCCCGAAGGTCGTTCGCAAAGGGGTGCGTCACTTCGCCGCGTCCGACCGATGGATCCGGGCGGCAACGCCCGGCCACCGGTCAAAGTGTTTGCGAGACTCCCGGGACCTTCTTGATCAGGAGCCAGGCGGCGCCGAACGGGGCGATGATGCCACCGATCAGCCCAATCGTCGCCACGGACGTGACGAGCTGCGCGACGGGGTCGCGGAGGGATGCGAGAGCCGTGCGTAGGCGGCAGCCGGACGCTCCGTGCATTCTGGTGACCGCCGAGCGGCCTCGCAGCCTGGGTAGACACCCGCTGGCGCTTGGATGCCCACGATTTGCATCGTTGAGCCTGGCGACTTGATCCCCCACCTGCCTCAGGCTCAGGGTTCACACCCGACATTCCGGTCGTGACGGCCGCCTGTCCCCATCCGGCGACTCATTTCGTCAGCCGCTCGATTCGAAGGACACTTTGAGTGCGTCCACCGTGGCGGTGCGTTCTCTCACGGCGATCCTGC
>DASUUH010000005.1:0-8216 GCA_036374175.1 Jiangellaceae bacterium | reverse complement strand
GTCGACTTCCGGCTGGTCCGAGGCCCGGTGCCGCACGTCGTCGAGGAGTTCGTGTTGACCGGTGACGAACACTCGACGCGTCTGGAGTACCGCGGCGAACTCGGCACCGACCTGTGGTGGCTCGGCGCGTGGTGGGGTCGTCTGGTGGCGCGTGCCTGGGAACGGACGGTTGCCTCATCACTCGAGGCTGTCAAGACCGAGGCCGAGCGTCGGCACGGCGCGGGGCACACCGAGTAGGTGTTTGCAGTACCACTACGGCGGCCTCGTAGATCTCGTTGGTCATCCGGAGGTTGCATCTGCTGCCCTGCGATCTGTTGAAGCCGGGTGGCGGTTCACGGACCTATCTGCGCGGCCAGGGTTCCGGACCGATGTGGCGTTTAGGGCTGTGATGTTGCGTCAGCGTGCGGCGACGTAGGCGCGTGCGATCTCGCGTGCGTCGTGCAGGTCGATGATGCCCACACCGGCATGGCCGGCCTGCCACCGCTCTCCCGCTTGGCGTGATGCGAACAACGGCATCTGGGTGCAGACATCGGACTGTGGGCCCGTGGTTGTGCAGCAGGATGTGATGTCGTGGCCGACGATGCCCACGACCGTGGACTCTGGTGACGCGAGGGATGGCGTCCCGTCTGGTTCGACTGTCACCGTGATGTCGGTGCCGGTGATCGGGCAGGTCGAGGCGACCTCGGCACGCTCACGTAGCATGATCGGCAGGAACAGGGCGTCGAAGCCGCACCAGGTGTACAGGCCATGGCCGCGCACCCGGAATCGGTGCCGGGTAGGCCGCAAGGTGAGCGCGGCGCCTACGAGAGTTCCGTCCTCGACCTCGTAGCCGAGCCCGGCGGCGGCCTCGATGTGAGCTCTGGCCTGTGCAACGGGTTCCCCGGTCGCTGCTGCCAGGGCTTCGGCTGTGACAGGGCGCGCGTCGGCCAACAGCCCGATGGCCGCCCGGTTCATCCGGGAGTTGGAGAAGACCGGACGGTTCGCCCACGTGGTTCGCAGTTCAGCAATGGATGGAGTGGCCATGGCATGGGACCGTAGACCCTCCAGGAGACCGTGGCGGCTACTGTGACGGCATATGGCAAGCCGGGACGCGCGCGCAGTGGTGGGAAGTGAACGCAGGACACACTCGGCGGTTCATGACGACGGTCACCGTTGACGATCGGGGCCGCACGCATGTGCCCCTACCGTTCGATCCTGACGGCGTATGGGGGTCCAAGAGCCGCCATCACGTCACCGGGACGCTGAATGGCTTCGGGCTACGGGGTGTCATCGACTCAGCCGGCGGTGGTCACGTGCTCGTCCTCGGGCCGGCGTGGTGTCCGACCATGCCGCTGCAGACTGGCGACGTGGTCGACGTCGTGCTGGCACCCGAGGGCCCACAGCGTGGCGACCTTGCGCCGGACATCGCCGCCGCGCTGAATGCGGCGCCCGACGCGAGCGCGTTCTTCGACTCGCTTGCGCAGTTCTACCGCAAAGCATATCTGCGTTACATCGATGCGACGAAGCGCCGGCCGGATCTGCGCCCGGTGCGGATCGCCGAGGTGGTGCGGCTGCTGCAGGAAGGCAAGAAGGAACGCCCGAAGAGCTGACCTCAGCGCGCGGGCTGTCATGTGCAAGCAGGTCTTGCCGATCCTCCTTTCTCCTGGGGCGTTGAGCGGCAACTTGACATTCCAGTGGGATGGAAGGTCTACGTTCGTTGGCATGTCCAAATTGGCAGGCGATGACGAGGAGAGCCTTGTGGCGCTTGTGATGCGAATGGCGGTCGACGGGATGACGTGCGATTCGTGCAATGTGCACGTCGCGGACGCGCTGCGGTCGGCGGGCGCGGTGAGCGCTTCGGCGGATTGGCGGCGTGGGAAGGCGTCGTTCACCGCGGATGAGACTACTGATCTGGACCAGCTGGCCGAGTCGGTGCGGGATTCCGGTTACACACCTGGCAGGGTTGCCCCGCTGGCTGCGGTCGGTGAGCAGTCCGCTGCCGCGGGTATCGGCCGAGACTATGACCTGGCAATCGTGGGCTCGGGGTCGGCAGCATTCGCTGCGGCAATCCGGGCGCGTGACCTGGGAGCCAGGGTGGTGATGGTGGAGCGGTCTACGATCGGCGGGACATGTGTCAACGTGGGCTGCGTGCCCTCCAAGGCACTGCTCCGCGCCGCCGAGACCATCCACGATGCTGGACACCACCCGTTCGCCGGTGTGGACACCAGTGCGCATGCCGTTGATCTGCGTATGCTCGTGGCGCAGAAGGACGAGTTGGTCACAGGGCTGCGCAAGGAGAAGTACGAGGATCTAGTGGGTGAGTACGGGATCGACCTGGTCCGCGGCGTGGCCCGATTCGCCGACGAGCGTACTTTGAACGTGGACGGTCAGCCGCTTCAGGCCGGCGCCTACATCATCGCCGCCGGTGCGTCTGCTGCCGTGCCGCCGATCCCGGGACTGGCCGAAGCGGGTTATCTAAAGTCCGCCGACGCGCTGGACCTACACCAGGTGCCCGGATCAGTGGCGGTGATCGGCGCCAACGCGATCGGTCTGGAACTCGGGCAATTCTTCCTGCACGTTGGCTCGCAGGTGATGTTCTTCGACGTGCTCGACCGGATCGCCCCGTTCGAAGAGCTGGAGATATCTGCGGCGCTTTCCGACGTGTTGCGCGAGCAGGGCGCCCAGATCCACGCCCCGGCGCGAATCACCCGGGTTGAGCTCGATGGTGACCGGCGAGTCGTGGTCGCCGATGTCGACGGTGACGAGCGGCGATTCGTGGTCGACCAGATCCTCGTGGCCACTGGTCGGCGGCCCAACACGGCCGACTTGAATACCGAAGCGGCTGGCATCGCGCTCGACGACAACGGGGCGATCGTCGTCAACGAGACGCTCCGGACCCACAACCCGATCGTGTTCGCCGCTGGCGACGTCACCTCGGCGCCACAGTTGGTCTATGTCGCCGCCCACCAAGGCGCGCTCGCGGCCGAGAACGCGTTGCCCGGTCGGACGCGCCGGACGGACCTGGCCGTGCTGCCGCGGGTGACGTTCACGTCGCCTCAGATCGCCGCTGTCGGACTCACTGAGGATCGGGCCCGCGAGGTCGGCCACGCAGTAAGAACGTCCGTGCTGCCGCTGACCGCGGTTCCCCGTGCGCTGGTCAACCACGACACCAGAGGCGTCATTAAGATCGTCGCCGACGAAGCCACCGACAAGGTGCTCGGCGTGCACATGCTCGCCGACGGTGCCGGCGATGTCATACAGGCCGCCGTGTACGCGATCAAGTTCGGGCTCACCGTGACTGACCTGGCCGAAAGCTGGTCGCCGTACCTGACCATGGCCGAGGGCCTGAAGCTCGCCGCGCAGGGATTCACCCGCGATGTGTCCAAGCTGTCCTGTTGCGCCGCCTGACCAGTCTGGCGATGCTTGGGCAAGGCTTCCTGCTTCGACGGTGACTGCACTACTGCTGCACGAACGTGGTGTCCGGCTGGTAGGCCGACCAGGCGAACCAGAACGTGTCAACGTGTGGGACCGGTTCGAGCCGCTCCCCGGCAAGGGGACCCTCGACCGCCTCTCCCAGCACATTCCAGGTCGAGCCCGTCTGTTCGTCGACGAACTTGTCTCCTTTCCGGGTGAAGCGCAGAGACCCTGCCTCGTGGTCGGTGTAGAACACTCCGGTGGCGCCAACGTCGTCCCCGTCGGCAACGTTCTGGCCGTCCAGTGAGGAGACAGTGCCCGGAATGTGCCAGACGGTGACCTGCCGACCATCGACCCGGGTCGTGATGATGCCCAGCTCAGCGAGGTCTGCTGTCGGGACGGCCAGCGGGAAAGATTGGCCCGACGCGCCCTGCACATGGACACCTACCACGCGGGCCATTGGAACCAACCGGTCGTCCGACTCTCCGGTAACGAATCCGGTGAGCGGCCCGTCCCCCTGCCCGTAGCCGACATACGGGTTGCGGCCGTACGGACGCTCGTACCCCGTATCACGGGTGAGCACCGGAGCGTCCGGGTGGGCGACGGTGAAGTCCTGCCACGACACCGCCGACAGTGGCACCATGCGCAACTGCTCACCGACAAGGGTGCCTACGACGGCCTGGCCGTCGAAATGCGTCCATAGCGACTCGGTCTGCCGGTCGTACATGACCAGCGCCGACTGGTAGAGCGCGCCGGACGTGCCGAACTCGAGCACTCGCCCTCCGACGCGCGGGTCGAAGGCGACGCCTGAATTGCACAGCGGGCAGTACGTGACGGTAACCGGGACCTGTCCGGTCTGGTCATTCACAATCTCATGCCACATCATCACCTGGACCGGGTACGCCCGGACCTGCCCATCGAGCTGCAGTACGAGGACAGGTTCGGTATCGGTGAGCCAATCGATGGTCCCAGCCGGAGCGAACTGCGGGTCGTCGATAGCGGGAATGCCGTCCGGCGGCGGCCCACCGGAAACGATGAGGTTCCGATCGACCAGGGTGGTAGGGAACATCTCGGCATCGAGATGACGCGGCGGTAGAGCCGAGTCCGTTACCGGCCGTGGTTCGGCGGCCAGGCGATCCAGCTCCCTCGCGATGCGGTCCGGGTACTCCTCCACGACATATTCGCGATCAGGCTCGATCGTCGGCGCATTAGCAGTCCTCGAGACGAAGACCAATCCCGCTCCCACACTGACCGCAACCACGACCACAGCCGTGGCAATGCCGGTGGAAGTGACGGGCACACCCCGCATGAAGTTATAACGAGCCGTGTGTCCGCGACGGCAATGGCCGGTTGCTAGTGACGGCCACCGGGGGTGATCACTGTGATAGTGGATAGGTCCGTGCACTTGAACGTATGGACCGTCTTACCCGGGTGACGTTTTGCGGTAGCGGATCGTACTGAGCGCGTCGAGGGCGGTCTCGTCGGCGTCGGGGAGTGTGTGGAGGTAGCGCTCGGTTGTGGCGATCGTCGCGTGGCCGAGGCGCTCCTTGACGATCTGGATGTCGGCACCGCCAGCCAGGAGCCAGGAGGCGTGTGCGTGCCGGAGGTCGCGCATGGTTGGCATGAACGCTAGCCCGGCGACCGCGCACGCCCGCGTCCAAATCGTGCGGCGGAACCAGTCCCGAGGAATATGGCCGTCGGTTTCGCGTACCCGCGGCGTACGTGGGTCGTCCTTCCCCTGGGCGCGGCGCCTGGCCCGGTAGCTGGCGAACGCGCCTCTACAGTAGTCGCAGCGGCACCGGCCGGCGGTGTAGCCGCTGAGCGTGCCGTGCTTGTACTGCCTGCCCTTGGCGTTGGGCTCGGTGAGGCCCAGCAAGTCGAGGTCAGGTACGACGCGAAGGCGTGCTTTCGGTTGGTCTGCTTCGTCCATGGCGAAGAGCAGGTCGTCGGCGCCGAGGGCCTTGGCTGTGATGTGCGCACGCAGCTTCTCGACGATCTGTTCGCTGAGCTTGAACCGCCTGTATTCGCGATCTTTCGGGTAGTCCTTGACCAGGAACCGGCCTTTGGTCGGGTGATACTTCGGGTTGACCTCGACGACCGCGCGGCCGACGGTCAGCACCCTGGTCCGATCGAGATCCTTGACTCGTAGTTCGGTCAGCTCGCCCCAGCGCAGGCCGCTTTCGATCTCGGTCTCGACCAGTAGCTGGAAGTCAGCAACTGGCAGTGCCTGGTAGATCTGGTCGAACTGTTCCGGCGTGATGATCTGCAGCGGCTTCTTTGGAACGGGTGGCGTGCGCACACCTTTGCACGGGTGGAGGAACGTGACCTGGTCGTCCATCGCGGTGGTGAAGATCGCGGATAGGATGATCTTGTTGGAACGGACGGTCGCTGGGGTGACGCCCTCGTCCAACAACTTCGCGACCCAGGCACGGACGTGTTCGGGCAAGATGTCGATCATCCGCATCGGCCCGAACTCGGGCATCAAGTGCTTGTAAATCGAGTAGGTGTAGGCCTCCCGGGTGCTGACCTCGATCTGGTGGTTCGGCAGCCAGATCCGCTCGACGTACTGTTGGAACGTCTGCCGTCCCCGCCCTGGGTCACCGACCCGACCCTTGCGTACCTCGGCTTCGGCGTCCTGCCAGGCCTGCTCGGCCCGCTTCTTGGACGAGAATGTGCCGGCTGAGCGTTCGCGGGCCTTGAGATCCCAGTAGTAGGCCGTATAGCGCGGCTTGCCGTCCTGGCCGACGCGCTTCCGGGAGTAACCCATGGCAGCACCTCCGTACCAGACATTGATCGTTTGACCGTGATTTGACCGTGGACGATCTGCTACGAGATAGCACCGGCCAGCATCGAAAGACAGTAGCTGCACGCTATCTACCTGTATGTTTATCGGATCATCAGCCTATCACGGCAGCAATGTTTGAACGATCTGCTCGGCTCATAACCCAGAGGTCGCAGGTTCAAATCCTGCCCCCGCTACCATGTGATGTCTCAAGACATCCCGGACGGCCGAACCCAATAGTGGTGGGTTCGGCCGTCTGTGGTTTCAGCGGCGGGTTGGTCCGGGTGGCCGTCCGGTGCCGTGGTAGCGCTTGGTGGGGTCGAGGACGAGTTCGCGGAGGAGTTCTCCGGTGGCGGCGTTGATGATCCTGATGTCGCGGTCTTGGGCGAGGACGATCACGTGGGTTCGGGCGTGGGTTCGGCCGATGCCGATGGAGTAGAGCCGGCCGCCGTAGCGCAGGGTGATCTTGCCGGCTTTGTCGACGCGGTCGCGGCGGACGCGGTCGTGGGTGTCGGTGTCGCGGTTGCCCGGGGCGGCTTTGGGTCGGCCGGTGTAGATGGTGGCGGGGGTGGCCCGATGTTCGAGGGACCGGTGTGGCCGCTGCTGGTTGTAATGGTCGACGAACTGGTCCAGCAGCGCCTGCAGTTCGGCGATCGTGGCCGGCTGGTCGGGCTGGGCGGCCAGCCACTTCTTCAGGGTTTGCTGGAACCGTTCGACTTTGCCGCAGGTGGTGGGGTGGTTGGGTCGGGAGTTCTTCTGGGTGATGCCCAGGCGTTGGAGTTCGACCTCCAGGGCGGTGCGGCCGCCGCGGCGGCCGTGGCCGGCGAACCGGACGGTGTAGACCATGCCGTTGTCGGTCAGTGTGGAGGCTGGGTAGCCGTGCTGAGCTGCGGTGTTACGGAACGAGGCGAGCACGATCGGTGCTGTGATTCGAACGTGCGCGGACACATGGAGGGCGTAGCGGGAGTGGTCATCGAGCCAGGTGATGATCTCGGCGTCCTGGCCGGGGCGGCCGTCGGGGCGGGTGAGCCGGTAGTGGGTGAAGTCGGACTGCCAGCACTCGTTGGGCTGGGCAGCGGCGAACCGGATGTAGGAGGACTTGGGTCGCTTGCGCGGCTGCGGGGTGACCAGCCCGCGCTTGGCCAGGTAGCGGGCCACCGTCGCCCGGGAGACCGTGAGGTCGTGGTGCTGCTCTAGGTGCCAGCGGATGGTGTCCGGGCCGGCGTCCAGGCCGGTCACGGTCAGCTTCTCGCGCAGCTCCACGATCAGGTCGACCACGTCGGCCGCCAGCGCAGTCGGCGCCTTGCGTGGACGTCGGGAACGGGGCTCGAACGCGGCCTCGCTCTCGCGCCGGTAGCGGGCCAGCAGCTCGTACAGCCACGAGCGGGAGACGCCGTACTGGGCGGCGACTTCGGCAACGGATCGCTTCTCGATCACCACAGAGGTGATCAGCAAACGGGCACGTGTCATACCCGCACCCTCGACACCGGCGACCACTCAGTCCGGGATGTCCTGAGACATCAGTCCGGCGTGTCTTGAGACACCGGTCCGGGATGTCCTGAACCAGAACACCGCCACCCCGACGCGTTGACGCAGGTGAGAGGCCGGTTATCCAGTTTGGGTAACCGGCCTTTTGATCGTTTGACCGTGATTTGACCGTGGCTCTGAACCGTGCGGCGCACCGTACACGTCAAAATGACGGGGTACACAGGCTCCCAAATCACCACCAGGAAGCACGGGAGATTGGCCCGCGCAGTGACTATGGAGGCACCGGCTGGTTGCGTCTGAACGGTCACTCGCAGGTCGCGCCGGCCGGTCAGACGATGTCCACGGGCGATTGATTCGGCCGACCGCGGCGGCACTGTAGAGCCGTGAGGCCGCCGATGGTTTCACCGGCGTCGGGAGCGAACGCGCCGATGAAGACGAGTACCTCGACGTTGGGGTTGCCGTTGGATGCATTCGCCGACGTGTCGCGGGCTGTCGGGCACGTCGACCGGTCGTCAAGTTCCGGGCTGAAGCGACCTCATTGTCGGGCCCAGAC
>DASUUH010000004.1:0-40427 GCA_036374175.1 Jiangellaceae bacterium | reverse complement strand
ATCGAGGCCGGCGTAGCGGTGGAGCAGCCGATCACCGGCGACGACCGCGTCATTGCCGGGGTACTGCCCTCCGGTACCTACGCCACATCGCTGCACGTCGGACATCCCGACACCCTGATCGACGCCACCAAGGACTTGCTGGAATGGGGCGCAAAGGAGGGCATCACCTGGGACAAGTCCGACAGTGCCGAAGGGGAGCGATGGGCCGCGCGCCTTGAGTTCTACCTGACCAATCCTGACGACGAGCCGGACATGGCCAAGTGGGAGACCGAACTCGCGTTCCGCGTCGCCGACCAAACCAGCACCGACTAGAGCACCATTGGTCGAGTGAGCAACGACGCGGCGTCCGACCGGCTGATGAGCATCGGCGTGTTCGGCTCGCGGTCCGGACTGTCGATGCGGGCGCTGCGGCTGTACGACGAGCAGGGCATCCTGAATCCCGATCACGTCGACCCGGACAACGGCTATCGCTGGTATCGGGAAAGCCAGTTGTACACCGCCCGCCTGATCGTGCTGCTCCGCCATCTCGACATGCCGCTGCCGGAGGTGGCCGAATTCGTTGCAGTCTCACCGGGCGAGGCGGTCGAGTGGCTCGACAGCTACTGGGAACGGATCGAGAAACGTGTCGCCGGCCAGCGGCGGCTGGTCGACCTGCTCCGGACCAGCATTACTGGCGGTGTTCCCGGCCCGGGTGATTTCGACATCGCCGAGCGCGACGTCCCCGAACAGGTCGTCCTTGCAGAGCGTCGCCACCTGCACCTCACCGAGATGGAGGAGTGGCTACGGGACACCAAGACCAGACTGACCGAAGTGGCCGATGCGGCCGGCAGCAGATCCGGGCGCGTGTTTGTGATCTTCCATGGCGAAGTGAGTCAGGACAGCGACGGGCCGATCGAGGCGTGCGTACCGATTCGTGGTACGCCTCCGGACGGGGCACGGGTTGAGCCCGCGCACCACGAGGTCTTCCTGACCGTGACCAAGGCGCAGTTCGACATGCCACAGATACTGTCCGCCTACGACGCCATCGAGCGTTGGCTGGACGCCGGTGACCGCATCGCCGTCGGCGCGCCGCGCGAGATCTACTTCGACGGCATCGACCTGCACAGCGCCGATCCGGACCAGCCCGTATGCGAGGTGGCCCGCCCGGTGCGATAAGAAAGGGCGTCTGACCTGGGAAAACGCTGGCGGTCCTGACGGGATTTGAACCCGCGACCTCCGCCTTGACAGGGCGGCGAGCACTCCGAGCTGCTCCACAGGACCTTGCGGTTACAACACTACCGAGGTAGTGATGCGCACCCCCAACGGGATTCGAACCCGCGCTACCGCCTTGAAAGGGCGGCGTCCTAGGCCGCTAGACGATGGGGGCCTCACCGGGACGGCTAGCCCTTGGCTCGTCGCCGTCGGGGACCGCTCAAGAATAGGGTGTAGGTAGTGCGTTCTCCAAACCGAGAACCAACGGCCGGTTGGTCAAGCGCCGGTGCCTGGCCCACGTACCGGCAACAACCAGGTCATCCGGGCATCATCGGCCGGGCGGCGCGGGAGATGCCGGAGGGGTAGGCGCCACCTCGCCGGTGTCTTCCTCCTCCGTGGACTCCTCGGAGTCACCGATCTGCGTACGGCTGATCTCCGCGCTGGACAGTCCCAGCCCACCGAGGGTGATGTCGTCCCACGCCACGAGCTGTTTTGTCTCGGGGTCGAAGTACAGGACTGAAAGCATGACGGGTGTTGGCTCCTCATGCTCGAGCCCACGCAGGCCAGCGCCACCGGTCGAGCCCTGGACGAAGATGCGCGTGCCGTCGTCCAACACGATGTCCCGCCGCCGGTGAGCATGGCCGGCAAGGATCAGCGGCGCAGTGTCCTGGAACATGTCGGCGTGCGTCGGGTCGTGGTAGACGATCACGTCGGGCCGCACTCCCAGGTTGCGGACGCGCTCGGCCAATTCCTCGCTGCCGCGGCGCAGATCCTCACTCGCCGTGCCGCGAGTCTGCTGGTCAGGGGTGAAGCGGGCGTCAGGCGCGCCGTAGAAGTACAGTTCGCCGACCCGCACGGGAGTGTGGTTCAGCACGATAGCGTTCGGCTGATCGGCAACGGCGGCCGCGGTGAGGATCGAATCGTGGTTCCCTTTGACGTAGACGTAAGGACGGCCCAGCGTGCCGATACCAGCCAAGTACCGCGACTCCACGGCTGTGCCATGGTCCGCGATGTCGCCGGCATCGACGATCACGTCCACGTCATACTGATCACCAACCGCCCGAATGATGCCCCATGCGGCGGGGTTGAGGTGTAGGTCCGATACGAACAGCACGCGGATCGTGCCGTCTGTGGGGGCCCACGTAGGCAGGCCGGACGTGACGTCATAGATGCGCGTCACGTTCGTCACCAGCGACGCCAGCTGGTCGACGTACGCGCCGAAGTTCGTCGTAATCGCCTCGACGCTGCCGACCAGCCGCGGCGCGGTTGCGATCAGCCCCGTGTAACGGGGTTCCCGGACCGCGTCCCGATCGAAGGTCACAAGGGCGAGCGTGTACGACAGGCCGACTGCGGCGAGGGCGACAGCGCCGGCCAGCAGCGCGCGCCGCCACGATCTAAGGACGAGCCCACCAGCAATCACCGCGCCGATGACGGCAACGATTCCCGCCCTGACTGCGGCCCGCCACAGTGCGTCGTTGAGGTCGGCGACGAGCTGGCTCTCAATGGAGTTGAGCGCCGCCGGATTGTCCACGATTTGTTGTACGGCGTCGACGTCCACCGAGCGCAGGCTCACCGTGATCCGCAGGGGAGCGGTGTGGGTGTCGAACTCCAGGGTCCCGAGGGGATCCACCTGGATCACGGTGTCGCCTTGCCAGGACGGCGAGATCTCCGCGTCGATGGCGAGCGGCCCGAGAGCCGTGTGGGTGGTACCGGCGACGTTGAGTGCCAGCCATGCGCCGAACAAGCCGGCGAGGACGGTGGCAAGCCAGGGCGCTGCGCGTCGTAGCCAATTGGGAAGTTGGGAGTAGTTTGCCCCATCAGCCGGGTTTGCTTGGGTAGCCTGCTCCACACCACGTTCGTAGCACATCGCCGAAGTGTCGGCAGACTTAACGTGTGCTCGAATTAGCTCCTGAGGAGTTCGACGAGTTGGTCGCAGAGGCCCTCGACACGATCCCACACGACTTGGCGAAGATGGTCAACAACTGCGTCGTCCTCGTGGAGGAGGACGCGCCGGAGGATGCCCGTGACCTGCTCGGGTTGTACGAGGGAACCCCCCTTACCGAACGTGGCGAGTGGTACTCCGGCGTGCTTCCGGACACGATCCGGTTGTTTCGCCGGCCGATCTTGGAGATCTGCGACAGCTATGAGGACGTCGTCGAGGAGATCCAGGTGACGGTCGTACACGAGTTGGCACACCACTTCGGCATTGACGACGACCGGCTGCACGAGCTCGGCTGGGGATAACTGGGCTGGCCCATTGTTCGTGTGGACCCTGCTAATGCCCTCGAACGCGACGCGGCCCCCGGCCAGGAGGCCAGGGGCCGCGCGATGCTTTAGGGACGCCGGTCCGGGAACGCCTCTCGGCGCAACGGCCGCTCGTAGCGGCTAAAGGTGGGACCCGGGGTTACCGCGGCCCGACGCCCAGCGAGAACCCGAAGGCTGTCGCCAGTTCCTCAACGTAGCCGATAGGTCTGCTGTTCCCCAACGGATCGGCCATCGTGTGGTCATCGTCACGTGCCTCTGACTCGGGGGTGGGCCGCCCAGCAGGCGTGTCGGCGCCGTACCACCCCCACGCGCCCGGTACGGCAGGGGTGCGGGTGCTGAACGTGATCAACCGGAAAGCGCTAGGAGAGTTGGCCGTTGCGCCACAGTCGGGCAGAGCGCTCGAGTTCCTCGGCCATCCGCACGTTGCCCTGTGCAAGCCGGGTCTGTCGCTGACCCTCAGCGTCATCGGCCATGTCGTCCGCAAGGTAGGCACGCCCGGCGGCGACGACCCGGCAGAATGCGGCCGCGCGTTCCAGGGCGACAGCGAAGTCGCCATCGAACGCACTGGTGAGCACCGCGTCGCCGAGTGCGGCGACTTCACGGGGCCCGGGTGGTTCGGCGACACCAGCCACCGCCGTGGATACTTCGGCGACCCGCTGGCCGGCATGGAACAGCCGTGCCGCGTCGACGCCGTCACGGTGAACCCAGGTGCGAAGTAGGTATAGCGACCACAGCGTGCCCGGCAGAGTCTCCGGGCCGGCGTCGCGCCACAGGTCGGCGATCTCGTCCAGCCCAACGTCGTCGGCAAGCCCGACCAAGCGCCGGGTGCGTTCGGGGTCATCGCCGTCGCCGCGGCCGACCCGAAGGACGGCTGCTGCGGTTGCATGGGCGACGGCCACCCGGTCGGCCGGGTCCGGATCACCAGGTACGTCCGGCAGCGTGCCAGACAGCAGCGGCCGCAGCGGCCGCGCACCGCCATGATCACTTCGCCATCCGCTCACCTGCCTATTGTGTCCCGACAAGGCAAGACCCACCCAATCTTCGTCACCCGCAGTCGGGTACGGGCTCGAAGGTGGTCTGGTCAAGCAGGCCACGCAGTGTCGTGACGGGGATCGCCAGCGAGTGCGCGCCGTCCGGTGCCGCCGCATACACAACCCCGACGACCTTGCCGTCGTCGTCGTACATCGGGCTGCCGGACGAACCGGGTTGGGCGGGTGCCGAGCTGACGATCACTTCACCGGCGTTCGCGTTGAGCGGGTCTTCATCGTAGGAGAGGACCTTTCCGGTGCTGGACGTCAAACGTCCGCCGCCGGGGTACCCGATGATCTCGATGTCGGTGCCGATCTCCGGATCGGCGTCGGCCAGTTCAACGGCGGCCGGCAGCGGCGATCTCGTCTCAACGACGGCAAGGTCGGCCAACACTGCCGTGCCAGATGCTTCGACTAGCAGGTCCTGACCGTCGTAGGTGCTCACTTGAAGCGTGGCCGCGCCGGCGACGACGTGGCGGTTCGTGACGAGTCGGTTGGCTGAGACGGCGAAGCCGCTGCCGATGCTGACTCCGTCGCAGCCGACATTGCGGACGCGGACGGCTACCCGTTCGGTCGTCCGAAACCCGTCAGGCGAGAGCGTGATCGAACCTGGAGTAGGAGTTGGCAGCGCGGGTGTTTCGTTGATGACGAGCCGCTCGGGCATCGGCGGCAAATCAGGCGCGGCCCCACACGCGGTTGCAACAACGGCGGTGAGGACCACAAGCAGCCGGCTCACTCGACCCCCAGCCGCTGCCTGAGGTCCTCTGTGGTCTGGAGCGCCTCGTCGCACACCGTGTTGAGTTGTTCATTGGCTTGCCGGGCGCCTTCAGCGACGGATACCGGGTCATAGCCCTCGAGTTCCTCCAGCACTGTTATCAGCTGGTCGATGAGCTGGTCCTGGCCACGTGCGCACCCTTCCAGCTGGCTGGCGACAGAGGCGACATCGTTGGCGACCATGCGGGTCAGCTCGAGCTCATCGCCGGTTTGTGCGCGCTCGTCGGCGAGCGAGAGCAATCGGTCCTGGAGTTCGAGTAGTTGGTTTTCAGTGGCTTCAAGATCGCGCTCGGACTGTCTCAGTTCACCCGCCAGCTGGTCACGCTGCGCGGCCACGGTGGTCGCCAACTCACCCCGCTGGTCGGCCTCTGCTCGCCACTCATCGGTGGTGCGCCACAAGTAGGCGGCGAGCGCCACCGCTGCAAGCAGCAGCACGATGGCGATCACTAAGGCGGTCACCAGCCCGGGAGACCGCCGGCGGACGACGGCGCGTCCGCTGGCCGCGTCGTCCGCTCGACGCAAGGACAGATCGATCTGGCGTTCCAGCGAAGCCACCTCACGGTCTGCACGCGCCGCGAAATCGCGATCCGGGCGAGCGCGGTGGCGCGCCGGTCCGCGTTCCCCGCCGGGCGTGTCGTGCGGTTCGGACATGGCAGGCTCCTGCTCTGGCAAGGTTTCCCCCTAGATGCAGGCTAGCGGGCGGACGTGAACCCGCCCTGGCGCTGTGCGGGCGGACCTCGTAGTCTGTCCCGTCGTGGTCGATTGGACGAACCGTCGTGGCGGGGCTGTCGCTCCGGCCACGCGCGGGCGGTCGATCAGGATCCGGTCCGCGCGGTGTCTCGTGGCGGTCGCCTTGTCGGCGGCACTGGCCGGTTGTTCGAGTGAGCCAGACGATCTTGTCGTCTTGGAGTCCGAGTCGACCTACTGGCCATGGCAAACCTCGCCTCCGACATCGGCGCCATCGCCGCTTGCCGCAGCGGCCGATACCAAGGCGACGGCGACGGTCAATCCGGCCCCGACCGACACACCGACCGAAACTCCAACCGAAGAACCGACACCCTCGCCAACCGAGTCGGATTCAAGCCCGCCGTCCACCACGTCGGACTCCGATCCTCCGGATGACGGGCCGAGCACATCGTCCGGCGGCAGCAGCGGCCAAATTACGAAGCTGGCAAACGAAGTCGTCACCTTGACCAACGCCGAGCGGCAAAAGGCGGGCTGCTCACCTCTCACTAACAACCGCACGCTGCGCAACGTAGCCACCGCGCACAGCGAAGACATGGCCGAGCGCAACTACTTCAGCCATACCAGTCCCGAGGGAGAGGGCCCGGACGACCGGGCGGCGGACGCCGGTTATGACTCGTACGGCGGCGAGAACATCGCGCTCGGATACTCCTCAGCCGAAGCTGTCATGAAGGGCTGGATGAAAAGCTCGGGCCACCGTGACAACATTCTCAACTGCTCGTTCACCGCTGTCGGCGTCGGCGTAGCGGACTCGCCGCGAGGGCTGTACTGGACGCAGATGTTCGGCCGGAGCTGACGCGCTCGGATCGCTCAGATGTCGACCGTGGTCCCCGGTTCGACGACCTTCACCGACGTACCACTCAGCGCGAGCTTCTTGAACAGCTTGTAGTGCATGGCCGGCCGGGCCAGCACTGCTTCGTGGATCGGCACGGCGATCCGGGGTGCGACGGCGCGAAGATAGTCCACCGCTTCACTCGCCTTTAACCAGGGTGCTCCGGTCGGTAACCCGAGAACGTCGACGGGCACGTCCGGCACCGTGAACGCGTCGCCCGGGTGGAAGAAGCGCCCGCCGACCAGGTAGCCGACGTTGGGAATCACCGGAATATCCGGGTGGATCACAGCATGGTTGACGCCGTGGACGGTGACCTCTGTGCCGGCGTTGATCCGTTCCCCTTCGCTGGCCACCGATGCCTCGATGCCCTTCTCGCGGACGAGTGCCACGGTGGCGTCGTCGGCGTAGACGCGGGCGCCCGGGTTGTTCGCGAGCAGCGGCCCGAGCCGGTCTGCATCGTAGTGGTCGGCGTGCTGATGCGTGATCAGCACGGCGTCAAGCTCGGTCAAGGCTTCGAAGCCGGAGGAGTAGCTGCCTGGGTCGATGAGGATCCGTGCACCTTCGTCTTCGAGTAGGACGCACGAGTGCTCGTACTTGGTCAGCCGCATGCATGCAACGTTAGAGCGGCCGTTAGCCTGCGCGCCAATGACCTTCACAACCAGACCGACTCTGCAAGGCACCTTCGGCATGGTGTCGTCGACCCACTGGCTTGCATCGGCGTCGGCCATGTCAGTGCTGGAGCAAGGCGGCAATGCGTTCGATGCTGCGGTCGCTGCGGGTTTTGTGCTCCATGTCGTCGAACCACACATGAACGGCCCAGGTGGTGAGGTGCCTGTCATCTTCGCCGGTGCCGACGACCCCCGGCCTACCGTGCTGGCCGGGCAGGGTCCCGCGCCGGCAGGGGCCACGATCGAGCAGTTCACTGGCCTTGGTCTGGACCTGGTGCCCGGCGCGGGGCTGCTCGCCGCCGCCGTGCCGGGTGCCGTCGACGCTTGGCTGCTCCTGCTGCGGGACCACGGCACCAAGCCGCTGCGCGACGTGCTCTCGTTCGCGATCGAGTACGCCCGGGGCGGTCACCCGGTGGCGCCGGCCGTATGCGCGACGATCAACCGGGTCCGGCCGCTGTTCGAGCAGCACTGGCCCACGTCGGCCGGACTTTGGCTGCCGGGCGGACGGGTCCCGGCGGCGGGTGAGGTGCTGGTCAACGAGGCGTACGCGACGACACTCGACCGCCTCGTCGCCGCTGGCGAGTCTGTCCAGGGACGTGAGGCGCAGATCGACGCGGCGCGCCGTACGTGGCGTGAAGGCTTCGTCGCCGAGGCGGTCGACTCGTTCGTCCGGCGCCCCCACCGTGATTCCAGCGGCCGCGACCACCCCGGTGTGCTGCGCTCGCACGACATGGCGGCCTTCGAGGCGGGGTACGAGCAGCCCGTGACGGCCGAGTTCCGAGGGGTGACTATCGCCAAGACACCGCCGTGGGGCCAGGGCCCGGTCCTGCTCCAGATGCTTCAGATCTTGGAGCCGTTCGACGACGATGTGCTCGATCCCGCCGCTCCGGACGGCATTCATCTGATCGCCGAGGCGATGAAGCTCGCGCTGGCCGATCGTGAAGCGTGGTACGGAGACACCGGCGAGGTCCCCATGACTGACCTGTTGGGGCCGGCCTATGCCGAGCAACGGCGGGCACTGATCGGCGACACCGCATCGGCAGGGTTACGGCCCGGATCGCCAGGCGGACGCATTGCCCGGGTGAGCGCAATGGCGGCGGCCTCGGCCACGAGCCGCCTCGATAGGGCGAACACCGGGGATCCGGCCGTGCAAGAGGCCGAGGAGCGCGGCGACACCTGCCATGTCGACGTTGTGGACCGTTGGGGCAACATGGTGTCCGCGATGCCGAGCGGCGGGTGGCTGCAGAGCTCGCCCACCATTCCAGAGCTCGGCTTCTGCCTCGGTACGCGGTTGCAGATGTGCTGGCTGGAACCCGGCCTGCCGGCTTCGCTTCAGCCGGGCCGCAGGCCGCGGACGACACTCAGCCCTACGCTGGTGCTGCGGCAAGGCCGGCCGGTGCTGGCGTGTGGTTCGCCCGGCGGTGATCAACAGGATCAGTGGCAGTTGCTGTTCCTGCTGCGGCATCTCGTCCAAGGAATGGATTTGCAGGCCGCGATCGATGCCCCAATGTGGCACACCACGTCGTTCCCCAGTTCGTTCTTCCCGCGCCGGATGACTCCTGCCGGCTTGGTTCTGGAGTCGCGGCTCGGCAATGCGGCTGCCGCCCTGCGCCAGCGGGGTCATGATGTGACGCTGGCCCAGCCATGGTCGCTCAGTCAGTTGTGCGTAGTGGCCCGAGACCCCGACAGCGGAGTACTGAGCGCGGCGGCCAACCCTCGCGGCATGCAGGGCTACGCCGCAGGGCGCTAACACCGCGATTGCGCCTATCGCCAGGCCGTGTTGGCACCGACACGGAGCCGCGGCCAGGACCACGTATCCTAAAGCGTTGTGGCATTCCCTGGGCCCCAATCGATCTTTTCCATTGTGCGTCGAGCGCTGCTTGCGGTCGGCCTTAGCGCGTTGGCCGGCTTGCTCGTAGCCGGTCTCGCGCTGCCGGTCGCTGCCGGCCTCGGGCTGGTTGCCCGTGAGGGGGCCAATGGGTTCAGCGACATGCCGGCCGAACTCGACACGACTGATCCCCTGCCGGAGCGGTCCAGGATCGTCGACGCAGACGGCAGCCTCATCGCCACCTTCTACACGGAGAACAGGGTCAGCAAGCCGCTGGAAGACATCGCCCCGGTGATGCAACAGGCCGTGCTGGCGATCGAGGACCACCGTTTCTTCGACCATGGACCTATCGACTTTCGGGGCACCGCACGGGCGTTCTTCGCTAACGCCGAGGCCGGCGACATCACCGCCGGTGGGTCGACGTTGACTCAGCAGTACGCCAAACTGCTGGCTCTTGCGCAGGCCGAGACGGACGACGAGCGCCGTGCCGCGGTGGAGGAGTCTTACGGGCGCAAGCTTCGCGAACTACGGATCGCAGTCGGTCTCGAACAGCAGATGTCCAAGGAGGAGATCCTCGAAAACTACCTCAACATCGCCTACTTCGGGGGCGGCGCACATGGTGTGGAGGCGGCCGCACGGCGGTACTTCGCCACGTCGGCCGCCGAACTGACGCTGGCTCAGGCGGCGATGCTGGCCGGGGTCATCCAGCAGCCGAATGCGTTCGAGCCGACGGCCAATCCGGAGCGGGCGCTGGCGCGGCGTGACGTCGTGCTACGGCGGATGCGCGACCTGGACATGATCACTGCCGAGGAGCTCAAGGAGGCGCTGGCGGCCGGCCTGGACCTCGAGGAACGCATCACTCGTAACGGCTGTGGCGGCTCGTCGGCCGAGTTCTTCTGCGAGTACGTCGTCCAGGAGATCCAGAAGATCGAGGAGCTTGGCGCCACACCGGAGGAGCGCGTTGCCGCTCTGTACCGTGGTGGATTGACGATCCGTACCACGCTCGACCGTGACGCGCAGAAGGCGGCTCAGAAGGCCATCGCCGATCGTGTCGATCCCACGGACGACGCCGCGGCGGCGCTCGCGTCCGTCGAACCCGGCAGCGGCCAGATCAAGGCGCTAGCACAGTCCAAGCCGTACGGTACCGACCCAGAGAAGGGGCAGACCACGCTCAATCTGGCCGTCGACGAGGACATGGGCGGGGGTGGCGGCGCCCAATCCGGTTCGACGTTCAAGGCGTGGTGGCTGGCCGCGGCCATCGAGCAGGGCATTGCGCTCAACATGTCGATCAACTCGCCGTACCAGGTGAACCTCCCGGTCAATTCGTTCGAGAGCTGTGACGGGTCGATCCGCTCGTCCGAGGTGTGGCGGCCGAAGAACTACGACACCGGGCTGAGTGGGCTGTTCAACCTGCGGACCGGGACCGAGCGGTCGGTGAACACCTTCTACGCCCAGCTGGCTCAGCAGACCGGCCTCTGCGATCCGCTCCGGATCGCCGCGGAGGCCGGCGTGACCCAGGCCAATGGCGAGCCGCTAGAGGAGTTCCCAGCCAACGTGCTCGGTGTTAGTCCGGTGTCGCCGCTGGCCATGGCCGAGGGTTACGCGATGTTCGCCGCCCGCGGTGAGCACTGCGAGTCCTTCGCCGTCTTAAAGGTGACCGACCGCGACGGCGAAGACATCTACACCGCCGAGCCGGACTGCAACCGGGTGCTGGCCAAGGAGCACGCCGACGGTGTCAACGACGTGCTCAAGGGGGTCATGTTCAACCCGGGCGGCACTGGTGCACTGATGCGGCTGGACGACGGCCGCGACTCCGCAGGGAAGACCGGTACGACCAGCAACACGGTTGCTGTCTGGTGGGTCGGCTACATCCCGCAGTTGACGACCGCCGTCGCGGTGTTCGACCCGCGGGGGGCCCAGGACGCCGAGAACAACCGGCCGCGCTCACTCAGCGGTTACGTCTTCGCCGGCGAGCGCATCACCAACGTCTGCGGTGGCTGCGTGCCTGGGCCGATCTGGAAGAAGATGATGGAGGCCATCGCCGACAACTACGAGCGCGAGACGTTCGTCAAGCCGGATCCGACGGTCGTCCAGGGCGCTCTCACCACGGTGCCGGACGTTCGAGGCCGCAGCCAGTCCGAAGCCGAGCGGGTACTCCGCGAGGCCGGCTTCCGGACGTACGTCGCCGAGCAGGTGCCGTCGCAACTGCCGGCCGGCACTGTCGTCGACACCCGGCCCGGCGCGAGCTCGCAGCATCCGTCCGGTGGCACCGTCGGGCTGATCATCAGCAACGGCTCCCCGCCGCGGCAAGATCCGCCGGGTAATGGGAACGGTAACGGGCGTCCTGGCGGTGACGACGAGCAGGATGACGAGCCGCCGGACGACGGACCCGACGTACCGCTGCCCACCCTGTCGCCGCCGGGTAATGGAGGCGACGACGACGAGGAAGGCGACGGCTAGCTCGCACCGACCCGGCCGGTCTGGTCGGACAAGATGGCTCCGTGGTTTGTGGCGCGGCGAGGTTGTGGGACGCTCGCCGCGTCGCCGGGGTGCTGTTGCGATTCGCCTGGATCCAGGCGACGTCTTGTGTGTTCGCGATCGCGCTGTTCGCCGGCATAGCCGTGACGTCGGTCGTCCAGTTGCCGATTCCACGGTATGACGCCCTGCTCGGGTACGTGGTTCTGTTGACGATCACGTTCTGGGTGCTGGGCTGGGAATCCGGACGCGAGATCGCGGTGATCGCGGCATTCCACGTCCTTGGCCTCGCCCTGGAGCTGTTCAAGGTTCGGATGGGATCGTGGAGTTACCCCGGTGAGGCATGGACCAAGGTGGGTGGCGTACCGCTGTATGCGGGCTTCATGTACGCCGCTGTCGGGTCGTACATCTGCCAGGCGTGGCGCCGGTTCGACCTGCGGGTAACCGGTTATCCGGCCATTGCCGCCACGGTGCTGGCGTTCGCCATCTACGCCAACTTCTTCACTCACCACTTCGTGCCGGACGTCCGGTGGTTGCTTGCTGCCGCCGTGCTGCTGGTTCTGCGCAGGTCGTGGATTTACTTCACGGTCGGCATAGACCGGTTCCGGATGCCGCTGGCACTCTCGTTCGTCCTGATCGGGCTGTTCCTGTGGTTCGCGGAGAACGCCGGCACCTACCTAGGAGTGTGGGCGTACCCCGACCAGCTCGACGTGTGGCAGCTCGTCCACTTCGGCAAGTTCGGGTCGTGGTCGCTGCTAGTAAGCCTGAGCTTCGTGCTGGTTTCGACGGTCAAGGCGACTGAGGGCAGGTTGTACGGAGAGCGGGGGGGCGAAGCCAGCGTGCAGGGAAAGCGGTAAGTCCCGATCTTGTCTCAAGATCTAGCACGACGCGGCCGGCTAGCTCACCTTAAGGCCGAGCTTGGCCAGTAGCTGCGGACCAGGCACATTGAGGTTGCCATCCAGCCACCCCAGCTTGCGGTAGGCGGCTCGAGTCATGGCTTTGGTCTCGGTGCCGTAGTAGCCGGTCACGCCGGCGGGATTGTGCTTGGCCATGCCGAAGGCGCGCAGAGCCTGCTGGTAGGTCTTGACGTCGGTATTGCGGCTGCCAGGCTTGAGACTGCTGAGCCTCACGGTGGCGATGGGAGATTTAGTGCCAGCCCAGATGTTCGGCGTCGGGAAGATGACGACCTTGTTGTTGCCGCCGTTCGCCAGGTATGCGTACCGGCTCGTCAAGTATCCCCAGGACGCGGCGATGTGCAGGTGAGGGCCGGTGGTGTTGCCACTGTTGCCACTGGCACCGATCGGCTGGCCTTCTTTGACCTTCTGCCCCGTCTTCACTCGCAGCCCGCGCGTCATGTGCTGGTAGTAGACCGTGACCTTCTTGCCCTTCCACTTGGTGCCGAGCAGCACCCAGTTCGACGGCGCTCCCGACCCGGCCGACTTGCCTCTTGGCTGATCCCGTACTCCGTCGTTGCAGCCGAGGATTACTCCGTCGCTGATCGCGAACAGCGGCGTTCCGATCGGCATGGCGTAGTCGTAGGCGAAGTGGGCTGAGCCGTTGCTGTAGCGCTTGGTCGCAGTGACTCTCCGTAGCATGTGCGGATCGGCTGGTGGACTCATGGTGTTCCTCCGTTTTCGGGTGTTCTATCGGGTGTGTTTATTACTCGTCGTCGGATTTGGCTCGGTCGCCGGCCGACTCGTCGGTTGACGTAACGGCCGCCAGCAGGTCGTTCGACCGCCGGTCGACGAAGCTGGTAATCAGCTCCTGCGAAGCACCGAACACGATCGCGTAAACCAAGATCTGCGATTGAGTGTCGATCTGCGAGAACCCCGGAATGACGCCTGCTCGCAGGAAGAGCAGCCCGAGGATGGCTGTCAGCATGCCCGTCGCAGCCTTCAGCAAGGCCTGGAACCACCTGGTGGCAGTCATCGGAACGGCGGACGGAACCGACCGGCGCACGACGAGCCGTACCCCGACGAGTGCGGCGCCCAGTAGGCCGAAAAGGGCCACGGTGCCGACGTCCCACGACGTCGGTGCGCTGTGAGTTCCTGTAGGGCAGGCCGGCGTCCCGGGGCCCGGCTGGACGACGTCCGCCGCTGGATCCGGGAAGCACATCGGAATGACCTCCGGCGCCCGGGCCCCCACCGTGATTAGCGCCCCGGCCAACGCCAGGACGACAAGTGTGGTGACGATGACGGCACCCTGAAAACGGCGGAGCCGGTAGTACTCGTTGGCAACCCGCTCATAGGACTGCCGCAGGAGCGTCGCCAGATGGTGCTTCAGGCAGGAGGTCATCTTTGCGGCACAGGGGTCGGGATTCTCGCCGTACCACTTCTTGAAGGCGGTGAGCGCAGGGTCGTCCTTCGGTGGATTGCCACGCTTCAGATACGTTTCGGCAAGGGTGAGAATCTGAGGGCAGCGGGCTTTCAACTCATCGGTATCGAGCAATTCAATGAGCGCTACGTCCGCGTTGTGGATGTGACACCACGTGCCTTCCAGCCTGGTGCCGCGCAGCCAGGTCCAGGGCCTGGCGGGTCGTTCGAGGTACAACTCCGCGACCTTCAGCTGGTAGTTGACTTGGCTAAGTGCGATGCTCTGCGGCGTGCCGTCGGACGTGCCGTTCTTGATCCGGGCCGCAAGCCCTCGCAAATGGTCGATGACGACTTGGGCGTGAATTTCCCAGGACCGCTTGCGGAGATCGTGTTCCCAGCCTCCGCGCGACGGTTCATCCGGCGGACCGCCATTCGTCGGTTGTTCGGCGGCTATGGCCGTCAGGGTTTTGGGCTCAAGGCCAACAACGTCGGTGACCGTCATGATTTCCCCCTGTGCTGATCGGCCCCATCGGGTCGACGGGCGATCTATTGACAGAGAGTAGCCAGCTGAGCTGGAAATACGTTGGGATTTGCCGACGGCGGCGGTCGCCGCGCAGCCGGTCCGGATTGACGGCGATTCAACCCGTATGGACTGGGTCATCTAGGTTGTTCAGCATGGTTGCACCGCAGCAGACTCACGGCGCCTAGCCATGGCGGAGATACGTCGAATGAAAGTTCAGGCGACCGACTACCACACCGCCGGCGAGCCATTCCGGATCGTCACGTCGGAGGTGCCAGAGATCCCTGGCGCCACAGTCGCCGATCGTCGGGTGCACGCCATGCGGTCGCCGGAGCTCGACCGGCTGCGCCGGTTACTGTGCTTTGAACCGCGCGGACACGCCGACATGTACGGCTGCTTCCTCGTCCCGCCCGACGACGACGGCGCCGATGCCGGAGTCCTGTTCTGGCACAAGGACGGCTTCTCCACGGCGTGTGGCCACGGCACGATCGCGCTCGCTACTTGGCTGGTCGAGACCGAGCGAACGGCCGCGGTATCCGACGGCGTGACGGACCTGTCCATAGACGTACCGTCCGGCCGCGTGCTCGCCCGCGTGCGGTGCGCGGCTGGGCAGGTGCAATCTGTCACCTTCGAGAACGTCGCGTCCTACGTACTGGCCCGATCGGTTCCGGTCGAGACGCGGAGCGGCACCCTTCACGCCGACTTGTCCTACGGTGGCGCCGTGTACGCCAGCGTCGACGCTCAATCCGCGGGTCTGACCGTTTCACCGGAACACTACGGTGACCTGATCGCCATCGGCCGGGAGATCAAGTGGGCGCTCAACGAGGCGCCGGAGGCACAGCATCCGTCCGATCCGAGGCTGTCCGGCGTGTACGGAACGGTCTGGTACGACGATCTGGGCGACACGGCCGACGGCGTCCATCAACGCAACGTCACGGTGTTCGCCGACGGTGAGGTCGACCGATCCCCGTGCGGCTCCGGCACGGCGGCCCGGGTGGCACTGCTGGTCGAGCGGGGACGGTTGAAACCTGATGCGATGCTGGTCCACGAGTCGATCATCGGCACCCGGTTCCATGCCTGGGTCGTAGCGCAGACGACGGCGGAAGGTCGTCCCGCGGTCGTACCGGCAGTGGAAGGCAGCGCCCACATCACCGGCGATCACGTGTTCGTTCTCGACCCGCGCGATGAGCTGGGGACCGGATTCGTACTGCGATGAACCTCGACCACCTGCCTCGGATCGACGCCTCGGCGCTTGCCTCGCTCATGCCCGTCACTGCGGCGATCGACGTGGTGGAGCAGCTGCTACGCGCTGGCTTCGACCCGGAAACAGATCCTCCACGGCAGGTGCTGGGCGTAGACGTCGGCGACGTCCTCATCATGCCGGCGCATACCGCGCAGTGGGTCGGTGTCAAGGTCGCCACCGTGGCGCCCGGCAACCCGGCTCGCGACCTGCCGCGCATTCAAGCGCTGTACATCCTGATCGATGCAATGACGCTCACGCCCGTCGCCCTCTTTGACGGGACCGCGCTCACGTCATTGCG
Source organism: Jiangellaceae bacterium (assembly GCA_036374175.1). Lineage (GTDB taxonomy): Bacteria > Actinomycetota > Actinomycetes > Jiangellales > Jiangellaceae > JASLBX01. Next base: position 24,249 of record DASUUH010000004.1, on the reverse strand, counting down.
GACGCCCGCCGTATCAGCGGTTGCGGTTCGGCACTTGGCAGCACCAGATGCCGCACATCTGGTCGTGTTCGGCACCGGACCGCAGGCCTGGAGCCATGTGGATGCCTTCTGTGCGGTGCGGCCGATCAGCCGAGTCACGCTCGTACCGCGGTCACCGGGCCGGGCCGAGCTGCTGGCCGAACATTGCCGCTCCTCGCTCGGACTGCACACCAGAATCGGCGCTCCGGACTCGGTGGCCGAGGCCGACATCGTGGCCTGCTGCACCACGGCCCGCACACCGCTGTTCTCTGGGGACCTGCTCCCCGACCATGCCGTCGTCGTGGCCATCGGATCGCACGAGCCAGATGCGCGCGAGGTGGACGACACGACCGTCCGTCGTAGCTCCGTCGTCGTGGAGGCCAGGTCTGCTGCGCTGCGCGAAGCCGGCGACGTTGTTGGCGCGGTTCGCTCTGGTGCCCTGGACGCGGATCGCCTGATCGGGCTGGCCGAGCTCGTCAATGGGACGGTCGACAAACCGCCCGGTCCGCGGCTTTACAAGAGCGTTGGTATGAGCTGGCAGGACCTGGCCGTCGCGGCCGCCGGCTACGAAAGATCACTCCAGCGCGAGCTGTGAGCCGAAACGGCATGTGCTGCCTAGATCGGCCGGCACGGCAAGTGGTTGCATCGGCTTCTAGGTAGCCTTGGTGCGACGGGCCGCTAGCTCAACTGGCAGAGCAGGAGACTTTTAATCTTCGGGTTCGGGGTTCGAGTCCCCGGCGGCCCACTGCGTCCGGGTGTCGCGCCGTGGCGAGACTCGCCGGAGCGCAGCGCCACCAGGTCGCCCAGCCTCACGACCACGGACACTCCGGTCAGATCGAACACGACCTTCAACTCGAACTCGAAGGTCTTCACCTTCGCCTCGTCGACGAAGAGGTCAACGCGCGGGCGGCAGGTCGAGATGACCCGATGGGTTGCCAGGGCCACGACTTCCACGCTGTCCGGCGCGGCAAGCTTGCGCTCCGCTGACTCGGTCAACGCGGAGCACTTGCGCCAACCGGACACCAGGACCTCCGCCAGGTCCCGGTCGAGAAGACTGGCAGCGATCGTGCCGATCTCCCGGTCGACCGCCTGCACCGCCGAGGCGGACAGAGGGGCGGACACCCCCAAGGGCGGCCCGGACGACATCATGCTCGCCGAGCACACGGCTGAGAACCTCGCCCGTGTCGGCGCCTGCGCCGTCGCCGAACAGGAACACCCGCGCCGCGACTGGCGCGCTTTGAACACTACTGCTCATTGGTCCACCTCCTCGAGGACCTGCGTACCGCGGTCAGCGTGCGGCTCCATCCGCACCACCAGAATGGGCGGGGACGAATCCACCGGCGACTGCGCGACATCCAACCCACCGACGGCGGCCGTCCCTGCAGCGGCTCGCACGTGGGCACGCACCCACCTGCGATCCCGCCGCCGAAGCGCCCGGGGAGCAAGCAGCGCACCACCCAGCAGGACCACAACACACCGGCGATCCGCGCCTATGAGAAGATCGGCTTCCGCGTGGTTGGCCGGATGCGCGAACACTGGCGCTCCCCGGAGGGAACCTGGCGCGACGGGCTGCTGATGGAACATCTAGCACGGAGCTCGAACCAAAAACAACCGCCGGAGACCTTCCACAGCTGGTGGCTGCGGGATACACCTTGCGTGTCCGTCGGGGCCACAGATGAACCGTCGGCGGCACAGGCGTGGAAGTAGGTCGGGGTTCGAATAGGGTCTTCCGCTGTTAGGGCCGACGCGACAGGCACGGTTCGAGCGGGTCCACCAGCGTGAGTGCCGGTACAAGCGGCGCGCGAGAGCCCGCCGGGGGTCTTCAGCTCACGAGACTGACGGGGGACGCCCGCTCCCCCTTGCCGTGCAGTAATGACGCGATGTTACTCAGCCGGGACCGCAATGCGACATTCTCCTGGCGTAGCGAGTCACGCTCCTTGAGCAATGACTCTTCACGGACCAGTAAACGCCGGTACTGCTCGTAATAGAAGTCAACGCCGCTGCTGCGCGTGACGGTAAGACGATCCGGCCACTCCTGGTGACTCAGGGCGTCGTCCTCACCTTGAGGAACCGCCCGTGCCCAGTCGGCACGACCCTGGCACCTGGTCATGGCGCCTCTACGGTGGCGTTGTTGCTGGTCATAGCGTCAACGTACGAATCCGGCAGTGAGGAGGCGTCACGCTAAGGTGGAACAGGTCGGTGGAGTCTTCGCAGCCAGACTGTATGACCGCCTGGCGGAGTACTCGAGAGGCGTACCACGTTCGGGTGACGGCAACGGCGGCTCAGGGCATGCGGCTGGCGACGCGCACGCTCTGGTCCGAACATGATGATGTCCTCCCCGTGGAGGGCGAGGCCGCGGACGGATCCACGAGCGGGGTCGGTGGAGACAACGTTCAGGGGATGACAGGCGAGCTCGCTAGTGGATGCCCACGTGCGCGCTGACTGACATGCGGCCCGCAGGGACTACGACCAACGCCGCGAGCGCCGCCAGCGCAGCGGTGATGGCGCTGAACGCGAAGGCGTTCGTGAATCCGGTCGTCGCGACGGTGCCTTGGGCTGTGAGGCTGGCGGCGGCGATGGTGGAGATGACCGCGACTCCCACAGCACCACCGATCTCGTGGAATGTGTTGAGAACACCTGAGGTAACACCGGCCTCGTATTGCTGGACGTCGGACAGGGCCGTGGTAGTGGCGGCGACGAAGGTAGCGCCCAACCCCGCTGCTGCAATGCTGATTCCCAGAACGACCGTGGCCGGTGCGCTCCAGATCGCCGGAACAATGGCACCGATCGCTGCGGTAGCCAATGCCGAGCCCGCGACGTGGCGTGGGCCGATGCGGCCTACCGCACGGCTGGCCGAGTGCGCACCGATGATCGTGCCCACCGCCACCGGTAGAAAGAGCAGACCGGTTGTCAGGGCGCCGTACCCACGCAGGTGCTGCAGGTAGAACGAGCCGACGAAGAAGCTGGCGATCAGCAGACCGGTCGCAACGAGCATCAGGAAGGCGCCTGCCACGACGCGGCGCCGCGCCAGGATCTGCAGGTTCACCAGAGGTGAGCGGACGGCTCGTTCGATGACGACGAAGCCGCCGTACAACACCGCGGCGAGTACCAGTGGCACGAGCGTGGAAGTGGCGGCCCAGCCGTAGTCGCCGGCGTTGATGAGTCCGTAGATCGCAGCGGCGGTCGCCAGGGTCACTGTTGCTGCCCCCGGCAGGTCGATCCGACGGGGCGCGAGGTGCGCGCGATGCGTGCGGACGACGGAAGGCAGGGCGGCGAGCACGGCGAGCCCGATCGGGACGTTGATGTAGAAGATCCACTCCCAGCCCGGACCGGCCGTGATCAATCCGCCGAGCAACACGCCTACGGCTGCGCCGGTGCCACCCAGGGCGCCCCAGACTCCCAGCGCCTTGTTGCGTTCGGTGCCGTGGAAGGTCGTCGTGACGATGGACAGCGCAGCCGGCGAGAGCAGGGCGGCGCCGATGCCCTGGCCGATCCGGCCACCGATGAGCATCTCCGCATTGACGGACAGGCCGGCCACGAGTGAGGACGCCGTGAAGATCGTCAGTCCGGTCAGGACGAGCCGCCGGGCGCCGAATATGTCCGCGGAGCGGCCGCCGAGGAGCATCAGGCCGCCGAACATCAGCGTGTACGCGGTGACCACCCACGTGAGCGTCGCGCGGCTGAGGCCGAGATCGACACCGATGCTGGGCAGGGCGATCGTGACGACGGTGATGTCGAGGATGAGCATGAATTGCGCGACGCTAAGCAGCGCCAGCGCGCGCCAGCGCTTCGGGTCTGGGCGGATCAACTCCTCGGCCGCCGTTGCGGTGTGTGCTGTCATGCGGAGGCTCCCTAACTCCTCGATGCGAACAATTCGAACATCTCTGTTCAGGTTCCGGTTGCTACCATAACCTGTACACGCACGTTCAACAAAATGGTGAGAGAGTAGGCCCGATGAGTAGCCCTACGGCCGAGCGCGCCAAGCGCGCCGACGCCCAGCGCAACATCGCGGCCATCCTGGAGGCGGCCCGCGACTGCTTGGTCGAGGATCCCGACGTCAACGTCGGCGAGATCGCCAAGCGCGCGGGGGTGGGTCGGGTGACCCTTTACGGCCACTTCTCGTCACGGGCCGAGTTGGTCGACGCTGTGTTCGCCCGCACTCTGGAGGACTCAGACCATGCGCTGGAGGCCGTCGACCTGAGCGGTGATCCACGTGCGGCGCTCGACCGCCTGATCGCATCCAGCTGGCACATCGTGGATCAGTTCCGATCGCTTCTGATTGCGGCCCAGCGATCGATGCCGCAAGAGCGAATACGGGCGACGCACGAGCGACCGCTCCGCCGCATCTCTGGCCTGATCGCACGCGGGCGCGATGAGGGATCGTTCCGGAGCGACCTATCCGTGGAGTGGATGGTGGCCCTGTTCCACAGCGTCGTACATACCGCTGCGGACGAAGTCAATGCCGGACGTCTCACCGACGAGGACGCGCCGCGTGTGATCAGCGCGACCCTTCAGGCCGCCTTCGCGCCAACCAGCCACATGTGAGCCGCCGCGCCCACAGGCCGCAGTCCTTCATTCAGTAACCCGTACATGTGTGTTTGATTTAGGCTCACGCCTGTTCTACTGTAACTCGTACGTCACTGTACGAGTTATGGAGAATCGCCGTCATGAGTTATACGACCAACCGCTGCCCGGGATGCGACGAAGCACGCCGTCCCGACGATCGATCGCCTGAACGTTGCGTCGCCGAATCCATCCCATCCCCGAGTGGGTGGTGGCGATGCTGAAGGGCTGGGCACGCGCCGTCGTCAAGCTGCGCTGGTCCGTCTTGGCCGCGGGCTTGGTGATTGCGCTCACCGGCGTTGGCTGGGGAAGCGGAGTCTTCGCCTCCCTGACCAGTGGCGGCTTCGACGATCCCGACAGCGAGTCAATGCAGGCGGCCGAAAGGATCGCTGCTGACCTGGGCGACCGGGACGTCGATCTCGTCGTTCTCTACTCCAGCGAGACTGCCACCGTCGATGACCAGGGTTTCCGGGAGTCCGTGACCTCGACGATCGAGGGCCTGCGCGATCGGTCGGAGGTCGCCAGCGCCGTTACCTACTACGACACCCAGGCCCCGGCCATGGTGTCGACCGACCAGCACGCCACGTACGCCGCGATCACGCTCAGCGCGACCGACGACAACGACAAACGCGCCGACTACGACGCCCTTGCGCCGGCCCTGGCCGCGCCCGGTTTGACCACAGACGTGGGTGGCCTGGTCGCGTTTCAGGTCACCACGGACGAGCTGACCGAGCGCGACATCGTACGCGGCGAGACGTTGGCCATGCCCCTGGTGTTGATCCTGTTGGTCTTCGTCTTTCGCGGCGTGGTCGCGGCCTTGATGCCGCTGCTGATTGGTGTGCTGGCCATCCTCGGCGCATTCACCGCGACTCGACTGCTGACAACCGTCACGGACGTCTCCACGTTCGCTGTGAACACCATCACGCTGCTCGGCCTCGGGATGGCGATCGACTACTCGCTCCTGGTGGTCAGCCGTTTCCGGGAAGAGCTGGCGGCCGGACATTCCACATCGCAGGCCGTCGCGCGGACCGTGATCACTGCGGGGCGCACTGTGCTCGTCTCCGGAATCACCATCGTGTCCGCGCTCGCCAGTCTGCTGATCTTCCCGCAGGTGTTCCTTCGTTCGATGGGCATGGGGGGCATGGCGGCCGTCCTCGTGGCGATGCTCGGCTCGCTCACCGTGCTGCCTGCCTTGCTGGCCGTGCTCGGACCGAAGATCAACGCTTTGCGGGTGCCACTGCCACGCCGACGTCGTCGCACGGCGGAGCAACCGGCGCGGGAGGACCAGGGCGGCTGGGCTCGGCTGACGCACGGTGTGATGCGTCGCCCGGTGCTCTACCTCACGACCGTCTTGGTGGCGCTCACAGCACTCGCCACGCCCTTCGCACACGCCGAGTTCGGCGGCGTCGACGAACGCGTGATGCCTGCGGACTCCGAGGCCCGGGTGGTCACCGAGCGAATCGCCGCGGATTTCCCCGGCGGCACGGCTGCGCCCATTGAGACATTCGTCTCCGGTGCTTCGCCCGAACAGGCCAGTGAGCTGCTCACCGAGGTCGAGGCGGTGCCAGGAGTCATCGCAGCCGAGATCACCGCCAGTCGAGGCGAGAGCACCTTGATCACCGCCAGCTACGAGGGCGCGCGCACCGGTGACCAGGCATACGACGCAGTGCGTGGGATTCGCGCCCTGCCCACGCCGACCGGCACTGAGGTGCTCGTCGGTGGGCGTTCCGCCGCCGACGTCGACCGTCTGGACAGTTTGGGCGAGCGGCTCCCGCTGATGGCGGCGATCATGGCCGCGGCAACGATGCTGCTGCTCTTCCTCGCATTCGGGTCCGTGTTGCTACCGATCAAGGCTGTGCTCATGAACCTGGTCTCGATCGGCACATCGTTCGGCGTGCTGGTGTGGATCTTCCAGGACGGCCACCTCGCCGACTGGCTCGGATTCACTCCGACCGGCTTCCTCGAGCCGACCATTCCGATTCTGATCCTCGCGGTCCTGTTCGGGCTCGCCACCGACTACGAGGTCTTCCTGCTGTCCCGGGTTCGGGAAGCTTGGGATGCCACCGGTGACAGCAGGGCAGCCGTCGCTGTGGGCGTACAACGGACTGGGAAGATCATCACTGCCGCCGCGCTGCTGCTGATCGTGGTGGTGGCAGGTTTCACCACCGGCCAGGTCACCTTCGCCAAGATGATCGGTGTCGGCATGATCACCGCGATCGTCGTGGACGCGACTCTGGTCAGGATGTTGCTGGTTCCAGCCACCATGCGCCTGCTTGGGCGCTGGAGCTGGTGGGCTCCCGGGCCACTTGCCCGCATCTATCGACGGTTCGGTATTCACGAATCCGCCCTTCCCGCCACACCGGCCCGAGAGCTGGCCGAAATCGGTTCGCCGACCTAGTGGAACCAGGGCCGGCGCCACCCGGTGCGTTAGACGAGCAGACCGAGCTCCCGGGCGCGCGTCGCTGCCTGCGTACGATTGGCGACGCCGAGCTTGTCGAGGATGTGGGTGATGTGCTTCTTGACCGTGTCTCGCGTCACGTAAAGCTCGTCGGCGATCTCGCGGTTCTGTTTGCCGGCTGCCAGCAGGTGCAGCACTTCTAGTTCACGGTCGCTCAGGGGGACGATTAGTCCAGGAACGATGGAGGTCCTCGGCGTCTGGGTCCGATCTCCACCCGTGTCGAATGCCTTTGCCAGCCGAGCGAGGCAGCTCATCGGGAGGCGACCGGCAATGGCGTGCTCATCGGATTGGGCCGCGACGAGCGGGCCGAGCAGAGCGCGCATAGGCGCACCTTCGTCGACGAAGACCCTTATGTGGCGCTGCCGATAGGAGAGTGTGAGCGCCGTGGCCAGACTTTCCACGCCGTCCGCATCGTTCCCGACGGCCGCTAACGCCACGGCGCGCAGCGCATTGATCTCAATGAGGCTGCCGACTCGGTTGTGGGCGGCCGCATCAGCGTGCAGCCGCCCCAGCAAGTGAAGCGCCTCGTTAGCCGCTCCCGTGGCCAGGAGCATGCGCACAAGTAGCAGATACGCCGGCTCCCGTGGATAGTTGAGCTCGTCGTCCACGCTGACGCCGCGCTCCTCGATCCATTCCGCGACCGCCGGGACGTTGCCCTGGCTCAGCAGCAGTCGGGCACGTTGCACCGGCACGGGGTTGAGTACGTCCGCGAGGTCCGGACTCGCCGGCACCTGCTCGGCCTCGGAGACCGCATCCAAGGCACCGTCCGCATCCCCCGTCGCCTGACGGATCCATGCCAACGTGACCAGACCCATCGCGAGCGGCTGAGTGAACGGCAGCTGCCGGCAGGTCTCGATACCCTCGGCAACGTGTTGCATCGCAACATCGAGTTCGTTTCGCTGGTATGTGATCTCGGCGATGCCGACGTGCGCCGCACCCGCGGCGGGCAAGGCTGGGCCAGCCTGGGGCGTGGCGATCTCGAGCGCGCGTTGGTAGGTCATGAGCGCGGCATCCAGACGGCCCTGGGCGCGGTGGACGAGGCCAAGGTAGGAGCAACCGCGCACCGCCAGGTAACGCTCGCCGGCTGCCTGCCAGCCGTCGATGCTCGCGGACAGTCCACGCTCAGCATCTCCGAGACGGCCGCCCAGCCAGTAGGCCACGGCCAGCCGGGCCGCAGCGATTGAGCCCAGCATCGAATCGCTGTCGCCGATCAATTCCAGGGCTTTCTGACCGAAATGGATCGCACGGTCCGCGTCCCCGCGGAGTTCCGCCAGGTGAGCGCGGTCCAGTGCGATCGCCGCAGGAACGGTGGCCAGTGCGCTGGCCGCCTTCCCAACCGACGGCTCGAACGGATCATCGGCGCTATCGGCGACCCGTTCAGCGCGTTCGAGCAGTGACTCGACAGGCTCCACGTGTCCGGTCAGTAGGGACAGGAGGGTCCGTACGAGCAGCAACCGTGGCCTGGAGGCGGCCAGGTCGGCAGGCAAGTCTGCAAGCCACCGGCGGACGGTCGCCACTTCTCCCCGCAAGATAAGTGCGTCGGCGTGACGCTCGATCAGTTGTGCCGCCCACACCGGATCTCCTGCAGCCAACGCGTAGTGGACGGCGTCGTCGGAAAGGCCGTGCGCTTCTGACCAGGTGGCCGCGTTTCGGTGCAGTTCCTGGACCCGGAGCGGCTCCTGCTGGTGGAGGCGCGCCCGCAACAGGTCGGCGAACAGGTGGTGATATCGCCACCAGCCGCGTACCTCGTCCAGCGGTACGAGTAGGAGATTGGAGTGTTCAATTGCCTCCAGCAGGGCCTGACTGCCCGCCCGTCCGGTCACCGCATCACATAGTGGGCCGCAGAGTCGGTCCAGCACCGAAGTCTCGAGCAGGAATGTTCGAATGGGCTCGGGCTGGCCCGAGAGCACCTCTTCGGTGAGATAGTCCAGCACATAGCGGTGAGTACCGGAGAAGGTCGTCACGAACTCATTGATTTTGGCCTGGCCGCGCAGCGAGAGCGCAGCGAGCTGCAAGCCGGCAGCCCATCCCTCGCTGCGGGCCGCCAACGTCGCGGCAGCTTCGTCGTCCAGGTCGGATCCCACCGACCTGCGCAGCAGGGCTGCCGCCTCTTCGGGGGTGAAGCGCAGGTCGGTGGACCGCAGCTCCGCAAGTTGGCCTCGGCCGCGCATCCGCGCCAGCGGCATCGACGGGTCGGATCGGCTCGCCAGAACCAGATGCAGGCCCGGTGGAGGGTGCTCGAGCAGCACCATCAGTGACCTGTGCACCTGCTCCGCATGTATGACGTCGTAGTCGTCGAGGACCAGCAGGCCATCGCCGTCGGCCGTGGCCATCTCGTTGACCACTGCTGTCACCACACCGTCGACCGATGCCAGCCCTGGTCGGGCGAGCAGCGGGCCGACCTGGTCCGCGATTCCTGGCCGGAGCCGGTTCAGCGCGGCAATTGCGTGGCGCCAGAACCGCACCGGGTCATTGTCTGCGGCGTCCAGCGACAGCCATGCCACCGGCCGGCTACCCAGCTGGCTCCATTCCGCCAGCAGAACGGTCTTGCCGAATCCGGCCGGTGCACAGACAAGCAGGAGCTCGCGCGCCAGCCCCTTTTCTAGCTGCTCGACGAGGCGGGCGCGGGACAGGAAGTCCGGCGGCGTACGGGGAACGTGGAGCTTGGTCGCGAGCAACCCGTCACGCCAGTCGACCGCCGTCTCCTTGGTCCACTCAGCCGTTGCACCCATGACCGTGCACCACAATCACGACGCGGGTATGTGAGGGCCGTACGCGCGTAGTGTAAACCTGCCCGTTAACCCGCACTAGCCTTGCGTAGGCACGAGGAGACCGACATGCGCGTGCGAGCGGGAACCTTGAGCCGGCTGGCTGCGACGTGGTACGGGCCCAAGGTCGCGTTGACGAGCCTGGCCGGCGGCAAGCTGCGATCGCATACCTTTGCTGCGCTCAACGAAGCCGGCAACCGGATCGGGTCCGGCCTGATCGGGCTGGGGGTCGGCAGAGGCGATCGGGTGGGAGTCCTGGGCTACAACACTGCGGAAATCGTGGAAGCGTGGCTGGGTTTCGAAAAGCACAACATTGTCCGTTCCGTGCTGCACAGCCACATGGAGATGGACGCACACGTCTGGGCGCTCAACCACATCGAGGCTTCGGCCCTCGTATTCGACAGCCGCTTCAGTGTTGAAGTGCACCGGCACCGGGCTCGACTTGCAACCGTGCGGCACCTCATTGCACTCGGCCCGGATCCTCCTAGTTGGGCCTTGCCGTATGAGGAAGTGGCTGCGAGCGGCAGCGTCGACGAGCCTGACCTCGACGTAGACGAGGACACCCCGTGCTTCCTACAGTTCACGTCTGGCACCACCGGACCCCCGAAAGCCTGGGTGAAGACGTATCGCTCTTGGCAAGCGGTCATCGATCAGAACATTCATCACCTGGACACGTTCGGCCCGAACGTGCCTATGGTCGGACCCGACGACGTCAACATTCATTTCCATCCTCTCCAGTGGGCTTCGGGCTTCCAGACCCTGTATCCCTACCTGATTCGCGGTGCGCGGTCCGTCCTGCTTGACGACGCTACGTTCGAGCCCAGCGCGGTGGTCGACGTGATCATGGCCGAGGGTGGGACCGGTATGTTCGTGCCCGGACCGTTACTCGGCCCGCTACTCGACGAAGTAGACCGGCGCGGCGGGATCGAGCATCGGCTACGGCGATTGGTGTGCTTCTTCGTCACGCCTCAGTTGCTCGAAAGAACTACGAAGCTGCTCGGCCCGGTGTGGACGCACGGATTCGGGTCGACCGAGCAGGGCGCCGTTACCACCCGCCTGCTGCCGCAGCAGGTTGTTCAGAAGCCCGAACGCGTGCACAGCGTCGGCCGTCCGGGCTCCCCGTTCTTCGAGTTGGCGATCATGGATCCGCGCGGCACGCCACTCCCGCCGCGCCAGCTCGGCGAGATAGCTGTCCGAGGCGCCATGTCGCTGGGCGAGTATTGGCGCATGCCCGACCAGACAGCAGCGGCGTTCTTTCCTGGCGGCTGGTTCCGGTCCTCTGACCTTGGCATCCTCGACGAGGACGGCTATCTCTACTTCATCGGTCGGGCTACCGACACGATTCGGACCCAGGCTGGACACGTCCATCCCCACCGGGTGGAGGACGCGCTGTTCCACCACGAAGCCGTTGCCAACTGCGCTGTTGTCGGCCTCGGCGAGCCCGGCGATCAGCAGGTGGTCGCTGCCGTCCAGCTGAAGCCGGGCTGGTCCAGCACGGCAGAACTGGCCGGCACGATTCTTGGCGCGGTCCGCACCCTACTCGCTCAGCATGAGTCGCCCGAGCGCATCTTCTTTGTGGCCGAACTGCCGACAGTGCTGGGCGGAGCCAAGGTGCAGCGAGAGGTGCTCCGTGACCGGCTGACGGCGATCGCGTCGGAAGATCCGCTCGGATAACTCGCAGGCGGGCTTCCACCGTCGAGTCCACCTTCGGGTGATGACCGCACTCGTCACCCTTCCTAGCGTGCTGCGGGAACAAGTAGCAGCGGACGAGCTCTCCCTTGACACGGTTCTTGCCTGGGCTCTGCCGCACTCCCGACAGGAGGGCACATGTTTCACATCCCGCGGGTCGCCGGCTTGGCGGCGGCCCTGTCCACCCTGGCGCTCGGTGGCGCCATTCCAGCGGCGGCCGACGCGCCTGCCGGACATGTGTACGTACAAACCAACGATGCGACCGGCAACGCCGTCGTCACGTTCGAGCGCAGTGCCGACGGCGCGCTCACATACGACGAGACGGTACCGACCGGCGGTCTCGGCATCGCGCCCACGGGCCTCGGAAGCCAGGCAGCGCTCGCAATCACAGCTGACGGCAATCACCTGCTGGCCGTCAACGCCGGCAGCGACGACGTCTCGGTGTTCGATGTGACCGACGACGGTCTCCGCCTCGCTGACGTCGAGACCGTGGGCGACCGTCCGGTGAGTGTGGCAGTCCACGGCAAGATCGTCTACGTCCTCAACCAAGGTGATGACACGATCCAAGGACTGCGTATCACCGACACGGGAACGCTGGTGAGGATTCCGAAGTCGACCCGCCCGCTCTCTGGATCCGGCACGAACGCTGCGCAGGTCGCCTTCAGCCCGGACGGACGGCTGCTTGCGGTCACCGAGAAGGCCACCCAGACGATCGACACGTTCGTCGTGCGGCCGAACGGTCGCGCGATCGGCCCCAATGTGCAGCCCTCGGCCGGTCCGGTTCCGTTCGGGTTCGAATTCGGAGCGGACGGCCGCCTGTATGTTTCGGAGGCGCCGGAGAGCGCCGCGTCGTCGTACGACGTCGACGAGTCTGGAGTGCTCAGCGTGATCAGCGCCTCGGTGCAGAACAACCAGGGCGCGGCGTGCTGGCTGGTGGTCACGTCCGATGCCAGGTTCGCGTACACCGCCAACACGGCCACCGCGAACGTGAGCCAGTATGAGATCGCGAAGGACGGTTCCCTCGCGCTGGTCGGGTCGGGGGAGGCCGGCGGCACCGACCCGGGACCATTGGACCTGGCTCTGTCCGACGGCGACGCGTTCCTGTATGTGCTGAACAGCAGGTCCGGCTCAATCAGCGCGTTCTCCGTCGACCCGGACGACGGCTCCCTCACCACTATTCCGGGAGCTTCCGGGTTCGCCACCGGCTGGGTCGGACTGATCGCTGTTTGACCGCAGCGGCGGGACGAATCTGTTCGACCTGATCGGCGACGCACTGTCGGAGAGCCAGGTTCCACCTGGCCCTCCACTCTGGTGATGACCAGTGCAGATCCCATTCCTAGCGTGATCATCGCGTTGGGACGCAGCTGGTGGCGGGCATCGCCGGCGTCGAATGACGACCCCGTTTGCTGCGCTTCCTCGCTTTTCTGGGGCGATCGCCCTTGCGGAGAGAACCAACGTTCTCTACTATGTTTCTCAACGTGAGAACGACCGTTCTCTAGTGAATTCTGGCGAGCTGCTCCATCACCGTGCTGAGGCCGCCGCCCACACATCGAGAGGTAATGCCATGACGTCCCTTCAGACTCGGTTCCAGGTGGACCGCGAGCGGCGAGCCGCAGTGACTCAAGCTGTCGCAGCGGGCTTCGTAACGCTAGCGACCATGCTGTTGCTGGCAACAACGGATCGCCTGTTCGGGCTTGGAGTTTTCGCCATCCCGTTCATCGCGACCGCTGCCGTGGTCGCAATGGCGCCAGCCGCCCCTCTGGCCCGGCCCAAGGCGATCGTGGTCAGCTACCCGGTCGCAACGATCAGCGCGCTCGTGATCACCGCGCTCTTCGGCCCATCCATGTACACCGCCACTGCGGCTGTCGCCGTGTCGATCGCCATCATGCTGCTGCTACGGGCGCCCCACGCTCCGGCAGCCGCGGCTGCTGCCCTGATAGGACTAACGGATCCCGGCGTCGGCTACCTCCTCGAGCCACTAATGCCGGCATTGGTGGTTGTGATCGCCACGCCACTGCTGGGCGGACGTTTCCTGCCGGCATTCAACTACCCCGCTTCCTGGCGGTGACCCAGGCGAGCTCCTCGTCCCCAGGGAGAGCGGTCGCTTCATGGCGTATTCGCCACGTCGGCGGCCTCCAGCAGGTGCTCCGCGGCCGTGCGTGCCTGTCGCGCGGGTTCGGCAGATCCGAGGATCGAGGCGGTGACCATCGCCCCATTGGCGAGGATGAACAGCTGGTCCGCGAGCCAGTCGGGACCGTTCGCCATGCGGACGAGCTCGCCGATGTGTTGGTGGAGCCACACCTTCTGGTCGTGCACCGCTGCCGTGACCCGCGGCGAGCTCGGGCCCAACTCGCCGAATGCGTTGATGAACCCGCAACCACGGAAGTCGGGCTCTCTGAACCACTCGTCGAGCCAGTCGAAGATTGCGAGGACCCGGTCGCGGGGCGTCGCGGCATTGGCCGTGAAGCGATCGAGGGTGTTGCGGACGCCGCGGTCGCGCTCCCGCAGGCACGCCTCGACCAGCTCGTCCTTCGCGGGGAACAGCTGGTACAGCCGCTTGAGCGAAACGCCGGCGGCGTCGCGGATGGCGTCCATGCCGACGGCCTGGATGCCGCGCTCGTAGAAGAGTGCGTTGGCTGTTTGGAGGACCTGGGCCTCAGCGGTATCGCGATCCATCAGTCGACCTCCCTGGGCGCCGAGAACGATCGTTCTACGACAGTAGCACCAGGTGATGTGAATATTCCACCAGGCCTTCCACTTTCGCGTGATGTCTCAGACCCCGACGTATCCATAGCGTCGACGTAAGCCGGTGCAAACTGCACCACTACACCGCAGCTATGTCACCACCTCGGGAAACGCACGATGACGTTGTCGACTACATCTCTTGCCCGCGCGTGCAGCCGCCATCCGGGGCTGACGTTAGCGGCGTGGGTCGGGGTGCTTCTGGCTTCGATCACCGCGGTCGCCCTTGTCCTGACCGGATTCACCACCGAGGCGAACGTAACCAACAACCCGGAGTCCGAGCGGGCCGAGGATCGGCTCCTCGCGGGCTTTCCGCCCGATCCAGGACGTGAAGTCTCCGACCTCGTCATTGTGCGCTCATCGGACCTGACCATCGACGACGACGAGTTCCGGGCCTTCGCCGAGGGGCTCAAGCGCGAGATCCTCGAAACAGGCATCGTAGGTAATGCTCAGACCTACGTCGACGTGGATGATGGCTCGCTCGTCTCCGTCGATCGCCAGGCGACGCTGATGCCGGTCAACATCATCAACGCCGATGACGCCGGCGACATCATCGACGTCGTCGAACGGGCAGACGCCGATCCAGAATTCGCGGTCACGATCACCGGCGACATGACGCGCGACTACGGGTTCAACGAGCTTTCCCTGAGCGATCTAAAGGAAGGCGAGCTCCAGTTCGGGCTGCCGGCAGCGCTGCTCATTCTGCTTCTGGTGTTCGGCACCGTGGTGGCCGGCCTGGTGCCGCTGCTGATGGCGGTCGTTGCGATCGTCACCGCGCTCGGGCTGGTCGCACTGCTCACCCAGCTGTTCGAGCTCTCGATCTTCACCACGAACATGCTCACCGCGATGGGGCTCGCACTCGGGATCGACTACGCGCTGTTCGTCATCTCCCGCTACCGCGAGGAGCGGGGCCGCGGGCGCGCCCCGGACGAGGCGATCCTCACCACCGGCGCCACCGCCAGCCGGGCGGTGCTGTTCAGCGGTTCGGCGTTCGTCATCGCCATGTTCGGCCTGCTGATCGTGCCGTCGACGATCTTCCGCAGCCTGGCCGCCGGGGCGATCCTCGTCGGCATCACCTCGCTCGCTGTAGCGCTCACGCTGTTGCCAGCTCTGCTGGGGCTCTTGAAGGACCGAGTGGACTCCGTTCGTGTGCCGATCGTCGGCCGGCGGTCAGTGGAGCGGTCAAACCCGGAGGGCCGGATCTGGGGCGCGATCATCGATCGCGTCGTGCGCCGGCCCGCAATCAGCCTGGCGATCAGTAGCGCGGCTCTTGTGGCGATCGCGCTGCCCGCCTTCGGGCTCGGCATCGGCACTGCCGGGGTGAGCACGCTCCCCGATGACTTGGCGGCCAAGCAAGGCTACGTCGCGCTGCAGCGCGACTTCCCGGACCAGACGGTGAACCCGGTCCACGTGGTCGTCACGAATGATTCGGACTCCGTCTCGCCGGCACTCGAGCAGCTCAGCGATCAACTCGCCGCCGACCCGCGCTTTGGACCCGGGGAGATCCGGGTCGGCGGCGGCGACGTCGCCGAACTCGTCGTCCCCGTACGCGGCGACCCCACCGGCGACCAAGCCATCGCGGCCGTGCGCGACCTGCGAGAGCAGATCGTCCCCGCAGCGTTCGAGCGAACCAATGCCGACCCGCTGGTCGGCGGTACCACGTCGGAGACCATCGACTACCTCGACAGCGTCACCAATCCGGTGCCATTCGTGTTCGCGTTCGTTCTCGGACTCTCGCTGGTCCTACTGACAATTGCCTTCCGGTCGGTCGTGGTCGCCGTCACGGCGATAGCGCTCAACCTGCTCTCGGTCGGGGCCACGTACGGCCTGCTCGTGCTCGTCTTCCAGTACGGCGTGGGTGCGGACCTTCTCGGCTTCCAAACCATGGACACGATCGAGGCATGGGTCCCCCTCTTCCTCTTCTCCGTACTCTTCGGCCTCTCAATGGACTACCAGGTCTTTCTGCTCAGCCGCATCCGTGAACGCTTCGACCAGGGCGGCGACACCGGCGCAGCCGTCCGGTGGGCCGTCGCCTCCACCGCCCGAATCATCACCGGTGCGGCGCTGATCATCGTCGCCGTCTTCGCCGGCTTCGCCCGCGGCGACCTGGTGATGTTTCAGCAGATGGGCTTCGGCGTTGCCGTCGCGCTACTGCTCGACGCCACTGTCATCCGCTCCGTCGTGCTACCCAGCGCAATGGTCCTGCTCAACAACCACAACTGGTACCTCCCCCGCTGGCTGCAGTGGATTCCCCGCCTCGAAGTCGAAGGAAGCGCTTTGCCGGAGGCTCAGAGTGTGGGACATGCCACTATCGGGCACGGTCGGTAGCGCTCTTGCGGTGGCGGTGGTAGTGGCGGGCAGCGCGGGCGCGGTTGCCGCATGCGTTCGAGCACCACTCGCGCCGGGGATGGTCCTTGACGAAGTACAGCACGCAGCCCGGTCCGTAGCAGGCGCGCAGCCGCGGCCCGTCGTCACCGGTGAGCAACTCGATCGCCTGCCTGGCGATCGAGGACAGCGCGCGCCGGGTGGGGGTGGCTCGTCCTCCTTCGGAGGCCTGGAGTTCGCCGCCTTGGTATTCGAGCTGCGGCCACGTGTGCGCTTGCCTAGCGGCATCATTGACGTCGGCAATCGCCTTGTCCATGTCCGTTGTGGCAGATGCCGCGGCCGGCCGCGTGTCGTCGGTGGCGAGAGCGGCGAGCCGGCGCAGCGCGTCGCGCAGGGTGCGGAACCGGGAGAGGTCTGTGCTGTCGGGCGCGAACTCGTCCTCGGGAGCGACAGCGGCGAGCCATCTGCGCAGGTTCTCGGTTGTGGTCAGCGCGTCGTGCACGCCGTGCCGGTCGGCCCAAATGGTGTTCATCAGCCGCACGGGGACGGGTTCGTCGGGCAGCAGTAGCGCCAGCGACGCGGTGACGAGGTCTGAATCTGCTGGAGACGGCATGTTCTCGGCCTCCAGTTCTGTTGTGCTAGATCCCACCACATAACGGTATCACCGGGGGACACCCGTTAGTTGAGTGTGGTGGGCACCACACCGTGACGCTCGCGTCTGAGCATCTGATTCGGACGGCGGGAATCAACGAGCAGTTCTAATGGTTACATACGATACTAGTCGTTAGAGCGTATTCACATAGAGGAGGCCCCGATGACGGCAACACCGATCACTGTCACCGGCGAGACATTCGACGAGAAGGTGCTACGAAGCGACAAGCCTGTGCTGGTCGACTTCTGGGCGGACTGGTGCCCGCCATGCCACCGGCTGGCCCCGATTCTGGAGAGGTTCGCAGCCGAGAATGCTGACCAGCTCGTCGTTGCCAAGCTGGACATCGACCGCGACCCGGAGCTCGCCGAGAGGTACGACGTGGAGTCGATTCCGACGCTGAACCTGTACCGCGACGGTCAGGTAGTCCACCAGTTCGTGGGGGCGGCGCCCAAGCGCGTGCTGGATGCAGAGTTCGCTGATCATCTCTAAATGCCGAGGGCGGAAAGGTGGAGGTGGCGCCTGAACACCACCTCCACCCGGCACCGGTCTCACGGTTTACGTGAACACCAGTACAAGGAGACAAAATGACCAGCCGATACGCGCAGGTCGCCTTCACTGAGAAGGTCAAGCATCACCAGCAGAGACACGGGAGCGACCGGGCCTACCGCCGGATGGTCGAGGGCCCCGCTGTTCCCGATCGGATCGGGCCCGACGAGCGGCTGTTCATCAGCTTGCGCGACAGCTTCTACATAGCGACCGTCAGTGAGGCCGGCTGGCCATACATTCAACACCGTGGCGGTCCGGTGGGGTTCCTGCGTGTGCTTGACGAACAAACGCTGGGTTTCGCCGATTTCCGCGGCAATCGGCAGTACATCACCCGCGGCAACCTGGACCACGACAACCGGGTTTCTCTGTTCCTGATGGACTACGCCCACCAGGTCCGGATGAAGATCTTCGGTAGGGCCAGGATCGTGGAGGTCGCGGACGATCCCGAGCTCATCGCGCAACTGACGGTCGAGGGTTACAAGGCCAAGGTGGAACGGGCCCTGCTCATCGACGTTGAGGCCTTCGACTGGAACTGCCACCAGCACATTCCACAGTTGGTGCACCTCGACGAGGTCGAAAACGTAGTCCGTGCATTACAAGACCGGATCGCCACTCTCGAGTCGTCTGCGGTAGACGCAGTGCAGGGTTAGGTGGCGGCCGGCAGGTACCGACTCGACCATGCTGCGATCACCTTTGCCGCGTACTCCGCCTCGCCGGGCTTCGACAGCAGGTGATCGGCATCGTCAAGGCTCACGAATGACTTCGGATGGCGCGCGGTGTCGAAGATGTCTCGGGCGTTGTCGACGCCCACAATCGTGTCTCCAGGCGCGTGCATGACCAGCAGAGCCCGGTTGAGGTTCGCGATCCGGCGTGCTTGGGGTTGCCTGGCGATGTCGGTCAGGAACTCGCGTCGCACCCGGAACGGCCGCCCGGCCAGGTAGACCGTGGCCTCTCCGTCTCGCTCAATGCGGGTCTGGTCTGGTTCGAACAGGCCGGTCACGTGCTGTGGATCGGCCGGTGCTCCGATGGTGGCAATGGCACGAATCTCGGGGACCCGGCTCGCCGCCGCCAAGACGGCGGAGCCGCCGAGTGAGTGACCGATCAGCAGACTTGGCGGCACCACGGTGTCGCGCAGGTGGTCAGCGGCGCGAACAAGGTCGGTGACGTTCGAGCTGAAGTTGGCGTTGGCGAACTCCCCGTCGGATTCCCCCAGCCCGGTGAAGTCGAACCGCATCACCGCGACATCTAGCTGGGTCAACGTCCTCGAGATGCGCGAAGCTGCGACCACATCCTTTCCGCATGTGAAACAGTGCGCGAACAACGCCACTGCTCGCGGGCGCCCGGTCGGCCAGTCCAGCCGACCGGCCAAGGACTCCCCTCCGGTACCAGTGAATGTCGTTCGCTGGCTTCGTGCCACCTTCGCGCTCCCGTGCTGCCTGGCACTCCATCATCGGCGGCAGTGCATTCCTGCCGTGGGCCAGCTTCTCTGGGCGCCGGATGATGTTGGCGACGGCGAGCCGGCATGGTGCGGCACGGCCCGCGGGATGGGCAGCACGCGGGCCGTGCCGGGCTTGATCAGTTGTTGTGCCGGACGACCGGCCAGTCGATGTCGGTGTCGGCGGTCTTGTTGATGAAGTTGGTGAACACGTTGAGGGCGACGTGGGCGATCACTTCGGTGATCTCACCGTCGGTCAGCCCCGCCTCGCGGGCCTCCTTGAGGTCCGTGTCGTCCACGCCGCCGCGGCTGCGCAGCACGGCCGTCGCGAACCGCAGCACCGCCTCGGCCTTGGCGTCGCCGGACTGAGCGGTACGCGCACGCGTCGCCTCGGCCTGGTCGAGACCGGCCAGGTTGGTTCCGACGTACGTGTGTGCCGACAGGCAGTAGTCGCAGCCGTTCTCCTGAGCGATCAGGATGGCAATCCGCTCACGCAGCGAGGCCGGCAGAATTCCGCCGTTCAGCGCGGTGGAGAACTCCAGATACGCCTTGAGCACGGCCGGGCTGTTGGCCATCACCTTCGTCATGTTCGGCGTGACTCCGAGCGCCTTCTGCACGGCTGCGAGCAAGTCGGCGGACTTGCCCGACGCGGCCTCGGGCTGGATGAGGGGTAGACGGGACATGACCCTTCCTTTCGGGATCGATCGGCCAAGCGCCGACGCGACAGCTAGGCGGCGACGCCCAGAACCAAGTCTAATGAATACATTGACTTACAACCATTAGAGAGGGCTAGTGCATTCCCACGTGAGCCGACTTTCTTGCGACGTCGCCCAGGTCCCGCGTCCGGGCCGGTTGGCAGCCATTCAGCGGGCGTGCCGTGTCAACCAAGGTCCGGAGTCTCGTCGTGGCCGACCAGCATGGCCTCGAGTTCCGCGGTGGCGCGTTGGGCCCGCTGACGGGTGCACAGTTCCTCGTACATCAGGACGGTGAGCACGTGAAACTGTTCGGCCAGCAGGGTGAGCTGCTGAGTCGGCAGGTTCGAGAGCTCATCAGCGCTGAACTCGATCGGCTCGGTCAGACCGTTGGTCAGGCGAAATCTTCGAGTCATGGGTCTCCTTCCGCGGTCCGTCGAACCCGATCCACCCGGCCGCTGCCAAGCCCGTCGTCGACGTGGGTCTCGCTTCTTACGACGTTCAGTCGACCGCGAGGGCGTAGGCGTTGTCGTCACCCACAGGTGGTGTGGTGGGTGGAAAGCGAGCGGCCGGTGTGTCGGCCCCTGTCACGCGAAGGTGGAGGCGCGCCAGTGAGGGCTGCGCGCCTGCCCGCGGCCAGACGATCACGTGGACATTGATCTCGACTTACTCGTCGTTGGACCCTGACTGAACGGTCCGCGGTGAACGCCCGTGCGCGCATGTCGCTCGTGGCGAGGGTCGGTCGAGAAGGCCAGGTTTCCACCCTGCTCTCCACCTTTGTGTGACGACTGCCGGCGCTTGGCTCTCCTAGCGTCCTCGTCGAAAGGATTGACGGCTCAGCTTGGAAGGGAATGTGGGATGCGCGTCAGAATGACCTCAGCCGCACTGGCAACTCTCGTAGTAACGAGCTTCGTCGGTGGGGTGATGACTCTGCCTGGAGAGGCAGGCGAACCGGCAATGCCGGAGGGGGACTACATCGTGGTCCTCACAGATCGCACTGATCCAACGAGAATGGCCTCCGAACATGCCCAGTCTCATGGCGCGAGGATGATGCACATCTATCGTCACGCGTTACGCGGCTATGCCGCCCATCTGAGCGCCGAGGCCGTCGCCGAGATCGCCGCCGACCCGAGGGTCGCGTTCGTCCAGCCGGACGGCGTGGTGAGCACCATGCATCAGTCTCAACCCACCGGTATCGACCGCGTCGACGCCGATCTGAGCCCCACCGCGGGTATCGACGGCGTGGATACACAGGTGGACGTCGATGTGGCGGTGCTCGACACCGGGGTCGACCTGCAGCACCCCGACCTGAACATCTCCCGCAGGAAGGACTGCTCCACGGCAGAGCGCGGCGTCGACGACGGAAACGGCCACGGGAGCCATGTCGCCGGCATCATCGGAGCACGGGACAACAACATCGGAGTGGTCGGTGTCGCACCCGGCGCCCGGATTTGGCCTATCAAGGTACTCGACGCCGACGGCCGCGGCTCCTTTTCTGACGTCATCTGCGGAATCGACTTCGTGACGGGCAATGCGCACAAGATCGAGGTGGCGAACATGAGCCTCGGTGGCAGTGGGCTGGACAAGCCTTGCGGTGGCGCCGAGCCCGACGCGTTACATGAGGCCATCTGTGCCTCGGTGGCCGCCGGAGTCACATACGTGGTGGCGGCAGGCAACGCACGCTTCGACGCGTCACGGACCGTGCCGGCCTCCTACGACGAAGTGATCACGGTCAGCGCGCTCGTCGACTTCGACGGCAAGCCGGGTGGTGCGGGCGGGCCGACCTGCAGGTTCGAAACGGACGACACGTTTGCCGAGTTCTCCAATTACGGTGCGGACATCGACCTGATCGCTCCGGGCCTCTGCATCCTGTCGACCTGGACGAATGGCGGCTACAACACCATTTCCGGCACATCGATGTCCAGCCCGCACGTGGCCGGTGGCGCAGCGCTGTATCTGGCCAATCACCCCGGTGCCTCGCCCGCAGAGGTGAAGGCCGCTCTGCAGGCTGCGGGCAGCGGCGACTGGAACAATATCGACGATCCCGACGGCATCAAAGAGCCGCTGCTCAACGTCGCGGGCTTGTAATCCACGCCGCCCAGTTTCACCGTGCCTCCGCGCCGGGCCGGGTCTTGCCAGTCAGGGCCCGGCCCGTGGTGGCGGGCAAGGAGGCCGGCGCGGCGGATGCGGGACGGCGTCTACGGGGAGCGGCCGAACGCGGTGGCTGGGCGCGCATGTGGTCGCGTACGCGGGTCATGATGTCGCCCAGGTGCCGCAGGTCGTCACCAGTCAGGGGATCGAACAGCATGCCGCGTACGACCCGGATGTGACCGGGCAGGACGCGGTCGAAGAGAGCCCGGCCGGCTTCGGTGATGGCGACCAGGGTGGCGCGCTCGTCGTCGGGGCTCGGTCCGCGGGTGATGAGCCCGCCCTTCTCCAGCAGGCCGGCCTGGTAGGTCAGTCCGCTGCGGCTGTAGACGACGCCGTCGGCCAGCTGCGTCATGGTCAGTTGGCCTCGGGCGGCGCTGAGGCGGGCCAGCAGCTGGAACTGCACGTAGCTGAGGTTGCCCTCGGTGCGCAAGTGCCGTTCGACGTGGTGCTGGAGCAGGCTGACCGCTTCCATCAGCGCGAAGTAGGCGTCCAGCTGCTGCGGGGCTAGCCCGTGGACGCCGTTGGTGCCGGTGTCCGAGTCGAGACCGGTCATTGCCACACCGTACCGCTTCGAATCCAAAGCATCCCTGCCATCGAGTTCCGTCCCACGGTTGTGCTTCGAAGTCGAAGCAAGTAGACTCTGACATGCTTCAAGTTCGAAGTAATCGACTAAGGAGAGATCATGAAGGCAGTGCGTTACCACTCGTACGGCGACAGCGACGTCCTGGTTTACGAGGAGGCGGACCGTCCAGTGGCGGGTCCGGGGCAGGTCGTGGTGCAGGTGGCCGGCACCGCATTCAACCCGGTCGACGTGGCGATCCGCATGGGAGCGCTTCAGCAAGTCTTCCCGGTGGCCTTCCCGCATGTGCCGAACTTTGACCTGGCCGGCGTCATCACCGAGGTTGGCGAGGGCGTGAGCGGCTGGAACACAGGGGACGCGGTGGTGGCCTTCCTGCCGATGACCGAGCCGGGAGCGGCCGCCGAGTACGTCGCCGCGCCCGCCGAGGCGCTGGCGACCGCCCCCGGCACCGTCGAACTCGCCGACGCCGCGGCACTGCCCTCGGCCGGGCTGACGGCCTGGCAGTCGCTGTTCGAGCACGCCGGGCTGAAGACCGGGCAGAGCGTGCTGATCAACGGCGCGGGTGGCGCGGTGGGCGGGTACGCCGTCCAGCTCGCCAAGCGGGCCGGTGCCGCCGTGACCGCGACCGCCAGCGCGCATAGCCACGACCGCGTCCGCTCCTACGGCGCGGACCGGATCGTCGACTACACCGCTGCCCCGGTCGTGCAGGCGGTGGCCGGGCAGCGGTTCGACGTGGTGCTGAACTTGGTGCGTACCACCCCGGAGGAGACCGTGCAGCTGTTGGACCTGGTCGCTGACGGCGGCACCTTCGTGAGCACCACCACGCCCGGCCCGGAGGATGCCGGCCGCGGTGTGCGGACAGTGCGGTTCTTCGTGCGAAGCGACGCCGCCCAGCTCGCCGAACTGGTCGCACTCGTGGATGCAGGGGATCTGAAGATCGATGTGGCGGCGCGTCGGCCGCTAGCCGACCTGGCCGCCGTCCACGACGAAGCCGCCGCTGGACGACTGCCCGGCAAGACAATCCTGATCCCCGCCTAGGGTGCACATTTCCCACCGCGCCCAGTGGGGTTTGTTCCACCCTCCCTGACGTCGGGATTCCACCGCTGAGTCCACCTTGGCGTGATGACGGCCGCGAACGGCGCTCCTAGCGTGCATCACAAGATCGGCGCCCGGCAGCAGATCTGCCTGGGCTCGAAGGGAGGAATGGGCCATGTGCGTGCCACATGTCATGGAGCCCCAAGCCAAGGAGACAGTGACGAGCCGCCGCGCCGTGTTAGGTGCGGGCGTCGCCGGAGCCGCCGCTGTGGCGGCAAACGCGGTCATGCCAAGTGTCGCCAGAGCCGAGCAGCGACCGGTTTCGCCGCGCCGCAAGGTCGTCGACCTCACACATACCGCGTTTCCGACGTTCCCGAACTTCTTCGGGTTCGAGATGGAGATCGAACCGGTCTACAACATCGCGGAACACGGCGTCTACGCCAACCTCCTGCATGTGTTCGAGCACTTCGGCACCCATTGGGACTCGCCGGCGCATTTCGTGGCGGGCGCGCCGGCCAACGAGGAGGTTCCCGCCGAGCATCTGGTCGCACCGCTGGCCGTCATCGACATCAGCGAGCGCGCGGCCAAGGACCCG
>DASUUH010000003.1:0-3910 GCA_036374175.1 Jiangellaceae bacterium | reverse complement strand
CCCACGGCTCGACGGTGATGATCTGTTCCCGCCCAACATGGGCTTCCCGCGCTCCATCCTCGAGCGAATCGGTTACCTGGACGAGCACCCGTCGCTGCGGACGGCCGGAGAGGACAACGACTGGGCCTACCGCGCGCTTCGCGCCGGCATCCACATCGTCTACGACCCGACCCCGGTGGTGTCTCACGTCGGCTGGCAGCCGCAGTCCGCGCTGCCGTCCATCTACCGCCGCTACGCGCGCGGACAGGGCGCGTTCTACGGCAAGCACCTTCGGCGCGGGGACATGTTCATCGCGCGACGGGCCGCCCGGGACGTTGCCCGCTGCGGTTGGCTGGCCCTGCGTGGGATCTTCAGTCGGAACCCGGAGCTGCGGGCAATGGCGTACGGCGAGGTGACCGGCCTGGTGCCCGGCCTGCTGGCGGGCCTTCGCAACTCCGGTGTACCCCGGTATGCACCGGCACGTCGAGACCGCTGATGGAAAGGCTACGACGCGTGCGGGCGGCGACCGGTCAGGTCGGTGCTACCCGTCTGGTCGTGCTTGGTGTCGGCAGCGGGGTGCTCTACATCGCCATGTACGCGGCACAACGCGCCATCCACGCCGGACCAGGCAGCGATGCCTTCGCAGCGTCTCTCGCGCTGTACCCCGTCATCACGATCGGGCTGTTCGGGCTGTACGCGTGGGTGCTCATCCTCTGTCGGCGGCCGCTGACCGCAGCTGTGCGGCTCGCCGCGTGGGGGTTCCCCATCGTCTTCAGCCTGTTCTGGCTACCAGTCGCGCCGGTGTTCTCCATCGACGTCTTCTCCTATATCGCGCACGGCTACGTCCAAGTGGAACTCG
The DNA here is from genome assembly GCA_036374175.1 of Jiangellaceae bacterium. Taxonomy (GTDB): domain Bacteria; phylum Actinomycetota; class Actinomycetes; order Jiangellales; family Jiangellaceae; genus JASLBX01. The sequence continues at coordinate 3,072 of DASUUH010000003.1, read as the reverse complement.
GTGACAACCCTTATCTGGTGCACGGCGATGCCGTGGCCACCAGTCCCCTCGGTCTGGAATTGAGTCCGTATGGCTGGCGCTCGGTGCATCCGGGCACTCCGTACGGACCCGTGGTCACCGGTCTGGAGACGGCGATCGTGTGGATGTCCGGTGACAACGTGCGGCTGTCGATGTTGCTGTTCAAGCTCGTAGCGGTCGTGTCGAGCCTCGCAGTCGCAGCCGTCATCTGGATGATCCTCGACCGGGTCCGGCCGCAGCACCGCGACCTCGCCATGGTTGCGTACTTGTGGAATCCGGCGGTGCTGGTCGAGACGGCTGGAGAGGGTCACAACGACTCGGTCATGGCCCTTTTTGCGGTCGGCACCGTGCTGCTGGTGCTCCACCGCCGGGTGGTGCTCGGCGCCTTGACCATGGCTGCCGCCGTCCTGACGAAGTACGTGCCGTTGCTGCTCGTTCCGGTTCTTCTCGGTTATCTGTGGCGCCTTGCTGACGACAGGCGGTCGTTGCTCTGGCGTATCGCCGGCGGCGCGGTGGCCGGTGCAGGCGTCGCCGTCGCCCTCTACGCGCCCTACTGGGCTGGTCGGCAGACCTTCGCCGGCCTCGGGTCGTCGGCTCGTGCCGGGCATACCGGTTCCACGCAGACGTTCCTCGTGGAGATCCTCTCCCTGGTCATCAGCGAGCAGACGGCGCTTCGCGTGGTCTCGCTCGCCGCGACGGCGTTCGTTCTGCTCGCCGCCGTTGCGATCGCAGTGTGGGTGAGGACGCCGACCGACCTGCTCCGCGGGATGGCCGTCCTCATGGTGATCTACATCCTGCTATCACCTGCGTACTGGCCGTGGTACGTCGTCATGCCGGTCGCCTTCCTCGCGCTGTCACCTTCCGGAATCCTGCTCATCCTCGTGGTTGCGATGTCGTTGGGCTCGCGCCTCGTCGCGCCGCTTGACTCCCTTTACGTCGACGAGGTCATCGGCCGTCCTACCTTCTTTCTGCTGACCTGGCTCGGCGCCGTCGGTGTGCCGTTGCTTGCCGTGGTGGTGTTCCACCGGGCCGACCTCGGCGAAGTCGTTTCCATCCGGACCCGGCGGCGCTATCGTTCTCCCAAACCGTGAGTCTGCCGTCACGGCGGGGCGCTGCGCAGCCCCGGGGAATCAGCATGGGGGAGCCGTTGAGACCGACGCTTGTGGCTACGGAGTCCGAGCGCGGGCCTGAGCTGAGCCGGCAGCGACAACTGGACCGCCAAGCTCACCGTCGAGTAGCCCTGTGGTTGTTCGTCCTGGTGACCGCCGCATTCCTGCTGGTACAGGAAGGTGCGATCACCGGCTATGACGGACGGACCATGTACGGCGTCACCGAGTCCATGATCGAGCGTGGGTCGATCGCGGTCGACCCCGAGCTCAACACACTGCCCGGCCGCGGTGGCCTCGACTACAGCAGGTACGGGCTGGGGCTTTCGCTGCTTGCAGCGGTGCCCTACCTGGTGGTGCGGCCCGTCGCCATCCTCATCGAGGACCCTGCACCCATCCTCGAGGCCGCAGCGGCCGCGACGATGGCCTTCGTGACCGGGGCGCTGGCCGTTGCTGTGTACCTGCTGGGCCGGCGCCTCGGTGCCCGCGTTCGCCCCGCGACGCTCGTGGCGGTGGGAGCAGTCGCGGGTACGTTTGCGCTTCCGTATGGCAAGGAGTTCTTCTCCGAGCCTCTGGCCGCATTGGCCCTCGTCGTGATGGTGGAACGCCTGTTAGCGCGCCGGCCGGCGTGGGCCGGCTTTGCGCTCGGCATGGCGATCCTCACCCGTCCGCAGAACCTGATCTTCGTGCCGGTGGCCGCCGCGGTGGCCTGGCGGACGCAAGGTTTCCGGGCGGTTCTTCGCCTCTGCGTAGGCCTGCTGCCGGGGGTTACCTTGACCTTCGCCTACAACTGGCTGCGGTTCGGCGACCCACTCGAGATGGGATACGAGGACGTCGGCATGACGACCCCTTTCCTCGAGGGCGCGGCCGGCCTGCTCGTTGATCCGCTGAAGAGCGTGGTCCTGTTCGCGCCGATCGTCCTGCTGCTGCCGGTGGCGTTGCTGCGGTTGTGGCGGCACGATCGTCCGGTCACGATACTGATCGTCGCCTATATCGCCATCACGTTCGGGCTCACGGCGACCTGGTTCGCCTGGCACGGTGGGTGGAGTTGGGGTCCCCGGCTGCTCCTGCCGGCCGTCCTGCTGGCTCTTTCGGTCATCGGGCCGTGGATGACAACGGTCCGCCGGACCCGGGTCGTGGTCGTCCTGTTCGCCGCCGGCTTTATGATCTCGCTTCCGGCACTGGTCGTATCAACCCAGACCCAGCAGCTGGAAACCCCACCCGTGCCACCGGAGACCCACTTCCAGGACACGCAGCCACTGGCCAGTCCCTCGATCATCCGGCAACTGGAACTGGTTGCGCCGGTGGCCGAATATTCAGTCGAGCACCGCTACGACGGCGACGACGACGGCCTCAACTACCTGCGTTATCTCAGTCTGTGGCAGTTCGGCGCCATGCGCGAACTCGGCCGCACGGGTCTGGTCATCGGCCTGGCGGGGACGGCGAGCCTCGGCATCGCCATGGTCTTTGCCGGAAGTCGCCTGCTGGCCGCGGTGCGGGCTGCCAGTGCCGGTCCTCCGTCATCGTCCGTACAACCGGGCGGCGAGCCGGAGCCACCGACCGGTGCCGAGAACCTCGAGGCAATGGCGTCGGCGGACAACTACAACCGTTTCCTCGTCGACTGTGTGCGGCGCGAGGCGGATCCGGGGCAACCGGTCCTCGACTTCGGCGCCGGCGCCGGGCTCCACGCCCGTGCCCTGCGAGCTCACGGGTTACAGGTCAGCTGCGTCGAACCGGCTTCCGCCCTGCGAGCCCGGATGAACGACGATGGCATCACCGCCGTGGCCCGCCTCGTCGATTGTGACCCGCAGCGCTTCGGCACTGTCTACTCGCTCAACGTGCTCGAGCACATTGAGGACGACGCGGCGGCCCTGCGGCAGATCCACGACCTACTTCTCCCAGCCGGCAAGCTCGTCCTCTATGTGCCGGCGTTCATGTCCCTGTTCAC
>DASUUH010000002.1:0-4266 GCA_036374175.1 Jiangellaceae bacterium | reverse complement strand
CGGATGCGCCCCTAGCTCAACGGATAGAGCATCTGACTACGGATCAGAAGGTTGGGGGTTCGAATCCCTCGGGGCGCGCTTTGCGATGTCCCGGGACACTGTTGACAGGTGTCTCGGGACATTGTTGCATTCGGGGTCGGTTTGGGGTGGCTGGGTTCGGCTTCCCGGTTGGTGAGTGTGGCGCCGTTCTCGCCGGGGTCAAGGCCGTGCCCTGCGGGTGGCCTGCGGCCAGCCTTGACTCCGGCTGCGGGCGGCGCGGGTGGCGGTTACCGGGAGCCGACGCGGGTGGTTCGAGGCCTGCCTTGTGGGGGGCCTGGTGGGCGGCCGAGGGGTTGGTAGTCCTTGGTCGGGTCGAGGGTCAGTTGGCGCAGGAGCTGGCCGGTCTCGGCGTCGATGACGCGGATGTTGAGGTCGGCGACGAGGGCGAGGATACGTTTGCGGGCGTGCTCTCGGCCCAGGCCGATGTGGTGTAGCCGGCTGTCATAGCGCACGGTGATCACCCCGCCGATGTCGACCCGGTCCCGGCGCACCCGGTAGTGCGGCTGGATCCGTGGTCCGGTGGGCCGGGCCTTCGGCCTGGCTTGGTAGGCCTCGGCGGGGGTGCGCCGCCGGACCGCGCGGTGCGGGCGGACGGTGTTGTAGTAGCGGCGGAACCGGTCCAGTTGTCGCTGCAGGTCGATGAGGGTGGCGGCGGGTGGTTGGGCGGCCAGCCACTTCTTCTGGGTCTGGTGGAACCGTTCGATTTTGCCGCAGGTCTGCGGGTGGTAGGCCCGGCAGTGGTTCAGCCGCACGCCGAGCAGGTCCAGCTCCAATTCGAGGGCGACCCGGCCACCGCGGCGGGGAGTGCCGGTGAACACTGCCGCGTTATCGGTGAGCACCCTGGCGGGGATGCCATGGCGGCGGAAGGCTCGGCGGAAGCTGGTGACCACGTCGTGGCCGGTGGTGGTGAGGCGGGCCTCGGAGGCGATGTCGAGGCGGGAGTGATCGTCTTCGATATTGAGGATCTCCACACCGGTGCCGTCGGCCAGCTGCCAGTGGGTGATGTCGGCCTGCCAACGCTCGTTGGGCATGGCGGCCTGGAACCGGGTGCCCGCGGAGCGGGGTCTCTTCCGTGGCTGTGGGGTGACGAACCCGCGGCGGGTCAAGATCCGCCAGATCGTGGAGACCGCCGGCACCCGATCAACGCTGCGATCGCGTTGCAGGTGGACCCGGATAGTCTCCGCGCCGGCGTCCAGGCCCTGCCTGGACAGCTGCTTACGGAGCCGGACGATCCGATCCTCGATCTGCGGGCCGACCGCCTGCGGGCTGGTATGCGGGCGGCGGGACCGGGCCTGAAACGCCGCCTCCCCCTCGGCCTGGTATCGCCTCACCAACTGGTGCACCCAGTACCGGGAGACCTTGTAATCCCGGGCGACTTCGCTTTTGGTCCGTCCCTCGACCACCACCGACGTGATCACAAGCTCGGCCAGCGACATAGCGCACCCCCACACTCCGAGGTGTCAACTATGTCCCGGGACAGGCGTCAACTATGTCGTGAAATCGCACACCTCGGGGCGCGCTTCTGACCTGCAGAGATGGCTCTGGCCATCGGGCGGTTCCTCACTTTGGTCGCTCTGGTCGCATGCATTTCGTGCCACAAGCCATGCCACACGTTGAGTGGTCGAACCCTCGTAATAGTTCTATTTGCCCTGATTCGGCACGCCTTGCGACCCAGTCATCGGTGGCTAGCGACTTCGCCGAGGGGCGCGAGGGCATCTTCGATCATCCGGACGAGCGCTCGGTCGAGGTTTGCGGCCTCTCGGCGACTGCCATACGTCAATCCTTCGGGCGTCGTAGCTCCGTCGCAACGACAGCCCGCCCGTGGGGCCGAATCTGCGCGTACACTCGATGCATCAGGTCCTGCGCACCACGTGCGGCATATGAATGACATGAAGACGTGGGCCTCCTTCCGGGAGAGTTCTTCTCAGTACTTTCTTAATAGCGCGGCTCATACTGTGAGACGTGCGCGTACTGGTGGTGGATGACGAGCCTGCGCTGCGCGAGTCGTTGGCCAGGTCGTTGCGGTTCGAGGGCTACGAAGTGACCACGGCGGCCGATGGCGTAGACGCGCTGGCCGCACTCGAGCGACGGCGCCCGGATGCCCTGGTGCTCGACGTTGTCATGCCGCGCCTGGACGGCATCGAAACGTGTCGGCGGATGCGCGAGGGTGGCGATCGCACGCCTGTGATCGTGCTGACCGCGCGGGATGCTGTGCGGGACCGGGTGCGCGGGCTGAATGCGGGGGCCGACGACTACCTTGTCAAGCCGTTCGCTTTGGAGGAGTTGCTGGCTCGGTTGCGGGCGGTGCTTCGCCGCACCGGTGCGTCGGGCATGCAGCCACCGGTCATCGTGGGTGATGTCCGATTGGACGCCTCGACATGGACGGTTACCCGGGCCGACCGTGATTTGAAGCTGACCCGGACCGAGTTCGAGTTGCTGGGGATGCTGATGCGACATGTCGGCCAGGTGCTCACCAGGGCGCAGCTTTACGAAGGCGTGTGGGGCGCGGATCTGGACGGCATGTCCAATAGCCTCGACGTTTATATCGGGTACCTGCGCAAGAAGCTCGGTGAGCCGCGCATGCTGCACACCGTTCGTGGCGTGGGATTCACGCTACGGCCGGGCACGTCGGGGTAGTCGCCATGACGCTACGTGCCCGGATGTCCACGATCGCCGCGGCTGCGGTTGCCTTCGCCGTGATCGCAGTGGCCGTTACCGCGTGGCTGATGACCCGGTCGGCACTGATGAATGAGGTCGACAGGCAACTTCAAGAGCAAACGCCGGTGGTCGTGGCGGGAGGTTCGGTCATCTCTGGCGACGAGGTTCCCCCGCCACCCGGTGCGGGCGATCCACAATTCGTCGGCATCGTGGGCGGCTACCTCGTCCAGGCGGTCCCGACGATCCGCCAGGAGCTTGACGTGAATGGGCACCTAATCAACGCGTTCCCAGACGCCGGTTCCGACGTGCCGATCTCGGCGGAGACGTACGAATTACTGGGCAGTGGCTCGGACGAGGCGGTTTTGAGTTCCACGTCAGGCGGCGGCGTCGATTATCGGAACATCAGTCTGCCCAATCCGTGGGGTGGGGTGACCCAGATCAGCAGGTCGCTGGACGATGTCGAGGACACCCTGGACCAGCTGGCGATGTTCTTGACGTTCGGTGCGATAGCCGGGGTGGCGCTGGCGGGTGCCGCCGGGTGGTGGGTGTCGCGCGCCGGCCTTCGTCCGGTCGACCAACTCACCGACACCGCCGAACAGGTCGCGCACAGCAAGGACCTTAGCCACCGGATTCCGGTCAGCGGACGCGACGAGATCGCCCGGCTCGGCCGGTCCATCAACCGGATGCTCGAAGAACTCGACACCGCCCGACGACAGCAGCGGCAACTCGTGGAGGACGCCGGCCACGAGCTGCGCACTCCGCTAGCCACGCTGCGCAACGACATCGGGCTCCTGCTGCGGGCGGAGAAGCACGACGACAAAACGCTCGATCCGGCCGACCGGGCCGAACTGCTCGCCAGCGTTGAAGCCGAGGTTGCCGCGCTGTCCGGCATGCTGAGCGAGGTGGTGGAGCTGGCCAGGGGCGACGCGGACGAGGAGCCGATCGACGAAGTGGATCTGCGCGATCTCATCGATCACGCGGTGGAGCGCACCCGTCGCGTCAACCCGGATGTGACGCTCAGCGTCCGCGGGCCGTCGATAAGGACGTCAGTCCGCCCCGCCGCATTCGAACGTGCGATTTCCAACATTGTGCGCAACGCTCTGCAGGTGACACCGCCAGGGCGCAAGGTGGACGTAACACTCACCGAGGCTGGCAAGACGGCGGTGATTCAGGTGGCGGATGAAGGCCCGGGAATCGCGCACGACGACCTGCCGCGCATCTTCGACCGGTTCTATCGCGGGCACGGTTCGCGGGAGCGGCAGGGGTCGGGCCTTGGCCTTGCGATCGTCCAACAGGCTGTTGACCGGCATGGCGGATCGGTCGAGGCCGCCAACCGCCCCGGCATCGGCGCCCGGCTGACCGTGCGCCTCCCGCTGCTCCAGGAGCAAGCCTCAGCCAACTCTTAAGCCCAATCTAAAGACGTCTTACTGCTGTCAGAGAGCGTGGACGTCATGAGAACTACACGACTCTTCACAACCCTGGCGTTCGTGCTCGCCCTCGGGCTGGCCGGATGTGCCCAGGACGGCGGCGGCGTCGCGACGCTCCAAGACGACTCGCCGGACAGCTACA
>DASUUH010000001.1:0-35472 GCA_036374175.1 Jiangellaceae bacterium | reverse complement strand
GGTCGCCACTGGAGGAGGCGCAGGGGTTGGGCGGCGCTGGAACACCTGACAGCCAACCCCGCCATCGTGGTGCAGCAGGACAACGTCGCAGGTGATCCCTAGGGCCGCGCCGACCGTTGCCGCCCCCGGATCGCCACCGCTCGGGCGCTGGTCGAGCCCGTCGGACGTCCAGCCTCCACCCTGGGTTGTTCAGCGTCTCCATCGCGACACCGAGGTCTTCCTCCCAAATCGCTGTCCCGCCAAACCGAACGGTCATGAAGTTCCAGTGGAGAGTCGATCGCCATAACGCCAGCAGGAAAGCACCGGCATCCTCCCTCACTCAAAGACGTCCTCAATTCGGCAGGACCGGGCGTTCGCGCGTGCACCGAGAGCCGCGTCGTACCGCCGAAATCGAATCAGGTGTTGAGCCGTTCCACTGCCGGACGTACGCACTCATCTGCCCGGCGTCAGCGAGCGTTCAGTTCGGGCAGACCTGCACTACGAAGAAGGATTCGCGGTCGGCTCATGCGTGAGCTTGAAGCCGCTGGCCCGGCGGCGATACGCCAGCCTGTGCGATCGGGCAGAAGATCGTAGGAATCTGGGGCGGCTGCTGAGGTATCTCCCCTTGTCAGGCGGAGGGCGATTGGCCCTTTCATCGGGCCGAAGGGCCCTACCCAGCTGAGTTGGATGGTTGAGACCTTACTTGCTAATCCTGCAATGGAGCGGTCGACGTCGACGACGCAGCGGCGATCGCCGACCCCGCAGCCGGGGCGGTCCTCATCGGGAGGAGAACTGATGCCCGCCACGACCTCTCTGACCATCGCGCCGCTGGGCACAAGCGACATCGCCGCCGCCTCGTCCCTGTTCGCCAGAGCCTTCGACAACGACGCTATGGCACGACTGCTGTGCCCCGGTCGGGCCGAACGTCGACGGTTCCAAGAACGCGGCGGCCGGAGCCAGATCGAGAAGGCCATGCCGTATCGGCACGTCTTCGGGGCATACGAGAACCAGGCCCTGCGTGGTATCGCCGTCTGGCTCCCGCCCGGAGTCTCCGTGCCCTCGTTCGGCGCGCCACCACTGCGGTCGGTTCCCAGGCTCGCGGCAACGATCGCCCACACGCCCCGAGACGTCATCCGGCTGGTCCGCAACCGATAGCGGGCCCTTACCGCGGCGCATGCGACACCCAGCTGGTACTTGGCATTCCTCGCCACTGACCCAGATCATCAACGCCGCGGAATCGGCCGTCAGCTCCTCAACCACATCCTCACCCGGGCAGACGCCGACGACACGCCGGTGTGGCTGGAAACCTCCGACCCTGTCAACGTGCCGATCTACCAAAGGCTCGGATTCGGCGTCACCACGCACCTGGCCTCGGGACCGCATCTGCCTTGTCTCACATCCGGCACATCTTTGATCTGAACACTCGGCACGGCGCCATTGCGGCGCTACAGGTGCCACAATGCAAGTGCTCCCACTCCAAGAAGCCCGGCTAGCGAACGAGCTAGATCCACAATGTGTGGACCGCGGTACATGGGGTCGAACTGATCCGGCGATGCGCGGAACCCTGTGTGGAACTCGATCGGGCATCCAAGCCGCTGCGCCGTCGCTTCAACGTCGGTGCCGGCAAACACGGGTCGAGCACAACGGCTTCCACGTCGGTGTCGAACCGAACGGGCCGTAAACGTGGGCTTCGACGCACTCATCCAAGTGGTCGAGACCAGACTCGTCGGCCATGCGACACAAGCGAAGTAGCAGGGACTTGTCCGCCGACGTCAACCGGCTCCAGGAACGAGTCCGGAAAACAGAAAGTCGAGCGGTCGACGGCTTCGGGGCGCAGTCGAAAGTAGGAAGACCCGAACCGGATCCCGCCACCGTGGGGGTCACCCCGCCTGTTCCACGCTCCATAAACAGGACGAGCTGATCCGGGTACCCTGTCGTACTGGCCGGAGAATAGCCGACTCTCCCAGCGCCACCGATCCCCACCGGGGAAGGCGGTCAGTCCTCCGTTGGACATGCCGGTGGCGAATTGCGACCGATAGATGCCGTCGGCGGCCATCGACTCGATGACCTTGCCTCCCTGATGTGGCCAATCGGGCTGGAACTGCAAAGTAATTGCCTCAGTCCTAGCAGCAGCCGTTTGGACGCCGACATCGCATCGGCCACGCTCCGTCGGCTGAGACATGACTTGATCCTAAGTTGGTAAGCGCGTCGGCGGCTTCGACGATGAGGGCTTTGACGGCGTAGCGAGATAGTCCGCAGCCGATCAGGTGAGCGCGCGTAGGTTCATGGCAATTAAGGCATCCACGTACTGACGCGAGATCGGCCCGATGCGCAGCAGCCACCGGTAGTAGATCGGGCCGTAGAGAGCCTCTGCTGCCACGTCCAGGTCGACGTTGCGGATCTGCCCTGCATGCTGTGCGCTGCGCAACCGCTTCTTGGTCGCTTCGAGCCACGGTTTCAGCAATCGGTCAAGCAGTGCTGCCGCGAGTTCAGGGTCGTCTTGGATCGCAGTGACCAGTGCCCGATACCGTCGCTCGAAAACTGGATCCGCCAACGAATCCACCGTGGATCCCAGGACGAGTCGCAGATCAGTCTCGAGGTTGCCGCTATCGGGAACGTCGATGCCCTGATCGGCTCCGACCAGCATGAGATAAGCGTCCAACACCACCGAACCCTTGTCCGGCCACCACCGGTAGATCGTCTGCTTGCCGACGCCGGCACGGGCGGCGATCGCCTCAATTGCGAGCTTGGCGTAGCCGACCTCGCCGATCAGGTCGGTCGTCGCGGTCAAGATCGCCTGTTTGGAGCGTTCGCTTCGCCGAGCCGGGTCCGGAAGCTTGCGGTTTCTGGACACCTATGTATCCTAACACAGGTAAGACGAGACGGTCCGTCTCGTATATTCCTGATCGATGGAGCTGCATGATGAGGTTCTCTACGGCTGCGCTTGCCAGTGCTTGTAGCCGGCATCCGGGGCGGACGCTGGGGGCGTGGGGGCTCGTTCTAGCGGGTTCGATCGCCGCGCTGGTGCTGATGCTGACCGGTTTCAGCTCGGAGGCGGCGGTGACGAATGATCCGGAGTCCGAGTGGGCGGAGGATCGGCTGAATGCGGCCTTCCCACTCGATCCGGGAAGTGAGGTTTCCGATCTGATCGTGGTGCGCGCGCCGGGCCTGACGGTCGACGATGCGGAGTTCGGGGTGTTCGTCGACGGCTTGGTGCGCGCGGTCCGGGAAAGCGGCGTGGTGAGCAACGTGGTGGACACGCCGGGCGTTGGCGACCCTTCCCTGGTGTCGGCGGATCGCCGGGCGACGCTGATCCCAATCAACATCGGCGATGTCGATGATGCCGGCGCGGTCATCGATGTGGTGGAGCGGGCGGATGCGGTCCCGGACTTCGACGTCACGATCACCGGCGACACGGCCATGGACTTCGGCTTCAACGAGTTGTCCGCGCAGGACCTGGAGGAAGGCGAGTTGAAGTTCGGGCTGCCGGCGGCTCTCATCGTCCTGCTGTTGGTGTTCGGCACCGTGGTGGCGGGCCTGGTGCCGCTGTTGATGGCAGTGGTGGCGATCACCACGGCGCTGGGGTTGGTAGCGGTACTCACCCAGCTGGTCGAGTTGTCGATCTTCACCACGAACATGCTCACCGGCATGGGGCTGGCGCTCGGGATCGACTACGCCCTGTTCGTGATCTCCCGCTACCGAGAGGAACGCGGCCGTGGCACGCTCGCCGGGGAGGCGATCGCGGCCACCGGCGCGACGGCTAGCCGCGCGGTGCTGTTCAGTGGCTCGGCGTTCGTGGTCGCGATGTTCGGCCTGCTGATCGTGCCCTCAACGCTCTTCCGCAGCCTGGCCGCCGGGGCGATCCTGGTCGGTCTGACCTCCCTGGCGGTGGCGCTGACCCTGCTGCCGGCGCTGCTCGGGCTGCTCAAGGACCGCGTCGACGCGGTCCGCTTGCCGATCGTCGGCCGCCGGTCGGTGGAGCGGGACAACCCGGAGGGCAAGATGTGGGGTGCGATCATCGACCGGGTTCTCCGTCGGCCCGCGGTCAGCCTCGCAGTCAGCACGGCCGCCCTGGCGGCACTCGCGGTTCCGGCTTTCGGGCTGAGCATCGGCACCGCCGGCGTCAGCACGCTCCCGGACGATCTGGCCGCCAAGCAGGGCTACGCCGCGTTGCAACGCGATTTCGCGGACCAGACGGTGAACCCGGTCCACGTGGTCGTGGCGAACTACTCCGGCGCCCCGGTCTCGTCAGCACTGGAGCGGCTTCAGGACGAACTCGCCGCCGACCCCCGCTTCGGGTCCGGCGAGATCCGGGTCGGCAATGGCGACGTGGCCGACCTGGTCGTCCCGGTGCGCGGTGACCCCACCGGCGACGACGCCATCGCAGCCGTGCGCGACCTGCGCGAGCAGATCGTTCCCACAGTGTTCGAGCACGCCGTCGCCGACCCGCTGGTCGGCGGCACCACCTCGGAGACCATCGACTACCTCGACAACGTCACCAACCCCGCGCCACTGGTATTCGCCTTCATCCTCGGCCTGTCCTTCGTCCTGCTGACCATCGCCTTCCGCTCGATCGTGATCGCCATCACGGCGATCGCGCTGAACCTGCTGTCGGTTGGCGCCGCCTACGGCCTGCTCGTGCTGGTCTTCCAGCACGGCGTCGGAGCCGAGCTCCTGGGCTTGCAGACCGTGGACACCATCGAGGCGTGGGTCCCGTTGTTCCTGTTCTCAATCCTGTTCGGGCTGTCCATGGACTACCAGGTCTTCCTGCTCAGCCGCATCCGCGAACGCTTCGACCAGGGCGCCGATACCGCGGCCGCCGTCCGGTGGGGTGTGGCGTCCACCGCCCGCATCATCACCGGGGCCGCGCTCATCATCATCGCCGTCTTCGCCGGATTCGCCCGTGGCGAACTCGTCATGTTCCAGCAAATGGGCTTCGGTGTCGCCGTCGCGCTTTTCATCGACGCCACCATCATCCGCTCGGTCCTCCTACCCAGCGCCATGGTGCTGCTCGGCAACCGCAACTGGTACCTCCCCCGCTGGCTCGGGTGGCTTCCACACCTCGAGGTTGAGGGCCGCGCGGAGCACCAGCGCCACCCGAGCCTGGTGTGAGGGGCTGCCCCAGGTCACCCGGCCACCGATCAGGTCGGCCATCACGGTCCAACTCGTTGAAAGGAGCAACCATGGAAGGCCTTCTGGCCAGCACGGCGGCGCTTATCGCCGTGTCCATCGTCGGAGGCTTGGCTTGGCGCCGGGCACGTCTGCGCCGCGTGGCCAAGGCATTGGAGATCACTACGCCAGACGGGATTGTCGAGCATCGATACGTCAAGATCGGCGGCATCGATCAATGGATCCAGATCCGAGGCGAGAACCGCGGTAACCCGGTACTGCTGGTCTTGCATGGCGGACCGGGCTGGCCGAACGCAGTCTTCACCTTGCCGCTGCGTTGTTGGGAGCGGTATTTCACGGTCGTCCAGTGGGACCATCGCGGGGCAGGTAAGACCTTGGGACGCAACGGAAAGGACGGCAGCGGCCAGATGACTTTCGACCGCAGGGTCGAGGACGCCATCGAGCTCATCGACTTCTTGCGCCAGCACTTGGCCACCGACAAGGTGATCGTCCTGGCTGAGTCGATGGGAACCTTGACCGGCCTTCCGCTGGTGAAGCGCCGGCCCGATCTGGTGCATGCCCTGGTGGCTACTGACCTCTATGTCGACATGATCCGCAACGAAGCCGGTAAGTACGAGTTGACTATGGATCGGCTTCGGGCTGCCGGCAACACCAGGGGTCTGGCCGCGCTGGAGAAGATCGGAGGCGATCCGAGCCGGTGGGATCTGCGCGCTTGGAACACCAACATGGCCTGGGCGTTCAAGACCAACTTGCCCACTCCCAAACTGGACCGCCGGCTGCTGTTCCCCTTGGCTCTGACGTCGCCCATCTACAGCCTTCGCGACCTCGCCACTCTGTTGGTGGGGTTCCAGTGGACCACGGCACAGATGTTCGATGAGTTCAGGGCCTTTGACGCCAGGCGGTTGGGTACTCGATTCAACCTTCCGTTGTTCCTAGTGCAGGGAGAGAGCGACGTGATAACGCTGACCTCGCTGGCCAAGGAGTACTTCGAAGAGCTGCAAGCGCCGACCAAGGGGGTGGCGCTCATCAACGACGCCGGCCACTTCGCAGCGTTCACCCAGCCGGAGCGCTTCCTGGCCGAACTCCGTGACCGGATCCATCCCGTAGTGCCGGCTGCGACGCCAGCGGGCGATCGGCTGGACGGCCTCGCGCGATGATCGAGACTGGGCAATGCGGACGGGCACCACAGGTTCGTTGGTCCGGTCACGACGGTTGCGTCCAAACCGATGACGACTAAGGAGACAGACATGTTGCTCGATGGAAAGAACGCCGTGGTCTACGGGGCTGGTGGCGCGATCGGTGGTGCGGCCGCGTTGGCCTTTGCTCGTGAAGGGGCGCGGGTCTTCCTCGTCGGCCGGACCCTGACAAGGCTGGAGGAAGTTGCCAAGAGAATCGCCGACATCGGCGGCATCGCCGAGGTCGCCGAGCTCGATGCCTTGGATAGGGCTGCGGTCGACGCTCACGCCGACGACGTAGCGGCGCGCGCCGGGAGCATCGATATCGCGCTCAACGCCGTCGGCTTCGTCCACGACCAAGGTACGGCGTTTGCCCGCTTGTCCTATGCAGACTACGCCGGCCCAGTGGTGGCCTACACACGGACCAACTTCGTCACGGCCAAGGCGGTCGCCCGGCACATGAGCGCTCAGCGTTCGGGCGTGATCCTGACGCTGTCGACGCCGGGTGCCCGGATGTCGGGCCCCGGTTTCATGGGTAACGGCGTGTCGAGTGCGGCGGTCGAGGCGTTCTCTCGGATCCTTGCCGGCGAGCTTGGACCGGCGGGTGTCCGGGTTGTCTGTCTACGGCCGCACGCCATCCCGCAAGCACTTCCCATTTCCCACACGGGCGAGGTTTTCGGCCGGGTCGCGGAGCGGTCTGGCGGCACCGTCGAATCGCTTGTCGAGCAGATGAACAACACAACGTTGCTCAAGCGCCTGCCAACTCTCGCCGACGTTGCCGATGCCGCGGCGTTCGTCGCCTCCGACCGAGCCGGCTCAATGACCGGGGCGATCGTCAATCTGTCGGCTGGTTCGCTCGTGGACTGACCCTGTCGATTGAGCACTCGCGTGGGCACGACCTCACGGCGGCCCGCCACCCAAGGTAGCCCGGCTACTCGGCGTTCGGTCATGGTGTTGCGGATGGCGCGCTGCAGAGATCGGACGTTCTGCCCGCCGTCGGCGGACGAGAGCTGGTCGATCTCGTCTCTGGCAGCTGCCACCGCGGTTGCGGAGCACTGCTGGCCGCCGATCTGTTCTGAGTACCGTGCGGCTGCCTCCGCTGTGATGCGCCCAGTGACCCGGTGATGTCGAGCATTTGTTGCTCGAGAAGGGTCCGGTAGAGCCGCGGCAGCCGGCGCGTGATCGTCTCGCGTGGACCACGGTTATGTTCACCAGCGTCGTGACCTGTCGGCAGTGTGGCTTGGTCTCAACCGGTCCGGCGACAAGGCAGCTTGCCTGCTCGCCGGCGGTCGGCACACGTATCAGCTCCGGCCAACCATGCTCTTAGGGGGTAGCAGTATTCAGTCGGTCGGCCGGCTTCGCGTTCCACGGCTCGGGAGGACCAAGATGGCGACGTCTGATGAGTTGAGGACGATCCTGGATCGAATCGCGTCGGACACATATAGCTCTGATGACCTGCGCCGGCTCCGCAGGGAGATAACTGTGCGTGGTGACAAGAACATGGTCCAGCTCGGCCGGTACAACGTGCGCATGGACCGGGGTAACAACGTCCACATCGGTGACCGGATCTATCGCGGAATCGAGGCGGACGCGATACGCGATGTGCTGGCTGACGTCGCGTCCGGGCAGATCGGGCGCGGTTCGCTCCGCGGGTTCTCCGGATTCGTCATCACCGTTGGCATGCTGATCGCCCTAGCTGGGGCGGCGATGTTCTTCTACGGCCTCCTTACCGCGATGGGATCCACGGATATTCCAAGTGGGCCGCCGCCGGTGCTTCTGCAGGGGTTTGCCATCGCGTTCATCGGAGTGGTCGTCGGCGCAGTTGGCCAGCTCATCCGGGGCTGGGAGAAGGCGCGTCGCTGAAATTCCGCTGAAGTCGTCCGGAAGGAACTCCAAATGGATCCGATGACCCTCGCCGCCGGCTTAGTGGCCGTGGTGGCGCGACTCTTGCCGTTCCTGACCGGCATCGGAGAGTCCGCGGGGAATGCTGCCGCCACGAGCGTGGGCAAGGCGATCGGTGATGCTGCGGTCAAGCGTTCCACCGCTCTGTGGGATCGGCTCTGGCCGAACCTGCGCGGCCAGGACTCGGCTCGCCGGGCGGTGGCTGCCGTCGCCACCGACCCCGACGGCACGTCTGCACGCCGCCAGCTTGCTCACGAGATCGCGCCACTGCTGGCGGGTGACCCCGAACTCGCACACGAAGTCGCGGCGCTCATCCGGCACGTCAAGGACCGAGGCGTGGCCATCGATGTCGGCGACATCTCTGTCAAAGGCGACGGCAACGTCGTGCAGGTCGGCGAAACTAACATCAGCATCGGCGCGGCTAGCGACGTTCACATCGGAGGCAGACCGTGAGTCGACGGGACGATCCGGTCGAGCGCGATTGGGAGCGCCGGATCGACCGCGCCGCCCAGGACCGCGTCCGCAAGGACGACATCCGGCGTATCCGAGGGGAGTCAGACATCCGTGACGCCGACCGGCGCGTGGCCAGAGCCCGATCGGCGCTGGAATGGGACACTGCGTGGCGCCACATCGTGGAGGAGCGGGACGCATTGGCGCAGCGGATTGCCGACTGCGCCTGGCTGGATAACGCAGTACAGCAGCGGTGGGCGGAGTCGATCGACGAAATTGTGTCGAGCGGCGCAGGCCCCGCCTCGGTGGTGTGGTTGTCGGACGATATTGCGGACGTGTGCGCCACCTTGCGGCAAGACCTGACTGGGATCGCCGAGGTTCTCGGACGCGACAAGGAGCGCCAGGACGACGATGGCGTTCCTGCCCTTGTCGCCCTGTACCGCGCCCGCGGCGAGGCGCGATCGCAGGTGGTCGCGGTGGGGACACGGATCGGTTCGTCTGCTCATCTCAATGCCGAGATGCGCGACAAGTGGCTCAGCGAGTTGCCCGAACCCGACGAAGGCCTCAGCTGGCTCACCTCGACAGGTTCGAGAACCTCCGCCAGCTTGCGTCGGGAGGTCATTGATCTGTCCGAAACCGTCGCTCGTTTCGCCTCTCGTATGCGCGGCGGCCTAACCGTCATCAAGGTCGAACTCGAGAAGCTCTAGCCGCGCGCAATGCCCACCGTTGGTCATGGTCCTTACTCGTCCACGGCTCGGACCGGCTGGCGCAGGATGGTGCGGAGTTGGTCGGGAGCGACTTTGCGCATATCGCTGAGGTATATCTCGTGGTGCTTGCCGACCATCGTCAGGCCATGTTCCGGGATGAACTCGTTGTGCATCCGCTCCAGCAACTCGGCCTCGTCATCGAAGGAGCCGATGTGCAAGGTCTGCACACAGCGTCCTTCGGCGAGAGTTTCCAGGCGGACCTCGTCGAGCCGGTGCGGGCGGTTCTTCGTCCCGGCGCGCTGTACGGCGGTGGTGAAGAGGTCCTGGTCGATCCAGTCTGGCACCATGATCATAAGCGTCCAGTCCCAGAGCGACTTGTCTCGGGCAGCGGTGAAAGCTTCCATGTCGTCGGCCCACCACAACCCTTCCAGGGGCATGACGACGTAGTCGCGTCCGAGTTCCTGCTTGCTGGCGAACTTCAGCTTGTAGGCCACCGGGTAGAGCGCTTCGACCGCGTGTGTGAACGACGTTGAGGTGTTGGGATCGCCGTGTCCGTTGATCATGAGGTACTGCAACTCGGGTACATCGACCAGGCGGAACGTCCGTAGTGTCGCGTGGTAAGCGTCGAGTTGCTTCTTGAAGTCAACCTTGTCGGTCATCGGATCCCTCGGATTCGCGCGGCGAGCTATGAAGATTCTGCCTCTAGCAGGTCCAGTGCTATCTGGCCGCGCCGGTGACGAACCTGGCGCCCAGCGTCCGCGCGGTGACGACAAGACCTGCTGCGACTAGGACGATGTCTTTGAGCACGTACTGCGCCTCAAGCGTCGGAGCGCCTGGAAACAGGTCACCGAAGAACAGCACTAGGGGCGACAGGATCCCGACCACCGCCCCGCCAAGCACCAGCAGGCCGACTCGCAGGAGTTTGCCGGTGATGAGGGTGATTCCGATGAAGGTCTCCACGATCGCTGTGGCGACGAGGGCGCCGTATCCACTCAACATCCCGAGCGACAGAGTCTCCACGGTACGTACCGCCAGGTCTTCGGCCGGGCTCACGCCGGGGAAGTACTTCAAGGCGGCAAAGCCGAGGAATACCAGGCCGAGACTGATCCGCAAGATGTCAACGCTGTGCCGAGCCAGCCACGGGGCCAGACGCGTTGCGGCACGATCTGCCAGACGAAGCCGCTTCTTGTCGCTCGGTGCCGTGGGCTCGGCTGGTTCCATAACGGTCAGGTTCGACATCTGTGATCTCCTGGTGTGGGTGGCGTCCCCTGGTGGGCGCCGACTTGTTCCAGCGTTGCCGTGAA
The DNA here is from genome assembly GCA_036374175.1 of Jiangellaceae bacterium. Taxonomy (GTDB): domain Bacteria; phylum Actinomycetota; class Actinomycetes; order Jiangellales; family Jiangellaceae; genus JASLBX01. The sequence goes on along the minus strand of DASUUH010000001.1, from coordinate 24,825 downwards.
CGAGGCGTGAGTCGTCCGTCGTGGATCGACACCTGACCGTCCACCTCGGACGTAGATCCAGCGGATCCGCTACGTCGGCTGTAGCCAGCGACTACGTCAAGTTGCGTACGCGCGCACCGCCCCACAGGGTCCGGACCGACGGAAGGGGTTCACAGCGAAGAAGGGCCGGGCCAGGTCCGAACACGACGACGGCGAGCAGGACGATAACGTCCTGCTCGCCGTCGCTTCACTTGACGCCTGGGCCGATTGATCCTCACCTTGAGGTCAGCTGTTCTTGGCCTTCCAGAAGTAATAGTCAGCGGTGTAGGGGACCTCGGCCTGATTCCCCACCGTTTCGGCGTTGCACTCCGCGGCATCCGGCGCGATGCCACCCGAGGTTGCGGTCCGCTGGATGAAAGTGGTGCCCGTGAGCTGATCGCCTTCGCCGGCGCTGCTCGACGCAACGGAGAGAAGAAGCCAGTCAACGGCCGTGGGGTCGACGTTGACGCCGGCTTCTCGACGGCCCACGACCGCACTACCGTCCCCGGCCTGCCACGTCGGCCCGCCGAAGTGGGTCATGATGAGCTTGCCCTGATCGTTGTACACGTCCGCCCGTGGTGCGACGAACTCCCATTTGAGGCCGCCCGATGTGGCATTGCAGGAGTAGATCTGCACCCCGACTGCGTGACCGACCCGGAACAGTTTGTTTCCTTCGGGAACAGCGATGGTGCCTGGTACCTCTGGATTAGAAGGTCCGGCGTGGGCACCTTGAGCGGGAGACATGACCGCGGCAGCGATCACGAGTCCAACCGCGAGATGACGACAGGTTCGGATGAGGCTTTTCATGGTGAATTCCCTTCAGATCGATGCTTGTCTTGTGTTGGTGATCCAGCCCGATGGCTGGCGGTTGAGCAGAATCAGGCTTGGCCGTGCTCGGACCTGCGGGCCGTGACCAGCAGGTATTCCCACTCCATGACGAATCCGCCGTCGTCATAGCTGTGCTGGCGGGCCAGCTCGACGAGCTCGCGGTCCAGCTCTGCGACCCGCGCCGGGTCGCCTCCGATGTTGCGGTAGGTCGCGATCGTGGGGCCGTAGCAGCGCTTGAAGAAGTCCCGGAACTCCTCGGGCGAGGCGAACCGGTCCACCCGCAGCTGTTGGCGGTGCACATCGAACTCGTCGACCCGGTCGGCGAGCAGCTGCTGCACGTGGGTGGGACGCCCCCACAGCGGTGGCGGCTGGGCCCCCGGCGGCGGAGGCGGAGCGTAGGGCTTCATGACCGCGAACATCTGCCCGATGAAGCCTTCCGGTGTCCAGCTGATGAGCCCGATGGTTCCTCCCGGGCGGGTCACGCGGACCAGCTCGTCAGCACTGGCCTGGTGGTACGGCGCGAACATCACGCCCACCGTCGACATCACGACGTCGAACTCGCCGTCGCCGTAGGGCAGTGCTTCGGCATCACCCTCGACCCACTCGACGCTGACTCCGTGCAGTGCGGCCAGCTTGCGACCGGCGTCGAACAGTTCCGGAGTCAAGTCGCTCGCCACCACGGTGGCGCCCCGTAGCGCAGCGGGAATGGCGGCGTTGCCGCTGCCGGCCGCTACGTCGAGCACCCGATCACCGGGCGCGATGCCGCATGCGTTCACAATCACATCGCCGAGCTTGGCGATCACTTCGGTTGCGACAGCGGGGTAGTCGCCGAGCGCCCACATCGCGCGGTGCCGCGCCTTTAGTGCGTCGTTCGCTGCTGCGTCTATCTGAGTTGTCATCTCTTCCATTCCTTTGCGGTGTTGCGTTGGGAGATTTGGGCCGGCCCAGCTGTGCTGGTCTTAAGGTTCAAGGGGAACGGCGCGGCGGTCATCGGTCGAATGCCCGATGAGTTGGGGGCGATGTGGCCGCGGATATCGGTGGGGGGAGTGGTGACGGGAATCAGTGCTCGCGTGATGCATGGCAGGCACACGCTGCTCGCTGTTGCCGAGCGCCGCCTGACCGCAGCAGGCGAGGGCGCCGGCCAGGTGCTGCTGCTGGCCGGTGAGGCCGGTATCGGCAAGACCCGGCTGCTCCACGCCCTGCAGGACCTGGCCGCGGCTCAGGGGTTCAGCCAATGGGCCGCCGGTGCCTTCCCGCAGGACGTCGAACTGTCCGGGGGGCTGCTACTGGACCTCGGGCACGCGATGTCTCGCTCGGAGCGACCCGATGTGGCGGCCCGGGGGCATGCGCTGGTGCGGGATCTGGCTGGTGTGATTGAAGCGTCGGCAGAGTCGGGGGACGCGCACCGGCGCCGCCGGCTCGTCGTCCTGGAGGCCGTCAATCAGTTGGTGTCGCTGTGCGAGGATGGTCCAGCTCTCCTGGCGCTGGAAGACCTGCATTGGTGCGACGAACTGAGCTTGGAGGTCATAGCCCACCTGGCTCGCCGAGTGCCGTCCCTCCCGCTGCTGGTTGTGGGAACGCTGCGAACTGACGAGCCACAGCAGGACGCGCCGATCCGGATCTGGCGGTCCCGATTGCTTCTCCAGCGGATGGCCGACGAAATCCTGCTGCCTCGGCTGGATCTCACTCACACCGAGCAGGTGGTGCGTGACTTCGTCCAGGCGCCCTCACGCAGACTCGTCGAGCTTGTACATCACCGTTCGGGTGGAGTGCCGCTGTTGGTCGAGGAGCTAGCGGCGGCGGCCGTACACGGACACCTCGACGCGGACGCGACGTACGTACCTGAGACGCTTGCCGAGGCGATCGGGCAGCGGTTCGCCGCGCTCTCAGCACCCTCCAGGGATGCGGCGGTCGCCGCGGCAGTCATCGGCCGGAGCTTCGACCTCGACCTGCTCGCCGAGGTCGAGGGATGCTCCGCGGAAGAGGCTGCGGCCGGCCTGGACGAGCTGGTGGATCTGCACTTCGTGCAAGAGGAGTCCGCCGGCTGGTTCGAGTTCCGGCACGCGCTGATCCGCGACGCCATCGAGGCCAGCGCGCCGCTGGCCAGGCGCCGCGAGCTGCACGGCCGGGTGGCAGAGGCGGCTCGCCGTCGCGCGGAGCTTGGCGGCGACGGGTACCGGTCGGCTCATCATGAGGCGGCGGGCCAGTTCGCCGAGGCATCGGCAGCGGCTGCGGCTGCGGCCGAACGCGCCGCCGCGCTCTCGGCGCACCAGGAGGCGCTCGAGCTCCTGGGCAGGGCATTGCGGTGCCTACGTGACGGCGATCGCCGGCGGTTGGCCGATGTCCTCGCCCGGCAGGCGGCCGAGGCCGCAGCGACCGACCACAACGCGCAGGCGGCCGAGGACTTCAGCCGCGCGCGTGCGCTGCTGCTCGAGGAGGGCGATGTGGTCAGTGCGGCATCCTTGCTGCCGGGGCTGGTAGCAGCACGGCACCTGCTCGGCGAGCCGCTGCCGGTGCGCATCTCCCTGCTCAAAGGAGGGCTCGACGAGATCCGTGACGCGACGGGGGACGACGCGCAGCACGTTCGGGCCGCCTTGATGGCGGCGACCGCGGCGGCATACCTGGTCGACGACCGCCTCGACGAGGCCATCACCGCCAGCTTGGATGCGCTCGCTTCGACGGATGAGTCAGACGAGCGGATCCGGCTCAACACGACAGCGACGCTGGGATCGGTCCTGGTGTTCGCCGGACGGATGGACGAGGGCTGGGCCCGGCTGGAGGAGTCCATCCAGCGGGCCGCCGAGCTTGACTTGGAGGCTGAGGCGGCCCGGGGCTACCGGATGATCGGGTCATCGGCCTCGACACTGGTGGAGTACCCGCGGGCCGAGCACTGGCTGGCCGAGGGCATCGAATACGCCACCCGCACCGAGCAGTGGAACCACCGGCACTACATGGCCGCCCACCAGGCCCATGTCTGGTGGTGCCAGGGCCGCTGGGACGAGGCGGACCTGGCCACGCAGCAGGTGCTTGCCGAAGGTGAAGGTGGCATCACGACCCGCATCATCGCCCTGCATGTCTCGGGTTTCCTTGCCCTGGGGCGAGGCCAGCTGGACTCAGCGGCGCGGTGGCTGAGCGAGGCGCGGGCCGCCGGCGAGGAGATGGGCGAGCTGCAACGCTACTCACCAGCCCTGTGGGGTTTGGCGGAGCGCGCCGTGCTCCGGCAGGACTGGGCCGACGCAGTGAGCCTGACCGATGCTGGATATGCCGCGTCACATCAGGTGGCCGACGCGGCCAACCTCTTCCCTTATCTAGTGACCGGCACCCGGGCGCGGCTTGGGCTGTACGACGTGGCGGCTGCGGGGGAGTGGGCGCACGCGGTCGGCGGCGACCTGCTCGGGCGAGGGATTCCGGGCACGTTGCCCGCGATCGACCACGCCGCCGGTCTTATAGAGCTGGCCGCGGGCCGCACCGGCAAAGCCCGAGAGCGGCTCGTGACCGCCCATGCCGCCTGGTCTGAGCGCAGCCGGTGGTGGGAATCCCAGTGGTGTGCTCTCGACCTGGCTCGCTGCGAACTCGCCTCGAACCGCCGCACCCAGGCTGCAGCGCTCGTTGCGGAGGTGCGCGCGGCGGCGACCACGGTGGCCGCCCAGCCGCTGCTGAAAACCGCCACTGAGATCGGCGCACGGCTCGACCGGTACGACGAAGAACAGCCGTGGTCGCCACTGACCATGCGTGAGTTCGAGGTCGCGCGGCTGGTAGCCCGCGGGCTGACAAACCGCGAGATCGCCGACGAACTGCGGATCACCGTACGGACCGCCGGGTCTCACCTGGAACACATCCGCACCAAGCTCGGCGCCAGCCGGCGCTCCGAGATCGCTGCGTGGGTCACCGCCATCGACGCGCCCGGCGAGCGCGGCCAGCTCACCCCGTAGCGGTGTATCGGGAGCGAGCCAGCTTGCTCTGTCGATCTACTGTCTGCTCGCACTTCGCCGCGGCGACGCGTACCCGAGAGACGGACAGCGATTGGACACCACGAAGATTCACGGTGGTGCCATGAGCACATTCGCCCCCGAGTTGGGCAGCAGAGCATGATCGTTGTGACGGTGCCCGACATGAACTGCCGCCACGATGTGCGGGCAATCAGCGCTGCGCTCGCCGATGTGGACGGCGTCGTCGCCCTTCAGATCGATCTGACCACCAAGCGGGTCCAGGTCGAGGGAAGCGATGTGTCGCCGACTGAAATTCGCGCCGCTATAGCTGCGACGGGCTACTACGCGCGATGAGCCTCGCGTGCTCGCGGGTCGACGACATCGCGCCGGTCAAGGGCACCACGGGGGCGGGCCGTGGCGGACCGGCGTCCTCCAGCCTCGGCCAGCAGCGCCTGGAATGCATCAGTGTCGCCACTGAGCGCGGCCGCGCGGGCGAGCTGCTCGATCGCGGCCACAATCAACCCGTCGTCCCCAATCGCCTCCGCACTTGTTCGTGCCTCCCGCAGCTCTGAGGCAACCTGTGCCGTCACGCCGGTGTCGAGACGAGCAGCGGCCAGACCGATCCGTGCCCGGAGTACCCCTTTCCCGAAGGCGGTTCCGGTGGATAGCGCCAACGCCTGCTGGTGGTGGCCTTCGGCTTCGGAGATGTGTCCTTGGAGGCGGCTCGCTGCGCCTCGTCCAAGTGCCGCGAGCGCCATCAACGTGTCGTTGCCAAGGTCGCGAGCGACCGTTTCACATTCGGCGAACCACTCCAAGGCGCCCGTTGCATCCCCGCGATAGAGCCGGGCTTCGCCGAGCTCGACGAACGAGCGGGCGAGGTTATTGGGCAGTCCGCCGGCCCGGCTCAGTACGACGGCGCGGTGCAGGATGTCCTCTGCCTCGTCGACCCGCCCGGCTAATCGCAGCCCGTATCCGAGATGCAGCATCACCGCCGACCGCCCCCAGTCGTCGTCCAGCGTGTCGAACGCTCGTGCTGCCTCGTGTCCGAATGCCAATGCAGCCGCTACTTGCCCGTGATGCAATCGGATCTCCATCTCGACGAAGTCGCCGAGTGCCACGCCCCAGTCATCCCCGTAAGACCGTAGCGTCGACCGGGCCTGGTTCACCATGCCGACGTACCGGTCTGAATCTTTGGCCGCGACTCCTTCGACGGCCGCGAGGAGTTGTGAGATCGCCGCGCTGGGCTCATCTTCTGCCCGCCGAAACAAGACCAGGCTCTCCTCGGCCGCTCGCGCGCCTTCCGGCGTTGGATGGACGATGCACCCCACCGGACGCACGGCCAGGGAGAGGGCCTGTAGTGCCCGCGCCCGTGCCGCGTCGGACCCGGGTCCAGGCACGTCCAGTGCGGCGCTGATGTAAGAACGGCCATCGATTTGGCGGCCGACGTACCAGTACCAGCCGAGCGATCCGGCGAGGCGCAACGCCATCTCCGAATCCTGCTGTGCACGTGCCCAGTCCAGCGCCTGCCGCAGGTTTGGTTCCTCGCTACGGATCCGTTCGAGCCAAATCTGCTGATGCGGCCCGCGCAGGTGTGGCTCGGCACGTTCGGCGAACTCTGCGAAGAACAAGGCATGCCGCCGCGCCAGCGTGGCCCGTTCGCCGCTTCTATCGAGCAATTCCCTGGCATATGCATTGATCGTCTCGAGCATGCGAAAGCGGCCGGCATCGGCCACCACGAGCGAGCGGTCCACCAGCCGGCTGAGCAGGTCGATGACGTCCTCGCCGGCGGGCGAGGCACAGACCGCTTCGGCTGCGTCGAGCGTCCATCCTCCGCGGAAGACTGCAACCCGCCGGAAAAGCGCCTGCTCATCGCTGGAGAGCAAGGCGTGGCTCCAGTCCACCGTCGCCCGCAGTGTCTTGTGTCGCGCCTCGGCGGTCCTGGGACCGGAGGTCAGCAGGCGGAAGCGGTCGTCCAGGCGGGCCGCGATCTCCTCCGGTTGCAGCATCTTGACCCGGGCCGCCGCGAGCTCGATCGCCAGCGGCATGCCGTCGAGGCGTTCACAGATCCGCCGGACGTGCTCAAAGCTGGTAGCCGGGTCGAAGTCCGGCGCGACGCTGGCCGCCCGCTCGGTGAACAGCGACACCGCTTCTTCAGTGGCGAGGGGTTGGACGGGTATCTGCAACTCGCCGGGAACCCCGAGCGCTTCACGGCTGGTGGCGAGAATGTGCACGCGGTCGCCGGTGGAGCGCAGAAGCCGTTCGACGAAATGGGCGCAGGGGTCTGCGAGGTGCTCGCAGTTGTCGAGCAGCAGCAACACATGCCGCTCGGCCAGCCAGGACGATACGAGCCGCTGTAGCGACGAACTGTCGGGATCCGCGATGCGGAGCGTCTGCGCGACCACGCCAGGAATCCTCCTGCCGTTGGTCACGCTCGCCAGTGCGATGAACCAGACACCGTCCGCATATTCACCCGTGGTCTGCCTCGCGGCGGCGATCGCCAACGTGGTCTTGCCCACACCGCCCGGACCGATCAGCGTCACCAGCCTGGTGTGCGCAATGGCGTCGTTGAGCCGGTGCAGATCACGGTCGCGTCCGATCAGCGAGCTGAGCGCCGCAGGAAGGTTCGTCCGCGGCGAAACCGTCGTGGGTACCTCCAGGGACGGGTCGTCGCGCAGGATGGCCGTCTCGAGCTGACGCAGGGTCGGGGAGGGCTCGATGCCGAGTTCGTCGTTGAGAAGGCGCCGGAACGACTGGTACGCGGCGAGTGCATCGGCAGCGCGACCACAGCGGTACAACGCGACCATGAGTTGGCTTCTGAGGCGCTCCCGCAGCGGTTGGGCGGCAATGAGCTGTTCAAGTTCTGGCACGAGTGCAACGTGCTCGCCGGCCGCGAGCTTCGCATCGACGAGTTCTTCGGTAGCGGTCGCGTACAACTCCTCGAGTCGCGCCGCCTCCGTACGAGCCCATTCGTAATCCATGAACTCGGCGAGCGGCGCTCCGCGCCACAGAGCGAGTGCATCAGCGAACGCTCGCTTGGCTATGAGGCGGGTGAACAGGACGGCGTCCACATTCTCGGGATCCACGTCAAGGCGGTAGCCGGCAGGGGTTCTGGCGACAGCGCCGCCGACCGTACGGCGGAGCTTGGAGACACGAAGGTGCAGCGCATTGCCTGGGTTGGCCGGCAGCGATTCACCCCACAGCTCATCGATAAGCCTTTCGGTGGTGAAGACTCGGCCGGGTGCGGTGGCCAAGAGCGCAAGCAGGACCCGCTCAGCGGGACCTGTCAACTCCTTGATGAGCCCGCCCTGGACGAGCTCAAAGGGTCCGAGCAGGCGAACCTCCACCACTGCTCATCCCAGCGGTTTTGTGATCACCACAGGTTCATACATGAGCGTCCACCCGTCAGGCGAGAACCAAGAAGGGCCCATACAGATTAACCGACGGGTTCGACCGCTTGTCGGTTGTTTCTATGAAAGCCCTTTCGTCTCGAACGTGGCGGCGCGGGCTACGGCATCGGACATGGCCATAACCGCCCTCTCGAACTCTGTGACTGGTATCCGCTCGTCGTGGCCGTGAATGGTGGTGAGCAGATCCGGCGCCAGTACCAGCGGAGTCCAGCCGTATCCAGTCGCACCACGTGCCCGGAAGAAGCGCAGGTCAGTGATGCCCGGCGACAGCGACACGATCGGCAGCCCGGCTGGCACGATCTGCCGTGACACTTCATTCAGCAGATCCAGCAGCGGCCCTTTGCCGCTGACTGGGCCGTGGCCCTTTTGCACGACATTGATGATCCGGCCGCCCCGGCGGCGGGCATTCTTGTCGTGCGACGAGACGAAGTCGTCAATGTCAGTGTCGGGCAGCAGCCGGCAGTCGAACGAGGCACGGGCCTCACCGGGCACGACATTGGACTTGTACCCCGTGGTGATCGCGGTCGGTGTGATGGAGTCCGACAACAGCAGCCCGAGCGCGCCGGCCTGTCGAAGCTTTGATGCGATCAACCGCGAGACCGCCGGCCCCGCGGGCGATGCGAGCGCACGGAACACCGCCGCCTGGGCGCCTGAGGCCGCTTCGGCGAGGGTGGCGAACTGCTCACGCAACACGGGATGAACCCGAGGGGTGCCGAACCCGGCCGCGTGGGTGATGATCTCGGCCAGCTTGACCGGTGCCTGGTCCGCCGGCGGCAGGGCGCCATGTCCAGAGTCGCCATCCGCCAGGATTTCGAACCATACGGCGGTTTTCTCGCCCAGCGCGACGGGGATCACGGGCCGGCCTAGTACACCGGTGATGCCGTACGCGCCTTCGCCGATGACCTCCGGTGCGGGCCGTCCCTCGCCGAAGCCGACGAGCGCCGCATGCTCGTCGAGCAGCCAGTGTGCGCCCTCGTCTGCGCCGGCCTCCTCGTCGGCCACTACCACGACGATGACCTCGCGTCCGAGCCGACGAGCGGCTCGGACGAGACCGGACGCCGCAGCGGCGTGCATGACCGCTATCCCCTTCATGTCCAGCGCGCCTCGGCCCCAGACGAAACCGTCGTGAAGCTCGGCGCCGAAGGGATCGCGAGTCCAGCTGTCCTCCTCGATGGGCACGACATCGCTGTGAGAGAGCAGCACCAGCGCGGGACGATCCCGGGGCCCTTCCACGCGTGCGACAAGGTTCACGCGACCGCATGGCGAGGTCACGATCGTCGTCTTTAGGCCGGCGTCGCCCAGATACTGCTCCAGGATCTCCGCGACGCCTGCTTCGTCACCAGGCGGGTTGACGCTGCGGATGCGTAGGAGTTGGCGTAGCAACTCGACCGGTTCCACGCCCGCAATTGGTTGCGGGCTCATGAGTCGGTCCTCCGAACTCGGAACACGCGGAAGTTGAACATCATGCCGGTCTCCAGGTGTTCAGCGATGTGGCAATGCGCCATCCACAGCCCTGGGTTGGATGCATCCATGAGGATGTCGACTGTCTGCCCGGTGCGGATCAGCACCGTGTCCTTCCAGACAAAGTTGGACTCTGGCACCCCGTCGCGCGCGAGCACCAGGAAGCGCTCGCCATGCACGTGGAACGGGTGGTGCATCGGATGGTCCGACTCCATCTCGTTCACCAGCCGTATCTTCACCTGATCGCCCTCGGGGAACGTCCAGTGAATGGCGCCGTTCTCCGCGCCGGTGTCGCGGTCAACGAGCTTCCACCGCATGTTGGCTGCTGTCGTCGCGCGGTTCACCTCTGGCATGAGGTCCTCCCATTCGATGCCATCGGCCATGGCGTCCGCGTGATCGTGGTTGCGACCCGGAACCGGTGGCGACTCCGCGCCTGCCGCCTGCGGCATGAGTTTCATCCCGCACATGGGACACGTGCCGGGCTGCTCCGTGACGATCTGCGGATGCATCGGGCATATGTAGACCACCGGTCCCGCAGTGTCCGGCTCGGCGAAGTCCATCTCAGCGACCAGAGCCAGGGTCTTGTCCGGTGGTGCTTCCAGGTAGCGCTGGACACGCTGCCGGTGGGCGACGAAGTCGGCAGTTGCGCGGAGCCGCTCGAACTCCTCCGCCTGGATCGGCCCCTCATCACGCTCAACCACATTGATCGTCGCCAGTTCGTACGCGCGCCCAGGTGTCAGATGCTGCAGCACGAAGGCGCCGGTGTGGCCGAATCTCACGTCGACGAGCGCTCGCTCGGACGGCGCGATCACCACATCCGTTACCCACTCCTCGCGCTCGTACCGCCCCGAATCGCCGCCGATCAACTTCATGTCGAGCCCAGGTATGGCGACCTTGAACACCCGGGTGTTGGCGGTGTTCGTGAATCCGAAGCGAACCACCTCGCCACGGCCGATCTCGAGCAGCTGCTCCGTCTGACCCCCGACCAGGAGCACGTTGCCGAACCGGCCCATGGCTGTGTAGTTCGCACCACTCGGATCAAACGCGGCGATCTGGCCGTCCTCGATCAGGATGTCGTCGAGCGTCAGCATGACCTGACGGTCAGCCGCAGGCCAGTACGACGGATCCGTCGGCTCGACGATCACGTTGCCGTACAGGCCCATCTCCTGCGCGTAATCCTCGCGCATATGCGGGTGGTACCAGTACAGGCCGGGATCGGGAAAAGTGAGCCGATGCGCGTACGTGCCTCCTGGCGCGATGGGTGCCTGCGTACTGTGCGGAACGCCGTCGTACTGGTTCTCAAGGCGCAGCCCGTGCCAGTGGACCGTCGTCTCAAAATCCGTCACGTTCGTGACGTTCACGAGGATCTCGGACCCCTGGCGCACGCGCAGGGTCGGCCCAGGTATGGACCCGTCGTACGCCAGCATCGAATACACCGTGTCGCCGATTCGTTTCGCGACCGGGTGCACCCGCAGATCGAACGATCCGCCGTGCGGAACGTCAACGATCGTCGAGCGGCCCGCCTGCGGCAAGTGTGTTTGGGCGCGTTCGTTCACTGCGATACCCCCTAGTGCCAGCCGGCGCTCGCGCCGTGCCATCCGTCGTAGGTGTTTCCGTGTGGAAGCCCACGCTGACCCAGGTTTTACAAAGCCGGTGTCTGTGCACTGTCCGGCTGCTGTCCGAATCCGCCAACGCGAACAGTGTCTGGACACGCCGGCGACAGCGTCCTACCCCAATGTGTTGCCGCAACGACAACCTTGGAGGACGGCAATGAACACTCGGCGGTCACTGCTTCGAGCCGGGTCAGCAATCAGCGTGCTGGCGATCGTCGTCTTCGCACAGGTCGGCTTGGTCCTGGCACCGTCACAACTAGGGCATAATCCGCTGGTCGTCCTGGCGTTGCGGCCCACCCCGGCATTCCTGGTACTTGTCGGTGATCACGTAGCGCCGGCAGCCGCGGTCGCGATCGCGGCAACCTCGAGGACGTTGGTTGATATGGCCTATTTCGCCATGGCCCGCCACGGGGCGTTGCCGGTGGTGGAACGCTTCGGAGTCGGTAAGAACCTCGCCCGCGGCGTCTCTCGCCGCAAAGCGACCCGAGGGTTGCTGGTCACGGCATTCTTCTGGTCGAGCACGCCGGTGATTGCGGCAATCGGGCTGGGCAATACGCCGGCCGTGAAGTTCCTTGCGATTACCGGCGCGGGGAACGTCGCGACAAGTCTGGCTTTCGTCATCTCCGGCCGTCAGCTCTCCGAGTACGTCGCTCCTGTCGGTTCTTGGATCGCTGCGAACGGTACCCAGCTCACGATCGGGCTCGGGGGCGCGGTCGTGCTCAGCACCCTGATGGCGCTGGCACGTAATCGCCGCTCGAAACGGCAGGCAGTCGCGCTTCGGGTATAAGTCGTTCTGCCTCGGACTTTGCGGTTGGGTGTCCTTGATCAGCCACTTCCGCAGCAACGTCGGGCATGCTGGCCTGCAAACGATTGTGACCGGTGGGGCGTGAGTAACTCGCTCGATTGCTTGTGCCGAGGCCCTGCAAACGATTGCCAGCGTGGGTTCCATGCCACGCACGGTCAATGCGCCGGGCGTGGCCGCCCGACTGGGCGTCGACCAGATCAACGGCGGGTGCCCGTTTCGGGAAGCGTCGTGGCCGCCAACAGCATGGCGACCAGCACGGCTGACACGACCGCGACGGCCCAACCACGCCCGCCTGCGTCGTATATCCATGCCGCCAGCGCCGGTCCGACTACGAGTCCGATGTCTCCGACGAAGCGGTAGCGGCCGAGAACCCGACCCAGCTCGCCGGGCGCCGCACGGTCCCCAAGCATCGTTGCACCTACCGCGTGACCGGACGACCCGAGTGACATCGCCACTATGGCGGCGAGCCACCACCCGTTCGCATCGCCCGCAGCGAGCAGAGCCACGCCGCCCGCCTGCAGGGCGAGGCAGGGCAGCAGTGCGGCGCGCCGGGACAGCCGGTCTGAAACGGCGCCGGTGAGGACGGCGCCCACCATCCGGGCAAGCCCACCTACGCCGAGCGCCAGGCCGATGGCAGCCGCACCCAAGCCGAGGTCGTCCGCGCCGATGAGCGGGATCAGCGTCTGTGGCATGGCGCCGATCGTGAAGAACACCGCGAACGCGACGCCGAACAGCACCACGTGGTTGAACGCTGAGAGAGCCGGGCCCGCCGGCGCGGGCCGCTCGCGGCGCACCGTCCGGAGGTGATCTCCGGCGCCGCGCCGGCGGGCGAGCGCCGCCCCGAAGGCGACGACGACGGCGAGCCCGGCGCCGGCCGCCGCGGCGGTCCGCCAGGTACCCACCGACGCGACCAGCCCACCCAGCGCCGGTCCGAGTGCCTGCCCGACGAGCAGCGATCCGGAGAACAGCGCCATGGCGGATCCCCGGCGACGGTCCGGTGCCGATCCAGACATCGCCGTCATACCCGTCGTGTTGCTGGTCGCGGACGCGGCACCCAGCAGGGCCGTGGCCGCCAGCACCGCGGAGAGCTCGGTGGCCGCCGCCAACAGCCCGCTCGCCAGGCCCATGACCGCCGCGGCGGCGGCAAACATCCGCAACGGATCTACTCGGTCGGCGAGCCGGCCGGCCGGCAGGTCCATCGCCAGACGTCCCAGGCCGAACATGGTCACGACCCAGCCCAGCTGTGTGGGTGAAAGAACCAGCTCGGCGCCGATGTCCGGCAGCAGCGGTACCCGTACCCACGTGATGGTGGAAACCAGCAGGACGAGTGCGGCGAGCGGAAGGATAGGCCGAAGCCAGCGGGTCCCTGTCACCTGACAGAGCCGCCCCGGCCGGATCGCACATGCCGGATCTGCGGCTTCGCGAGATGGTGGAGCATTCGGCGGTCTCCTGTCCGGGTCTATCCGCACTGCGCGGCGCATCTATTGTGCGGACACGCCAAGAGTGCTGTGGTCAGTGATCCGCCTACGGTGCCGGAGATTTACAGCGGATCGAGGAGTGCCTTGTCTTCGTAGCACCAGATCCAGTTCATGCCCCTCTCCTTGTACGGCCTGGTCAGTGGGTGACCGGTCTGCTGGAAATGCTTGACGGCGTGCTGGTTCTTCGCCTTGTCACAGCAGCCCACGTGGCCGCAGGTCAGGCACATCCCGTTCAAATCAGGCCGTACTGATGCCACAGACTCACACTTCGCGCCGGTAATCGAGCAGTGCAGCGGCCGCAACGAGTGCCGCTGCGTAGCCCACGATCAGGGCTCCGGCGGTGCCCAGTGAGACCTGAGTCGCCGGCTGGGCGCTGAGCAGGTCGTGGATTGCGCCTCGAGGCAGCCAGGTGGCCATCTCCGGGGCGCGGAACACCATTGGCACGACTCCTTCGACCACAAAGGCCCACATGAGCACGACACCGATGGCAGCTGTCGTACTTCGCAAGAGGGCGCCGACGGCCACCCCGATCACGCCGTGCGCGGCGAGCACGAGCGGGACAAGCAGGGCAACCCTAGGAAAGCCGTGCGCCAAAGGCTCGACGGCCACCCCGTTGTGCGCAATAACAGCGCTGCCCACACCGGCGGTGACCAGGTCGAGCGCCATGCCGGCGGTGAGGCCCGTGAGGGTCATGGCGGCCAGCTTGGCGGCGAGCACTCGGAGCGGTCGGGGTTCGGCCAGCCGGGTGGTGAAGACCGTGCGGTGGCGGAACTCCCCGGCAGCCAGGAGCAGTCCGATGAGCAACACCCCGCCGCCGGCCAGCCGGCTCGGTGCGGCCAGCATGTCGGTGAGGCTGGCCGAATTCAACGGTTCCAGGTCTCCGGTGCCTGACGCGGCCGCGTAGAGCATCGGAAGAGCGGCGGCGATGGCAAGGACGACCACGATCGTGACGCCTGGCAGTCGGGTTGTGCGGATCTTGAGCACTTCGGCAGAGATGAGCGAGATCATGGCCGGTCCTTAAGGTTGCCCGGGGGCGAGCCCACCGGTGTTGTGCTGGTGAGGTGAAGGAAGACGGCTTCGAGGGAGCCGCCGTGGGCTCGCCCGAGTAGCGCGGCCATCGGCTCGTGGATGATGAGCCGGCCCTGGGCGATGACGACCACGTCGTCGATGGTCTGGGCGAGTTCGGCAAGTAGGTGACTGGAAACGAAAACTGTGCGGCCCTGCGCGGCGAGCTCCCTTATGAGGCCGCGCAGCCAGTGGACTCCCTGGGGGTCCAAACCGTTGGCCGGCTCATCGAGTACCACAGCGCCCGGGTCACCGAGGAGGGCCGAGGCCAAAGCTAGGCGCTGACGCATGCCCATGGAGTAGCCGCCGACTCGCCGTTGCGCGGCACCGACAAGCCCGACGAGGGCGAGTACGTGGTCAACCTGGCTGTCGGGGATCTGCGCGGCTCGTGCGATTACGCGCAGCGCGTTCCGCCCAGTGCGGCCAGGGTGGAAGACGTTCGGGTCAACCATGGCGCCGACGGTCCGCAACGGGTCCCGGAGCTCGGCGTACGTCTTGCCGTCGAAGGTGGCATTGCCTGCGTCGGGCCGGGTGAGCCCTAGCAGCATCCGCATCGTGGTCGACTTGCCGGCACCGTTGGCGCCGACGAAACCGGTCACCCGGCCCGGTGCCAGTGAGAGAGTGAGGTCTTCCACCGCGGAGATGGGCCCATAACGTTTGGCAAGCCCCTGCAGTTCGATGTGCATCCGTGCTGCTCCTTTTGGAACGGCCGCGTCGTTCGCGGCTCCAGTTAGAAGCTAGGAATGGAACGCATCGAAATCGTCGGCCGCGAGATCGCACTTGGGCGTCCGCCAGGAGGTGACGCCGTACATCGCGAGACGTATGTCGCGGGAAGGGCTCAGTGCGAGCCGGGGACCACCAGACCTGCCTCGTAGGCAGCCACGACAAGTTGTGCGCGGTCGCGAAGCGCGAGCTTGGCCAAGATCCGGCTGACGTGTGTCTTCGCGGTCGCGTGGCTCACCACGAGCCGGTCCGCCAACTCGGCGTTGGACAACCCTTGTGCTACCAGAACCAGGACCTCGACCTCGCGCTCGGTTAAGGAGGCGAGCAGGTCGCCGCGAGGTCGGCCGGCGGTCGGTCGCCTCGCGAATTCGCGAATCAAGCGCGTGGTCACAGAGGGCGCCAGAAGTGACTCACCACCCGCGATGACTCGTACGGCATGGACGATCTCCTCCGGAGTCGCGTCCTTGAGGAGAAACCCGCTCGCGCCGGCGGACAGCGCGGCGTAGACATTCTCGTCGAGGTCGAACGTGGTCAGGATCAGGACGCGTACTCCTGCTGTGGACGGATCCGCGACGATGCGTCTTGTCGCCTCGATGCCGTCGAGCACCGGCATCCGGACATCCATCACCATCACGTCCGGGTGTTCGCGCCGTGCCACAGCGATCGCCTGCTCGCCGTCAGACGCCTCGCCGACAATGTCAATGTCGCCGCTCATGCCGAGCTGGACCCGCAGGCCGTCTCGCACGAGAGCCTGGTCATCACAGATTGCTACTCGGATCACAAACGAACTCCTTCCACGGGCAGCACGGCCTCGACCAGCCAACCCAACGGCGTGGGTCCGATACGGACACTTCCTCCTGCGGCGGCCACCCTGGTCCTGATGCCCATCAAGCCGAGACCGCTGCTGTCGATGTCCCTTCCAGCCGGACCACCGCCAGTCGTCTCCACCGCCACCCGCAGCGTCGGCCCTGATACGGCGACGCGCACGGCGACGTCCGCGCCAGGGGCGTGCTTGATCGCATTCGTCAGCGACTCCTGCACCACCCGATAGGCGCAGAGCTGGACGGCGGCGGGCACGTCCGTGAGCTCTCCCTCGGTCTCCAAGGTCAGCGCGATGCCACCGAGCCGGGCGTTGTCTACAAGCGACGTGAGGTCAGCCAGACCCGGAGCCGGTGGGCGTTGCAAGTTGCGGTCTGTGCCTGTTGCCGTCTCGCCGTCACCGATGCCCCGAAGCACTCCGAGCAACTCACGCATCTCGCGAAGCGCGGACCGGCTACTCGATTCCACGGCGGACATCGCGTTGCGGGCCGCTGTGGAATCGCCTGAGTCGAGGGCCATCCGGGCGGTGCTGGACTGGACCGCAACGATGCCAAGCCCATGGCCTATCAGATCGTGCAGGTCGCGGGCGATTCGCAGGCGCTCCTCGGAGGCTGCCCTCTCGCGGACGGCGTCGAGCCGCGCTTGCTCGCTGCGCACCAGCACCGCTGCAAGGGTCACCACGACCGTCGCCGAGACGAGGAGCACCGGTGCGCCGCTGCCGGGGCTGATCAATTCGCCGACTACAACAAGAAGGGCGGTCGTGCACGCGGCGACCAACGTGGCGGCAATCGCCCGTCGGCGCGGCGCAGCCGTTGTCGCAAGCGACCAAATGACAACCCAGGCCGCGAACGGCGGGGCGACGCCGACCGTCACGACGTAGACGGCGTAACCGGCAAGCACCGTCACCGCTACGGATGCGGGCAAGTGCCGCCGCCAGGCCAGCGGCAGTCCTTGCACGAGTGCCAACAGCAACGCCAACGATGCCGCCGTGTCGGTGGGTTGCCCGGTGCGCGGACCAAGCACATGCAGAGCGACGACAAGCGCGGCCACGACCCAGTCCGCGCGTCGTGGTCTGGTGCGAGCGGGTGACCGATTTCGCGCGGCGTCGCCGGGCACGCCAAGGGTGTTCACCAAGCCATCGTGGCCTAGCAGACTGTGGCACGACAGCAGTTACGCCGACGGCCACGTAGGCTCGTCTCAGCCAACCGGATTTCACCTCCGCCGATCTCTTCGTTCTAGAAGGGTGGCACGTCGTCGGGGTTGAAGATCCGGGCTGGTTCCGGGTCAGTTGGCTGGCTGCTCGGTCTTCGTATCGGCGGCGGGGGCAGGATCGCATCGTCGCGTGGCCCGCGGTGGTATTCGTACCGGCCGGTGGGGATGTCCCAGCGGTTGTCCGGGTCGGGGTATGGCTCGGGCAGAGTGGTGATGACCGGTGGTGGTCGGGATTCGTACTGGTGCCCGAGCGGGCTGGTCCACACGGTCAGCCGGGGTTCGGGTTGGCTGATCGCCCAGCCGGCCTCGTCTTTGAGCCGGTGGTCGTGCCGGCACGGCGGGGACAGGTTGGCCGCGTCGGTGGTCCCGCCGGCGGCGAATCCGATCCGGTGGTCCTGGTCCGCGGTGCGGGCCGGGGCCCGGCAGCACGGGTGCGGGCATTGGCGGTCGCGTTGCTGTATCCAGCGGCGTAGTGGTGCGCCGGGGGTGCGGCGCCGCGGGTCCGTGCTGGCGGTGTGCGGCTGGCCCGGTGCCTGAGCGGCGTGCTGGGCCAGTTCGGCCAGCACCGGCGCCCACAGCCCGGGACTGGGGTGCCCGGCGGCCTGCTCGGACTGCTCGGCGAGGTGGGCGAGGTCGGTGAGGTCGGCGAGGGGGGCGGCGATCTCGACGATGCCGCCGCGGCGGGACTCGTGCCGCGGTCGTGTGCTGTTGGTGCGCGGGCGGGCGCGTAGCAGCCCACCGGTGATGGCGTGCCCGTCGCGGCCGCACAGCAGGTATCGCCATTCGGCCGAGCCCATGGCGGCGGCCAGGGCGCGGGCTTGCGCTGCTGGGATCGGGCCCCACGGCGGGATCTGGCCGGGGTGGTCGTTCTGGCCCAACACGGTGGTCAACTCCACCCGCAGTTCCGGCACCGCCCGGGCCCTGGCCGCCGACACCGGCGACGTCGCGTTGGCAACAGGCGGCGGCGCGTCATCGGACATGCCAGCCTGGCCGGGGGCCGATCCGTCACCGACTCCGCCCGACGGGCCATCGCTGCGGCCCGGCTCGTCGCCGCTTTCGGGGTGGTCGTCGCCGCTGCCGTCGTGCGGATTGCTGCCGCCGGTGTTGGGCTGGTCGCCGCTTCCACCGCGGCCTGACGGGTGTCCACCTGCGGCGCCTGATCCGCCGCCGTCACGGCCGCCGGACCCGCCGCCTGGCTGACCGTCGCCCCTGTCGGGCTGGTTGTCGGCGGGGTGCTGCTGGTCTGGTTCGGTGTAGGGGTGGGCGAGCACATGCGCGACGATCTCGTCGTGGCTCATGCGTTCGAAGGTGCCGTCGGCTAGGCCGAGGAACAGGTCTGAGCGGATGTGGTCGACCGGCCGCCGGTCGCCGGCCCGTTTGCACGCCCGGGCCAGCGTGTCGATGTGCTCAGAGGCGGCCGCGATCCGGTCAAGCGGCTGGTTGTAGCCGCCCAGGTTCGCGGTGCCGTCCGGGTTGCGCGATCCGCGGACCCGGCGGGTGCGCACCGCATCCCGGTACCGCTTCTCGGCGTAGTCGGGGTCGATCGCCAGGCAGGCCCGTTTGATCCGGTCGATCAACTCGCCCACCACCAGCTGCGGCGCCTGGGCCAGCAACTGCGCGCACACCTGCTCGGCCTGCGCGTCGCTCAGCGCGCCGGTCCAGTCCACGAACGCCCGGGCCCGCGGCTCATCCAGCTCGCCGGCCAGCATCGCCTCACCCAGCACCGGCAGCCGGACGAACACATCGACCGCGAACCCGAACGCCCGCTCGGCCCGCAACCTGGACCACACCAGCGCCGCCCGGGCCTCCTCGGCGGCGAACGCACCCGGGCGCGCCAACCGTTCCACGGTGTCGACCGAGAACGGCCGCCGCAGCCCGGTCTCCAGCAGCGCCCGGTACACCCGCGCCTGCTGCCGGCACAACTGCCGGTAACCCGCACCCAACACCACCACCGTGTCGTAGCCGCGCACCCGCTCGATGTCCACGTCCTCCAACAGCGACCCCAGCAGCGCACCCGGCGGCAGCACATCCAGCTCCTGCGGGACCGCCACCGGCGGCGGAGACGAAGACGGCGCGGCCGACATGACCCAACACCCTTCCCACAGGCATCAACGGATCAACCAGGTGCCCCGGGGTCTGAACCCGAAGCCATCCACGTCGGCACTCGGCAAAGTCAAATCTCTGGCGGCCCGAAGGCCTCGCCCACAACGCCAGTCTAATCGAAACATGTGTTCGACACAAGGTCCCCGGCACAAGGTCCCCGGCACGCCCAGCCGTGACACTTCATCTCAGCCTGCGGCGTTCGTCAACCGGCGTGCCGCTGCGGGATGATGGGCGGCGTGCAGGAGCTGAAAGCGTTCATCGCAGATCTTCCGAAGGTCGAGTTGCATGTCCACCACGTGGGGTCGGCATCGCCGCGCATCGTCGCAGAGCTGGCGGCCCGCCACGTAGGGTCGAGTCCGGTGCCGGCCGATCCGGACCGCCTGCGGGAATACTTTGAATTCCAAGATCTCGCCCACTTCATCGAGATCTACTTGAGCGTCGTGGACCTGATCCGCACGCCCGACGACGTTGCGATGCTGACGTACGAGATCGCCCGCGAGATGTCCGGACAGTCAGTGCGTTATGCCGAGCTGACGGTAACGCCTTACACGTCGATCATCCGGGGGATCCCGGCCGAGGCATTCTGTGAAGCGCTGGAAGACGCCCGCGGCAGGGCTGGCCGTGATTTCGACGTCGAGCTCGTCTGGTGTTTCGACATCCCGGGGGAGTCGGGTGCACCGGCGGCCGACGTGACGCTGGACACCGCGCTACGGGTCCGGCCGGACGGGCTGGTCAGTTTCGGGCTCGGCGGTCCTGAGATAGGTGTGCCGCGGCCGCAGTTCGCCGCACACTTCGACCGCGCGCGGGCCGCGGGATTGCACAGCGTTCCGCACGCGGGCGAGTCGACCGGGCCGGAGACGATCTGGGACGCACTGAACTACCTCGGTGCGGAGCGGATCGGGCACGGCATCGCGGCTGCACGGGACCCGGAACTGATGGCGCACCTCGCGGCCGAGGGCATCGCGCTGGAGGTCTGCCCCACTTCTAACGTGCGCACCCGGTCGGTGCCGTCGCTCGACGAGCACCCGTTGCCGGTGCTCGTGGCCGCCGGCGTGCCGGTGACGATCAACTCCGACGATCCGCCCATGTTCTCGACCACGTTGAACGACGAGTACCTAGTTGCCGGCAGGTTGCTCGGCCTCGATGCGGACGGCGTAGCCGGGCTGGCCCGGGCCGGCACCGAGGCCTCGTTCCTGCCTGCCGACCGCAAGGCTGCGCTGCTCGGCGAGATCGACGCATACGTACGCCGGTCACGTCAATCCGCGACCACGTGATCGACGATGCCAAGCTTCACCTTTGACGCCACCGTGTGGGAGCACGACGGGCCCGGCGCGTGGCACTTCGTAAGCCTGCCGCGCGAGTGTGCCGACGAGATCGACCAGCGTACGGCGGAGAACTCCACCGCCTTCGGTTCCGTTCGCGTTGAGGTCTCGATCGGAACGACGCGCTGGTCGACCTCGCTGTTTCCCGACCGCCCACGCGGCACCTACGTCTTGCCGATCAAGAGATCGGTCCGCGTGGCGGAGAACCTCGTCGACGGTTCTGTCGCGCACGTCGAACTGACGCTTGCCGGCTAGGGAACGAGCGCGGCAGGCGCCCCGACCGGCTACGAGCCGGTTGGCTCGAGTTCGAGCGGCCGGTTGTTCGCTCGTTCCGCCACTGCGGATCTGCGGCGCAGCAGCGGGACGACGGTAAGTAGGAACCCCCCGAGGGCAACGAACGTGACCAACACGATGCCGGGACGGAACTGGGCCAGCATCGCCCCCGCCGACGGCTCGGCTGGCGTTCCCGCGGTGACGAGTGCGGTCGTGACGGCCAGCACAAGTGCCCCACCGACTTGGCCGGACGTCCAGACCAACCCGGACGCCAGGCCCTGCTCTGAGTCGTCCACTCCGGACGTGGCCTGCACGTTAATGGACGGGAAGCCGATCGCGAAGCCGATACCCAGCAGGAGCACGGTGGGCAAGATCGCCGTGATGTACGCGGGATTGGTGTCGATGTCGATGAACAGGACGTAACCGAGCGCGAAGACCGCCATCGACGTCCCGATAAGCCGTGGGGTGCCGAACCTGTCGATCAGGCGCTCCGCAAACGGCGCGCTGACAGCCACCAGCACGCCGGCCGGCAGCAAGGCCAGCGCCATGCTGAGCGGCGTCCACCCCAGCACGTCCTGCAGGTACAACGTGACGATGAACTGGAAGCTCAGGTACGCGCCGAACATCGCGATGAATCCGACGTTGGCCCGAAGGATTGAACCCCGGCGCAGAATGCTGAGCCTGACGAGCGGGTGGGTGACGCGCTGCTCGATCATGACGAACACCGTCAGGATCACAGCTGCCAGGCCGAACAGCCCGATCGTCGACGGATCAGACCAGCCGGCGTCGGGCGCCCGGACCACAGTGTAGACGAGCAGCAGCATGCCGGCCGGCAAGGTGATTGCACCCCACAGGTCATGCCCGCCCGAAGCCGCGGGGCGGTCTCGAGCAATGAGCATGAGCCCGGCCACGAGCGCCGCGACAGCGATGGGCACCGGTGACAGGTAGGTCCACCGCCAGCCGAGCCCGGTGAACAAGCCGCCGATCACCAGACCGGACGAAAACCCGGTGGCGCCGAACACGGTGTAGATCGATAGTGCCTTGTTGCGGGCGCTGCCTTCTGCGAAGGTCGTCGTGATGATCGAAAGGCCGGTCGGTGCGGTGAACGCGGCGCTGACTCCCTTGATGAATCTTGTCGCGATCAGCAGCGCGCCGTTATCGACGAGCCCGCCGAGCAGCGACGCCACGGCGAAGACGGCGACGGCCACGAGGAAGACCCGGCGCCGGCCGAGTAGGTCGGCCATCCGGCCGCCGAGGAGGAGCAGGCCGCCATAGCCAAGGACGTAGCCGCTGACGATCCACTGGAGGGTCGAGGTCGACAGGCCCAGGTCTGCGGCGATGGACGGTAGTGCCACGCCGACCATGGAGACGTCCAGGCCGTCCAAGAACAGCACGAGGCACACGACGGTCAGCAGGCCCCATAAGCGCGGACTCCACCGTTCGCCGGCAGCCGTCGACTTCATCGTTGGGTCGTGAGTTTGAGAGGTCACAGCCGCCGACATTACATGCGCGTGCATGCAATGTACAAGCATTAAATGTCTTTGCATGTTATGCGGGCGCGTGGTATCTTCCGCCGCATGGCGGCAGTACGTGAGCGCGAGCTGGTCGAGCGCTGGCGCGACCTGCTGACCACCTACAACGCCGTGGCCAATGCCCTCGACCAGACTCTGCAGCGCGAGCACGGCATCGGACTCAGCGAGTTCGAAGCTCTCGACCGGCTCATCGACGCCGGTGACAAATGCGTCCTCAAGGTGCTCGGTTCAGATATGTATCTGAGCCAGAGCGCGCTATCGCGGGCAGTCGACCGCCTCGAGCGGCAAGGGCTCGTCGCTCGTTCGATGTGCGACAACGACCGCCGCTCCATCTACGTCGCTCCTACCGCTACCGGACGCCAGCGGCACGCCGATGCCAGCAGCACGCGAAGCCGCATCCTGGCCGATCACCTCGGCTAGCTGCTTCAGGGGCCTAACCCGCAGGTCGGGAAGTCAATCGTCGGCGCCGCTGCCGGTCCGGCGTAGCACAAGCAGGGCGATGTCATCCGGGTGGCCCTGACTGGGCAGCATCTCGAACAGTATTGCCTCGCAGACGGAGTTCGGGGTGGCGGCAGCTACCGCGGCTCGCAACCTTTCGAGTGAGTCGGTCAGCGGCTCGTCCCGGCGCTCCACCAGGCCGTCGGTGAACAAGCACATCGCCGCGCCGGCGGGCAACGAGACAGCGGTGCGTCGCCGTTCGACGGCGGGCAGGGTGGCCAGCGGCGGGTCAACCGGCACGTCGACGGTGAAGGCGGCTTCATGCGGCGGGGCAATGATCGGCAGCAGGTGACCGGCCGAGGAAATGATCAGCTCGTCCGTTCCCGGCTCGATGACCATGTAAAGGACGGTCGTCATCTGACCGGCCTCGAAGTGCTGTGCCTTGCGGTCCAACCGTTCGAGCACGTCGGCCGGGTCGGTGGACTCCAGGGCGTAAGCCCGCAATGCGCTGCGCAGGCGGCCCATCACCACCGCCGCCGTCATCCCGCGCCCGACCACATCTCCGATGGCCACGCCGGTGCGGCCCGCAGGCAGCGGGAAAACGTCGTACCAGTCGCCTCCTACGCTGCCGCTGCCGCCCGGGATGTACCGGCCGCCCATCTCAAGGCCGGGCAGCGAGGGCAGCCGCCCAGGCAGAAGGCTGCGTTGGAGAAAGACCGCAGCGACGCGCTCAGCGTAGGTCTGACGAGCCTGGGTGGCCAACGCCACCCGATCGGCTGCCACCTGGAGAAGCCGCACGTCGTCTTCACGGAATTTCCGGTGGTACCGGGTGCCGGTGCTGAGCACGCCGATGATCTCGCCGGAGGCCACTAGTGGCGTGCCCATCAACGACTGGATGCCGGTTCTCAGAAGGATCGGGCTGACCACATTCGTCTCATCGACGTGGTCGATAACCCTTGGTTGTCCAGTCGCAAAGATCGTTCCCGAAAACCCATGTCCCACCGGCACCCGAAAGCCGTGCAGTACCTCCTCTTCCAGACCCTTGGTGGCCGTGGTCACCAGTTCGCCAGCATCTTTGTCGATCAGCAGCACGGCGGCCGTGTCGACCTTCAGCAGGTCGGTGATCCGATCGAGCAGCTCTTCGAGCAGGCTTTCCAAGTCAGACTGGGCAAGGGCCCGGTCGGTCACGACCTCGAGGCGCCGCATGTTCTCGGTGTCATCGGTCAGCCCGGTCATACACAGCCAGCCTTCTCCAGCTTTTCGTTGCCCGGCTCTTCCATGAGTACTTCGGCCCATACGACCTTGCCGCCGGTGGCCGTACGCTCCACACCCCAGCCGTGACTAAGCGACTCTACGATCAACAAGCCCCGGCCGCCTGGATCCCGATCGGTCGGACTCTGCACATCGGGCAACTCGGGGACGCCGTCTTCCACTTCGACTCGCGCTCTGGAACTGCTCATCTCAAGGCGCAGCGTCACGGGATCCGCGCCATGTATGCACGCGTTGGTGACGAGTTCGCTTACCAGCAGCGGAAGGTTGGCGTTCGCACATTCGAACCCAAGCTCGGCGCACCGCGCCATCACCCAGCGACGTGCCGCCCTGGGCCGACCCTCTCGGGACCCGCCGAGTTCGATTCTGAACCGGAACGCTAGCTCACTCATGCTACGAGGGCACGAACATGAACGCGCTCGTCAGCCCGCTGACTTCGAACAGGCGGCGAACTTGTTCGCTCACGCCGGAGATCACCAGATCGATGCCGCGATCATCCATGGAGTTTCGCGCCCGGATGAGCGCGTTCA